>DRGL01000076.1 GCA_011050085.1 Pricia antarctica | reverse complement strand
TTAAAAAAAGCATTAGCGAGGTACAGGAGTACTTGGTGTTGCTAAGTTTCTTTTGCAATTTTGAGCTAAGTTTTTCGCGACCTATCAAGGTATTATATGTTATACCTACATCTGCGTTCGATACAATCCGGTCTGCAAAGATTTCCTGTCCGTTATCAAGGGTAACTCCGACCGCACGTTTTCTTTGGTTGTCCTCAATAACAATGTTTCGAACTGCAGTACGGGTGCGTATTTCACCGCTATGTTTTTTTAAAGTATTAGTCATGGCCTTTATCAAGGCACCCCCACCACCCATAGGATAATAGCCGCCTTCATAATAATGGTACATCAGCGCGCTGTGTAAAACGAATGGAACCTTGGAAGGCGTTACACCATGATCGCCACACTGTACATTTAAAATATTTTTTAACAACGGGTTTTTGATGTGCCAGCCAATGACACGCTTTAAGCTGAAAAGTCCGTACTTACCGAAGTGTCTTGTACGATAGGGTAAAGTGATTTTTTGCCAAAAACCTTTAATATAGGGCATCGAATACAGTTCTCGACTGACTTTTCGGGTCAGCTCAAGATATTTTCGGATATGTTTTTTTTCCTTGGGAAAACGGTCCGACAAACGAGTGACCAGTGAATCAAAGTCCGCAGGATAATCAAAGCGTTCCGCTCCTATACGAACATGTTCATATGCATCAGGATTCATTCGAAAAAAAACCAAGTCATTCGCAATACCCAAACCACGGTACAAATTACTGGTTGACTCGCCTTCTCCCAAAAGGCCGACGTAGTGCACGCCAGGGGTGAACCGATGACCGTTGAGGTAGAAGCTATGGCACCAGCCTCCTGGCACATCGTGCTGTTCAAGAACCAAAACTTTTTGACCTGCGCGTGCCAAGCAAATAGCAGCTGCTAAACCACCGGCCCCAGAACCGATCACAATAGTATCCCATTTCTCAATAGCATCCCGGTTTTGGGCATCGCTGTTTTTAATAGGGTTTGGTGGGGAAGTCATTTGGTTTTAATCAGTGATGGACACATGCTTCAATGATAATGGAGGAGGCATGCTTATCAATTTCGAAGTTAGAAATAAATTTTTTAAATAGTATTCCAGTAGGTTATCAATTTGTACGACTTACCTCTATTTTTCCGAAGCTATAGGTCCTGTATTTTTAATGCCATCAACCATAGCTTTCAAGCTGTCCACTTGATTCCCATTCTCATCGCTTGGTTTTTCGTCGTAATATTCATCCATAAAATCTTCTGCAGAGGACCGTACCGTATGCATTGTACCCAATTATCACTCTTTCATTTCCGGGGTAGAATTTCGAATAAATCCCCGTATCTTTTTCACTTGGGCGGCGGCTACTTCAGGATTACGCTAAGGGCAGGCGATTCCATCGAAACCTTTAATAGCAAAATAGGCAGGGGTAGGATACGCCTTTTCATAATGCCAATCGCATATAACGACCGATTTAGGAATGAGGTCAATGAATCGGGCCTTATAGTTCATACTGGTCTTTCACGTACCTTTTCCTGAATCATTGCCCTCGATTAAACGATCGCCCCACATCCAAAGTTTAGTATTCTTTTCGGCTAGATGGGCATTGATTTTAATAACTTCTCCGGCAAACAAGGCGGCCGGATCTCGCCCTTTGCATTGCGTGAAGTTATCGACGGCGATATGAAATACCTCGCGAATACCCGCGTGAAATGCATCCGCCTCGAAAACGGCCATTATCTCAGCTACCAAATCAAATACCACTTCAAGCACTTCGGGATGTAGAGGGCAGTAGCTTTTACAATAGAGTCCGTCATAGTGTGGTCATTCATAATTTTCCGGAAGTTCGACCTCTGGTGTCTCATCTAATTCAGGGTAGAATTCCAACAATTTCGAGAGGCTGGAATGCAAGCTCTGGTGCCCCTAAAGGTTGACCTGAAGTATCAGTCGTATCTGATGTTTTTAAGCTGTTGTATAAGCTTCTTAACATCGGATTCCGGTAGCGGATTTTCGTCGCAGAATTCTGGTCTCGAGGTATAGGCATGATTATAATCTACCCGTAGTACCAACGTATTGATTCCCATGGGCGCTAATTCCTTATCCATAAAGTGACGAAACGGTCAACATTGCCTTTTATGGTGCTTTGATGCATAACCTCGTTATCTCGAATGGGGTTTGGGCACTTATTCACAAAATACAGCACTTAGTCACGAAAAAGAAATGAAGTAATACCTTGGTCATGAGATTAATAAGAGTGATTTCCTATCCTTAATTTTTCAAGCCAATTTTAAAGGCTGAAGTGCTGAACCGGACTATTCATTCAAAGCCTCCTCTATAGCTTTTTCCACTAAAGGTTCCATGACTTTATACCCTTCAACTGTAGGATGCACCTCATCTTCCGCATATTTTTTAGGTAGTCCGTTGCGGTCATCGGCCATGGCGGAAAAATAATCAAGATAGATATGTCCATTTTCCTTGGCATAGGCTTCAAGCATTTTGTTGAGCGCTATAATTTTATCGGCTGGTTCTAAGCCAGGCTTCCATGGGTAATCAAAGGCGGGCAGGGTAGAGGAGAGTATAACCTTAATATGGTTTGCTTTTGCGATTTCGGCCATTGAACTAATATTGTCTACAATCATTTCTATGGTCGATGGACCTGTATTGCCGGCAATGTCATTCGTGCCGGCCAGAATTACGACTACTTTTGGCTGTAAGTCAACTACGTCTTGACGGAACCGGATTAACATTTGGGGAGTAGTTTGGCCGCTTATGCCTCGGTTGATATATGGTTTTCCCTCGAAAAACTCGGGTCTGTTGTTCAACCAACCTATCGTAATGGAATTACCCATAAAAACCACACGATCTTCATCGGCTGCCGGTGCTGATAATTTCTGGTTGGCTTCCTCAAATTGTTTAAGATTGGGCCAATCTTGTCCATAGATCCCTTCTACCATACTGATTCCAATTAAAAATGATAGTAAAGCGGATTTTAAGTTTTTCATTAGTGTCTATTATTTTTATGAAATAAGAAAGCCTGATTCAGTTTTTGTAAGTATTCTTTAAGAATGCTATAATGCCAAGTTTTAAATCAATCT
This sequence comes from Pricia antarctica, assembly GCA_011050085.1. GTDB lineage: Bacteria > Bacteroidota > Bacteroidia > Flavobacteriales > Flavobacteriaceae > Pricia > Pricia antarctica_A. The sequence continues at coordinate 48,606 of DRGL01000076.1, read as the reverse complement.
ATCCTCCTTATATGAAATTTTTCCCGCAAGGCCAAAACTCAATTGTAATCCATATGGATTTTAGTCAAGAGCGCTAGTCCGAGAATTATTTCGAGAATGTTTTTTGCTCTTCGTGAGTCAGCGGCAATTCCTTTATTATTTTATCCACAGTCGGTCTCTGTGCGAATAGATAAATAATTAAGGCAATGGCGATAACCAAATATAAAGCATTTCCACTCCAAAAATAAGCAAGCAGTGCCAAAATACCAGGTGCTTCGATAATTGCATATTTTAGTATTGCAGCCACCTGATATTTTCCAAGTTTTATTGATAATTTTTCTTCCTGGGTAATAGTAAGTAATCGCTTTTTATATACTAACTGACTTAGAAAATAGCCACCCGCAGCTATGATGGGTACGATATAGATAAAGATATCTTTTTGATTCATCTGTGCCGTGAACGATCTATTCATATTATAAGCGAAAATGGCAAAAAGCAGTAGGCCTGCGCAAAGCGCGGTATGTATTATCAACAATGTTTTTAGTACGGTCTTTATCTGCATAGTTATGGAGTGTTATATGATGTGCTTGACAGAGTCAACCTGAAGCAATTGGTTTGCATTCAGCTTTGCACCAGCCCGACAGGCCTATATATTCAAAGGTCTATTCCGGAAATTGTAAGTCTTGATAAAGATACCCAAATTATGGCCGACCCAAGGTAAGTTTATGCGCTACAGCGCAATGATAAAACTTAATGAATACTTCCAAGCTTTTTGTTGGCAGTCCAAATCTCTAAGCTTTAAAACAACTTCACTTTATAAGGAAATCCGATTTTAAATAACATATTCCCAATTGTTGTTTCATACTTCATGGATGTATACAATATCTTTGGTGAAATCTTTCTTCGATTAAAACATTTTTGCGGACTGTCGCAGGTTTTGAAATTTATACTGTTCTTAAATCCGTAATCCAAATTACAGGAACTACCTAAAAAAGAATACCAAATAGCATTCCGTTCGCGAATTCAATTTAATACTTCGCACTTTTGCCTTTCGCTAACGTCCTTTCGATAAACGCCCGAATATCATCGTTTGCAACTTTTAGATCCTCACGTCTTAAATACATCATGTGTCCACTGCGGTAGCCCTTAAACTCAAAACGGTCTTTCATTCGACCGCTGGGATCGACCTGCCACATGGTGTATTTTGCATTGAAATAGGTGGTTGCACCATCAAAATAGCCGCTTTGCACTAACACATTCAAATAAGGGTTTTGGGCCATTGCCAGTCGCAAATCGTCGCGAGTGGTATCGTTTTCGTTATCCCAAGGATGTACCGGACCGAACATGTTGTATTTAATATCGGTTTTGAAATTCAGCTCTTCCTGTAAATAATAATTTATGGCAGGGGTGAAGGAATGCAGCCAAGAGGTGAGTTCGGGATTATAATCCGTTTCCATACCTGATACTTGACGATCGAAGCCCAAATATCTACTATCAAGTCTTCCGAGGGTAAACGCGCCCTTATCTTTCAGAAGATTTTTCCAGAAATAAGAAGTGGATATGACAAGGTTTTGATTTAGGATTTCGGTTTTTGACAAGCCGGAATAATAAGCCATTTTTTCGGCAACCGCATCCCTATCGGAATCTTTAATATGCCAACCTTTCGCCAAGGCTGGAATTAAAGTGTTAAGCGTATAGTCTTCTGATTCGGGAAGAATATCCAGTAAATCCTTGCTTTGGAGCTCGTCAGGAAGTGCTTTGTGATACCAAGCTGCAGCGGTGAAGTAGGGAAGGTTGAGTGCATCGGAAACCGGACCACCAACTCGAATAACTTTATAATCGGCCGGGGAGACCATGATAACACCGTTCAGATACATCCATTGTTGGTCTTGTAAGGCTAGTGACAGGCCCATCACGCGAGTACCCCCATAACTTTCGCCTACAATATATTTAGGTGATTGCCAACGGTTGTTACGTGTAACGAACGTATTCAGCCATTCGGCCAAATACTTGATATCCGCATTTATTCCGAAAAATTTCTTGCGGTCCTTTACTTCCAATTGCTCGGGAATAGTTCTCGAATAACCGGTGTTGGCAGGGTTTACATATACAATATCGGTAACATCCAATACCGAAAACGGATTGTCCTTTATTCCATACGGTTGTACGGGGTAACCTTCATCGTCGATTTTTAGGATTCGCGGTCCGGTGTAGGCCAAATGCATCCAGACCGAAGCGGAACCAGGCCCACCGTTAAAAGAAATTAACAAGGGTCTTGCCGCACGGTCTTTTACATTATTTCTTGTGTAATAGGTATACTGAAGCGAAGCGGTCGGTTGCCCACTTTCATCCCAAACGGGTTGCATACCTGTAGTGGCGGTGTAATCGATTGGGGTTCCGTTAATGGTAACGCTATGCTGCGTAGTTACCGAGGTATCTATGGGTATTTTGCGCTCATGAGCTGAATGCTTCGTTGTTTCAGCCTTTGCTGTTTCCTTTTCCTGGGCGCTTAGCGAAAATTGAAAGCAGTTCAAGAGAAGGATGCCAAGAAATAGTTTGTTCATGGTGGGTATAATTAAGGTAGATACTAAAAATATGTAAAAAAAAGTTGACGGATGTGGGTACTTGTAAGCTTATTAAACGGCTTGTGAATGGATGCCATTTGTGGGATTATTAATTAGAATTTTTCGAATACCCCTAATCCAAAGAGAGCAAAATCATATTTTACCGGGTCGACCGAGTCTAGCCTACGCAGATTTTCATCAAGCTCGGCAAGCGCTTTGGCGTCATTTTGCTTCCGTTTGAGCAGTTTTAATTTTCGAGCTACGTTTCCGGAATGTACGTCAAGGGGACAGGATAGGCGTTCGGTGCCAATACTTTCCCAGAGTCCAAAATCAACGCCCGTTTTATTAGGGCGAACCATCCATCGTAAAAACATATTAATGCGTTTGGCTGCGGAACCTTTTAGTGGGTCACTTACATGTTTTTGGGTACGGATGGGGTGGGGCAGTTCGAAAAATGTTTTTTTGAATGAGGATATAGACGATTGTAGAAAGTTGTCTTTATCATCTTTAGCGAAAACGGTTTCGAGCCCTCCATGATTTTTATAGATATTTTGTAAACTTGAAATAAAATAGGATGCATCTTTTCCATTGAACGTACGATGTACAAAATCGGAAAGTCTTTCTAGATCTGATTCTTGATGCTGCAGCACAAATTCGTGTGGTGCATTGTCCATGAGCTCCATCAGTCGGGTCGCGTTAGTAATGATGCTCTTTCGATTTCCCCAAGCTATGGTCGCCGTTAAAAAAGCGCTAATTTCAATATCTTCCTTGATAGAAAAACGATGTGGAATCTGTAGAGGGTCGCTTTCCAAAAAAATTGGATGCTCGTATTGCAGGACTTTGCTGTCCAGAAATTCCTTGAGTTCGGTTTTGGTCATCTTCAAACTACCACATCTTTTGTAACGATCATGCCGTCGACCATGGTTAGCTTCCGATCTGCCATATCGGCCAATTGCTCGTTGTGGGTTACGATTACAAAAGTCTGGCCGAAACGATCTCGAAGGTCAAAAAATAATCGATGCAGATTATCTGCACTTTCGGAATCTAGATTACCGCTTGGCTCGTCGGCAAAGATAATTGAAGGGTCATTAACCAAGGCGCGAGCGACGGCTACCCGTTGTTGCTCTCCTCCGGAAAGTTCGTTAGGTTTATGATTGTAACGTTTTGAAAGTCCCAAAAACTCAAGGAGCTCCTTTGCCTTAGCCTCCGCTTTGGGTTTTGGCGTGTTCTTGATAAATGCTGGAATACATACGTTTTCAAGGGCTGTAAACTCGGGTAAAAGTTGGTGGAACTGAAAGATAAATCCGACATGCTCGTTTCTAAAACGGGCGAGATCTTTATCAGATAGCGTATTTGTGTCAACGCCATTTATCAATAGTTCACTTTCTTTACTATTTGAAGGCCCGTCTAAAGTGCCAAGTATCTGTAATAAGGTCGTTTTACCTGCCCCTGAGGTGCCTACGATTGAGACAACTTCCTTGGCTTTAATGTGTAGATCTACACCTTTAAGTACTTGCAGGTCTCCGTAAAACTTTTGAATATTTTTGGCTTGTATCATTGTTTTCGATTCGAGCATGCGCGTCTCACTATTGAACTTCAAAAATACTAAAAACAATACAGTGAAAATGATAGTATGCGGTACAGTTCTATTCGAAAACATTATCTTGTGCCTACGGATTAAATCCGTATTTTTGTTTAAGTATAACAAGAAAACAATAAACAAAATAATTAAACATATGTCCCCATATAGAAATCTTGAAGAATACAATATTGAAATTGCCAACGACGTAAAGGAAAGTTATTCGAAAATCATCAATGAACTTGGCGAGGACGTAAATCGTGAGGGGTTGCTCAAAACTCCTGAACGAGCCGCAAAAGCGATGATGTTTCTCACTCAAGGCTACCAACAGGATGCGGTTGAGATTTTAAACGGTGCTATGTTCTCAGAAAGTTATGATGACATGGTTATCATTAAGGATATAGAACTTTACTCCCTATGTGAGCATCACATGTTACCTTTTTTTGGTAAAGCCCACGTAGCCTATATTCCTAACGGTCATATTGTTGGTTTGAGCAAAATTCCCAGGGTGGTCGATGTATTTGCCCGCAGATTGCAAGTACAAGAACGTTTGACCCATGATATTTTAGAATGCATCAATACTACGCTTAAACCGAAAGGTGTTGCGGTGGTCATTGAAGCATCGCATATGTGTATGATGATGCGCGGGGTTCAAAAGCAAAATTCGGTAACGACTACTTCAGGCTTTAGGGGCCAGTTTGAAAAAATAGAAACCCGTAATGAATTCTTAAAACTAATAAGTTCAGATTTATCATAGTTGGAAACATTTCGAAGGCAAGTCTTAAATTTAAACGACCGGATTAAGCGCTCTTCTTTTTTATATTCTTTTGATTATGCCTACGTAGAGTAATAAGCTATCCTGCCATGAATGAATTTGGCACTTATATTGCTTTAGCCATGTAAATTTTTATATTTTTTCATGGAAAGATCAAATGAAGACAAGTACAAAAAATTATTTTTGGGCCTAGTATTCGATGGGATTGGAATGCTTTCCTATACCATCCCTTTTATTGGGGAATTTTCGGATATTTTATGGGCTCCTGTTGCCGGATGGCTTATGACACGAATGTATAAGGGCAAGATGGGACAAGGCGCAGGTATTATCACATTTATTGAAGAAATCGTTCCTGGTTTAGATGTAATTCCCACCTTTACGCTGATGTGGGTATACACATACATTTTCAAAAGGGATTCGAAAAATGAGAGTATTGAAGTAGAATCTTAATTATTTAATACGCCCTCATCATACTTAAAAAGCCCATTGTTCAAAGTTTTTTTGAACAATGGGCTTTTTATGCTAATTCTAATTTTTTGGGGTAAGAGGATTTTCATCCGCTTACAAATTTATTCTTCACCAACGGCGACATCGGACAATTTATCCAAAGCATTCGCAATTGTAGTAAGCACTTCTTCGTTTTCAGTTATACCATGACGTTTCGCCAAAAAAGTGGGGTCGTTATAAGCTACATGAGCTATGCCATCATCGTCGGTCCATACCAGCATTTTTTGCGGCAGGTCCAAGGCTGTGGTTTGGGTATTTTGCATCAGTGGAGTGCCTAAATTTGGGTTGCCAAAGATAATGATACGTGTTGGATTGAGTTTTAAATCAACGCTGGCAGCGTTCACTTGGTGATCAAGTTCCGCTATAATTTTCAGGGCGGGATTGTTTGCAATAGCGGCGCGCAGTCGGCTATAGGCTTCATCACAGCTACCATTGATGGTCTTAACGATGATGCCCTCTTCTAAATTTGCAATACTATTTACCGCTGCCACGATGGTATCCTGACTAGCTCCGGTGCTGAGGTTGGTCAGGGCACCCTGAATCATTGGTAAAGTTCCGATACTATCTAAACCATGACGTGTAGATAAGTATGTAGTATTATTAAATGCTACGTAAACTTCTTCCACATCGTTCTGATACACCACTATTTTTTGGGGAAGATCTAGTCCCGCCAATTGATTTTTCTGCATCAAGGGTGTTCCCAGGTTCGGGTTTCCAAAGAAAATAATTTTGGTAGGGTTTAAGTTCAAATCTACCGAAGCGGCATTCTCTTGATGATCCATCTCCGCAACTATTCCAATATTTGGATTGGCCTCAAGAGCACTTTTCAAAGCTGCATAGGTATCATTTACAGAAGACTTACTTTTTGTATAGTCCATTCCCAAAACACTTGGGGGGTTTGAAGTCAGTTCTTCAACAACATCAGGTTGGTTCATGCTATCGGTGTCGTCGGCACTTAGGTTAGTATCGTCTCCACAGGAAATAAAGCAGGTAGTTACTAGTAAAAAAAGAAATTTCATTTTCATATCAACCATTTTTTGTGAAATAAGTAGTTTCAAAAGATACGGAATTCATGTGGATTCAGATTTTCCCTATGGTGGAATCCATTTTAGTAAGAGTGTTTATCACCCTAAAAACTATATATCTAAATAGGGTTTTGTCTTGAAGATTTACATTTTTTCCAGCCTCCCATTTACCCCAAAACGTCAAGAATCCTGAAATAATCGATTAAACCCGTCGTTTCGCGATTCATTTAGGTAGTATAGACTCCGCTAAGGGTTATGCTGCTAAAATACTGTCCCCACAATTTTCTTAAAAGTATGTACTAGTGTTACAAAGATATAGGGTGAATTTCAGTATTCAATCCTAGTATTTGATTAAGCGTTTAGCATAAAAATCGTAGAAATGAAGTTTTTTGACAATAAAAATCCAATTAAATACAATATTTGTGTTAAAATATGTTAAAATTAAGATTTATCTGTTAAAAGAGGCCATTTATAAAACCCTGCCCAGTTGTACTTCGTTAATACAAATGTACAGCAGGCAACTAGAACTGAGTATAACTGAAATATTAACTAAAGCTTAATGATTATGAAAAAACAGAAGATTACGGTCATTCGACCAAACGGGAACTCCGGAAATCCTAGGAGACAGTTTCTCAAAATGGGGGGATTGGCAGTAGCCGGTGCCGGCCTGCTGATAGCCTGTAGTAAAGATGACATGTCACAAATGCCGGATGTGCAGCCTAAGCCAATATCGGGTGATGGCGATGATATGACTCCTGAAAATGGGATTTTCGATTTAGGCGAAGGCGATTTGGGCGTATTGAACTATGCCTATGCATTAGAGCAATTGGAAGCCGATTTCTACACTAAGGTTGTAAACGGCTTTTACTCGAATATTTCCGAGGAAGAGAAAATAGTCTTAACAGACTTGTATAACCATGAGGTAAACCACCGTGAATTTTTCAGGGCTGCCATTACCGGAGCCGTTGAAGGAAACACTGATTTGGTATTGCCAGATCTAGAATTTGATTATGGTGATTTAGATTTCGGAAGTAGAGACCAGGTTTTAAATATTGCAAAAACGTTGGAAGATACAGGTGTCACCGCTTATAACGGTGCCGGAAGGTTACTAATGAACCCATTGTATCTAGTTTTGGCCGGTAAAATCGTTTCTGTTGAAGCACGACATGCCTCCGCTATTAGATCGCTAATCAATCCCGGTTCCGCAGATTTTGCAGGTGACGATGTAGTAAGCGTTGACAATGCGTTGGACGGTGCCTTAGATCCATCACAGGTGCTTGCCGCCGTTGCTGGATTGGGTTATGTAAAAACAGCATTCACAGCAAATTTTTTACCGTAAACGACTACTAACACTATAAAATATACTATTATGAATCTTATAAAATTTTTAGATGAATTTACTACCGATAACTTGGTGGCTAAAAGGTCTTCAAGACGTGAAATGTTCGGTACTTTCGGTTCTTTGGGAAAAAAAGCCGTCATGTCCGCCATTCCGTTTGGTCTTGCTGCCATGCCCGCAAAAATCTTCGCACAGGATTCCGGTAACGCCGCCGTTGACGCGCTTCAACTAGCGTTGACTTTAGAATATCTTGAAAACGAGTTTTACAATCTTGCTATCAACTGTACGGTATTGCCTGATGGTAGGCCGCGAATCGTATACGAGCAAATTGCTAAACATGAAGCGGCACACGTCGATTTCTTAATAGCAGGCCTAGAAGGTGCTGGCGTTGAGCCGGTAGCAAAGCCAGAATTTGATTTCACTGCAGGTGGCATGTTCGATCCGTTTATAGAAAACGGTACCGATAAAGAAACTGCCTATGCTCAATTGCTAGCTTTGGCGCAAGCCTTTGAAGATACTGGTGTACGAGCGTACAAGGGTCAAGCGACCAATCTTCAAGGCACCCCGTTCTTAACGGCTGCCCTACAGATTCACTCCGTCGAGGCAAGACACGCTTCTGAGATTCGAAGATTAAGAGGATTGAAAGGATGGATTACCGGTAATGAAAGAGGTGCTGGTATGCCTGAAGCTACCCAAGCCGTTTATGACGGTGAGGAGAATATAACTCAGGGTGGTGTAGATGTAACCACATTGGGCGATGGAAGTCCTTTTAGCATTGATGCTTCCACCGAAGCATATGATGAAACCATTACTGGCGATACTGCAGTAGCAATTGCAAGTTTATTTATTAAATCATAAACATTTTTCAGCTTAGGTTTTGGAGCGTCGCTATTTAGGTAGCGGCGCTTTTTTTATGTCCTATTTTGAAATGTGTGCAAAAGGTAAATTAAAGGAAACCTAATCCGATACGCCTATTTATAGTTAACTTTAATTTTTATTTACGACGGAGTTTGAATCATCTAATGCCCACTTAAAAATGCAAAGACGTAAATTCTTTCAGAATGCTACTTTGGCTTCTATGAGCGCCCTCTTGGGGAGCGATATTGTATTCGCAAAAGCCATGCCCGATGCTTATCTGCCACTCGGTTTACAAGACCCCGACCCCTTTAAGCTATTCGACAAAAACAAAGAGATGGTTGTTCTGAACGATAAACCTTGGAATATAGAAGCTCAAGCCCATTTGTTGAATGATAAGGTCACCCCCAACTCGGCCATGTTCATTCGCAATAATGGATTAATTCCTGAAAATCTGGATGCTTCAGGGTGGACGCTTACCATCGACGGCGAGTCCGCAGCCCAGCAGAAGTCGTATACAATTCAGCAGTTGAAATCGAAGTTTAAGACCTATACGTATCAACTAACCCTAGAATGCGGAGGTAACGGTCGCAGCGAATTCGATCCTCCTGCCAAAGGAAATCAATGGACGATAGGTGCCATCTCCTGTGCGGAATGGACGGGATTTCGATTACGTGATATTCTAGAGGATGTCGGCATTAAACCGGATGCCGTATACATCGGTTATCATGCTGCCGATATCCACTTGAGTCAAAATCCCGATAAGGAACCCATTTCCCGCGGTGCACCAATGGCCAAGGCGTTACAGGATGAAACCCTATTGGCGTTTCAGATGAATGGCGAAGATATTCCCCTGGCACATGGTTTCCCCCTACGATTAGTAGCAGGTGGATGGCCCGCATCCGTGTCAGGCAAGTGGATAAATAGAATAAGTATTCGCAATATAGTACACGATGGAGCCAAAATGGGAGGTGATTCCTATCGCGTTCCCTGTAAGCCTGTTGCGCCTGGAGAAGAGGTAAAGGACGAAGACATGTGTATCATCGAATCGATGCCCGTAAAATCTTTGATTACGTATCCAAAATCTGGAGCGGTACTTAAAGATGGCGAATCACTGAACATTCAGGGTCACGCTTGGGCCGGAGAGCTTGATGTTCAGAAAATGGAATACTCCATTAACTTTGGAGCTACATGGACGGATTGTGCCATAGAGAAACCGATCAATCGTTTAGCTTGGCAGCATTTTTCAGCTGAAATTAAGTTTCCGCAAAAAGGATACTATGAAGTTTGGGCAAGGGCAACCGATGCTGATGGAACGGCACAGCCCATGTTGTTGCCGGGCTGGAACCCGAAAGGGTATTTGAACAATGCATGTCATCGGATTGCAGTGAAAATAACGTAAGCGACATCAATAGGGAAAAAATAGAGTAACTATGTCTGAAAACAGGAATTTTTGGAAAAACTCAAGACGGGTGTACCGGTTGCTGATAGTCATCTGTACGTTGGCCTTGGTCTCTGGAATATTGATTTTCTACATCAACAGGGATGCACAAGGGGAGCCCGAAGCAGATGGAACAGAATATACCAAATTTGAAGATGAAGAACCAAATCGCATTGAGAACGGTATACACGTTAGAACCGGTTTCATTGACGCACCGGGTTTACAGGAAACCGTAAACAATTGCACCAACTGCCATTCCGCTAAACTGGTCATTCAAAACCGGATGAATGCAGAGCGATGGCACGCCACCATCCGATGGATGCAAGAAACCCAAAACCTTTGGCCTCTAGGTGATAACGAAGACATTATTGTTGATTACCTGGTCACGAATTATCCACCACAAAACAAGGGCAGGAGAGAAGGTCTAGAAAATTTGGATTGGTACGAGCTTAAACCCTGATTATTTCAACAAAAAGCCCAATCCCAAACGATTTATCATTTTCTTTTCAAAGTTCCAAAAGAAGGCAAACTGGCCGAAAAGCCATCCGAAGAAAACCAACAGCACCTGATATATAGGGAAAATTAAAGCGATTCGTACTGGCCAAAAAAGCCAAGGGCTCGTGCTTTCCCTGGCCAATCCGATGAATTCCGTCAGTGGCGCCGCCAATTTAGCGGCAGCGGAACCGGTCACTGCGAAAACGATACATATAATTACAATCTGGAAGTTAGAGTCGATACCCCAACGTTTTTTCAGTCTTTCCATGTTCTAGCAACATCCTTTAAAACAAATATACAGGTTTAGGCTAAAAAAACCCCCCAACTATTTTAAAACTGATAACGCACCCCTAACGCAACATCGAAATTAAAACGATTGTCAAAGTTGGAGAAACCCACCACACCGTATTCCGGCCGAATATCCAAAGAGACCAAAACGGGAATATCAAAATTGTATTCAATGCCAACATCGCCAGCTACGAGGGCAAAAAATCCGCCATCGACATCTTCGATGATATTCGGATTGTTCGGGTTGGGTATCGGTTCAAATGTAACGCTACCGAGACCAGCACCGAATCCGTAGTACCAGTTTAGACCACGGTCAATGGCGTGTACCCACTGATAAAGACCAGTGAGTTTTATGGCATCGTGTTCGCGACTATCACGATATCCTAGATTGATTTCCGCCCTAGTATAACGGTCCAACAAGCGTTGATATGAAATTTCGGCCCCGAAACCATCGCTGTCCCCCAATCGCAATCCGATGGCATTATCGGAAATTTCCTGAGCTTTCAAAGTCGTAAATGTAGTACAAAGAGCTAAGACCAGTAACAAGCTAAAAATTTTCATTGTATTTTGTTTAAATAAATTGTGTACTGCAGTTAAGAGACTTCAAAAATATAGGTTTGCCGCATCCCTTCAACCATAAAAACTTACTTTTGTAATCAAAATTGCTTTTCGTTGGATAAAAATTTACTTCTAGAGCTCGGAGCCTCATTACAAGGGCAGATGGCGGCCGATTCGTTATCAAAAACCTTATATGCCACGGATGCCTCGGTATATCGTAAAACGCCTATAGCCGTTGCCTTTCCGGAATCAGTGGCCGATATTCAAAAATTGGTTCGTTTTGCGGGAAAGCATTCGATTGGATTGATTCCTCGTACGGCAGGAACCTCGTTGGCGGGCCAATGTGTGGGTGATGGAATCGTAGTCGATGTTTCAAAACATTTTACAAAAATAATCCATCTCGACGAACAGAAAAAACTGGTTACGGTTCAGCCAGGTGTAATACGCGATGAGCTCAACCTATATCTAGCGCCCTACGGACTATTTTTTGGTCCCAACACTTCTACATCGAATCGCTGTATGATCGGGGGCATGGTGGGCAATAATTCTTCTGGCACAACCTCAATCCAGTATGGAGTGACTCGGGATAAGGTGGTTTCCCTAAAAACGATACTTTCGGATGGTAGCGAAGCGGAGTTTAAAGCTATTTCCAAAACCGGTTTCGAGGATAAAACTGCTGGTAAAACCGTAGAATCTTCTATCTACAGAAATATTTATAACGAATTATCTGATAAAGAAATACAGCGCGAGATAACTTCAGAATTTCCCAAGCCGGAAATCCATCGAAGAAATACCGGATACGCCTTAGACGAACTTTTACAAAATTCAATCTTTGGAAGTTCGGAAGAGGAGTTCAACATGTGTAAGCTCCTGAGCGGTAGTGAGGGTACCCTAGCCTTTACCACAGAGATTACCTTGCAATTGGATGATGTACCGCCAAAACTTGCGGCTATGGTAGTTACGCATTATACCACTTTGAAAGATTGTCTCAGCGATGTTGCCCCGGTGATGAAGCATAGCCTCCATACCTGCGAGATGATGGACCGTACAATCCTAGATTGCACCAAAAATAACCGTGAACAGTTAAAAAACCGCTTTTTCGTAGAGGGGGATCCGGCTGCACTTTTAATGTTGGAAATTAAGGCGGATACCGAATCCGACCTAGAGCGGCAAATGACCGCTTTACAATCTACCATCGCACTATCCGGACTGAGTTATGCCAATCCCGTTTTAACAGGTATAGACATCAACAAGGCCATAGAATTACGCAAAGCAGGACTCGGTCTTTTGGGAAACATGGTAGGTGACCGCAAAGCTGTAGCCTGTATCGAAGATACGGCCGTTGCCGTTGAAGATTTGAAAGATTTCATAGCGGAGTTCACGGAAATTATGAAAGGCTATGGGCAAGAGGCCGTGTATTATGCCCATGCTGGAGCTGGTGAGCTGCATTTACGGCCCATATTGAATTTGAAGCAGTCCGCCGATGTAGGTATGTTTCGGGGAATTACCACAGACGTAGCTAAGTTGACCAAAAAATATCGGGGCTCTTTCAGCGGTGAACACGGGGATGGCATTGTTCGAGCTGAATTTATTCCCATGATGATCGGTGAAGCGAACTACGAATTATTAAAGCGTGTCAAAAGTTATTTCGACCCGCAAAACATTTTTAATCCCGGTAAGATCGTCGATGCCTATCCCATGGATGAATCTTTGCGCTACGAAATCGACCGTCGCGAACCTGAAATCAAGACACTACTGGATTTTTCAGATAGCGAGGGGATTCTTAAAGCGGCAGAAAAGTGTAACGGAAGCGGTGATTGCCGAAAAACTGAGCATATGAGCGGGGCCATGTGCCCAAGCTACCACGCCACCAGAAACGAGAAAGACACTACTCGAGGACGGGCAAACGCGTTGCGGGAATTTTTAACCGTTTCAGACGAAAAGAACCGATTTGATCAAAAAGAGCTTAAAGAGGTCTTCGATTTGTGCCTTAGCTGTAAGGCTTGTGGTAGTGAATGTCCGAGTAACGTAGATGTAGCGACTCTAAAAGCGGAATTTTTATACCAGTACCAAGAAGCCAATGGGTATCCATTGCGAAGCAAACTTTTTGCTTATAACACAAAGCTGAATCGTTTGGGTAGCAAAGTTGCGGGACTCACCAATGCCGTTTACAACTCTGATATGCTAAGCGGTCTCTTAAAAAAATCAGCCGGCGTTGCCCCTCAGCGAAGTCTTCCAAAAGTCTACAGCTTTAATTTTGATACGTATCTTCAAGTTTTTCAAAAGCAACAAACTGTATCGAAAAATAAAGTTGTTTTGTACATAGATGAATTTACACGATATCTAGATATTGAGTTGGGTAAGGATGCTATTGAACTATTAACTCGACTGGGTTATGAAGTGGAACTTTTTTACGCTGAAAGCGGCCGTACCTACCTATCAAAAGGATTTTTAAAACAAGCCAAAAAACTGGCTTTAGCCCATATTCCTAAATTGAAGGCTTTTGCCGATCAAGGTCATCCCGTTATTGGATTGGAACCTTCGGCCATTTTGACTTTTCGAGATGAATACAAACGTTTTTCGCAAAATCCGGAAACGACGAACGCCATCGCCCTAAATTCCTTCTTATTAGAGGAATTTTTATCCCAAGAAATCCAAAAAGGGGAATTGACAAAGGAGCATTTCACCAAGGAAGCAAAAACAGTTAAGATTCATAATCATTGTCATCAAAAAGCATTAAGCAATCAGAAAATAACCTTCGATGTGCTCAATTTGCCCGAGAATTATACAGTCAGTATCATCGCTTCTGGCTGTTGCGGTATGGCTGGTTCTTTCGGATATGAAAAGGAACATTATGACGTGAGCATGCAGGTAGGGGAGCTAAAACTTTTTCCGTCCATTCGTAAAGCTGCAGAAGACACGATAATCTCAGCAAATGGTACAAGTTGCCGACATCAGATTTACGATGGTACGAAACGAAAGGCCCTTCATCCTGTTACCATTTTAAAAGAGGCATTGGTCTGAAGGAATTCGTTTAATAGCGGTCTCTTTATTTGGGGTCTGTAATCCACAAGTCAGCGGGTAGCCTTTCTGATATCTTGGTTTGACAAAAACCTAATGCGATCAGTTTATTTGCAATATTCGAATACAATGTAAACTCTTCAGTTGGACCTGTGCAGAAAAAAACAATCCTTTTTATAGGTTTCACTTGGCCTGAGCCAGCCTCTACCGCAGCCGGTAATCGAATAGTTCAGTTGCTTCACTACTTCCTTGAGCGAAATTACCGAGTCATTTTTTCCAGTACGGCTAGCGAAACGCCACTTTCGTTAAATTTGGAGGCTATTGGTGTTGAAAAAGTAAACATAGCACTGAACGACGCCAGTTTTGATGACCTTATAAAGGTATTGGTACCCCAAATCGTAATCTTCGACCGTTTTTTGACCGAGGAGCAGTTCGGTTGGCGGGTAGCAGCATACGCTCCCAGCGCGCTTAGGGTATTGGATACGGAAGATCTTCATTCCCTTCGCGTAACAAGGGAGACTTTATTCAAAAAAAACATCCCATTTACGACAGAGCATTGGCTTACGAACGATACTACCAAACGGGAAATAGCCAGTATTTATCGCTGTGATCTTTCGCTTATTATTTCGAGCTATGAAATGTATTTATTGACCGATATTCTCAAAATCGATGCAGCCCAATTGTTGCATCTTCCGTTTATGCTAAATGCAATTGAGGAGAATACATTCGGGACTTATCCATCCTATGAAGAACGAAAGGATTTCATTTGTATCGGTAACGGTAAACATGCTCCGAACGTTGATGCCATATTGTGGCTTAAAAAAGAGATTTGGCCACGTATTAAAGCAAAGCTTCCAGATGCCAATCTGCATATTTACGGCGCTTACCTTCCTCAACACGTTCAGCAGATGGACGACCCTAAGCAAGGCTTCCGGATAATGGGATGGGCCGAAAATGCCGAAAAGGTGCTAAAGAAAGCCAGAGTCGGTTTGGCTCCACTGCGCTTCGGAGCAGGAATAAAAGGGAAGTTGGTCGATGCAATGCAAGCGGGTACGCCTACTGTTACAACATCCATTGGTGCCGAGGGCATGGATTTGATATCGATTTATCCTACTACTACGCAAGGTGTACATCAGGAACATAAGTATGGGTGGAGCGGTAAAATCGCCAATACCGCAGATGATTTTGCTAAGGCAGCCGTATCATTATATAACAAAAAAGAATGGCAGGAAGCCCAGTTGAAGGCAGTGGCTCTTATCAACGGTATATATGATAAACGTTTTCTAGGCCAAAAATTCGACCATACCCTTACAGAAATCCAAAGCAATCTACAAACGCATCGGAATCAAAATTTTATCGGGTCAATGGTAATGCATCATAGTTTGGCCAGTACGAAATACATGGCCAAATGGATTGAGGCAAAGAATCAGAATAAGTAGTATTAAACTCAAAACCATATCAATTTCTACTCCTAGTCACCTGTGAATACGATAACAATAGGTTTCTGGTTTAGCGCCGTTTTTTTAAAATAATTTTTCCTTTAATTTTTTTACGGTCAAAGAATCGCTCATAACAATCTCAAAGGTAACGACACCTAAAACCAATCCTTCATTAGTAACAACATCTACTTCCCACTGACCTGGTTTTACATTGTTTTTATAGGTGTAGCCCCGAAACCCTTCATCTCGACCACCGGTAATTTCAAAACCGATATCCTCTACGTTTTCCCATTTTTCCATACTATCGTTATACCATTTCCAACGGTGTATAATAGACCGTTTAAAATCAGTCGGTGCAAACACGGATGAGAACACATAAACATTTTCTTCCGGTGTATAATGAAACCGTTTACTGTAGTCACGCCAAAAAACGTAATCCTCATGCTTTTCATAACTAACGATGTACTTATGATTTTTAATACTGATTCGGTGCGCCACCATGCCATAATCCAAGGCCAGGGGTACTGGCGGAATAAGGTTGAAAAAATACATGAGATTGATGAACGTGTAGATGGTTGCAATGATTGCGAGTAGTTTAGGCAACCGTATTTCAGCACGGGTCGAAGGACTTGTCCAATATATAAGTAATAGTAAGACCAGTGTACTTCCCAAGCTGACCAAGCCTGAAATGATAAAAATCTCTAATCCCATATCCTTAACAAAGACAGGAATCATGAATGTAAAAAACGTGAAACTGATAAAGAAATAAACACTGAACTGCAGGTATTTATTTGATATTCGTTTTTTTAAAAACTCATTGGCAAGAAGCAGAGCAATCAATATGAAAAAAAAAGTTGCGGTCTTGGATAAGGATACACTTCGGGAAAAATAAATAACGTAGGCACTGGATAGTCCCCCGAAGAAAAATTGGATGGCAAGGGGAAAAAATTCCTCAAAACGTTCAAGTAGTGTATTGTTCCAACGGCCATCATCCGCAAGATTATAGGCAAATATGGTGAGGGTCAAACAAGACATATGCAGGCAAAGTACAACAAGGTCGTAGGTGCGGTCAATGCGGCCCAGTGTCAAGGTATCAAATATAAAACCGCCAATAAAAAAAAGTATAGGGGCGTACTTTTGATGTTTTCTAATGAATCTACGCAATTTACTGTCCCTAAAGCGTGCTATTATTTTGTTCATGGAAAAATCTTGAAAACGCTATTTCTTGGTACTAAAAGTGGCTTATATAATTATGGCTTTTATTGTAACGTTTTCCACCTCGTATATTGTATGCATTGCAAATCTATTCGGAAATTTGTTTTGTGGATGGGATACGTATTAGTAATTCCATCAATATGTGTTACTTTGTAATTCAGAAAAAAAATTCGGTACTATGCAAAAACCCGATTGGAAAATCGCCAAGGAATTTGAGGATATAACCTATAAAAAAAGCGCCGGTGTGGCACGTATCGCCTTCAACAGACCCAATGTACGTAACGCCTTTCGGCCGAAAACTACAAGCGAACTATATCAAGCCTTCTATGATGCACAAGAGGACACTTCGATAGGTGTAGTGCTACTTTCTGCAGAAGGACCATCGACAAAAGACGGCGTATATGCGTTTTGTAGTGGCGGTGACCAGAAGGCTAGGGGAGCGCAGGGTTACGTTGGGGAAGACGGTCAACACCGCCTAAATATTCTTGAGGTACAGCGACAGATTCGTTTTATGCCCAAAGTGGTTATTGCCGTGGTACCCGGTTGGGCCGTTGGTGGCGGACATTCTTTACATGTTGTTTGTGATATGACCTTGGCCAGTAAAGAACATGCGATTTTCAAACAGACCGATGCCGACGTCACCAGTTTCGATGGCGGGTATGGATCTGCCTATTTAGCGAAAATGGTAGGCCAGAAAAAAGCCCGTGAAATTTTCTTTTTGGGAAGAGATTATTCCGCTCAAGAAGCGTACGAAATGGGTATGGTTAACGCCGTCATTCCCCATGAAGAGTTAGAGGATACTGCTTTTCAATGGGCGCAAGAGGTTTTGGGGAAATCGCCAACTTCCATAAAAATGTTGAAATTCGCCATGAACCTAACCGACGATGGCATGGTAGGGCAGCAAGTGTTTGCAGGGGAGGCCACCCGCCTGGCCTACGGTACAGAGGAAGCCAAAGAAGGTCGGAATGCTTTTTTGGAAAAGCGAAAACCTAATTTTGGTGAAGATAAATGGTTGCCTTAAAGCTCCGGCGAAATTCTGTTAATTTGGAACTTTACAATTTAAATAGCTGAAAAACAAATAAGGATAAGCTATAAACTAAAAAGAGCCCCTCCGTTAAGAAAGGCTCTTTTATCGAGAACACTATATGAAAAATGAAATTTTTGTTTGTTTTATTATATTCTAAATGTAAATCTTAAAAATTTCTAAGCGAAAATTTTGTTGTAAGAAGGAAGTTTTTTGTGGTGAAGCGTGTTAAAGTAATGGTGTGAAATAGTCTAGGTCCACTAAACAGATGCTAATCTAGATATGAGTTGGCACTTAAGCTTTGTTTCATTTGTAAAATTTCGATGAGCAAAATGCGTAAGTGTAATGATTGATATAAAGGAATAGCTTAAAGTCAACTGCAAATAAATTAGAACAACAACAAGTTGATAACAACTACTTTATAGCCGCTACAACATCCCTCAGAAATCCATTGATGTCGAATTCAGGTTCTTCGGCCAATCCCGTTCTTACGACTACCAATTCTTTAGAGGGGATTATAAACACGCGCTGCCCTTGATATCCGTTGACAGAATACATGTCTCTGGGTACATCAGGATATTTTCCACCGGCATTAAGCCAAAAGTGGGCACCATAATCACCGTCGGAATGTGCTGTAGGTGTAGTAATATAATCAATCCAATGCTGGTCAAAGAGGCGCTCGCCATTCCATAGACCTTTGTTTAAATGTAGTATTCCGAATTTAGCCCAATCCCTAGTATTGGCCCATCCGTAAGATGAGCCTACGAAATTACCTTCCATATCGGTTTCTATAAGCATAGAATGCATTCCGATTTTATCTATGAGGGATACATACGGAAAATCAAGGTATTCGTGATGCGTCTTAAATTGCTTTCTTAAAATTCCCGATAGAAGATTAGAGGTGCCTGACGAATAATTCCAAACTTCTCCCGGAGCGGCTATGGCGGCATTTTTGGCCTGTGCCAATGTCATGTCAGCATCTAGAAATAGCATTTTAGTGACATCGGAAATCGAGGTATAGTCCTCATCCCATGAGAGGCCGCTCTGCATACGCAGCAGATGGTTTAAAGTTATATTTTTACGCTCGTCTTTTACCCATTCGTCTACAGGCGCAACTGCATCAAGGTCAATGTCACCTCGAAATTCGAGAATGCCGTACAATGTTCCCAATATACTTTTTGTCATACTCCAACCGAGTACACGAGTCTCTTTATTAAACCCTTTAATATAATTTTCTGCGATAATCTCATTTTTGTAGGTAATCAGGACCGTTCTTGTTTTTTGGCTTTCAGGATTGGCAAAGACATCTGCAACCGCCTTGTCTAACCTTTGATAGTCTACCTCGGCGAAAGTTGTATCCTTAGTGCCGTTATTACCATAGGGGAAAGGCAGGTCGTTAGTTAAAGTGGTTCGATGTGGTTTCGGAATTATGGTATTCGGATCATACTGCTCATTGACCAGCGTACAGCCAAGTCCCTCACGGCAGATAGACCTACGTTTCATCAAACCAAAGACTGAGGCTGTGGCCTGTTTTTCGTCGGGCATTTCCTCAACATCCGCTAGTTTGATGAGGGGCACATCGTTATCGTTCAAAGTGACGGATTCTTTACTTCTATCGGTAAGAAAAACGGTTGACGCCATATTTTTTGACGCATAACCAGAAATAATATTAAGTTTGGGATAGTTGAAATAAGCAACTACTGCAAGAATAAGCAGTACAATCAGCAGCAATCTTGTTAAGAATTTCATGGTGTTCGGTTAGAGGAATTCGTTTCAAAAATAAGTCAATCCTTTCTTAAAATTTAATTGTATCCAAAAAAGGCTTTAGAAATTGCTGTATTAGGCATAAAAAAAATACCGATATTGTAGTCCTTAGGTCAAATTTAACTTTGCTTCATGAATAGGATAAAGTACATTTTGGTTCTTCTTCCTTTAGTATTTATAGATTGTGCCGAGGAAAAGGAGTACATCTGGAAAACAAGGATGGTAAAGGTTTCTGCCTACAACTCCACCGTTGGTCAAACTGATGGCTTGCCAACTTTAGCAGCTTGGAGCGATACTCTTGTGCCCGGAATGAAGGCTATTGCAGTTTCACGTGATCTTATTCCGATCGGACTCGACCATAATACCCAAGTTAAAATTGAAGGTCTCGAAGGTGTGTTTTTAGTAAAGGATAAAATGGCGCAGCGTATGAGGAATAAAATTGACATTTATATGGGTAATGACATCCAAAAAGCAAAGGAGTGGGGTACTCAGGAACTCGAAATCCAATTTCTAACACCAATAGATTCTACCGAAAACCCGAACTAACTATGAGATGTATTTCATTAATGATTATAATTCTACTTTTTCATGTTGCATGCAAACCGCAAATCAACATCGTAGACAAGCCCATAATTTTCGACGAGGCCCGAAAAGTTTTAACCTTGGAGTATATTGAAGACCATTATGGACTAGAACAAGATGAGCCTAACATCGATCCAAAAATCATAGTACTGCACTGGACCGCTATTCCCACTTTTGAAGGCTCTTTCGATGCCTTTGAAAATGTCAGATTACCAAGTTGGCGACCCGATATCAAGAACGCCAGCGCTCTAAACGTTTCTTCTCATTTTCTGGTAGATCAAGACGGCACGATCTACCGCTTGATGCCAGAGACGACCATGGCGCGGCACGTGATAGGTTTAAACCACTCCGCCATTGGTGTTGAGAACGTAGGCGGAACGGACGAAATGCCGTTGACCGAAGCCCAGCTGAAGGCAAATATAGCCTTGGTGAAGTATTTAAAGAAAAAATACGACATTGACTATTTGATCGGTCATTATGAATACACAAATTTCGAAAATAGCCCGTTATGGTTGGAAATAGACGACGGGTACCGCACTATAAAAACCGATCCTGGCATAGATTTTATGCAGAAAGTCCGCAACGCAACCGAAAACCTTAATTTTAAACCAGTTCCTGAAAAATTTAAAACTGAATGAACCTCAAACTTTCCATTGTGGTGGCATTTACATTTGTTCTATGCTGCCCTCAAGCTTACTCCCAAACCCAAGAGGGCACCCAAACTACCAACCACGCGAACACTCAAAAGGACACAGACACCCAAGTAAAAAAGCAGCGTGATAACCGAAAGCTAAAACAAAATCGGAAACAGGATACCGATAGCGGCATTCAAGAACACCGAAAAGAAATCACTGAATCTCTTTATGGTACCTATAAAACCTATCAAGAAACTAGCCTTGATAAGCGACGTTTCAAATACCACGAACTACAACCGCTCATCGACGCGTATCGAGTAAACCCGAAATTCAAAGTACAGACGGTCGGTAAATCAATAGAAGGAAGAAAACTTTCTTTAATCAGTATTGGGTCGGGAAAAACCAATGTTTTTTTATGGTCACAAATGCACGGTGATGAACCGACGGCAACCCAGGCGATTTTCGATATCCTAAATTTTTTCGATAGTGAAGATTTTGAGGAAGAAAAACAAGATATCCTAAAAAGCTGTACCCTACATTTTCTTCCTATGCTGAATCCTGATGGGGCAGAAGTTTACCAACGTAGAAACCGTTTGGGCATAGATATTAACAGGGATGCGCTACGTTTGCAATCGCCCGAAAGCCAGACCCTTAAATCGGTACGCGACAGTCTTGATGCCGATTTCGGTTTCAATTTGCACGACCAGAGTACGTATTATAATGCCGAACGTACCGAAAAACCGGCAACCATATCCTATTTAGCACCAGCCTATAATTATGAAAAAGAAATTAACGATGTTCGTGCCGATGCAATGAAGGTTATCGTTTTTATGAACGGAGTTATCCAAAAATATGCTCCTGGTCAAGTTGGACGGTATAATGATGATTTTGAACCACGCGCTTTCGGTGATAATATTCAGAAGTGGGGCACTAGTGCCATATTAATCGAATCAGGAGGCTATTCTGAAGATGTGGAAAAACAGGAAATCCGAAAACTAAATTATGTTTCCATTCTGTCAGCCATCTATACCATCGCCAAGGGAAATTACAAGGATATCGCATTAGACGAATATGAAAAAATTCCCGAAAACGATAGAAAGCTATTTGACCTAAAAATTGAAAAGGCCAATTATCCACTACTTGGAAATAACTATCGTATTGATATTGGAATGAACCGGTTAGAAGTAGATGAAGAAGACCATGCTAGTTTCTGGTATAGTAGCCGTGTCATTGATCAAGGAGATTTGTCAACGTACTACGGATACGAAAATTTAGATGCATCCGGTTATACTATAGTGCCGGGCAAGGTGTATCCAGAGACCTTGAAATCGGTCGATGTTTTGGGAAAGCTAAAAATCGAATCGCTTCTAAAATCAGGTCATACCTACATTAGAATAGAAAATATCCCTAAGAAGATGTTGAGTTCACCGTTTCCCATCCATATCATAGGAAAAAATTATGAAGTTCCTGAATTTAATATTGATGTAGGCGTCAACCCGACATTTTTGCTAGAGAAGAATGGTAAAATCGAATACGCCGTAATCAACGGATTTCTGATTGATGTAAATCAAAGCGCAACAAAATTCGGTAACGCAATGATTTATCGGTAAAACATCAATATCCGAAATGAATTACCTGCTCAGTGCCCTGCATAATCAATAAAAGATAGGCGGCGAAAATTAAACTGATAATCGCTGCGAACAGTAACAGGGATGTGGCCTTAAACCATTTCGGCATACCGTTAAGCGAAGTGTTTTGAATAATAGTTTTATAAACATCCATTTTTTTCATTTTTAGTGTATGAGCACATAGCATGAAATTAATTGAATGTAGGTCGTGTTCTTTCAGAACTTGGGGGTTCTCGATTAACTAACAACAAAGAGAATCAAATCCCCTTGTCATAGTATACTTATTCGTCGAACCGCATAAAAAAAGGAAGAACCGTATAAGTTCTTTCTTTGTCTTATCTAATTTTTTTGAATTAAGCACTACCAACTAAAGTGTCTCTTCTGCCTCCAACAAAGCGAAAAACTTATCTAAATTCGTAATGATAACAATTCTTGTGCGTCGTTTTTTAGACCTAATTCTTTGTTGTCGTTTTCCACTAAAACGCAAATAGCTGCTTCGGCCCCCCGCAATCATTTTAGCAGGGTCAACCTTATATTTATCTTGAAGAATTTGAACCACAGAAGTGGCGCTCTTCACGCTGAGGTCCCAATTATTGCGGAACATTGCGGTATTGATGGATAAATCGATTCCCCTGATTTACGGGTGACTTCCCCCGAAAAGATGTTAAAGCACTGCTAAGTTTGGTGGTTTCGGTTAACTCAGATTATTGATAGGAAAGTTCTATGTAATAAGAAAGGCATTAATTTTTTAGTGGAAACAGGTAATTTCACAATGGTGAAACTATGATTATAGGACATAAAAAAAGGAAGATGAGTTACATCTTCCTTTTAAACCAATTATACTCTTTGAATCAACTAAAAATGTTCCTATTCACAACCACCTGAAAATCCGTTGGCGTTAAACTTGGTCTGTACCGCACCTTGAGCCCCATCTGTTCTGACTTGTATGGCTAAATTATTGTCTCCACTACGTTTCGGACTGCAATATTCGAAAAGGTAAAAACTACTGGCACGACGGGATACTAATTCCGATATATTATTGAAAGTCGTTTCGAGCTCTTCCTTGTTATTTGCAACCACACTTGATGTCTTTCCGATATCCGTCAATACTTGGGTATCTATCTCGCCTCCGAGTCCTATCGTAAAGAAAGATATATTCGGATTGGCGGTATCTACTTTCCTCTGTGCTGCATCTAAAGTATATCTAGAGGCTTGATCTGTACCGTCGGTAAATATGACCACCGATGCCGCACCAATTTTTTCTCCTTCCGTACTCTGTGCCAAAAGTGCTGAGGCAATATCGGTAGATCTGATGACCGCGCCATACAAATCCGTT
The DNA here is from genome assembly GCA_011050085.1 of Pricia antarctica. Taxonomy (GTDB): domain Bacteria; phylum Bacteroidota; class Bacteroidia; order Flavobacteriales; family Flavobacteriaceae; genus Pricia; species Pricia antarctica_A. The sequence continues at coordinate 24,557 of DRGL01000076.1, read as the reverse complement.
GAAACATCTTCACTAATATTTACGGTAATACTTTCAATGGCCGCGGTAAGTTCAGCTTTATCCGCTGTCAATGGATTCAATTCATGCAAGATATCTTCTCCATCGAACCAATAAATAGCCATTTTAAAAGATTCATCTGTGGTCACAGGCATTACGTTTTGTACAAAACTGGCACTAGCCGTCTTCAGTTCCTCTAAGCTCGTAGTTAGTACACTGGCGCTCAAATCGAGTACCAATAGCGTATTGTTACTGAAAATCTGAGAATTTGGTGAGATTCGTGAATTTGCTTCCGATTTTGATATGGTATTGAAACAAGCATCGTTTTGACCTTGTTCATAGATAGTAAATTCATCCGCTGTGAGTCCAGGAACAGGTTTTCCGTCTAAATCAGAAACTTTAAAGAATACCGACACTTTTCCTGGTTCGGTGGTGTACTGATCCTGAATGGACAAAACAAGTTCATTTTCGCCGAGGTCTAGACATTCGTCCACCGGTGCGCCCTCACCGAGGTCGCCGCCCGTATTAAGACCAAAATTAACATCATCGTCCGCGTTGCCGCAAGAGATGAAGAGGCTTATGGAGAAAAATAATACTATTAGTTTGAAACAAGATTTCATGAGTTATGTTTTAGTGCGTTTAGTTATAGAATACGTGTTAGTTTCAACCAACACAACGATCTTTTCTAACATATCGTATGCGTGAATACACAATTATTGTTAAAGATTGTTAAGGTGAGTGTCATTCATTTTCGTAGTTTTCCCCTTCATTTCATCAAGGTGTCGATTTTATGATTCGTATAACCGTCTTTCTTATAGTAGTCTTCAATTTTCAAAACTGCTTTTCACAGAAAATAAACGACGCGTTCCGTCTGAATATTCGGAAAGTTTCGGCACCTATTATTGTCGATGGCATTGGTGACGATACCGCTTGGCAGGATACCGATGTGGCTACCGATTTTTTTATGGTTTTGCCAATGGATGATGGTAAAGCCAATGAGCGCACAGAAATTAGGATGGCCTATGATGACAAAAACCTGTATTTATTGGCTACGTTTTATCATTCTTTGAAGGGGGATTATTACGTAGAATCGCTACGTCGGGATTTTAGTTTTGGCAAAAATGATAATTTTTTGCTATTTATGGACCCCTTTAACAATCAGACCACGGGATTCTCTTTTGGCGCCAATGCCTACGGTGCCCAATGGGACGGCACCATGTACAACGGCAGCAGTGTAGATTTAAATTGGGATAGCAAGTGGATTTCCGAAACAACCCGTGACGATGATAAATGGGTTTTCGAGATGGCCCTGCCTTTCAAGTCAATTCGTTATGAGGATGGGGTTTCGGAATGGGGTATCAATTTCAGCCGTTTGGATTTGAAGTCAACCGAAAAATCAAGTTGGACCCCTATACCTAGGCAATTGCCCACTGCATCCTTAGCGCATACCGGGACCTTGGTATGGGATTCACCTCCTCCATCACCAGGATTGAACTTTTCACTCATTCCCTATGTATTGGGAAGCGTGGCCAAAGATCTTGAAAATGATGGCGATTCGGATTATAAGGTAAAAGTAGGTGGCGATGTAAAGTTTAGCCTTACTTCTTCGCTCAATTTAGACCTGACCGTTAACCCCGATTTCTCTCAGGTCGAAGTAGATCGACAGATCACCAATCTGGATCGATTCGAACTATTTTTCCCTGAAAGACGACAGTTCTTTTTAGAGAACAGCGATCTCTTTGCCAGTTTCGGATACGAAACCATCCGTCCCTTTTTTTCTCGGCGCATCGGTTTAGGAGTGCCAATTCAGGCTGGGGCAAGGATCAGTGGAAATCTTAGTAAGACATGGCGTATTGGCTTGATGGATATACAGACCTCAAGTATCGATGAAACTGGTTTGCCCGGTCAGAATTTCGGCGTACTATCCCTGCAAAAAAAGGTTTTTAGTAGATCTAATATCGGCCTGTTGTTCGTGAACAAACAATCCATTAACTATCCCAGCGAAAACGACTCCCTCTTAGAAGTTTATCCTAAATTCAACCGTAATTTAGGACTGGAATACAATTTGGCTTCCTCGGACAACCTGTGGAACGGCAAGGCCTTTTTCTTAAAATCTTTTTCTCCCGATAAGTCGGGAAGCGGTATTACCCAGGCAGCCCATATGGAATATAAAAGTCGAAAATGGAGCTGGCGGGTGCAGGAAGAATGGGTAAGTGACGATTATTCGGCCGAAGTCGGCTATGTGCCACGAATCGGTTACGTTAGCTTTAAAGGCTATGTTGGCAATTTGTTCTTTCCAAAAGACGGCATGGTACTAAGCCATGGACCACGATTGAATGCAAACTACTATTTCAACGAAAGTTTCGGTCGGACGGATAATACTAGCTTCTTACAATACTTGGTGAACTTTCGAAATCGAAGTGACCTTATGGTATTTGTTTCCGATGATTATGTAAAATTATTGTCGCCCTTTGACCCGACCCGATTGGGTATTGCACAACTTGAAGTCGGAACCGAACATCAGTGGAACGCTATAGGCTGGGAGTATATAGCAAAGCCTCAAAGTCTTTTTACGTATACCTTCGCCGGACGCCTGGGAGGTTATTATCTCAATGGCAACCGCACAAGCCTAACGGCTGAATTGGGCTACCGATTTCAGCCGTATGTTAGTTTGAGCGCTAACATAAACTATAATGATATTCGATTACCGGCTCCTTGGAATACGAACAAATTTTGGTTGATAGGTTCCGATATTGACATAACCTTCACCAATAAACTGTTTTTTGCGAATTTGTTGCAATACAACGAGCAGACCAAGAACTTCAACTTGAATTCAAGATTTCAGTGGCGGTATAGTCCCGCGTCGGATCTTTTTTTGGTCTACACCAACAACTACTTTATCGAACCTTTCGAAGGTCGGAATTGGGGACTGACCCTTAAATTTACGTATTGGTTCAATCGGTAGAATTCTAAAAGATACCACTGTTGGTGAAATTCAAAACCTATATCATCACTACATATGGAAACTTTTCTAAATTTGCTTAACCTGAAGTCTGTAAGATTGTTAAAATATAATGGGTATGTAAATTTATTCATATCTTCAAAGCAAATCTTGGGGTAGTCTAGCCCATTAATCCAACAAAATTATATAAGATGCCAAAATATAATCTGACCATAAATGGAAAATCCCGCTCTGTTGAAGCCAGCGAAGACACTCCTTTGTTATGGATATTAAGAGATAATCTCGATATGGTCGGCACGAAATTCGGCTGCGGTATTGCCCAATGCGGGGCCTGCACCGTGCATGTCGACGGTAACGCCGCACGAAGTTGCTCCTTGCCCGTCGCTTCGGCCGTAGACAGGGAGATTACCACCATAGAAGGCCTTTCCGAAGATGGCTCCCACCCGGTACAAAAGGCTTGGAAAGAAGTCGACGTACCCCAATGCGGCTATTGCCAATCCGGTCAAATCATGACTGCTTCCGCATTTTTAGCGCAGAACAAGAGCCCGACCGAAGCAGAGATTAAAGATGCTATGCACGGGAATATCTGTCGATGTGCGGCATATAACCGTATCCATAAAGCGGTTGGAATTGCTGCTGGGAATATGGAGGCGTAGAAAATAAAATGTAAACGAAATTATAGATATTATGTCAACAACACCATCCTCCCTAACTTTTAGTAGAAGAAATTTTCTCCGAACATCATCGCTAGCGGGAGGCGGATTACTGATCGGCTTTAATCTCTTAACGGCCTGTAAATCCGATGTCAAACCCCCGGTTGATTTAGCGGATTTAAATTATAATGATTTTAATGCCTTTATTAAAATTGCGAAAAACGGGGCGGTTACCATCTTTTCTCCCAACCCAGAAATCGGTCAAGGTGTCAAAACGGCCATGCCTATGATTATCGCTGAAGAATTGGGCGTAGCTTGGGATAAGGTTTTAGTACAGCAAGGCATTCTCGATACGGAAAATTACACTAGACAAATTGCCGGGGGAAGCCAGTCCATACGTTTTAGTTATGAACCTTTACGTCAGACCGGAGCAACCGCACGCCAAATGTTGGTCAATGCCGCTGCGGCCCGTTGGGGCGTCGAAGCTTCTGAACTTACGGTAAGTGAAGGCATTATAACCAATGGAGCCGGGGAAACCCTGGGTTTTGGTGATGTGGTTGACGATGCCGCAAAGCTTGAAGTACCAAAAGATGTTAAGCTCAAGGAACCAAAAGATTTCAAAATTATAGGAACTGACCAGGTCAATGTTGATATTGATAAAATTATTACTGGAAAGCCACTATTCGGACTAGACTACAAAGTTGACGGCATGGTTTACGCTGCTGTTCTACGTCCGCCGGCTTTTGGCCAAGAACTTGAATCATACGATGCGAGCGAGGCAAAGGCACTGCCTGGTGTTATCGATGTCATTACCATTGGAAAAAAGATGAATGCTCTTTTAGGTGGTGAAGAAACAAATTGGACGGTTCAGATGAACGCAACCGAAAAAGTGGTGGTTATTGCAAAAACGACTTGGGATGCTTTTAAAGGAAAAAAAGCTATTAAAGCACAATGGAAGGAGACTTCGGCTCTAGAAAGTACAGAATTTCAGGATAAAAAGTTGAATGCGTTATTGGATGGTACGGAATTTACCACCTTAAGGGAAGATGGAGATGTTGAGAAGGCATTCACGCAAGCCGATAAAGTTTTGGAACAAACCTATGAATCTCCGTTCCTACCGCATAACTGTATGGAACCGATGAACTTTTTCGCCAATGTAACCGAAGAAAAAGTGCATTTGGTTGGGCCGATACAAACCCCGGAAGACGCTGCAAATACCGTGGCCGAGTTATTGGGGCGCGATATAAAGGACATCCATTTGGAAATGACGCGTATGGGCGGTGGCTTCGGCCGACGTTTATACGGTGATTTCGTTTATGAGGCTGCGGAAATATCCGATGCCATTAAGAAACCCGTTAAAATGGTCTCCTCCCGAGAAGATGATATGTCTACCGGTGTGTATCGGCCTGCCATCAAATATCGAATCAAAGCGGCAATAAAAGATGGGGAATTGACCGGGTATCAGCTGAAGGAAGCTGCCATTAATGGCAATATGTACGGTCTAATACCCAATTTTTTTCCTGCCGGGGCGGTTGAGAACTATAAGGTAGATGTAGCCAACTACGCCAGTAACGTAACTACTGGAGCATGGCGTGCACCCTACACCAATTTCTTGGCCTATGCCGAACAAAGCTTTTTCGATGAAATCGCTGAAGCTATGGAGGTTGATAAGGTGCAACTGCGTTTAGACCTTCTAGAAAAAGTAAAAGGTAATACCGATGAACGCATCGAATATGATCCCGAACGCTTGCAAGCCGTGTTGAAAATGGCCGTCGATAAATCCGGATGGGGTAAGGCTCCCGAGGGAACATATCAGGGAGTGGTTGCTTATTATTGCCATAATTCGCATGTAGCCGAAGTGGCCGATGTACAGATTGAAAACGGGATGCCCGTAGTGAAAAAAGTGACCTGTGTAGTCGATTGCGGCATCGTTATCAATCCATTAGGCGCGAGGAACCAGATTGTTGGGGGCGTTATCGATGGTGTCGGACATGCCATGTACGGACAATTCGGATTCAAGAACGGTGAGCCTACTTCCAACAACTATGATACCTATCGATTGATACGTATGAAAGAGGCCCCAATAGTAGACGCCTACATGATACAAAATGAACTTGCTCCGACCGGATTGGGAGAACCTGCGCTTCCACCTGCAGGCGGTGCCGTATCAAACGCGCTCAAGGCTGCAACAGGAAAACGGATTTATAAACAACCCTTTATGGAAGACCCTGATTTTTGGAAAGTTCCCAATGAAAAGATTTTGGGATAGCATTCCATGGTGTTTCGACACATAAAATTAAATGGCAATTGATCAGCTAGCTTGATAGGTTTGTTATTGCAGATTCGACATTCAATTGCATTAATTGCCCCAACTTAAATTTAAATCCTGAATTTTGAATCAGGTGCAAATTGAATACCAATGAACCGAGAGAAATAATGATTCACGAACTCAAAAAGATAATGCAAGGCTATAAAGTAGCCGCCAACAAAAAGCTAAAGACCGTCCTCGCGACGGTCGTTGCTTTAGAGGGTTCTTCGTATCGTAGACCAGGAGTGCGGATGCTTATTCGCGAAGATGGTAAGAGTATCGGAGCAGTAAGTGGGGGTTGTGTCGAAAAAGAGATTTTTGTACAAGCCCTTAGCGTATTTTCAGACGGTGTACCGAAAATGATGACATATGACGGTAGATATCGATTGGGCTGTGAAGGAATCTTATACATTTTGATTGAACCATTTCAACCCGAACCATCGTTTTTAAAAGCTTTCGAAGCGGTACTACAAAATCGTGTGGATATACTGGCCACCTCCCACTTTTCAAAACTCGAAGATGTTGATTTGGCGTACGGCACTTTTTTTCGAATGAACGATACAGAGTTTCCAGTACGCCGGGAGTTCGAAAACAATGGTAAAGTTGAGATTTTCGAGCAGGAAATGAAGCCCTGCTTCAAGCTAATCATTGTGGGTGCCGAACATGACGCCGTACAATTATGCCTTTTTGCATCCATTACCGGATGGGAAGTTACGATTGTTGCCGCGGCATCTGAAGAAAAGGAAATATCCGATTTTCCAGGTGCCCATAATTTTATGGCCGTTGAGCCAGAAATGCTTTCGGTGGATACTATAGACGACCAAACGGCCGTGTTGATAATGACCCATAGTTATGTACGGGATCTTAAATATCTGCTGGCGTTAAGAAATGTACGTCCCGTTTATCTCGGCATCTTAGGTCCCTCACGTCGTCGCGAAAGGATTTTGGGAGATTTTCTTGAGCGTCACCCCAAAGTGGATGATGTTTTTATCGATGCCATTCACGGTCCTGCAGGACTTAACATTGGTGCCGAGTCCGCCCAAGAGATTGCATTGGCTATTATTTCAGAGATACTTTCGGTAACCCGTTCCAAAAAACCAATGATGCTTAAAAATAAGTCAGGAAGCATTCATAGTTGATGGCTGCTTCAAAAAATATAGGTATTTTGATTTTGGCGGCGGGCGCATCATCGCGCATGGGTGAGACGAAGCAGCTATTGCCTTGGGAAGATACTACGTTATTGGGAAATGCAATACAAACTGCCAAAGCTTGCGGAACCAATAGCGTAACCGTGGTATTAGGTGCCAATGCGGCCATTATTAAAAAGCAAATAGTTCAATCCAATATTCATACTGTTGAAAATACCGAATGGCAATTAGGTCTAGGAAGTTCAATTGCCTGTGGGACAAAATTTATTTTGCAGTCGCAGCCTAACACGGAAGCAATTTTAGTTCTGCTTGCCGACCAACCCTTGATTGATACGGCCTATTTGAATATCATGCTTTCCGCATACAATACAAATGCTAAAGGGGTTGCTACAGCGTATAAAAACAAAGCAGGAGTACCAGCTTTGTTCCCTAAATCCTATTTCGAAGAATTATTGACATTAGATGATGATTATGGGGCCAAGACAATTATAAATAATCCTAAAGAAAATTTCTTAGTGCTAGAACCCGGGCTCAAAACGCGTGATATAGATACCAAATCCGATTATGAGGATTTACATAATACTTCCAGTTAAATCTTATAAAATGAATATCAGACTCCTTAAATTTTTTATCCCCTTCTTGACCATGTGCGTATTTTTGGTTAATGCCCAGGAAATGGACTTTGAAGGTTACAATCCCACATCAACTTTGGTGGTGCCGATTAACGAGGTGACAAGCTCTAAATTTCCATTTGTCGATGTGCACAGCCATCAACGCAGCATGTCAACCGAAGATCTGTCCGGTTTGGTTACGGATATGGATAAACTGAACGAGGGGATTATGGTCAATTTAAGCGGCGGGTCAGGCGCAGGTCTAAAGGAATATATCGATACTATAAAGGCCAGCTATCCCAATCGTTTTGTAGTGTTCGCCAATGTTGATTTCGATGGTGTCGGTTCGGAAGGATGGACCGAAAAGGCCGTAGCTCAGCTAGAAGCTGACATTAAGTATGGTGCTAAAGGACTTAAAGTATTTAAAAGTCTGGGTCTTCGGAATATAGATAGCGATGGCAAACGGGTAGCTGTCGATGATGAACGTTTAGATGCTATTTGGGCCAAATGTGGTGAGCTCGGTGTGCCTGTACTGATTCATTCCGCTGATCCAAAATCATTTTGGGACCCGATGGACAGGGATAATGAACGTTGGTTGGAATTAAAAACCCACCCCAGAAGAAAACGTACGGATACCGATCCCGCCCCCTGGGAACAGCTTATCGAAGAACAGCATCGTATGTTCAAAAAGCATCCTAAGACCCAATTTATTAATGCGCATATGGGTTGGTATGCCAATAATCTGGGAAAGCTGAGCGAGCTAATGAATCAGATTCCGAATATGAACGTTGGAATCGCCGCCGTTATCGCGGAATTGGGACGACAGCCACGAAATGCACGAGAATTCTTCATAAAATATCAAGACCGAATCTTATTTGGAAAAGATAGTTGGCAGCCGGAGGAGTTTCCAACCTATTTCCGAATTCTAGAAACCGATGATGAATATTTTCCGTATTACAAAAAGTACCATGCCTTTTGGGCGATGTACGGGTTGAATTTACCGGATGAGGTGCTCAAAAAGGTGTATTACAAAAATGCCTTAAAACTGATTCCTGGGTTGGATACATCCCTTTTTCCGGAAGATTGAGCATTTTTGAAAAAGAAGCTTACTCTATATAAGAGCAGTCTATCGATATTTGCAAGCGTCACTTCGTTTTGCTTCCGAATACCGTACATTCGTCCAGTAAATTATAGTTATGAATTTTAGTTTGCCCAAATCGGTTTTTCGATATATGCTCTTGCCTCTATTTCTAACCATATCCTGTAAAGAAAACCAAGCTCAAGAACAGGAAAATGTACCTAAATTCACTAATGCGTTAGCGGAAGAAACGAGTCCATATTTACTTCAGCACGCTCACAATCCGGTCAATTGGAGACCTTGGAGTCAAGAAGCGTTGAAAGAGGCCGAAAATGAAAACAAACTGGTTTTGGTCAGCATCGGTTATTCATCTTGTCATTGGTGCCATGTTATGGAAAATGAGACGTTCGAAGATGAAGCCGTCGCCGAAATAATGAACCAAAATTTCATCAATATTAAGGTCGACCGGGAAGAAAGGCCGGATATCGACCAAGTGTATATGACCGCCCTGCAATTGATATCTGGAAGTGGAGGTTGGCCGCTAAACGTTATCACACTACCTAACGGGAAGCCTTTGTATGGTGGTACATACCACACCAAGGAGCAATGGACCAAGGTATTGACCAAAATCAGTGACCTGTACAACAATGACCCCAAAAAAGCAGCAGAATATTCCGATATGGTCACTCAGGGTATTGCAGATGCTAATGTAATCGAGCCCGCCAAAAATACCGACTTACTTACCAAAGAAACTTTACAAACTAGTTTAGACCGTTGGAAACAGAATTGGGATACCAAGGAGGGCGGCGATAAGGGGACGCAGAAGTTTATGATTCCCACGAACTTAAATTTTTTGCTCGACTACGCCCTTTTATCTACTGACGGTAACGTAAAAGCTCACGTTAAAAATACACTTGATAAAATGGCTTCCGGCGGTATTTATGATCACATTGGCGGAGGATTTTACCGTTATAGCACCGATGCCAAATGGAAAGTACCTCATTTTGAAAAGATGCTGTATGATAACGCCCAGGTTTTAACCTTATATTCCAAAGCCTATCAAGTTTTTAAAAAACCGGAGTATAAGGAAATCGTATTGGAGACCATTGGTTTTTTAGAACGTGAAATGATACATAGTTCCGGTGGCTACTACGCTGCCATAAATGCAGATAGCGATGGAGTGGAAGGTAAGTTCTATGTATGGCAGTTGGAGGAATTAAAAACTATTTTAGGAGCTGATTTTGAACTTTTCGCGTCCTATTATAACATCGCACCAAATACGGTTTGGGAAGATGGTAATTACGTATTACATAAACTTGAAGAGGATTTGGTTTTTGCAAAGGCCAATTCGCTTGATGTGCAAGAATTAAAGACGCTTTTAAATAGGTGGCAAGAAAAACTTTTAAGCGCTAGGGATAAAAGAATACGGCCTTCCACAGATGATAAAATCATAACGTCTTGGAACGCTTTATTGATAAAAGGATTCGTCGATGCCTTTAAGGCTTTTGGAGAATATGAATATCTGGAGAAAGCAATATCCATTTATAATTCTATACAAACAAATTCTTACAAGGAAGGCATTTTGGTACACACCTACAAGGAAGGAAGCCGTCAGACCGAAGGTTTTTTAGAGGACTATACCTATTTGGCGGATGCAGTATTGGAACTTTATGGCGCTACCATGGATACCCAATATCTTACTACTGCGCAAAAATTAACCCAAAAGGCAGAAAGTTTATTTGGGGATGCAGATTCGGGTATGTATCGGTATACCGATAGCGATAAATTAATTGCCAAAATTATAAAGACCGATGACGGAGTACTTCCTTCGCCAAATGCCGTAATGGCCAATACGCTATTCCTATTAGGGCATATTGACTACAATACAGCATATACCGAAAAAGCGCTCCATATGTTATCAGCTATGGTTCCAGCTATTACAGAACAAGCCTCTAGCTATTCGAAATGGAATACCTTACTGCTGCACAGCGTTTATCCTTTTTATGAAGTCGCTGTTGTGGGTAAAAATGCTAAACAGCTGATTAAGGAGCTGCAGCAAAGTTATATAGCAAATACTTTAGTAATCGGAACGAGTTCCGAGAGTGATTCCCCTCTTTTCAAAGACCGGTATTTTAGTGACGGAACCTATATCTACGTTTGTAAGAATACGTCATGCAAGCTGCCGGTCGAAACGGTAGCGGACGCCATGAAACAATTACGTAATTTTTGAGATATAGCGGATTTTGAATATCTTGTCAAAGCAAAGTTATTGGGTCGGACTAGATGAAGTTATACTATTTTGTTGCAATAAGTCTAAGTGGTAGGAAGCACTTTAAATAATGAAGAAATACTAAAATAAATACGGAACGAATATGAAAACACGAATAGGTAATTCAATGCTGGTAGTAGCCATCTCTATGACAGGCGTCGTAAGTGCACAGACACATTCAGGTACTCCGCCAGAAGTATCCCCCATGCCCATGAAACCCGAAATGACCGAAATCTGGGAGCCCGAGGTTAACGTCGTAGAGCCTGCAAAGCAATTGGGTGACGCTCCTTCTGATGCCATTATACTTTTCAATGGTTCTGATTTGAACCAATGGACTAGTTCTAAAGACACTACCATGGCTGCACCATGGAAAATTGTTGACAACGACCATTTCGAGGTAGTACCCGGAACGGGAAACATCCAGACCAAAATGAAGTTCGGTGATTGCCAACTGCACATCGAGTTCAGTGCCCCCGATAAGGTAGAGGGCGAAAGTCAGGGTAGGGGCAACAGTGGTTTATTTCTACAAAACCGATATGAGCTACAGATATTGGATTCTTATCAAAACCGTACCTATCGCAACGGACAGGCCGGTAGTATCTATAAAGATAAGGCACCATTGGTAAATGCCATGAGAGGACCGCTAGAGTGGAACACGTATGATGTTGTATACAGGGCACCCCGTTTCAAAGACGATGGACAAATAGATACGCCTGCAACAATCACTGTGCTGCATAACGGCGTCTTGGTCCAAAATAACACTACTATCAATGGCAACACCTATTATATTGGATTACACGATTATCCCTCCTCACATGGAGATGATGTGATCTCCCTACAAGACCATGATAATAAGACCCAGTTCAGAAATATTTGGCTCAGGAAGCTTTAGAAATTTTTGTTTCAAAAGCGAATATTGTAGAAGAATGAAAAAATGGGTCTTCTGCATCTTTGTTGCGTTTACATTCACTAATTTTCTACAGGCACAAGATATTACAGGCAAATGGCACGGACTTCTGGAAATTCCTGGAAGTCCGCTTCGTTTGGTATTGAACATCCAAAATTCGGTTGACGGTTATAGTTCAACATTAGATAGTCCAGATCAGGGCGCAATGGGGATACCTGTAGACATAACCACTTTTGCCGATGGTAATCTTTCTATTGCAGTGACGGTCTTAGGCTTGACCTATACCGCTGAGTTGAAAGGAAACACCTTCTACGGGGGCTTTGCACAGGGCGGATTTAACCTGCCCTTGGAAATGTCACGCAAACCCATCGAAAAACCCACTCAGAAAAGACCCCAAGAACCTATCGGTCCGTTTGCATACTATTCCGAATCCGTAAGTTTCAAAAATCTAGATGCCGGTATTGAATTGGCAGGTACCTTGACCCTACCGGACAAAACTGGAAAGCATCCCGTGGCCATACTGATTTCCGGAAGTGGTCCGCATAACCGAAACGCCGAAATTGCAGGGCATAAACCTTTTTTGCTCATCGCAGATTTTCTAACCCGAAACGGAATCGGTGTGTTGCGCTTCGACGACCGTGGGGTAGGAGAATCTAAAGGTGATTTCAAAATGGCAACTTCTGAGGATTTTGCTTCCGACGTTCATAGTGCCCTGAATTTTCTTACTTATAAGGATGGTGTCGATAAAGATAATATCGGGCTGATTGGCCATAGTGAAGGAGGCGTGATTGCACCAATGGTAGCTGCACGGAACGGTAAGGTAAGTTTTATCGTTCTACTGGCAGGTACGGGACTACCCGGTTATGATATTCTGGAAATGCAAGGTGAACTAATTGGAAAGGCTTCGGGCCAATCCGATGTTATAGTCGAGCAATCGGCGGCCATTCGACGGCACCTCATAGAAATGGCGTTAGCATCGGAAAATATACCTACACTGCGTACCAACATGACGGCTTATCTGAACCAGGAATTTCAAAATCAAGGTGTAAAGTCTTTACTGCCCGAAGGCGCAAATGCCGACCAATTCATCAAAGGCCAAGTAGACTTCATGGCAACGCCTTGGATGCACTATTTTTTACGCCACGACCCTGTAAAAATATTGGAGATGGTAAACTGTCCCGTATTGGCCATCAATGGCGAAAACGACCTGCAAGTTCCTCCCGAAGAAAATCTATCTGCCATCAGGGATGCTTTGATAAGAGGCGGCAATTCAGAGGTTACTATTCAAGTATTATCGGGACTAAATCATCTTTTTCAAGAAAGCGAAACCGGTTTGCCCAGTGCGTACGGCAGCATTGAACAGACCTTTTCACCTATTGCGTTAGACGTTATAACGGAATGGATATCGCATCAGGTGAAGTAGCACTTCAATCACTCCATTCCGCTTTGAATAATCGGTCGAATATATGATTTGACGACAGGTTCTACTTCAATAATACATTGAAAAACGAATATAAAGAACAATCGCAAATGAAAAATTTTAGCCTCTTTAGCCTGTTATTTATTTTGCTCAACAGTTGTGTTCAAGGGAGCAATACTGATGTTATGCAAAATAAGCCTTTACCGAATATTATTTGGTTGGTAGCGGAAGACCAATCTCCAGATTGGTTTCCCATGTATGGCGATAGCACTATGACATTGCCGAAACTTCAAGCTTTGGCCAACGATGGCGTAGTATTCGACAATGCAGTTGCACCGGTGCCGGTATGTGCTCCTGCCCGGAGTGCCTTGATTACGGGAATGTATCCTACAACCTTGGGAACCCATAATATGCGCACCTATGCTCCAGGCCGAAGCGATGGGGAACGGCCCTATCCGGAGTTGGATATTCCCAGTTATTCTCCGGTTGTTCCCAATGGAGTAAAGATGTTTCCTGAATATTTACGCAAAAAAGGGTATTACACTGCAAACGGACCCAAAGAAGATTATAATTTCGAGAGAACAGATGCCGCTTGGAACGAGAGTAGCACCAATCGCCATTGGAGGAAAAGGGAAAACGGACAGCCCTTTTTTGTTGTGTTTAATTTCAGCGTTTGTCATGAATCCCAAATTTGGAACCGGGGTAAGGATTCTCTTTTTACGGACCCCGCCAAAGTGCCCGTGCCCCCTTTTTTTCCGGATACGGAGACTGTGAGACATGATTTAGCTGTAAATTATAGCAATCTCAGGCGATTGGACGACCAGGTCGGCGAAATTATCTCAGAATTAAAAACAGATGGCCTATATGAGAACAGTATCATCTTCTTTTACGGTGATCACGGTGGTCCTTTTCCCAGACATAAGAGAGCTCTTTACGATACTGGTGTCAAAGTACCCTTGATTATAAAATTTCCGAACAATAGAGATGCTGGTCAACGTGACCAGCGTAATATCAGCTTTATCGACTACGCACCGACCGTTTTATCACTTGCAGGTATCGAACCCCCCAAAGTTATGCAAGGCATAGCCCAATTCGGAGCATTCAAGGCAGAGGGAAATCCGGAATATACATTTCATTCCTCCGACCGTTTTGATGCCATATACGATTGTATACGGGCAGTGAGATCGAAACGTTTTAAGTACATCAAAAGCTTTAATACCAATCTTAGCCATGCGCTTCCAGTGGCCTATCGTGAACAAATGCCCATGATGCAAGAGCTTCGAATTTTACATAAGGCAGGAAAGTTGAATGTTAGCCAAGATCTCTGGCTAAGTGACATAAAACCAGAGGAAGAGTTGTATGATTTAAAAAAAGACCCTTACGAATTACACAATCTTGCCGGTAACAAAGATTTTAAAGACACCTTGATTACCTATCGTGAAATTTTGAATGATTGGATAACGGAAACCAAAGATTTAGGGCCGATTCCTGAAAAGGAATTGATAGATCGTTTTTTGGTCAATGGAAAACAGCCCGAACTACCAGCATTAGAGATGAATATAGTAAATGATAGTATACAACTCATTTGCAAACAATCGGATGCTACTTTGGTCTGGAAGCAGCCGCAAGATACGGTGTGGAATGTGTATAGCTATCCCTTACCGGCTGGTATTCCCTACGAGGCCAAGGCAGAACGTATCGGATATAGGGATAGTGAGATTTTTGAATTTTAAAGATACTAAAAAGGCTTATTTTAAAGTGGACCGGTTTTCAAAATAAGCCAAAATAGAATATGATGAAGGTTTGACCCCAATGGCTAACTCAAGGATTGGACGGTACCGGATCATTGGTAACAATCCGAATCTCTGAATCAATCAGTTTGTAATGCGCATCATTCTCCATAAATCCTAATTCGATTGGTCGAATAGTATCTGACATTACTGTACCCCCTCTTCGCAAATTTGGTTCCGGTTCGATGGCAGCTGAAATTTCCCTACCATAATTAGGATACGCACGTGCAGAAACACCTATTCTATCATCGTCATCCCCAAAGTTATCAATTAATTGTACTGAGTTCGCTGAGCGCCAGAGCACGGTAGCGTCCGGGACTCCTCCTGCTCGTAGTGTATCTTCAACGCCACGTCTTACAGCGTCTTGAAAATTCTGATAGTCTGAGTTACGATCATCGCCACTCGAATTATCAAGTTCCACTGCTCTTACTACTATTCCCAAAAATGGATTTCGTCGGGTCGGTACATTTTTAGAATTAAAGATTCCAAAGGGTCGGTTTCCGGGCCAACCTATATTACCTGCGAAAAGATTTCCCGTCTTATGCGAATCGATACGAACAACTCCATCAAAAATAGTAATGAAGAGAAATTGTAAACTCGGTTCATCCCTTCTTTCATTACAGTCTAAAATATTTAATTTCCAAGATAATTGTAACCACGCCATAATTGTTTGTTTTGATAGTGAAATGTAGATCTACCTTGATATAAGTCGATTTTGAGGTACACGTACATTTCAGTAGGATATAGAAATCCGGTTATTGGGAATATTCCCTTTTAACATTAATGGAAACACCAAAAACAAGGTTAACTTTTAATTCACAATAAATTAATAGCGAATAAAAATGCTTTTCTAGCTCGGTTGCCGAAAGTAACTACGAAATTATCACGGATTAGATGTCGATCACCAATGCTAGCTCACAGAGTTTAAGTACCCTGAAATTTTTAGTTGAAAGCAGTGCGAATATTAATACATCTTTAAATTGGCCAGATTAACAGAGCATTATAGTAGAGTTTGCAATTTAAAGTCTAACGTAGTTATAGAATCTTTTTATGTTAGAAAGGAGATGAAGTTGTAAGGCATCTTTGCTATTCAGTTACGCTTATGCAATGTTATTCCACTTTCCTAAACACTAAAAGACGGATATCCGCTACCTCTTTACCAGCGACTCCCAAGGTTTTTAGAGTTAAGGTACCTTTACCTTCCTTAAGTACCATAGTTCCTAGCTTCATGGGTTTAAAGTCTTTTACATAAGATTCTTTTCGGGGCACACGATCGTTTTCCATTCCCTTCAACGGCGCGTCATTGGCAACTGTTATCTTCTTCGCTATTTTACTACTACCCAAGCTCAATTCAACAATTGATCCAAGATTTTTTTCGCTGGTAGTATAATACAGTTCGACGACAAAATGACCATCCCCTAAAACGGCTATGTCCCATGTGATTGAATCCCTTGCGCTTGTCCAATTTTCGAAATAACTATCGTTAGGATGTACGCTACTTCGTTTGATGTTACCGTGTGGGATTCCGTCACGTGCCGGAATCAACGTATAGAGATAGCTGGGATGCCCCAAGGTAAATGGTCGCACATCGGTTTCTGCTGTTAAAGGTTTTACATCGGAAATCCAATCAGACCTTAGCTGAATCAAAGAATCCCTTAATTGTGGATTTCGGGTAGCAATATCAGTGGTTTGAGACCGATCGTTTCGGATATTGTAAAGTCGATTTTCAGCATCAAGACGATAATTTTGTGTTCTCAGGCTAGTTTTTCCGTTCCAATGGTTATAGATCAATCGATCATCCCATTTAATATCTTCGCTGAAAAGTAAGGGCGTCAGGTCTTTTCCATCTAAAGGTTTGGCCGTAACCGGCGGTACGTTCGCCATTTTTGATAGTGTAGGCAATATATCTAAAGCACTGGCAATTTCTGAAACTGTCTTTCCCTCGGGAAGCGAATCTTTCCATTGAATGTAAAAGGGAGAGCGTACGCCCCCTTCATCAGTCGAACCCTTGATGCCTCTCATTCCACCATTCCACCGAAAACTATTTGGCCCGTTATCGGTCATATAGATGACAATGGTATCATCTTCAAGATACAATTTACGCAATTTGGCCATTATTCGACCCACATTATAGTCAATGTTTTCGACCATGGCCAGCGCGGCTTTATTCATATTTATATTTTCAGCATTTTGTGGCTCGACCGCATCACCGAACCTACCTAAATCTTTGTCCTTAAATCTATTCCAATAGGCATCGGGTACCTGCATGGGACTATGCGGTGTATTCAATGGTAGGTAGAGAAAAAATGGCTCCTCTTGATTTTTTTCGATGAAATTCAATCCCTGTTCAGTAAGGTCGTCTACCAAGAACCCCTTTCCTTTGACAATTTTACCGTTATGCTCTAGCATTGGGCTAAAATAATTTCCCCAATGACCAGAAGCAAATCCGTAGAAATCTTCGAAGCCCTGAGAATTAGGGTGATAGGGTGGCTGCGTTCCATTGTGCCATTTGCCAAATGCCGCAGTACGATATCCGCCTTTTTTGAAGATTTCGGCCAAGGTGGTTTCTTCGTAATCCAATCGCTCACCGCCAGACGATGTAGCGTATACACCTGTTCGTGGAAAGTACCTGCCCGTCAATAGTTCGGCTCGGGTAGGGGAGCATACCGGCTGAACGTAAAAGTTTTCGAATGATACCCCGTTTTTTGCGATGGCATCTATGTTCGGAGTTTTAATATTCAAGTTGCCACTACTGCCCAAATCACCCCAACCTTGATCATCGGCCAGAATCAATATGACATTTGGCTTTTTGTTGACTTCTTTCTTCTTTGTTTGTGAGGTTACTTTTTTCTCTTCCTGACATCCTTTTAGGAAAAAAAGGATAGAAAAAAGAAGTATAAAATAGCGGTAATTCATAGTTGGGGAAGCTTAATATTGAAAAAACAAATGCGCACATCATCCTGGAAACACAGAAAATTTGGCATTTAATTTACTATTTACCAAGATAGTAATAAAATGGCATACAGGTCGAAGCGTCACATTTAACCTTTCCGTGCAAAAAAAATGGTATATTGATACCGAATAATACCGATAATTAATTACCGAATGCACCTTCAAATTCCCCGAGAACCTTATCTCTTGATGTGTACATTAATCTTTGTTTTTTCAGCCTGTAACAAAAGGGAGAAAATACAAAACTATGTGCTAGATGGTTCCTTCGAAAAATGGCATCCTATCACGCTAACTTTCGATGGACCCCAAATTTCGGAAACGGATGCCGATAATCCATTCTTAAATTATGCGCTTCAAGTTGATTTTCAAAATGGGAAAGATCTCTATACGGTACACGGATTCTATGCAGCCGATGGAGACGCCGCTGAAACCAGTGCCAATAGTGGAAACAAATGGCAGGTAAAATTCGCACCTCCAAAAAATGGGGAATGGCAATTTAAGGCTTATTTCGCCGAAGGTACTGATATCGGTATATCGCAAAATCCACTAAAAGAAAAGAAAAAAGCCTTGTGGAAATCATCAGGCAGTTTCGAAATTATTGCCCCTGACTCCACTGCTACGGGATTCTACAAAACCGGTAAATTGGCTTATGTTGGAAAACACTACCTGGAGGAATCGGAAACTGGAAAACCCTTCATAAAAAACGGCGTAGGAAGTCCCGAAAATTTTCTTGCCTACCATGAATTTGACGATACATTTGATAATGGAGGTGCCGAAACCCCTACCTTAAAAAAGGGCCTGCATGAATATATTCCCCACGTTACAGATTGGAAAGAAGATAATTTTACTTGGGGAGACAATAAAGGAAAAGGAATAATAGGGGCCCTCAATTACTTGGCCAATAAGGGAATGAATAGTTTATATTTTATAACCATGAACGTTGCTGGAGACGGCGATGATGTCTGGCCGTGGACAGCCCCTGAAAAGCAAACACGATATGATGTTAGTAAGTTGGCACAGTGGGACAAAGTCTTTACACATATGGACGGATTAGGGATGGCCATGAACGTATTTACCCAAGAGACGGAAAATGATTCCCTTTTAAACCAAGGCGAGCTTGGTCTAGAGCGAAAACTTTACTATAAAGAGCTTGTATCTCGATTTGGGCATCATTTAGCAATAGTTTGGAATCTGGGAGAAGAAACAAACCGTACTACCGAGCAGTTAAAGAGTTATGCGGACTACATTCGTAGTATCGACCCGTATAAACATCCCATTGCGGTGCACAATCATATCAGGGTTACCGGAGAACAGATTGAAGGAAGGCCATTAGAACCAATACAGGAAACATTTTCTCCCTTGTTGGGCTATACAAATTTTGAGATTCCCTCTTTGCAGCTGTACGACACGGTAGAAGTACATCACGAAATAAAAAAATGGCGAGATCTCTCATTAGAAAAAAAACGGCCCTGGACGGTTTATTTAGATGAAATCGGTCCCTATACAATTGGCGTTACTACAGATTCCGCAACAAATAATAATTACGATCAACTCATGCACAGTAGTCTATGGGGTAGCCTATTGTCAGGCGGTGCAGGTACTTCGTGGTATTTTGGGGGACTGGATACCCCAAACAATGATCTTTCAGCGGAGGATTTTAGAACACGTGACCAATGGTGGGATATTACGGTCAATGCCAAGAAATTCTTCAACGATCATTTACCATTCTCGGAAATGCAGAACCAAGATGAGCTATTGAGTAACGAGAAAGCCTACTGCTTTGCAAAAAAGGATGAATTTTATGTAGTATACCTTCCCAAACATGAAAAAACGGATTTAAAAATCGGTGACGGGGCATTTACCATAGCCTTTTATGACCCTAAAGTAGGCGGTATGTTGCTCGACAAGCAGAACGAAGGTTGGAAAATCACGAAGCCGAACAGTGTTGAACTTTCTGCATATAATGGTCAAGACGATAAGGATTGGGTCATCGTCATCAAGAAAAAATAGTATTTAGTGTGTATAAAAAACAGTAAATGATTCGAAGTATCTTCTTTTTATTCCTAACGGCTACATTTTTATTCGCTTGCAAAGAGAATCAAAATAAAGACAAAAAACCAAAAGGAGGTTCACAAAAAATGGTGGTGACAAGCGATTCGGTTACCCAGAAGAAGACCCTACCCCTAAAGTCATTGCGTTCTTTTAAAGGCTTGGCCGATACCACCTTTATTCGTTTGGCGGAATTTAGCGATGAATTCGCTTATGACTTACGGTATGCTACCAAAAATAATTTTCTTAAGGAAAAAGTGTATGACTGCGCAGAGTGTTACACCCGGGTCAAAACAGCGAAAGCTTTATTGGCAGCCAATACTGATTTTCGGGATAAAGGTGTACGGATAAAGTTTTTCGACTGTTACAGGCCGAATTCCGTGCAATATAAAATGTGGGAAATTGTACCGAATCCCCAATATGTGGCCAATCCAAAAAAGGGCTCTATTCATAATAAGGGCGGGGCGGTGGATATCACTTTAGAGACCCTCGATGGTGAAGCCCTGGACATGGGTACGGATTTTGACTATTTTGGGAAGCGGGCGTATCACGATATGACTAATTTGCCACAGCATATACTTGACAACCGAAAATTGCTCAAGCAAACCATGGAGAAACATGGGTTTTGGTCTATCCGGACCGAATGGTGGCATTACAACCTAGGTGCTGCCTCTAACGATGAGGTAGCCGATTTCAAATGGCCGTGCGATTGAATACCTATTCGCATGCTGCAAAGTAGTTGCAGAACTTAATCTTAGATACTATTTACGGAAACCAAAAATTTATAAAACTAAATGAAGATTATACTATGAAAAATTTAATCCATTTCATCATGATTAATTTACTAAGCATCGGAACACTATTTGCCCAAGACACCATTATGCCACTTTGGCCAAGTGATAAAATACCTAATCGTATCGAGAGTGATGAAAAAGAAGAGCATGTGTTCGAAGACATTTTGAGAATCAGTAAAGTTCAGGAGCCGACGATGGAGGTCTACTTGCCTGCCAAGGCCAATGCGAATGGTAAAGCGATGCTTATTTTTCCTGGTGGTGGGTACGGAATTCTGGCCTACGACTGGGAAGGTACCGATATTGCAAAATTCTTAAACGGAAAAGGTATTGCCGGTATTGTGGTTAAATATCGTCTTCCCTCCGATACATCACAGCGGGAAAAGTTTAATGTACCGCTGATCGATGCCCAACGTGCATTACGGCTTGTGCGAAGTAAGGCAAACCAATTTAATATCTCTTCCGATAAGATTGGTATCATCGGTTTCTCAGCAGGCGGTCATTTGGCATCTACCTTAGGAACACATTTTGACCAGAAGGTCTACGAACCTATTGATGATGCGGATAAAGAAAGCGCACGTCCCGATTTTATGGCGCTACTGTATCCAGTAATTACATTTACCCAAAATACGAAGCATTCCGGCTCACAAAAAAACCTTTTGGGCGAAAATGCTACGCAAGAAATGATGGAGAATTTTTCAAACGAACTTCAAGTCACCGCTGAAACTCCACCTACTTTATTAGTGCATGCTACAGATGACAGTGGCGTACCTGTAGAAAACAGTCTGCTGTTCTATCAGGCCTTGAAAAATAAGGATGTTTCCGCTACCCTGCATATCTATCCGAAAGGCGGACATGGATTTTCATTGGGTTTAAAAGACAAGCATCTCCGTGGTTGGCCGGAACGGATGTTCGAATGGACGGAGAGTCTGGACTAGTTTTAGGATTTTTTAAAAAATTACGATGCTAATCAAAAGACTTTTCTATTTTTGCAGTCCGAAATTGTAGTGCTAAGGTTTTAAAAGTTGGCACTTCTTTTTTGGAAATTAAAATCGGGATGTAGCGCAGTCCGGTAGCGTACACGCCTGGGGGGCGTGTGGTCGCAGGTTCAAATCCTGTCATCCCGACAATTAGGGTGTCAAACGACACCAAAACATAGCTAATCTTATGAAAATTAAGGATTTTCATTTTTCTTGATATCATAAGATTGGCTTTACTATCAAATGAAAGGTTACCTATTCGGTTACCTGATTTATTACCGAAATTTTTACTACTTTGGTAATACTTTAGATTTGACTTTCGCAGCGATTTGACTTTCGTAAACAAATCGATTATTCACTTAAAGCGAGGGTTTATGCAAACTTCAAAGACTTTTAGTATTCACTTTTGGCTGAGCATGGCCAAAAAAAAATGATTGCGCACCCGTCTATGCCTTTCTTACGGTCGATGGCAAACGAGCTGAAATCAGTTTAAAACGGTCCTGTTAGGTTACCTATTGGGTTACCCGTTCCAAAAGGTCCACTTTTAGGACTTCCGAGGGAAAAGTACTTAATATTGATCTTAATCAGGTGTATTTCGATTTTTTGGCCTGCCAAAAACCGGTACTAAGGACACAATGTCACCTATTTCTTGAAAATCATTCTAAATTATGTTCGGCCCTTTCTAAATTAAAATATTTTTTTTCTACAAAAGCAACTTCCTAGGATATTGCGTCCCAGTAACGAATATTGTTCATGTTGAATTCCGCTGCATAGGAGAGGCACGAACAATTGCTTTACCGTTACCCATCCATATTTCATCTGGGTCCCAACATAACTTGCTTCCAATTTGGGGATTTCGGGCGAAACCCTTGGTAATTTTGCTTCTTGATATGGTCTTTACAATCGCAGATTTGTGATCTATTTCACGGATATTTAGTTTGGCCTCTTCTTATTTTTTGCAACAAGTAATGCTAAAAATCATAATAATGAAAAAGAGAATAATTTATCCTTGGAATTGGTAAAATGCACTCAGTTATGCTCAAACTGTAGAGGTAAAGAATGCTTAATGGACACTTTATGCCCCTGGCCAAACTGTTCCTAATTATGAGGGCGTGTCGAGTACCGCCGATATGAAAACATAATTAGGATTGGCTATCAAAAATTCGGAAAAAGTGATTAACGAGGCTATTTATGAATTTTAAAATGTCTTGCGCCTTACTATTTATACGAACTCTACCAAAGAGCTTTGGCCTCATCTTGAAATTCTGCAAAACTGATTGGTAGTAAAGGGGGTTTTCATTTTAGTTATTTATAGTAGTACTTTCTAACTTGCGGTAATAGGGCAACAAAGATGATGGCAACTGCTAATAGCATATAGAAAGTGTGCAACCAGCTTACAGAATTTAGCATCATCATTTGAATTTGTAACCATCCAATCAAGGCAATGGCTATATAAATACTGAATGTCCATGACCAGTGCATATCGACGAAAAAATTGAACCTCTCTGCAAATCTTGAAGATGGTTGATTTAGTAATGCGATTATCAATAACATTGGAGCAATTCCAAGAATTGAAAGCAAAATAATTCCGGGTATAAAAAAACTTTTGAATGGAGAAATTTTCAGCATCGATAAGGGCATACCCATCAAATTGCCGTTTGGCGAAATAATCAAAGCAGTACCTCCACCTATTGCCCCGAGTCCTAAAAACGCTAGCATCGAAATGAGTAATTTTCTGTTTGCAATCATGATAAACTCAATAACCTATTGATAAATATGACTTCCTCATCTTTGTGTCCATTTGTTAACATACATCGTAATGTATCCCTATGAAGTGGGCTTATTATATCTGCATGGGAATCTTCTAAGGTAGACAAATGTTTCAATTTTGGTAATACAAATGGAAAGCTAATCGAACTAGAGTGCTTGGTATATGATTTAGGTCATACCAACTAAACTTATCAAAAATTGTGTTGGATTAAAAGTTCTTAATAACAATTTATAGCCTAAATATTTTAATCATAATTCATATTTAAGTAGTTTTTTTCTGCCGAAGAATTATGAGCAATTTCCTTTAAATGTCAGTTCAACAAAAACACCTGAGCGCATGACCTGCGTCATAAATCCCAAAATGAAGTTCCTATATATTTGTTGCTAAACTGAAAATAAATCGGCTATGAGCGATTTAAAAACAATATTGAGGGAGATTATAGAAATGACAATTATGATAGAACGTGACTATCCGGAAGTGTACGGATATTTAGATGAAGACCCTATGACCATACCCGATATTGAAAAACCTAACATGGGCCGTAAGGTCATGCAAGAATATTTAGATGATTTGAAAGAATTGGTAAAACAATATTCCAAAACGCATAAAATAGGGCAGGGGCATAGGTAGATGAGTATCACTCGCACCAATAAAGCAGAACAATGGGAAGTATTCATTCATGAAGACAAAATTCATAACAACAATCGTCGTGTTTCTTATGGCCATACTATTTTTAATCAACTGTGGAGAGACCTCAAAAAAAGATGACAAATCCGAAATTGAAAATGTTGAAGAGGCTGTTGAGGATTTGAAACAAGGCGAAAAAAATGGCAGTGAAGAATGGCGAACCAAAGCAAAGGCAAAATGGGAG
>DRGL01000075.1 GCA_011050085.1 Pricia antarctica | reverse complement strand
TACGCTGTAAAATAAGGTTCGGCTGATGGACAATGGTATGGCAGCCAACAGGGCCAAGGTGGCCAAAAGCAAAACAATTCGATTGAATTTTATGTTATTCGTCCAGAAATAAACGATAAATACGGCTGCCAGACTAAAAAACAACGTGTTGCCTACTTGAAAGGAAAACGTTCCAGGAGGCCGATAATAGCCCAATGCGCCTTGAAAACCCTCAGTTTCCCCCCCACCTATTCCAAGATTTACCCAAGCTGATTGTGGACTATAAAATTGGG
The DNA here is from genome assembly GCA_011050085.1 of Pricia antarctica. Classification (GTDB taxonomy): domain Bacteria; phylum Bacteroidota; class Bacteroidia; order Flavobacteriales; family Flavobacteriaceae; genus Pricia; species Pricia antarctica_A. The sequence continues at coordinate 68,348 of DRGL01000075.1, read as the reverse complement.
CTGCAATCAATACAACCATAGGTATCGATAGCCATAATACGAACTTTCCAAATTGTAGAATATCGTTCTTATCCAGCACTTTTCCCATTATAAAAATTATAGGGAAATGGATTAATGTGACACGTGCACCAAACAGGGCGACAAATAGGTTACCGTGTCCGAAAAGTAATGCCGTTATGAGACCCATAATAGTCAAGGCGGTCATAGCGACGATAAAAGAATTCCTGTTTATAAGATTATAATACCAAGCCCTATAAATAATATAAATAGCCACCGGATCACGAACTATGAGTAAGGCATCCGAGAGACCGGGCAATACCCATTTTCGAAGCGCACCCTCAAAAATGAGCAATATAAAGTAAAGCCATATGGCGTATTTTAAAGGTTTAAGCTTAGAACCTTCCCTATCGCCAATAGAATTTCTTTCCAACACAGCATTATCTAGAGCATCTACTGTCAATTCAAATCTATTTTGTTATTATGTTGTACATGTTGCAAACCGTAAACAAGATTAGCGACATAGAGTAATAGTGTGAAACCACTCGCCAGAATAGCCAGATATATGGTTCCGGCCACCGTGGAAATATCAAAAATCAGTGCTCCGGTCACAATGCAAACAATATTCAATGGAATTTCAAATTTTGGTGAATATTGTATCCAACCTTTAGCGGTATTAAGGGCAATAATGCCCGAAGAACAAATATTAATTAGACTAAGAACCAAAATCAATATCAATTCATACTGAAGATCGGTGTAGGCATCGCCCAAAACCCAAAGCATTTCATCGGCCAGAAAAAAACCGACTATCAGCGTTATCAGTACCACAGCCGATAAAAGCAATATCGTCTTTTTAACTATTTTTATAAGTTCAGGTCTCCGTTCCGTTCTACCGAAAGAAGGTGCAACTAGATTGTTCATTATGGCACTTATGCCCAAAAACAAAAGGCTGAATCTAGAAAGGGCCCCTAGATCAGCAAGGTTTTCCGATGAACCGAACAAGCCTAGAAAAAAAATCGAAATTTGTTCTTTAAAAGCATAGAATACCGAATTATGCCAATTAAGCCTAACATATTTCAACAATATTTTTCGATAGCCTAAATCTATTTTAGCAGTTGGATATTCAAGTATGTTTGTAGTTCTTAATTTCAAGAACCCAAGCGAAATCCATGTCGCAAAAATGGTAACGCCAAGAATTGCCCCGATACTTATGTAAGGTCTAAAGAATAGGAATAGTGTAAGTATTAGAATCAGCCGAATGGATTGATTCAAGAGAAAAGAGCTTTGCACGGTCACAAATTTTCGTCTAAGCAAAATGGCTTCCCGCAAAACGAGCATGTCGGCTTCCGGCCAAGCGAATAAAAAAACTCCAACTAGAAAAATGATGATTTCAAAGGATTGTAAACCCTGCTCACTGAGCAGTACGAATGCATAGGCACCTATGGCAACAAAAGCAATACCAACCATGTATTTACGTAACCCAAAAGTAGTCTTGACCAGACTGGCCAATTTGTCGGCACTGCGCCAATTTTCTGAACCAATTTTTTTGAACCCTGTCATAATCCCGGAGTTCGCGGTAATGTTAAGCATTCCGAAAGTTGCCATCAATATCGTATAAATTGCGTACTCCGATTTTTCAAGTGCCCTGACCAGAATCAGACCGATTACAAAACCCATAATTTGAAACAACACTTGAGCACCGAAGACCTGGCCTATTGCCTTGACCAATTTGGGCGGTAGCCGTGTCGAAAGAAAAGTATGTAACCAATTGTTCACTCGAATTAATCGCGCTTTTTCATTTTATATCGAAGTTTTTTCCAAAGTGGTAGAACTGCACCCTTTGTTTTTTGGGCAATAGCCTTTGATTTCAGCCAATATCTTTTCAGAACCGCGCGTAAATCCGGTTCTTCTTCATCTACTCCATATCCGTAGGTTTCCTTTGATACCGTGTCATTAAAAAGAACCATAGTATTCTTTAATTTACCGTTTTGATGGATGTTGGTCAATGTCTGTAAATGGTCTTTTTTAGTGACATCTTGACGCGCAACATAAATCGTACTGTCTATGTAAGAATTTAGCGCAAATGCATCTGATACACTGCCAATGGGAGCAGAATCAATGATTATTCGATCGAAATTATTTTGAAGTACCTCCATCATTGTAGCAATGCGAGCGCTTAGCATCAAATTACCGACTTGTGGCACTTCGGTGCCCGAACCCACAAAAAACAGATTAGCTATAGTCGGGTGCGCCTTTATCAACTGGTTTACCGACATTTCTTGGTTGAGAATAAAATCGGTTATACCTGGTGTATCCGATATTTTGAGATTTTGTAACAATCTGGGGCGACGTAAATCAAAGGACAGTATGATTACCTTTTCACCGGCCGTAGCTAAAGAAACGCCTAAATTTGTAGCAATGAAGGTTTTACCCTCACCCTTTACCGTAGATGTAACAAGTAGCGTCTTATTACTTTCCGTTTTCTTCAGATATTCAAGGTTGAAGCGTAACAACCGAAACAACTCTGCTGTAGGGGTTCGGTTTTTTTCCGTGGTTACAATGATGTTATTATCACCACTTCTAGCTATCTCCCCTAGAACCGGTGCCGATGTCAAACTTGATAGTTGATTTACAGAGGTGACTTTATTGTTTAAGATATCCTTTGCATAAATCAATGAAAAAGGCAAGAACAAGCCTAAAAGTAACCCGCCCAAATAAAGCGTTGCCTTGTTCGGACTAACGGGCCATCTACCGGCTTTAGGCAGACTCACAATTCTTGTTGATGATACCGGAGCGGCCATAGAAAGCACTTCTTCTTCCCGTTTTTGCAAAAGGTAAAGATACAGACCCTCCTTCGTACTTTGCTGACGACTGATATCCAGCAGTTTGCGCTCCATCGCAGGAACTTTCGCTATTTGAGCTTGATATTTATTTGCATTGGACTGTAAGTTACGTTGCGCTATGGTAAGTCGACTTTTAGCACTTCTCACATTTTCTAAAATGGCATTTCTTAAATCCTCTAAAGTTTTGTTTAGTTTAACTATTAAGGGATTACTGCTCGAAGCAGACTGTGAAAGCTGTTTCTTTTCCATCAGGGTCGCATTGTATCGATCGATGGAGCTGATTAGACTTGGGTCACTGGTGCTTAAAGCTCCAGGAATCGGAGAGTCAGTGTTTCCCTCCATCATATAACTTTCAATAGACTGAATCACATTGATTTGGCTCTGATAATCAATAATCATATTCTGATAGTCGTTCGCTTGCTCAATGTAAATATTGGCGTTACTACCTACATCAGTAAGGTCGTTTTGGGTTTTAAATTCTTCAACGGATTTTTCTACACCACTAATTTCACCTGACAATAGTTTAACACGATCATCAATCATTTTGATGGTATTTTCTGCCAGTTCGTTCTCGTACTTAATCATTTCTTCGACATAGGTCTCAATCAAAGTAGCCAGAACGGCTTCCCCCTTTTTCTTGGTTACGCTTAAAAAGCGTAAATCTAAAAGGCCACCCGCATCGTTTACGAGTTCAACACTAAGATTTTTAAGAAATTTATCAATGACCTCATCTGTTTTACGGATTACAAAATACATGGGTCTTCGACCACTTTTATAAGTACTGTTCAACCTACGAGTTACTGTAAATGTTCCGAACGGCTCGGATATTACATCGCCAAAAGCATACTCTTTCTTATACTCCGTATTATTATAAGAAGTTCGAAGTTCATAGCGGTCATTTTCCAAAAGAGCTATATAGATAGGCTGATCATATACAACATTAGATGTAGTCTCATCTACTAGAACATCTACCGGAGTTTCATCACCATAAATTTCCACATCACGCACATTGCCCTCGACATAATAATTAATATTAAGCGAGCGTTTAGAAACCACCTTTTCCATTAATCCAGGTGATTTAAGAATGCCAATTTGATCCTCAATATTATGTGAAGATTTAATAAGGCCAAGAGATTTAATACTTGCTGTCTCTAAACTACCTTGACCTGCATTTTCGTCCTTTACTAGAATAGCGCTCTTGATTTCATACTGCGTCTCGGCAAAGTATCTGATGTATAGAAATACAGCCAAAAGGCAAAACACTAAACCTATAGCGAACAATCGCCAATGGCTAAGATATTTTGCTAGTATCTTACTTATATTTTTCTCCTCGGGTTGTCCGGTTTGTGTATTCGGTTCGAACATAGTTATTGAGCTATGGATAAATTGATAAAAATAATAGTGTATATAAAAATTAAATACTTGAATTTAAGCTGCATACTATGGTTAACACTGACAAGCCTCTAATATGCTTTTTCTTCACCAGCAATTGCATTGTATACCGTTCGGAAAATTATATTCAAATCAAAGGCCAAAGACCATTTTTCAACATAAAAAACATCAAGCTTGATACGGTTTAAAATGTCACGATGGTTTACTATTTCACCGCGATAGCCCCTAATCTGTGCTAGCCCCGTGACACCGGGTTTTACAAAGTGCCGCACCAAATATTTATCTACTGAAATTTCGTAGCCTTCCGTATGTTTTTCCATATGCGGACGCGGTCCTACAACACTCATATTCCCCAAAAAAACATTAATAAACTGGGGTAATTCGTCAATACTGGTTTTTCGTATGAATTGGCCGATTTTTGTAATCCGCATGTCGTTCTTGGTGGCCATTTTGGAATCACTGTCCGAATTAGGTGCCATCGACCTGAATTTATAGCACCAAAATACGCGTTTTTTCAGGCCGTGCCTTTTCTGTTTAAAGTAAAGCGGCCCTGGAGATTCAGATTTAATCAAAACGAACATTATAGGTATCAGCCATGATAAAACGAAGACTATTACAAAAGAAGAAAATACAATATCGAACGCACGTTTTACCCATTTTGCATAATCAGTATCCAAAGGTACCTTTCTAATGTTAAGAACGGGAATACTGTCGTACATCTCTAGCTCCATCGAGCGGGTAAAGACCTCTTTGTTGTCAGGAATAATTTTTAAGCGTATTAAATTATTATCAGCAAAATCGATAAGATTTCTTAGTTCTTTCTGCGAAAATTTAGAGGCCAAGCAATACACTTCATCAATTTCATTGTTGACGATATAACTATAAGCCTCGCTAAGGCCCCCCAAGTAAGTCGGACTTATCGATAATCGGTCGTCAAAAAAACCCTTATAACGATATCCCAAGGAAGGGTCATCAAAAATTGCCCTAATCTTTTTAAGATTTCTATCCCTTCCAATAGCTACTACATTTACATAGTTACCTCCCTTTAAACGATAGGTTCGTATGGCCCAATAAAAAAATATGCGATAAATGGTTAATAATAAATATATGATACCAAGAATCTTGATATGAAATAAGTTCGATACGGTACGTCCAGTACCAAATCCGAAAATAGCAAAATAGCAAAGGCCGAAAAGGGTATATAAGTTAAACATCTTGTGGAGGTTGGTAAAAAAATTCTCCTTACGTTTAGTAGGATAATAATTTAGCGCTCCGGTAACGAACAACCATGAAAATGTATAATATATAGGGTTTGGCCACTGCAAATATGTGTCAGGCGTTAACAGCAAAAGGCTACCATGAATGATAACCAAATGTATCACTATGGATAAGGGAATTATTAAGGATGACCTTTTTAAATTCATCGTTCTAAGTGTTACTCGTATTATTTTCTTTTAAGAATACGAATTCTCATCGTGCTGAATACTTTCGATATAATAATCTAGCAGCATTTCAATGCCATTTTCGAGTTCTACACTGTATTTCCAACCCAAGTTCTCAAGCTTCGAACTATCCGTTAATTTTTTCAAAGTACCATCAGGCTTATCGGTATTAAAATACAATTGACCTTCAAAGCCTACCTTACTTGCAATCAGTTCCGCAAGATTCTTAATACTAATATCCTTACTCGTGCCAATATTGATATGCGTATTTCTTATTTCCTTTGTTCCCGAATCAAAACACTCGTTGAAATCTCTGTTCTCCATCAGAAATACGCAAGCATCGGCCATATCTTTACTCCAAAGAAACTCCCGCATTGGTGTTCCACTACCCCATATTTCAATTTGTACTGAATTGCCTTGTTTTTGAATGCCATATCGTTCCAAGATTGCTATAATTTCTTCTTGAGTACTTTGACCATTTACCTTTTCGATAGGTAAACGATTCAAGTCGCTTTTAATAACTTCCCAATCATTATTTTGCAAAGCCTTCCCCAAAAAAGTTTTTCGCATCAACGCTGGAAGCACATGAGATTTTTCTAAATCGAAATTATCGTTCGGCCCATATAAATTGGTGGGCATTGCCGAAATAAAATTTGTGCCATATTGAAGATTATAACTTTCACACATTTTAATTCCGGCAATCTTCGCTATAGCGTATGGTTCGTTGGTATATTCCAGCACATCGGTAAGCAAAGCATCTTCAACCATAGGTTGTGGACAATTCTTGGGATAAATGCACGTGCTCCCCAAAAAAAGCAGCTTTTTGACCTTATGTACATAGCTTTGATGAATAATATTATTTTGTATCATCAAATTAGCATAGATGAAATCTGCCCTATAGGTGTTATTGGCCACGATGCCCCCAACCTTTGCCGCTGCTAAAAAAACATATTCCGGTCGTTCATCAGCGAAGAAACCGGCTACGGCTTCACCATCGGTCAAATCAAGCTCAGCGTGCGTTCGGAATATCAGGTTTGAGTATCCTTTTTCCCTTAGATTTTCAACTATTGCGCTACCTACAAGACCACGATGTCCGGCAACATAGATTTTCGAATTTTCTTTCATAACTATTTAGAGCTCTTTTAGAAAAGCATTTCTATCTTTCAAAATCAAAAACGCCCAACCACTTTTTTTTAAAATTGAAATAATCGATTTTTAATTCTTTGATGGACGCTTTGGCATTTTTTCCATGTATCTCTACCATTGATTCATTCTGAATATAGTATTGGATACCTTTTTCAATACCTTGCGCCGTAGATGTTTCACAAACGTAACCGTTCATCTTGTGGGATATCAATTCTGGCATTCCCCCCGAATCAAAAATAATGGAAGGCGTTCCATATTTTTTAGCCTCAACGATTACATTGCCCAGAGGTTCTTCTTTTAATGAAGGTGTAACCAATACATCGATATGGTTGAAAAAAGATTGAACGTCATCTATATTACCTAAAAATAATATATGTTTTTCGCAAGCGTTGTCCTTTACTTTTTGAATTAACTTATCGGAATATATTTTCGAATATTCAAGGTTACCGGCGATATAAAAAAGTAACTTTTTATTCTTTTTTAGAAGCTCGACAGCAGCATCTACAAATAAGTGCACTCCCTTTTCCGTAATGAGTTGGCCTAGATACCCTATAGTCAGTCCATCGAAATTCGAATATTGTTTTTTTAAGCTTTCTTCAATCTCTTTTCTGTGGGGCGGATAGTTGTAAATAATAACATCCGCAGCGCTGTTACGACCTGTAGCCTCAACCCTATTTTTAATGAATTCGGAAATATAAACAAACGTATCGGTTTTTTTTAATACGATGTTTTTCCAAATCCAAGAATTAAATTTATAATTGCTTAATTTAGGGAACGCAGGTTCATCGCCTATTCTGTAAATCACTTTTTTGGCGAAAAGAAATAGCGGCCAGCATGCATCATAATAGACCCTTTCATCATTTAGAAAAACATAATCAGGTCTAAAAAATAAAAGTTCGAAAAGCACTTTGAAATTCAAACGTAAGCTTGCAAAAGCATAATTTACATATTTCATTTTTGTTACCGAACGATCGGGAAAAGTGGTGGACACGGTATCGAAATTACTCACATATTTTTTTAACTCATCAGATGTGTTTGTATTTACCACGACTTTTATCTGGCTACCCTCTTGTGCTTTAAGTAAATTGTATACTTCTATATTTGACCTTTCCTTGCCATAAAAATGCGTAGATCCAAGAAGACACAAAATTTTTTTTGACATTAAATAACACTTTAAGCTAATATAAGCTGTTAAAAATCCTGATAGTTAAATACACGTGCTAGTGCACAATGATGATCTTGCGATAACCCTATGCCTCCTTGAATCATTACTATTTTGAAATACTGAAGTATTCACTTGTTAATTGATTGGCTACATCTTCAGGGTCATGGTATTTTTCAATATAGTCTTTCATCTGAGTTCCCCAGTTTTCAAAAATTTTAGGTGAGTCTTGTTTTAAACGTATTGCTCTATCAATTAAACGAATCAATTCTTTTTTGTGTTCTTCTTGGGTAGTGTAGGTATAGTTCATTAAATTACTTTTATCATCTATGTCATTGATTGTGCCAATATTGGGGCAGATGACACTCCGTCCATAAGAAAAACTCAATATGACCGTACCTGAATTTAGAACACTATTCATATTATAAGGGAGAACAACTAAATCTGTGGCAGATACATATTTAATCAAGTCGTCATCTTCGATAAAATTGAGGTCTAATTCTATATTATTTTGTGAAGATGCTATCTCCTCTATTGTCTTAGCGTACTCAGAATCCTTCGGTTTTCCCGCAATAATGAGTTTAACTTTGTCCCCAAATGTTGCTACGCAATCCATAAGTAATTCAAGATTTTTGTAGGGTCGCACCATGCCAATAAATAAGAGATTTAAAGGTTCTTGGTTAATTAGGGATGTGGTTTTTACATCCATATCACCATAAGCGTCAATATAATTGGGGTGAGGTAGATATAAAACTTTATCCATTACTGTTTTGCCCTTACTTTCTAATTCTTCTCGTGATTCATTTGAATGAATAACTATGCTATCGGATAAAAAGATGAGCAGGTTCCGAAATGCTTTCTGCAAAGATGGATTCTTGTTCTCATGGGGTTCTTTGTTATGCATTGTCCATACAATTTTTTTACCTAACAATTTCCATACTAACAACTTGAAAGTTTTGTTTAAAAAATTTAAAACACTTGCAATATTTTCATACCAGTTGAGATGAATTATCTTGACATCCCTGAAATTCGAAAAAAGCTTATCTAAGGGAATAATCTCAAATTTTCTATCTCGAAGGGCTTCTAAAATAATATCGGTATACTTGTTATCTCCACTGCTAAAGGGATGAAAGACTATTTTCACGTACTGTACAATTTTATTTAAAGCAAAACTTAAAAAATGGTGCTGATAAATTAAAATCCAACGATTTTATCATGTATTTTTTGATCTACCGTTGATACTATAAAATCAGATGATAAAGAATAATCGTCAGCTTTTTTCAGAACATCCTTTAAATCACCCACGACCTTAGACTTTTGCAAAAATTTTGCTGAAACCATTCCGCCCGTTATTCTTTTGATATGTGGCGTTAGCCTAGCGTTTTTATAGAATGGAGTATATATCACCTCGCTATCATAAATGCCAACTGAATTTAACCAATCACGCCATTTAAAATCAGAAACGCGTTCACCTTCGGTGTGAGGGGTAGTCAAAACAAACCTTTTCCAAGGCACCCTCAATACATCCGCTAAAATAGCTCCATGCATTGCTTCTGAAATAAGATATTTTGAGGATGCAATTTCTTTTAGCGTATGCTCGACTCCATTTTCCGAGTAAGGTGAAATATAATGATATCCTAAATCTTTGGATATTTTTTCCCAATCAAAATACTCAACGGAGTGAAAATATGGCATTATACTAATCTCATATTTCTTCTTTGTATTAACTAAATCATGAAAGTTATCTAGCTGTCGGACCGCATAAGCGGCATCCGTTATATATTCATGTTGATTACCCAAGGCTTGTGCAGAAAGTGGACCTCTTAAAAATCTAATATCCCAAGTACTATCAATTTTTAAATTTCGGTAATTATTCGCTGGTCTTATTCCTGTACCAAAAACGATTTTTCTTTTATCTGTAATCGAATCTAAATTCTTATTCTGTGCATGAAGAATAGAGCCAATACCTAAAAAATAGCTATCCTCATATTTATTTAAATCCGATTTAAAAATTTTTGGCCATAACCAAGGATTCAGGTCGTCACCAAAATTACCCTTATCAGATTTAAAATATAAAAAGTTCATAGTATAGATGTAAAATTATTTATTCCGAAAAATGCGCCCAATGGGCATATTTGATTGAAAACCATAGAATTACCTTGAAAGTAAAACTTAATTGCCGTAATCACATTTAATTACATTTAAGACGATTCCACTGAAAATTAATTATGAATAATCATATTATTTATTTTTTAATTTGCCTTTTGCAATATTGAAAAACTTTATAACTAATAATTTTTCATCATTACATAAACCGAATAAATAAATTGTACTAATAAAAACAACGGACGATATAATACCTGTTATTATAAACCTATAGTCCATATTCCAATAGTTACTTATATAATAGCAGGTTCCAACAAGAAGTGTAAATGGCAATAAACTTTTAGAAAAAACTCTAGTCATGTATTCAGGGATGGATAAATGGGTGATTTTTTTTGCTATCAACAATCGCAATACAACTGCGATTATTTCAAATAGAAGGTAGCTAACAAAAACAGAGTATGGCGGGTAGCCCATTTCAAGAAACAAATAAGCTACGGGCAGCGTCATTAAAATTAGTCCACCAACAACAATTTGGTATAGTTTTATCTTCCCAGTCGCTTGAAGTGCGGATTGTAATCCTATTGTCAATTGATTTACCAAAATAGATATTAAAATTAACTGGGCGAAAATAACCGTATAATCGGGGACTTCCTTCAACCAAAATTTCAAAATAGCTGTCATTTCGAAAATAGCCGGTATTGCAACAATTGCAGCCAAAAAAAAGCCGAATTTACTTGCAATCATAGATAGCCGTAACATCCTTTCCCGATTGTTTGACCCTTCACTTTTCATTATTTGAGGATTAAGTGCTCGCAGCATAGTCACTGAGAATAAATTCATTTGGGACGACAATTGATTGGCAATACCATATGCTGCATTTATTACTGCACCGAAAAACAGGTTTAAAACAATGGCCAATCCTTGATTTCGGCCTAAACTACAAAGTGATCCAAAAAGGTTCCATCCAGCAAATGAGGTAAGCTCTTTTATACGTCCTCTATCTATCTTAATAGCTTTTAAAGAACACTCCTCATAGGTTTTTAAGCAAAAACCCATATAAAATAATAGGGTTATCAAGTCTAAAGCAGCCATTAAACATCCATATACAATAAGTTTATTTGTATCTAAATCAATGAGAATCAGAGCAATCGCAAGTTTTAACAACGCCTCTAGAATGTTTATAAGCGCAACAAAAAGTAAGTTTTCATGGGCTATTAAAGAGCCGATGAAAGGGACATTCACCATACTAAAAAACAAGGATGCCAGTACAGTCCGGTACACTATCTTCGCTGCATATGTACGACTTTCGGGAATGTTCAAAAAACGTTCGAATAGTATAGGTTCCAGCGAAGCTAAGATTAGAACAATAGCTAAACCTATAACAATATGCATTATCAGGCTATTGGTGAATACAGACTTTTGATTTTCAGCTTCATTCTTTCCTTGATAAAAAGACAAAAAACGTTGTGTGGCTGTCGCCATTGTATTTTTAAGGAAAGCTAACATGGCAACCAAGCCACCCACTAACTGAAAAATTCCGAAATCTGTATTCCCTAAAGCTTCTAAGATGAGCCTAGTAGAATAGAGAGAAACACCCACAGTTAACACCATCCTACCATACGAAATGGCTGTATTGATGATAACCCTATTGGCTGATGTCATTTAGTATATATTGACAGAATATGTCGATTTAATGTAATCGACTTTTATTCTATTCGAAATAATTTAACGTACGATAGCCACCGCTAGCCAAATGTTTTTCTTTTTGCATCAAACTAATGTCACCGGCCATCATTTCCTTAACCAAGGATTGAAGATCATGCTCAGGCACCCAACCTAATTTGGTACGGGCCTTTGTCGCATCGCCAATCAACAAATCTACCTCGGTCGGCCTAAAGTACTTTTCATCTACCTCTACCACTAAACTCCCGATTTCTAATTGATATTCAGAATTCGAACAAGAGGCAATATATCCTTTCTCTTCTGCACCTTCACCTTTGAACTCAAGTTCTACACCTAATTCATTAAAAGCCATTTTGACAAAATCCCTTACCGGCGTGGTCGTTCCCGTAGCGATAACCCAATCTTCTGCCTCATCCGCTTGCAAAATCATCCACATCATCCTCACGTAATCCTTAGCATGCCCCCAGTCTCTTTTGGCATCAAGATTTCCCAGATACAGTTTATCCTGTAGACCTAATGCAATCCTGGACGCTGCCCGAGTAATTTTTCGAGTAACAAAGGTCTCGCCACGAATAGGTGATTCATGATTGAACAAAATTCCGTTACAGGCATACATACCATACGCCTCACGGTAATTTACCGTTATCCAATAAGCGTACATTTTCGCCACCGCATACGGACTGCGAGGGTAAAAAGGTGTATTTTCAGTTTGTGGCACTTCTTGTACCTTACCATATAGCTCGGAAGTCGAAGCCTGATAGATTCGTGTCTTTTTTTCAAGACCCAATAGCCTAACCGCATCTAAAATACGAAGGGTACCCAAACCATCGGCATTACCTGTATATTCAGGGATTTCAAAAGAAACCTGAACGTGGCTCATAGCTGCTAGGTTATAGATTTCATCCGGTTGTATTTCTTGTATAAGGCGTATCAAGTTGGTACTATCGGTCATATCGCCGTAATGCAATATAAAATTCCGGTTCTCTACATGGGGATCTTGGTACAGATGATCGATTCGATCCGTGTTCAGCAATGATGCACGGCGCTTCAGACCGTGAACTATATAGCCTTTATTTAATAAAAATTCGCTGAGGTAAGCTCCGTCTTGCCCGGTAATTCCGGTGATAAATGCAGTTTTCATGGTTTCTTAAATTAAGGGCGAGGCTATATCACTCTAGACCCACCTATTTTTTTATATTAACTATATAATTTAACTAATTACTCAATTATTTCTAATACTGTAAAGTTTATACCATTTTTACTAGGCACATACCATGGCTCCGCCGTTTGACCCACAGTTATTACCGGTCAAAAACTTAATTTACTATTACAAAATTCTCTAGTAAGGGATATAAACAACCCTGCCCGTTTTTGAAAATGATATGAAAAACAAAATATTCTATCGTTACTTTTTCTTCTATATCGAGTCCAAAGAAAATGCATTCTATTGATAGAATGAAATATTAATTTTTATCCAGCTTAACATATTTATCGAATCGCAAATAAGCTTACTATTAAATGAACTATACTTCAAAATTCTAGCAATTAAATTATTTGTTTAGGTTAAATTAATTGTTTTTTTATTGATTTCAGAATTAACATAATTCATGAATTGGTCTATTGGAAAAGCAACAAATCATCATTATCATTTATTTGATAGCAGTTCAACACTATGCACATCTAAATTCAAAATCATATTCAACTTTTCTAGAACTACATGCAACCTGTTTTTGCCAACTTTTTGAACAACAGCGGTTTTATTTGCCATCAACCCTTCGGCGACAACGACTTTTTGCCCAGGAATAAGAGGAGATAAACCAATCTCTTTCCCATCATTTGCTAGCCATTCCCTAATTACATCTATTTCTTTATCATCTACAATCGCAGGCTTACCCAACCAAAATAAGTAACGGACTATGCCCCCTACTACGAATACTTCATTTCTCCGAATTTCTTCAAGCCGGACAAACACATAAGATTTAAAAAGTGGAACCTCAATTCTTTTTTTCCTATCGCTCCACCGACGCGTTTCGAAAATGGTTGGACAGAATGTTTCAATTCCCATTCTTTCCAGATTTTGTGCTATTTGAATTTCTCGTCTAAATTTTACAATTAATACGTACCAATTCATTTGACCATTTTTAAAAACATTTAATTTTTTAGTTTGCACACATAATCCACAGTTAGTGTACGAAAGTTTATTAGTAAATAGATGTTTATTACATGTAATTCATCCTTTTTTTCCGCAGCATTCAAAAATAGTATGGCTATCAACCATGTAAATGTTCGAAACACTCAATTATTACTTCATAAAAATCCGTAATTCGTGTATTTAATACCCTTAATAAACTAGTTCCATCCCGTGATAATAAAACAATAGCCCAATAATGTATTACTAATTTATATTATATATCGGATGATTTTCAATGACTTATAATAGGTAAATTTTGGCTTCCCATAATTTAATATGAATAGAGACAGAAATACAACCTCCTCGAAAAATTCGAGCTAAAGAAAGCCTTTTACTGATTTTTTTTAAAGTAAGCGTAGAAATATAGTGTAATCTGTCCCACAAAAATTGCAATCATCCCTAACTATCAAGGTGGCCAACTGAAGTACCGCTACAAAGAATCCATAATCTCTTCAATATCATTTCTAAGATTACTAGGAAAACTATTAAAGGCTTAGATCATGAATCCATAATGAGATTTCCAATTATTTTTAGAAAATGGGCAAGGTTTATTTTCAGCCTCAACTCAAAGAATATAGTTTAGGTGAAATTCCAAAAATTTATAAAGTCATATGTAGTACCGACATCTTGTATAAGGTCCGAGCTGGCACTAGAGTTTCAATTCCCTAAAATTTTGATTCCTTTTGGAAGGAATACATCTATAATTTTTAGTAAATTTGCACGCTAATTAAAAGGGCTATGCCATCACGTCTATTACGTCTGTGTCGTAGCTCAGTTTTATCGGGCAGTTTGGACTGTCATTTTAAAATAGAATTTTAAAAAAAGTTGAGGTCGCATAGCTCAGCTGGATAGAGCATCTGCCTTCTAAGCAGACGGTCGGAGGTTCGAATCCTCCTGCGATCACGTAATAAAGACTTAAACAGCTAAATAAGCTTTTTAAGTCTTTTTAGTTTTACTAAAAGTCTGTCCTTGTACTGTATTTTTCAAAATTATATTTTTTGACCTCTATATTGTTTGGTTTACTGCATAGACCAGTTGACTTTGAAGATTAGATAGAGAAGTGATATCAGAGAATGAGAATAAAGCTCGACAAGTTTGTTCTGGCCATTGTGATTGTAATCATGATCGCCTATTTCTTCCCACAATGGGGAACTGAAGAAAGTGAAATTCCTATCGACACCATTAGTGCCATAGGAATTTCACTTATATTTTTCTTTTACGGAATTAAACTGAGTCCGTCTAAATTGAAAGCGGGTCTTTCTAACTGGAAGCTACACCTGCTCATACAAGCTTCAACATTTCTTATTTTTCCAATATTGGTTTTGGTTTTCAGACCGCTGATGCAGAATGAGGAGCAGGAAACACTGTGGCTGGCCTTTTTCTTTTTGGCGGCCCTACCCTCTACCGTTAGTTCATCCGTGGTTATGGTCTCCATTGCAAAGGGTAATATACCAGCGGCAATTTTTAACGCCAGTATCTCTGGGCTACTAGGTATTGCACTTACACCGCTATGGATGGGGTTTTTTATTAACGACCCACAAGCTGAGTTTGATTTTACCGATATTTATATCAAACTAATTGTACAAATCATTTTACCGGTTGTGGTGGGAATGGCTTTACAGCGCTTTTTAGGAGAATTTGTACAGCGGTATACTAGTAAATTAACACTATTTGACAAGAGCATTATTCTTTTGATTATTTATAAAAGCTTTGCAGAGTCGTTTTCTGAAAACCTATTTAGTTCGGTTTCAATTTTAAATCTAGTAGCCTTATTTTCTGTGGTTTTGGCTTTATTTGGTATTGTTTATTTTATCACAGGATTTTTTGCAAAATTGCTTGGTTTTTCTATCCAAGACCGCATTACAGCCCAATTTTGCGGCACAAAAAAATCACTGGTGCACGGTACCGTGTTTTCCAAAATCCTTTTTGGGAATATGGCTAGCTTGGGATTAATTTTGTTACCCCTAATGCTCTTTCACGCTTCGCAAATCATGATAATAAGTGCAATAGCCTCACATTTTGAAAAAAAGGCCAATTCCAAAATGGATACAGATTAAAACTATCTAGTTGGATGATTTTCTGGAAGTGTACTATTCTGAATTAGGAACTATCCTAAAATTGTACGTGTAATGAATTACCAGCAAATGTTTAACGGCAGCCAATGCTATTATGCCCGTCTATTATAATTTCTTAAACCACATGCTGATTTTAAGGGGAAGTGTAAATAAGATGTATAGCGCTTGAACAAGGAATTAGTAAGGGAAGTGAGGGATTGGTTCAAATACTTACACGATTATAATACTCCTTTTAAGAGGTGTACAAGACTCCTTCATGCTGTCTAACTACAAACTAGACCGCATTGTGTTTTCCGAAACCGGAACACATCCATCATAATTACCGGGTATCGGATCGTACGCCAATACATTTTTCCCAATTTCCTCAGAAGTTAGATAGGCCCAGATGGCCATGGATTTGAATGAACGGTAAAAACCAATGGGTTCTTGCTCCCCAACTGACGTTCCCCAAATACCTGGACTAAATTTTCCGGATTTCTTTTCAGCGACTTTTAGAATCTCTGCTCTTCTAGTTTCATCAAGGTCGAAAAATGGTTCTCCGTAAATAGTTTCAGCACCCGCATTGAATTGGGCAATTTCATCTTGAAGATACTTTTGCGCTTCTGTATCGTAGGTTCGAGCGACTATTCTGTCGATAAAAATATCCGCATTGACATCAAGGGCTCCAGGCGTTTCCGTTCTCGGTAAAATCGTATCTACCAAAGCGCTTACTGTTTTGGCCTCCTTTTCTGTAAATAATTCAGGCTCCCATACCCTTCGGTCTTCATCCTTGCAAGATTGTAAGAGCGATACGATGGAAGGAACGGCAATAGTAGCACCGAACATCCATCCCGTTTTTTTAAGTGCGCTTCTTCTGTCCATTTTTTAAATATTTCCTTTTTTTAGCTCCGATACGGCATAGTCCGCCGCTCGGGCCGTAATCGCCATATACGTTAAACTGGGGTTTACGCAAGATGAGGAAGTCATGCAGGCTCCGTCCGTCACAAATACATTTTTAGCGGCATGCACTTGATTGAAGCTATTTAGAACCGAAGTTTTCGGATCACGCCCCATTCTAGCCGTACCCATCTCATGTACACCCCAACCGGGCGAATGATCATTATCAAACCCTAAAACATTTTTTACGCCTGCTTTTTCAAGCATTTCTACGGCATCTTCCTGAATCTGTTTATTGATGGCCTTTTCGTTTTCCTTAAATTCGGCATCAATGGTTAAGGTCGGTTGACCC
Source organism: Pricia antarctica (assembly GCA_011050085.1). GTDB lineage: Bacteria > Bacteroidota > Bacteroidia > Flavobacteriales > Flavobacteriaceae > Pricia > Pricia antarctica_A. Next base: position 51,083 of record DRGL01000075.1, on the reverse strand, counting down.
CATTTGTCGGTTACTTCAGAGTTAAGGCTTACTTGGTTTTCATGGTATGGCAAACACTCCGCAAAGCCGGTAATGAAAAATTCCCAAGGACCCGGTTTCAAAATGCTTTCTTTAAAATCCGCTCCAAAGGCTTCCGTGTTAGCTGGGTTTCCTCCGCGACCTGCCCCTCCTTGGTATCCAAAACCTCTTACAAACTTATCCGTTTTAGTCGCTGCATTGATGTTTCGATATCTGGGAATGTAGATACCGTTCGGGCGCCTTCCCTTGTAATACTTGTCGTCAAAACCATCTACCGTACCCATGGCTCCCACCCTGTAGGTATGGTCCATAAGATTGTGCCCGAGTTCACCACTGTCATTACCCAATCCATTTTCAAATCGATTTGAGGTTGAATTCAGTAAAATTTGAGTTGTGCTTAACGTAGAGGCGTTACAAAAAATCACCTTGGCTGAATACTCAATAGCTTCGTTGGTCTCAGCATCAATGATACGTACCCCTGTTGCCTTCGCTCTGGTATCGTCGTAAATGACGGACTGCACTATGGAAAACGGTCGAATCGTCAGATTTCCTGTGGCGTGGGCCGCAGGTAAAGTTACGGCATTGCTGCTAAAATATGCCCCAAATGGACAACCCCGACTGCAGCGGTTACGGTTTTGACATTGGCCGCGGCCATTGTGGGGTACAGTCAGATGGGCGCAGCGGCCAATAGTAACATTACGACCTTCAAAGGCTTTTTCGATACGACTTTTCACATGTTTCTCGACACAGTTCATTTCCATAGGGGGAAGGAAATGGCTGTCGGGCAATTGTGGAAGACCTAAGGCTTCACCACTGATGCCTGCATATTTCTCTACATATGTGTACCAAGATTCAATATCTTTATACCGTATGGGCCAATCTACACCATGCCCATCTTCCGCATTGGCCTCAAAATCCAGATCGCTCCATCGGTAGGTTTGTTTACCCCATAGTAGTGATCGACCGCCCATTTGATGGGCGCGTAGCCATAGAAAGGGTTTCTTTTCCGTATACGGACTTGCTTTATCGTCTGCCCAGAAATGTTCGGTATCGGTACCTATCCAACCGGAACGGATAGCCTTGTAATGCTTTTCCTTTTGTTCGGGGGTCAAGTTTCCTCTAAGCTCGGTGTCCCACGGATCTAAATTCATGGTGGGGTAGTCTACTACATGCTCTACAATTCGCCCCCGTTCCAAAACCAAGGTTTTAAGTCCCTTTTCGCAGAGTTCTTTAGCGGCCCATCCCCCACTAATTCCTGAACCTATGACGATAGCATCGTACGTGGTTTCCTTTGCTGCATCGATATTATAGTTGGCCATACCTTATATTTCTCTGATACGCTAATTTACAATTTAATACTAATTTATCTTGGGCATCGCGAATACCTAGCTTTATAAAACATCCGATTGAGTCTTTCAATTATATGTGATGTATATGGGATATAAACCAATACTATGAACCTTCTAACGGACATTTAGTTTTCATATTCTATGGATGTCCCCCTGCGTACCTACGGCAAAGCGAAAGAAATCAGTTAATTTTCTAATGCCGAGACAGAAAGGCCAGGTTTAGAAACAACAAGACTGAAAGTGCCAATCAGTTTTCAACCTAAATATAGTTTTCGAACCAATGGATGTATAACGCACTATTGATACGCCCTCGCGGTTTGTTTTGAGCTTCCTAGACCTTCAATACCCAATTCAACCACATCACCTGCTTTCAAATATTTTGGTGGATTGAACCCGAGTCCGACCCCAAAGGGTGTACCGGTAGAAATAATATCCCCGGGAAGCAATGTCATAAATTGACTGATGTAGCTGACCACTTCCTGTACATTGAAAATAAAGTCGGAAGTCGAACTATCTTGTACGGTTTCATCATTTAATTTCAGCCAAAGATGTAGATCATTGGGGTTCTCAATTTCATCTTTGGTAGCAATAAAAGGACCTAAAGGAGCGAACGTATCACACCCTTTGCCCTTGCACCATTGCCCCTCCTTTTCAATCTGAAAGGCCCGCTCGCTATAATCGTTGTGCAAAACGTACCCGGCAACATAATCAAAAGCTTCTGCTTCGGATATATAGGATGCCTTTTTGCCGATAACTATGGCCAGTTCGACTTCCCAATCCGTTTTCTCGCTTCCCTTCGGGATGATAAGGTCATCATTAGGCCCGACTATGGCCGAGGTCGCCTTGAAAAAAAGCACAGGCTCTTTTGGAACCGCCATGCCACTCTCGGCGGCATGTTGGGCATAATTGAGTCCGACACATACTATTTTTGATGGCCGCACCAAAGGCGAACCCAACCGAACCTCATCGCCAATTTTTGGGCAGGCGGAAGCATTTATCTTCAGCCAATCTTCCAATCTTTCGATACCTCCTTCTCCGAAGAAACTTTCGTTATAATCTTCACCAAATCCAGAAATGTCTATTTTCGAACCGTCTTCCAATTGCACTCCGGGCTTTTCACTTCCCACTTTACCAAATCGTATTAATTTCATAAGTACTTTTTATAGTTAAGAATTGAGTTTTATAAATCCGCCATCGATAGGAAAATCTGTTCCCGTGATAAACGAAGCTTCGTCAGAGCAGAGATATACTGCTAGATTCGCTACTTCTTCCGGTTTTCCCATACGGCCTATCGGTTGTGATTTCGAAAGCTTTTCGAACATCTCTTCTTGATTATCGGGATAATTATTTTTTATAAAATCATCTACAAAAGGGGTATGAACCCTTGCCGGAGAAATACTGTTGCAGCGAATGCCGTTCGCTAGATAATCCTTGGCGACGGAATAGGTCATCGTCAATACGGCCCCTTTGGTCATCGAATAGGCAAAACGATCGGCGATTCCTACGGTTGAAGCAATTGATGCCATATTGATAATGACGCCGCCTTTTTTCTTCATCGTAGCGATACAGGCTTTCATACAATTATAAACGCCTTTGATGTTCACGTTATAGAGTCGGTCAAGGTCCGCCTCCTCGGTACTTTCAAGATTTCCGACGTGTGCTATTCCCGCATTATTTACAAGGATGTCGATATTGCCTTTATCCGTGATTGATGCCACTGCTTTATTTACCTCATCGGCATTGGCCACATTACATTCATAAATTTTTGCATTTCCGCCTTTTGCGGTAATAGCTTCTACCGTTTGCTGCGCCTTTTCCTTTTTAAGTTCTAAAATGTGTACGGTTGCACCATGTTCGGCAAGTGCCATGCAAATGGCCTGGCCTATGCCACTGCCACCACCGGTTACCACAGCTGATTTATGTTCTAAATTAAATTTCATAATCCTCTTTTCTTTAACAAAAACTCGATAGCTAGTTCAATACCTTAAACTAATCTTATTTACTCATTAATTCCTTTTCCCAGAAACCGCCGTTTGGAAATTCATATTCCTGAAGAGATTCCGGTTTCATCGTGATGCTGTATCCTGGCATTTGGGGAGGCATATACGCCCCTTTTTTTATGGTGACCGGGTCATAAAAATGCTCGTGCAAATGATCAACGAATTCTATAATCCGATTTTCCAAAGATGCGCTGACTACAATATAATCGACCATTGAAAGATGTTGTACGTATTCGCATAGACCGACCCCACCTGCATGTGGACAGACCGGAATATTGAATTTTGCCGCCATAAGCAAGATGGCCAGAATTTCATTGACCCCACCTACCCTGCAGCTATCGATTTGACAGATACCAATGGCGTCGGCTTGCATCAATTGTTTGAAGACTACCCTATTTTGACAATGTTCCCCCGTCGCCACCTTTATTGGTGCGACTGCCCGTGCTATCTTCGCATGGCCAAGCACATCATCGGGACTGGTGGGTTCTTCTATCCACCAAGGGTCGAATTTTTTGAGTTGAGCCATGTTTTCTATAGCCTCGTCAACGTCCCATTTTTGATTGGCGTCCATCATGAGCCTCAAATCAGGTCCGATTTCTTCGCGAATGATGGCCGCTCTACGCATATCATCTTTAAGGTCTGAACCTACCTTTATTTTCATATGGTCGAATCCGGCAACTTTGGCTTCCCGGCAGAGCCGTCTCATTTTGTCATCAGAATAGCCTAGCCAACCCGCTGAAGTTGTATAGGCCGGGTAACCCGTTTGCATCAAACGCTCGATCCGTTCTTGCTTTGTCGCTTCGTTCTTCTTGAGCATTTCCAATGCTTCTTCTGGCGTAATCGCATCCGTTATATAGGTGAAATCGATACAGGAAACAAACTCCCCCGGCGTCATATCTGCTAAAAGCTGCCACAGGGGCTTCCCTTCTACCTTGGCGTATAAGTCCCAAACGGCATTCACCATAGCACCGGTTGCCAGATGAATAACCCCTTTTTCCGGGCCCAACCAGCGCAGTTGGCTATCTCCGGTAATCATCCTCCAAAATCCACCCATATCAGAAGTAAAACTTTCTAAGGTCTTACCAATAACCAAAGGCGCGAGGGAATGAATCGCCGCCGCACAAAGTTCGTTGCCCCGACCAATGGTAAAGGTAAGACCATGGCCCTCTTCGCCGCTACTTGAGTCGGTTTTTAAGATAACATAGGCAGCGGAATAATCGGGATCAGGATTCATGGCATCTGAGCCATCAAGGGATTTACTAGTCGGAAAACGGATGTCTTTGACCTCTATTTCCGTAATCGTAATGGGTTTTGACATAAAGTATACTTTTAGGCGAAGTTAAGGAGCTGAAATCGTAAAAACCACCACAAAAGTTGCCAAAATCAATACTTTTTTACCAATTTGAACCGCTGTGCAACGCGATTAAGGTACTTTTCGACTGGCTTATTTACGAATACGGCAATATAAGCAGTTTCAACAATAGCCATAAAACGAACTATATCTTGGCTTACACATCCGAATCACCCAAAAGTATCGCGGCATTGTCTAAAATTGGCTACTTAGCTCCAGAAGGCAAATTTTCTTTCCAAAACTTTTCCATAGTTTCCCTCAAATGATACGAAGTGTTCTCCCGTTCATTTATACCATGTGTCCGCATTGGATATGACATCATATCGAACAACTTATTATGCTCTATCAATTTGTTGACCAACATCTCAAAACTTTGGTAATGCACATTATCATCGGCGGTACCATGAATAATCATTAAATTTCCTTCTAAATTTTGCGCGAAATTGATGGGTGACCCATCGTGATAGCCTTTGGCGTTATCTTCCAATAAGCCCATATATCGTTCTTGGTAGGTAGCATCATAAAGCCTTTGATCGGAAACAAAGGAAACTGCCAATCCCGAAGTATAAATCTCAGGATATCGAAACATACAATTCAGGGTCATCTGACCACCACCGCTCCACCCCCAGATACCTACCCTATCTGCATCCAAAAAATCATAGGTCTTGAGTATTTTGGTGGCCGCCTTGCTCTGATCCTCGGAAGCAAGAATGCCGATCTGACCATAAATTGATTTGCGCCAGGCATTGCCCCTCGGCGTTTTGGTTCCCCGGTTGTCGACGCTCATAACCACATAACCCTGTTGTGCCATATACTGGTCCCATAGACTGCCACCGCCCCAATTGTCTTGAACGGTTGCCCCTGCAGGTTCACCATACACAAAGAACAAGAGAGGGTACTTTTTGCTAGCATCAAACTCTTTGGGCTTGATCATCCAGGCATCTAACACCTCATCGCCAATATCAACTTTAACAAACTCCTTTGCGCTAAGATTGAGTGTTTCGTACTTTTTCTTCAGTGCTTGGTTGTCTTCCAAAACCCTAATTTCTTTGTGCTTGGGTAAGCTTACCAAGCTATATTTTGGCGGGGTGGTCGCATTTTGAAAGACCTGAATGCCCCATTTGGCGTCCGAAGATATTTGATAGGAACTTTGACCGGATTGCGCAGTAGGGGTAATACGCTCTGCCTCGCCCTTCCCGTCAATGGGACTTCGATAGAGATACCGTTGCGTGAAGTTATCCGGCGATGCTATGTAGTAAACGTAACCCCCTTTTGTATCAATGCAATTGATGTTGACCACATCGAACTCCCCCTTCGTAATGGGAGATACAGTTTTACCGTCCCTTGAAACCTTAAAGAGATGAAACCATCCATCACGTTCGCTAGACCAGGTAAAGTATTGTTCGTTCTCTAACCAGCGGATATCATCGTGCACGTCTAAAAATGCATCGTCGGTTTCGGTCAAGATATTGTTAAGGGACATGGTTTTGGTATCCCCTATCCAAATTGTATTGCTGTTCTGTCGGCGATTCAGCTGCTGTACCATAACCTCATCGGAGTTCGGTATAAAATCCATGCGAGCCAGGTAATTGTTTTGGGGGTCTCCGGGAATATCGAACCATTTGGTTTCCCCGCCGGCCACAGAAACCACTCCGACTTTTACTGCGGACAGTTCCGTGCCTACTTTAGGGTAGGGTAATGGAATCGGTTTTGAATAAATTGAATCTACATTGTTTATCAGGTAGAAGGATCCGACAGCCTTGGTATCGGATTGCCAATAAGCGATGTGTTGACCGTCGGGGCTCCATCTGAAACCATCTCTACAGCTTAGTTCTTCTTCATACACCCAGTCAAAAGTTCCGTTTATGATGTTATCGCCTCCGTCGGTAGTAATCTGATTCACTTCTTGATTCTTTACACCTTCAACAAAGATATTGAGTTCACTAACGTATGCCACTTTAGTGGCATCAGGCGAAAATTTGGCGAACATCAGTGTAGCCTCCGGAACCGATTTGCCCATTTGTGATAATTTTTTTGTTTTCAAATCCAACACCCAATAATCACCCCGGGTATGGTATCGCCATACTTTACGGGTATTCGTGAAAATCAAAAGCTTATCATTTTCATCAGACCACTCGTAGTCTGCTATAGTAATCGGTTCATTTTCCCCATCCGGCACTAATAGCGATGCCGATACGACAACAGACCTCGCTCCCGATTTGGCTTCGTAGCGTATGATATCCTTACCGCCAACCTCAGTGTTTGTCTCCAAGGTGGAGTATCCTTTATTATCCTTCATCCATCGCACCGGACCAAAACTGTTTTGTTCGTATTGATTCGCTTTATAAATGTCTTTTAAGGTTAAGGTGGCATTTTGCTGTGTTTGGGCATGACTAATAAAGCAAAACAAGAAGGATAGACTGATTAAAATTTCTTTTCTCATATGGTATTAAATGTTATCGCTACGGGAAGTATTTGGTAGAATAGTTATATTAAAACGCCATTTATCTAAGCGCATAAATAGAATTGACCCCTTTGTAATCTAAAGATCAAATTACAAAAAAAGTAGTAGCTTTAGTCGAAGCGAATAGAACCTTTGCAATTCTACAAACCTGAAAATCCAATAATCTTGGGCCGAAACGCTAAGCCTTTGAGCTGGATTTTGAAATAGTAGGAGATATGTTGATTCAAAAATTAGGATGAGAGCGCTCACCAATGCAAAAAGTATAGCCAATAAACTAACTCCATTTGTCCATGAAATCCTACCCCAGTATTTTTAATGATGTTATCGGTCCTGTAATGCGAGGGCCATCCAGTTCACATTGTGCCGCTGCCCTTCGGATAGGCAGATTTTGCAGAGACCTTATGGATGGGGATATTCAAGAAGTATATATTGAATTCGACCCTAAGGGTTCTTTAGCTACCACGCATTCAGGCCAAGGATCGGATATGGGTCTTTTCGGCGGTCTGCTCGGATGGGAAGCTGACGATGAACGTCTCAAAGACTATCGAACGCACATTCAGGAAGCCCGAATTTCTATAAAAATCGACATACATGATATCGGTGCCACCCATCCCAATACGTATAAAATCACCCTTAAAAATGAGAAGGAAACCCATCAGGTTATAGCACTTTCGACCGGTGGTGGAATGATCGAAATTATTGAAATTGATGAATCCCCTGTTTCGATGTTGGGCGACTTTTACATTACGCTGCTTTATGTAAAATCTTCAGCAACCGAAACGGTTAACTCCATTAAAAAACTAAATCTGGGCGAAACGGCACATCATAAGGCAAAGCATGAATTTATCTCGGTACAGTCCATACAAGCAGAACAGCAACCACTACAGGACGAAATTCATAGTCTAGAAAATGTCCAATCTATTAGGCATATATACCCAATTCTCCCGATTACATCCCGAAAAAACCTTGAGGTACCCTTTATCACTGTAGCCGAAATGTTGGAATACAATGCAACCAGGCACTTAGACCTTTGCCAACTTGCGATTACCTATGAAAGTATTAGGGGCGATATTTCAGAACAAGAGGTAGTGGACCGAATGGAATCTATCGTCGATATCATGCAAGCCTCTATCGAAAAGGGTTTAAAAGGCACGCATTATAAAGACCGGATATTAGGTAGCCAATCGCTACTATTCAAAAAGAAGATGCAACAAAATAAGCTAATTCCCGGTGACGTTCTCAATACCGCAGTACTCTTTACTTCCGCCATGATGGAAGTTAAAAGTTCTATGGGTGTCATCGTCGCCGCCCCCACCGCGGGCTCTTGCGGTGCTTTGCCGGGTACCTTAATCGGAACGGCGAAAGTTTTAGATATGCCGAAGGAAAGTATTGTAAGGGCGATGCTCGCGGCGGGACTCATCGGTGTTTTCATTACGGAACATGCCACTTTTTCCGCAGAAGTCGGTGGATGCATGGGCGAATGTGGCTCGGCATCGGGTATGGCTGCTGCTGGTGTGGTAGTACTACAAGATGGAACCTTATATCAAGCCATGGCCGCAGCCTCCATGGCCCTACAAAGTTCATTGGGATTGATTTGCGATACCATTGCCGATCGGGTAGAAGCGCCCTGTTTGAATCGCAACGTTATGGCCGCCTCTACAGCAATTTCATCTGCCAACATGGCCCTTTCCGATTATGACCAAGTAATTCCCCTGGATGAGGTGATAGAAACTATGAAACGCGTTGGAGATGCCATTCCCCATACGTTACGTTGTACAGGTCTCGGTGGCCTGGCGATTACTAAAACGGCGAAAAAAATAGAGGCTAACTTGGCTAATAACCAAGAAAAAGGGAAGGTGATATCCTTCAAAAATTGTTAGGCATTATAATCATCCGTTAGCCAAAAGAAGTCCTTAATCTCCGTGCCGTTCCTAGCGATACATCTGTCTATCGGAATTGAAAGTATGTTTCTTATAAGACCTAATTCTTCCATTTTTCTGAGTTACTAATCCGAAAAGCTTGTAAACACTACGAAAAAATCATACCCGGAAACAAACTTATCTAGATTTAGGACTCACTAAATGTTTTATAATATATGGACTGTAAATCCAATGTATCGTTCATTGTTTTCTGCAGTTCGATAAGATTTTTAAATAAGATTTTTACTTTATCCCGATATTCAGGAATATCTGCCAAATCCTCCATTTCATTGGGGTCGTCATTCATGTCAAATAATAGTACTTTATCAATATTCGGATAGACCAGAAGCTTGAAACCGTCTTTTCTGATCATTCGTTGCGTATTCGTATACGCGCCATAAATTTCGGGGTAATGGCTTTTCTGCCGTTCGCCCTGAGCGATATCCAAAAAACTATGGAACTGCACATAATCGGGTTTATCGATATGCGCCAGCTCAAGGCTGGTCGCCATAATATCCTGTACATACACCTCTTGTTCCAACCGCTGACCTTTCGGAATGTTAGGCCCAAGTACCATCATCGGAACGCGAACGCTGTGGTCGAATAGGCTCTGTTTTCCGATTAGCCCGTGATGGCCGACCGATAAACCATGATCAGCACTGAAAAAGATATAGGTATTATCCATTTTTCCACTCGCTTCCAAAGCATTCAATATAATTCCGATCTGCTCATCCATATGACTTAATAGGGCATAATATTCTCTCCGGTGTACCTTCACCGCATATTCGGTTCTGGGAAAAGGGGCGAGGGCTTCATCGCGAAGAGCAGGGTTATTGCCGATATCATCTTTAAAAGGATATTCTGGCAAAAAATTCTCCGGGACTTTTATGCTGTCCAAAGGATACATATCTAAAAAACGCTGTGGCGCTTGCCTTGGGTCATGGGTGGCATTAAAGGCCAGGTACATAAAAAACGGATTTTCTTTTTTCTTAGCGGTTTCAATAAAGGACAGGGCGTCGTTACGAACAACCTCGCTCCAGTGGGTACCTCCTTTTTCATGAAGTAGGATTTATAATGAAAGTGCTTTACGCCTAAAGTATACATAAAAAATGTACAAGATATTTATTTTGGTTTGTATGAGTCTTAGGCGCTTTTAAACAATTTGTGCATCGGCAGTCGCTTATTTTGAAATTTCTAATTACCAATAATCTAATATTTCGAAGTTAGATTTTAATCTAACTTTTGCCATGTTTACCTTCTATACCTTTTAGAAATAACCTTTAGTACTTAAATAGTATCAAGCCATTTAATGTAATTCCTAAACATAAAATCGTAACAAATGGCAATATAAAAGAGAAGGGTATTTCATATAAAAATTAAGAATACTGATACTAGCTTTGAAAGTCAACTAGAAGGGAATCAGTAACGATGGTAAACTGTATCACCACTTTATAGCCTCCATAAAATAACCTTTTGAAACATAAATTTCTTATTTTTACTTTCTAATTGATGTTTTCCTCTTAAATTGAACGTAAACCTGTACTATAACAAGGTTTATTTTAAATGTACCTATTATGATACTTTGTATTTGTCCCAACCCATCCATAGATACATACGCCTGGTTAAATACATTTAACTACGGCGGAACCAACCGTATTGAAAAATTAAGGGAGTATCCCGGTGGTAAAGGTACCCACGTCGCTTTTGCCCTGAAAAATATGGATATGGAAGTGTCGTTATTTGGTAACTGGGCCGGAAATAACGGAGAATGGATTAAAAATGAGGTAACTAAAGCCGGTATTCGTCCGTTGGGAATCCCTTTAAAGGGAAACAATCGAAAATGCTATACATTTCGATCTCAAGATGAAGCCTTTGACAACACAGAAATTTTGGAACCCGGTCCCGAGATGCGCGAAGGGGATTGGGAGAAATTCCTGAAAAAATTTACCAAACAAGTACCAAAACATGACATTATCTGTATGTCGGGCTCATGGCCAAAAGGTGCTCCGGAAGATGCCTATTTACAACTCCTAAAAATCTGCACTACATATGACAAACGGGCCATTTTGGATTGTTCGGGCATTCAACTCAAAAATGCTTTGAAAACACCGTTTTACGGATTACATATTAATGAACACGAGGCTATGGAAGCTTTCGGAGCAAATAGCGATGTAAAGGTTTTCGATTACCTTAGGGATAAGGTTTCCTTAATCGCATTGACCAAAGGAAAAGAAGGCTTGCATCTATACGCAAACAACAAAATGCTCCACGCCAATGTTGTTATCGATAAAGTGTTTAGTACTGTAGGAAGCGGGGATTGCCTAACCGCCGGAATTACGTATGGTATCTACAATGGACTCTCTCTAGAAGATATTGCCAAATACGGCGTCGCTTGCGGAGCGGCCAATTGCTTGAACGAAGATTTAGGTATGCTGAAGGCATCGGATGTTGAAAGGCTTTTTCGAAAAGCAACAGTTTCATCGACTGCATCATCCGTTTGATTTAAATAAGAGCATTGGCCGTTACCAAATTTTACCCTCGAATCAATCCTCTTTTACTTACAAAAAAGTGATTTAAGTCTTTCACTCCTAATATAAAAACTTACTCTTTACCTTCTAAGTATCACCGCTACTATTACCGGGTGGGTGTAACCTCGAGTAATAAAAACTGTTTGAAAGCGACTTCAATAGTTGCATCCTTTCCCGAAACTTTCCCCATTTTTATGTTGTTGAAATAATCAGTAACCGTGTACCTTTTATCAGTATTCAAACCTCTCAAGGAAATCGAGCCATTAAAATCATCCGCATAAAACGCATAGTACAAAGTATCCTCCTTTTCAATCACATGAGTTTCCGGTTTGTCATATCCTATATCATATAAACCTCCTAAATAGGCTTCCTTCGATAACATTTTCTCATTATACATTGAAAACCATTTTTTCCACACTTTTTCCTTTTCCGGAGTCAGTAAAAACGAATCTGAGGCATCGGGATTGTCTTTCGGCCAAGTAAATTTTGTTCCCAAAACTGCTCCAATACCAAAAGAACTCGCAAAATCATTACCATTGTCACTGAGCTCCACATGATCTCCGTAATATGCTGTTTGCGGAATTAAAGCCTTATAGGTCTTCCCCTTATGACGTATTTGCCAACTCGACAACGGATCGGAAGAAACGGCTTGATTCATTGATGCCATATTGAAATAGGACATACACGTACCACACGGACAATTCTCGATAACAGCATGGGGCTTAATCTTTCGCGATTCGTCATAAATCATTTGGAAAAATTCAGGAAGCTTTTCGACTGATTCCTCGGGATGCTCCAACCCTAAATCGGGGTTGTAATCCGGAAGCACACCATTCATATGCTGCCCATCCATTTTAAGGGCGTCGAAGCCATATTCGTTCATGAAGAGGTCTATAATTTCTTTGGTGTGCTGATAGGTTTTTGGATTGGCGGGAGATAGATAATAGGCATCCCACCACGTAATATACTCGGGAGAACCATCTTTCTGAAAAATACGCATATCAGGATTTTCAACCAAAGCCTTACTTCCGGGATCAGCCGCCAAAGGGGTCCACCAGACTTTTGCCTTCAGACCTTCGTCATGAATTTTATCTACCATTTCCGTAATCTCGATATTGCCTCGGGGAAACTTTTTGGGGTCCGCGTTCCAATTTCCCTCTGCAATTTGGAAGCCGTCATCAAGTACCGCCCATTTGATTCCAAGTTCCTTAACTTTAGGTAGCGTACCGAGAATTTCGTCGGCCGTAAAATTTCGTTCGTAACCCCAGGCGCACCAAATGGACTCAAAAGCGGCATCTTCCGTCTTCGGCATTTCGATACCTTTCGCCTGCATAAGATTTGAATATGCCGTAAGGGCATTATAGTAATCCCCTTTATGCAGCATAACAAAGGTTTCTTCCGTTGTCAACGTATCCTGTGCCTTGAAAATCGTTCTTTCATCAAATTGCTTTTCAACACTAATTTCTCCGTAAGAACCCGTAGAATCGACTTCAGTAGGTAAAGACACAAGTTTTGGCACCATGGCCAAATGTCCGACAGCTATCCCTACATCCTTTCGCCACAGATCCGTTACGGGTATTCCACCGCCATAATCTGTCATATTCTGGCCCATATAGTTTTTTTGGAAATACGCTTTGGTCAAAGGTTTGATCCAATCTTCACGGGCATCCGTAGAACTTCCCTGAAAGGCCCAAAACGGAGGTTCGTCGCCTTGGGAAAGGATTTTATAATCATTGTTTACCCATTTTTCAATAAAAATACCCTTCTCGGATTTGTTCTCGTAAGAAACTTGGGTGGACAGTAGGTCAGGGAAACTATCATACTTTTTAACGATAAGTTTTTTCGCTATATAGATACCCTTGTTTTGGTACTCCCCCGAGATTTCCCATTGTTTTCCTTTTACATTTCCTACGATATCAGCCTCGGATACGTTCGTTACTTTAAATTCGGATATCTCGGATAAGGGCATCACCAATTTTTCGGAGGCTACAAATGCATCCATCAATGGCTTTGCATCTTTAAAAGTGGATGTAATTTTCACTTGCATCATACCGTCGACCTCCATCTTTAGGTTTCCATTTTCGATAGTTGTGGTCTGTGCAAAACCCGAGAATACACTGAATAAAAGGGCGGCAAGGAAATACTTAGTTTGAGGCATTTACTATTTTATTTGCGTTTTCATGATACACTTTGTTCAATATCGTATCCGACAATCCTAGACCGTTCAAGGGCCAGTGGTAACCGAAAAGTTCGCTTTCATAGAAATGTTCATCTTCGCTTTCTAGCATACGAAACGTGATTTCATACATACTTTTCTCGAATCCCATATCTGTACCGTACAATAGCCGGTCTTGGTATTTTTCGTAAAATGCCCTTGTTCGCTTAGGTACGGGAGCCACCTCGGCGTAACGTGCAGAAATGTCGGCATATAGATTTTTATTGTCGTCCAGAAGTTTTCCCAGAATTTCCAAATCATATCCGCAATTCGCAAAATGACAAGCTATGATTGTAGTTTTCGGATTGTTTTCAGCAATGGTCGCCAAAGAATTGATCAACTTTTCATGCAGCCATATACCCTCTTTTTCAGTATCGATTTTCCAGTTTTTGGCGTTCATCATCCCGTCGTTATGGATGTCCGCAGGCAAATACATCCAATAGGGTTCGGCAACATGGATATTTATAGGGAGACCCAATTCGCCTAATCTTTTTAGAAGAGGCTTCATCCGGTCATCGGTAAAATGCATACCTTCTGCGGGGGCCGAAAGTGAATTCTGTAATCCATTTCCTTTATCGGTTACCTCCCCCACTCCTTTAGCCCCTTTCTTAAAACAGCGCTCTAATTCTTTGACCGCCTTCGTAGACCATCCTTTTTCGTTGTGACCGCTCAGGTCGATTCCGCACCAAATGTCAAAACGGTCCGCATACTTACTATATCTATCATAGATGCTATCAAAGGCTTTTCCGGTTGCGGAACTCAGAATTATCGTTTTTTCAATACCCTTCGCATCCATCGTGGCCACCCATTCCGCAACCTCTTCGGAAGTATTGGCAAAGGCATGGGAATGCATATCGATAACAGGAAATTTCGCTTTTTCAATATGTGTTTTCGGGATGTTGTAAATGGATACCGGGTCATAATTTTTCAAAAGGATATCCTCTTGCGCCGACCCGATTGCAACAATACCTATGATGAAAAAAAGATAGATTTTAGCCATGGGTATCTCAGTTAAAATTAATAGTGTTCAATTTTTCAATGACCAACTCGGTTGCCTTTTCGGTAGCTTTTGGAAAAACTTCCCTCAAATCGATATTGTCGGTCTTCAGAAGTACCGCTTGTAAATTGGTCATAAAGCAGTTCTTTATTTCCGTTGCCAAATTGATTTTCGTTATTCCATTTTTAATGGATGCCTGAATTTGATCTGCCGGAATACCGGAACTACCGTGCAATACCAGTGCTGCGGATACCGCATCGTTCAATTCTTTGATAAGCTCTAATTGTAATTTTGGGGTTTCTTTGTAAAAACCGTGGGCGGAGCCGACCGCAACGGCAAGCGCATTGATACCGGTCGCCTCAACGAATCGCTTGGCCTCTTCGGGCTGGGTATAGACCATTTTTTGGTCTTGGCCCAATTTGGAGATATAGCCCAACTCCGCCTCGACATTAATATCATAGGTTTCGGCATATCGCACGATTTCCTTGGTAATCTTAATATTCTCCTCCAGAGGTTTCTCACTCGCATCGATCATAACGGAATCATAGCCCGCATCGATACAGGCCTTTATGATATTCACGTCTTGCCCATGGTCTAAATGCAGCCAAGCGGTTACTCCGTATTGTTTGATGGCGCTCGCGGCCATAGCTTTGGCCACTTCGAGTCCTAGATAGGCAACAGAATTTTCAGAAGTCTGTAAGATTAGGGAACTATCCGTTCTCTGGGCGGCGGTCAAAACTGCGGAAAGTGTTTCGAAATTATAAAAGTTGGTGGCCAACAGTGCTTGATGATTCTTTTTGTTGTTTGCAAGTTGTTCCTGTAATTTGATCATAATGCTATGGGATATGAAAATTTGTTTTTGGCAATTGCTTGAATGTGTTCCTTATTTTTGAAAGCTGTAGTACCACCGGATGCTGTAGTGTTTATTGCTCCGGTCAGATTTCCAAAATCCAAACATTCCGCGAGAGGTTTTCCTTGAATATAATGATGAATAAAACCGGCATCGAAACTATCACCGGCACCGATACAATCGATTACGTTATCATTGAGATATGCTGCTTTCGAAACCAATTTTGAATCGTACCACAAATGAGCGCCATTTTCACCATCCTTGATAACTATTCGATTTGCAAAAGAGGCTACCTTATCAATGCCTGAGGCAATACTATCACTACCCGTCAAAAACTGGAATTCCAAAACATTGGGCAAAAAAACATCCACGAATGGTAATAGTTCTTTCAAATTCAAATCCCAAGTTTCTTGAGGATCCCATTGCGGGTCCATCGAAGTTGTGAGTCCGAGTGCTTTGGCCCTTTTAAAAAGCTGTACAATATCTTTCTTCAAAGCAGTTTGTAGAAAAACCGAACTGAGATGAAGATGTTTTGCACTTCTTAAAATCGTATCGGTCACCTCCTCTTCCTTTAAGTGCTCCATCGCACCGGGATAAGTAATATTAGCGCGATCCATATCGTAGTTCATAACTACGGTAGCACCAGTTTTATGTACAACCGATTTTAGGATAAACTCGGTATCCACATTTTTCTCGCGCAGTGAATTCTCAACGGTAACGGCAAAATCATCCGTTCCTATTTTTCCCATGAAGGCCACACTACTTCCTAACGTACTGAGATTACTCGCAAAAATAGCGGAACTGCTTCCTAGCGTAAGGTTGAAATCCTTAGAAAGTATTTCTTTACCTATGGCAGGAAATCCTTGGATATCATTCAAAATAATATCAACGTTCAGCTCTCCTACCACTAAAACATCAAAAATCTTCATCGTATTAATTTCTTAATATTCAAATATACATATATTTAAAAACTTACAAAACCTTTGTTTTAAAATTAAAAATCTTTTTTAACCTTTTATTACACACGTTAAAGAATGCGTTTTATGCAATTAGCGCTATTTTAATAAGAAATAGATATAGCTATCTTAATCATTCATACAAATAAGCCTAATGGATGTAAATTGCTACATATCAACCAATTACTAAGTATTCCTATAAAATAACAAGGGTCTTATGTTAAAATATAAAAATAAGTTTGTGAAAGAAAATATAAATATTTAGTTTTGTTATGAAAGTTTTAAGATTATATTAATCTTTTGAATACTTACTAAAAACTAACAGCTTAAATAATTAAGAATGACTAACAAACTTTTTTACGTAAGTCTGATTACTCTATTCCTTTCAGTCGCGGGCTTTACGCAGAACCGCAACATTACGGGTAACGTAACAGCTGACGGTAATCCGCTCCCTGGTGTTAACGTGCTGGTTAAGGGAACTACCAATGGAGTATCGGCCGATTTTGACGGAAATTATTCCATTTCAGTACGTGCTGACGCACAGACCCTAGTCTTCTCCTATATCGGGTTCTTATCCCAAGAAATCAATATAGATGACCGTAGTACCATTAATGTAGAAATGGTAGAAAATGCGGAAAGCCTTGAAGAAGTTGTCGTAGTAGGTTACGGTACGCAAAAAAAGGAGGACCTGACCGGTGCGATAAACACTATCGGCTCTGAAGATATCACCAGAACACCTATAACTTCAGTTGACCAAGCCTTGAGAGGGCAAACGCCCGGCGTATTCATCAGTAACCGTGGAGGTGATGCCGCAGCACCTATAAATGTTCGTATAAGGGGTGTTGGAACAACCGGAAGCAATCAACCGCTCTTCGTCATTGATGGTGTACCTGTAGTACAGAGCAGTAATCAAAGTGTCAATACTTCATCGGCAACTGAAAGTAACCCCCTTGCCTCTTTCAACCCGAACGATATTGAATCGATTACGGTGTTAAAGGATGCCTCTGCAGCGGCTATCTATGGTTCCAGAGCTGCCAACGGTGTTATTATTGTCACCACAAAAAGAGGTAAACGTGGGGGCGGTACAAATTTCAGCTATGACACGTACACTACGTTCGCCCAACGACGAAAATATTATGATGTTCTCAATACCCAACAATATCTTGATGTGCAGCAGGAATTGGCTTTACCGAATTTCGATTTCAGCGAATTCCGTGGTAGCCCGACCTATGATTGGCAAGATGCGGTTTCCCAAACGGGCATCACACAAAACCATAACTTTGGTGTGAACGGCGGTAGTGAAAACATGAATTTTAATATCTCTGCCGGTTATTTAGATCAGAAGGGTATAACCTTGTCACAAAATTTTGAACGCTATTCATTCAGTGCCAACTCGGATATAAAAGTCGGTAAGGTCTTTACATTTGGTGAGTCGGTCAGTGTCGGTTTTACCGATAGACTTATACCCTCTGAACCTGGTGGAAGTACGACTTTGGCATCGGCCCTCAACGTTCCATTCGCTCCGATTTTTGATCCAAATGCTCCACGCGGATATGCTATAATGGACCGATCAAATGTAGGCGATTTGGCCAATGCGGTGAACGAACCGATACAATTGGTCGGCATCAACGATACCGGTCTGAACGAAACCCGTGTTAAAACAAAAAGGATTTTGGGAAACGTCTACGGTGAGGCTAAATTTCTTGAAGGCTTGACCTATAGAATCTCTGGGGGAATCGATTACAGTTCCGGTGATGGTTCTTTCTTTCAGAACAACTATTTCTTCGGGGATAACGACGCTAACAAAATTCAAGGTAACTTATTGGTTAACGAGCAGCCGGTAGAACTTACCACCAACCTGTCGAACACCTTAACGTATAACAATACTTTCGGAAAACATAACCTGACGCTACTTTTGGGTATGGAAGAAACCTACTACCAGTACGAAAAACTTCGGGCTCAAGGGAATAATCTTAATAATACCGCTTTACTTTTGGTTAATGCAGCAGCTACGACTACGGCAACGAAAGAAAAAGACCATTGGGCGCTCCGCGGCTATTTAGGTAGATTAAACTACAGTTTTGATAGTCGATATTTACTTACCTTCAATGTAAGGAGAGATGAGACCTCACGCTTTTCAAAAGAGAACCGCTACGATTATTTCCCCTCGTTGGCCGTAGGTTGGAATGTCGCAAACGAGTCTTTCATGGAAGATAATTCCATATTTAGTCAACTAAAATTGAGAGCTTCGTGGGGACTTGTAGGCAACCAGTTTACAGGTGCGAACTTTGCCTATTTACCGCAGGTGAGCTACATCCCTGCCTATGTATTGGGTAGTGGCGAAAACTTGGTGGCCGCTCCGACCTCACTTGTTTTTGCAAATTCCGACTTGAAATGGGAAGTAAGTGAGCAAGTCAACGTTGGTTTAGATGTGACCATGTTCAAGAACAGGTTAAATTTTACAGCAGAATATTACTCAAAGATAACCAGTGATATTTTGGTAAGGGTACCCCTACCGGCCGTATCCGGCTTTACGTTCCCTACGGATGTTAACCTAGGTGAGATTTCGAACAAGGGTATAGAACTTTCCTTAGGGTTTAACGACCAAATCGGTGATTTCACCTATAACTTATCCGGAAACTTTTCTACCATAAAGAATAACGTAGAGTCGCTGGGTGGTAATCAAATTTTGGCCAATGCGGTTTCGACTACGACCAGTAGAACCATAGAAGGCGAACCTATCGGACAGTTCTTCGGGTATAAAACAGACGGCCTTTACCAAACGGAAGCTGAATTGGCCGGTGCTCCAGTTGATAATCTTGCTTTTGATTCGGGTGCCCGAGCTCCCGGAGACGTTCGATTTGTTGATGTGAATGGTGATGGTGTTATCGATGAATCCGATAGAACGGGAATCGGCAGTCCGATACCGACGTTCTTCTACGGTGCTAACGTGGGAGCTGCATACAAAGGTTTTGACTTTTCAGTTTTCATTCAAGGTGTAGGCGGTAACGATGTTTACAATTACACGAAACAGCAACTTGAAAGCTTAAATTCATTGACCAACAAGAGCACATCGGTTTTAGGCAGATGGCAAGGTGCTGGAACAAGCAATGATATACCTCGTATAGATGTAAATAACGCTAATAATAATGATCGATTTTCAGATCGATGGATTGAGAGTGGCGCGTATTTGAGGTTGAAAAATGTTGAGCTTGGTTATTCTTTGGATTCCGAATGGTTGAATAAGGTTTCGAACGAAATACTATCAAAAGTACGGTTCTATGTAAGCGGGCAGAATTTGGCTCTAATAACCAATTATAGCGGTCTTGACCCTGAAGTAACTAGGGCGCAAAGCTTCGAGAAAGGAGAAAACGCCCTTGCAGCTGGCATCGATGATGGATATGCGACCCCTCAGGCTTTGACCATTCAGTTCGGTACACGAATTACTTTTTAACTTATAATGCTATTTAAAAGATGAATTTTAAAAATACATACATGGGAAGATTAAAATACATTTTGGTGCCCGTCTTTATACTAGCAATGGTCACTAACTGCGCTGATTTAGATTTACAGCCTTTGGATACGGTATCTGAAGGTGCCTTTTTCAAAACGGAAGTAGATTTCAAGGGAGCTACCTTAGCATCGTATTCTTCGATGCAAAGTTTATATGCTACAACCGAAATCAACTATCCGGCATTTAACGAATGGTTCAAATTGGCATATATGACCTCGGATATGGTTACGACCGACCCTGGAAAATTCGATTTTCTTAACTATAGCAAGTTTAGGTTCCTACCAACAGATGGTTCTTTCCAATATATCTTCGTGACCGTTTATCAAGGAATACACCGCGCCAATTTGGTGCTTGAAAAATTAGCTTCAACTGAAAATGAACTTACCGAAGCCGAAAAAACGCAGTATGAGGCTGAGGCTAGATTTGTTAGGGGATGGTTCAATTTTTTAAGTTATAACCTTTGGGGTGGTAATGCCCCGTTGTTATTAGGTACTCGAAAGGACCTAAATGATATCGCAGTAGGTAATTCAACCCCGGAAGAAACGGTTCAGGCCATCATCGACGATTTTACGTTCGCAAGCGCAAACCTTCCTGC
Organism: Pricia antarctica; assembly: GCA_011050085.1. Classification (GTDB taxonomy): domain Bacteria; phylum Bacteroidota; class Bacteroidia; order Flavobacteriales; family Flavobacteriaceae; genus Pricia; species Pricia antarctica_A. Next base: position 30,327 of record DRGL01000075.1, on the reverse strand, counting down.
TGAATGGGGCGATGAAAACTTAGGCCGCGCCACCTCTTGGGCAGCGCAATCGTATCTTGGTAAAATTTACTTATACACCGAAGATTACGAAAACGCACGTATTCAATTCGAAGATGTCTATAACAATGGTCCATACGCGTTGATGCCTGATTATGAATCTGTTTTCGACTACGAACAGCAGAACAATCAAGAATCTATTTTCGAAATACAATTTGCCTCGGCTGGCGATGATAACGGCTGGGTACTCGATGATTTCCATCCCGAAAACTTTAAAGCTACACAAGGGTTCAATAGGGAATCCGATATTGGTATTTTCGATGGCTCGAACTACGAGCCTTCTGCCAAATATCTTGCGCTTTCAGATCCTGAAGACCCAAGGCTGGACGTTAATATATATCGAAATGGAGAAACCTATTATACCGCTTTTGAATCATTCCAATTGGAGGATATCATAGGCAGCGGTGGATCGAGCGGTGCTTTGATTAAAAAATACCGCGGAGACAACGTGCCTAAAATGGCACCCCGTAACGGAGCGGTAGATTATAACAACGATAGGGTGTTTCGCTTTGCCGATTTGATTCTAATGTATTCTGAATCTTTAATAGAAAGTGACGGAGATCTGGGACTTGCTGCCGACTTGATAAATGAAGTACGCTTGAGATCATATCCAGATGCCACACCTGTACCGACGGGTTCTTCAGCTGAACTGACCTCCGCCCTTCGTGATGAACGCGCTAGGGAATTGTTTTTTGAAGGCCACCGATATTTCGACCTAGTACGCTGGGGTATAGCACAAGAGACTTTCGACGCTATTGATCAAACGGAAGATGAAGGGGTTATAGAGAATACCTTTGCAACACGAACCGCCAATGGTATATTTCCATTACCACAACAAGAAATTGATAAAAGTGGGGGTATTCTGGTACAAGTACCGGGACTATAGTATAAGATTATATTGTTTTTGAGTTAGTTTGTTAACACCTTTAAAGAAGTAATTGAATTACGGCTTTCAAAGGTGTTTTTTTATATTAGATAGGATGTCTTATAGAATGGATATCTTCGGAGTAAAAACTATACTTTTTTTATCGCTTTCAACTAACTTGCCCCATTTTATAATATGGATTTTTCTCGTCTTCCCGGATACCTGCTCTCTCTATTCTGTTTTGGCTATATAGGGTTCATCTCGTCTTGCTCCAACGTGGATGATACGCTTTTTCAAAAAATGGAAGCCGACTACACCCAAGTCCATTTTAAAAATACGCTCACTTCGAGCGACAGTATAAACATACTTGATTTTGAGTATATGTTCAACGGAGGCGGTGTGGGTATCGGGGATATTAACAATGATGGCCTCCAGGATATATATTTCACAGGCAATCAAGTATCCGGAGCACTTTATCTAAATCAGGGGGATTTTAAATTCAAGGATATCACGAAAACCGCAAACGTCGAAACAACCGGATGGACAAACGGGGTTTCTATCTCCGACATCAATCAAGACGGCCTGATGGATATCTACATTAGTAAAGGTGGTCCGAGAAATACTTCGGATGCTGAAATGGCCAATCTCGCCTTCATCAATCAAGGAGACAACACGTTCAAGGAAATGGCGAATTCAATGGGTATTGCCGATACCGGCTATAGTATACAGGGGCTTTTTTTCGACTACGACCAAGATGGCGACGAAGACCTCTATGTGCTTACGAATGCCTTGGTGTCTTTCAACCGTAATGTGTCGCGACCCAAACAAGTCGACGGACAGGCAGCAAGTACAGACCGGCTATATAGAAATAATGGTGATGGAACTTTTTCTGATGTTTCCCAAGAAGCTGGCATTACCATCGAGGGTTTTGGTCTTGGAGCCAAAATTTGTGATATCAACAGGGATGGACTTCTCGATATTTACGTATCGAACGATTTTATGACGAATGATATTCTTTACATTAATAACGGTTTCCCTAAATCCAAACCGGGCGAGAAACAAGGAGCCGAAGGTACCGTAACGTTTACAGACCGAATATCCGAGTACGTACGCCATCAAAGTTTCAATGGTATGGGATCGAATATTGCCGACATCAACAATGATGGCCTTGAAGATATAGTGGTTTTAGATATGATGCCCCAAGATAACCAACGACTTAAACAGACTGTGGGCTATTTCAGTTACAACAAACATCATAGGGATACCGATTTGGGTTATGTGCCACAATATATTCGTAACACACTGCAGCTGAATAATGGCAATGGAAGTTTCAGCGAAATCGGTCAACTATCGGGTATTCATAGTACCGATTGGAGCTGGTCGCCCCTACTTGCCGATTTTGATAATGACGGCACAAAGGATATATTTATTACCAATGGCTACCGCCGCGATGTGACCAATCTTGATTTCATCGTTTACGGTCAGCAGGCATCCACTTTTGGCACTGAAGAAGGTATTCGTAGGGATAGGCTTTCCAAACTTACTGTATTGCCCGAGGTTAAATTATCCAACTATATCTACCGCAATAATGGTGACCTTACCTTCACCGATACCTCAAAAAAATGGGGTATTACTGAGCCAAGTTACTCAAACGGGGCCGCCTATGCCGATCTTGATAATGATGGTGATTTAGACCTTATTGTCAACAACATAGATGACGAAGCATTTTTACTCAAAAATAACCTCATCGACAAAAATAATATCGATGAAGAAATGGGTTCAAAAAGTGATTCCACACACTATTTGCGAGTACGGCTTCAAGGATTATCGAACCCTATAGGCACCGAGGTCTTCGTTCACAGTAACAATTACAGCCAAAGTGATTTGTTTTCACCGGTGAGCGGTTATCTTTCTACAATGGATAATGTACTGCACTTCGGATTAGGAAATGATACCATCATTGATTCTCTTAGCGTCGTCTGGCCCACAGGGCGAAGGCAGCTTTTAAAAAATCTGGATACAGACCGAATTTTAGACTTGGAGTATAAGGATGCCGTAAACACAACTTCTAAAAACCTCAGTGCTATAGATTCAATTGGGGTACCTACATCTCCAACCTTATTTACCGACATCACCCCCAAAATTAAAATCGATTACACTCACGAAGAGGACAACTTTATAGATTTTACCGAGAGTCCGACTTTAATCCACATGAATTCAAAATTAGGACCGGGTCTAACCGTAGGAGATATCAACGCCGATGGTTTTGAGGATGTTTACATTGGGGGAACCAAGGCAAAGCCAGGGCAATTTTTCGTACAGGACAAAAACGGGACGTTTACGTCAAAAAAACTGCTTCAAAACACACCTCAAGAAGACATGGGCACCTTATTTTTGGATGTTGATGCCGATGCAGATCTTGACCTTATATTGATTAACGGTGGTGAAAATCCTGAAACCAAAAAGGAAAAGTACATAGACAGAATATATCGGAACGACGGATACGGTAACTTTACCGAAAGCACCCTATTGGAACGGGAAGACAGTGGTTCTTGCGTGGTGGCCGCCGATTATGATAAAGATGGTGACCTAGATCTTTTCATAGGTGGACGCTACATGCCTGAATCGTATCCTTTGTCTCCAAAAAGCTATCTGTTGCGCAATGATAACGGTAACTTTACCAATGTGACCCAAACGGTTTTTCACAACGATGCTAAACTTGGTATGGTCACCGATGCGCTGTGGACGGACTTCAATAACGATTCTTGGATTGACCTTATCGTGGTGGGGGAATATATGGCTCCTAAATTCTTTCAAAACGATCAAGGTGTTTTACGAGATATTTCCGCTGAAACCGGACTCAAAAATTCAAGTGGATGGTGGAACAGTATTGCAGCCGGAGATTTCGACAAAGATGGTGATATAGATTATGTGTTCGGGAACTGGGGCTTGAATAGCACCTATAAAGCTAGTCCCGAAGAACCTATTTCAATCTATGCCAAAGACTTTGACAATAACGGCTCGATCGATCCCTTAATCAGTTGCTATCGAGAGGGCGAAGAACAATTAATTTATGCGAGAGATGTGCTGGCAGATCAGATATCCGCTATGAAAAGCCGGTTCAAAACCTACGAGGACTATGCAAAAGCTCCATTAAAGGAAATGTTTCTTAAAGAAGAATTGGAAAACGCCTACACACTTAAGGCGGAAACACTTGAAAGTAGTTATGTCGAGAATCTGGGCAACGGAAAATTCAAGATGTCATCCTTGCCCTTACAAGCACAATTCGCACCTGTATTCGGTATGAAAGTAGATGATTTCAATACCGACGGAAACCTTGATGTTCTATTGACTGGAAATTTTTATAGTACCGAAGCCTTAATAGGTCAATATGATGCTTTTATCGGCCTTTGTCTAATCGGGGATGGTAAAGGAGGTTTCAGTCCTATGTCCGCAAGTGAAAGTGGCCTTCAAATTGACGGTGATGCCAAAGGTTTGGTCGAACTACAGTCCGCATCTGGTGCTCCGATTCTTTTGGCCGGTCAAAATTCAGGGCCCATAATGGCGTACACCTACACCGCTAACGATACATTGGAGGAAACAGTGAAGATAATTCCTGTGGCTTCCGATATTGCCTACGCGATTATCCACGAAAAGAATAAAAAAACCTATAGACACGAGTTCGCTTACGGTAATGGGTATCTAAGCCAATCCTCAAGAAAATTAAGGCTCCATCCAGAAAAAACGGAATGTATTGACCTATTCTCCTATACCGGACAAACGAAACGGATACAACTCAATAATGCGAAATAAAGCTTTCATACTATTTTTGCTTGCTACCCTGATGCTTTGCTCATGCACTGAGGGTGAACCACTTTTCGTTTCCGTTCCGCCATCCCATAGTCAAATTGAATTTTCTAACGATATTGAGGAAGATAGCCTGAATAATATCTACAGTTTTATGAATATTTATACCGGTGCCGGAGTGGGTGTCGGTGACATTGACAATGATGGGCTTACCGACATCTATATGGCAGGCAACATGGTATCTAGCGCACTATATCGCAACAAAGGTCATCTTCGTTTCGAGGATATTACTGAAAAATCAGGACTAACATCACAAAGCTGGGCAACGGGAGTTTCTATGATTGATATTAATCAAGATGGATGGCTCGACATATACGTCTGTGTTTCCGGAAGCGCAGCAGTTTCAGAAAGGGCGAACCTTTTGTACATCAACCAAAAAAACGGCACGTTTAAGGAGGAAGCCCGAAATTACGGTTTGGCCGATACCGCCCAAGCTACCCAAGCTGCCTTTTTCGATTATGATAAGGATGGTGACCTAGACATGTTTCTTATCATTAATCCGGTCGATTACACCCAGTCTTCCGTAAACCGAATACGACCTAAGAAGATGAAAGGTGAATCGAACAGTACCGACAAATTATACCGCAATAATGGCGATAATACGTTTACGGACGTATCGGCAGAAGCTGGGATATTGGTCGAGGGATACAGTCTCGGCCTGGGTATTGCCGACCTCAATAACGATGGTTGGCCAGACGTCTATATCTCAAATGATTTTCTTACCAATGATGTACTCTACCTAAATCAGGGCAATGGTACGTTTAGGGATGCGACCGATACACTTCTCAAACATACCAGTTTTGCAGGTATGGGCAACGATATTGCCGATTTTAATAATGATGGCCTAATGGACATTCTGGTACTCGACATGCTTCCGGAAGATAACCGGCGTCGGAAGACCATCGTACCTTCTGGAAGTTATGATAAATTACAAATGCTATCGGAAAGGGGCTATACGCCTCAATATACGCGCAATACCCTGCAATTAAATAACGGTAACGGAACTTTTAGCGAAATCGGGCAATTTGCGGGCATTGATAAAACAGACTGGAGCTGGAGTATACTAATAGCCGATTACGACAATGATGGCTATAAAGATGCTTTTATCACTAATGGATTTCGCAGGGAATTGGGCGACCTCGATTATATTAATTATCAGCAACAAGAACTCTCCAACCCATTCGGTTCAGAGGACAATAGAAAGCAGAAAAAACTGAAGGCTATTAAAAACTTACCGAGTGCTGCAGTAAAAAACTATTTTTTCAAAAATAGCGGAGACCTCAAATTCAAGAACGTTTCCGAAATATGGGGTAGTAAAGAAAAAACACTATCGAACGGTTCTGCCTTTGCCGATTTTGACAATGATGGTGATTTAGATTTGATAGTTAACAATGTCAATGAGAAAGCTAGCCTACTAGAGAATAAAAGTGATAAGGACAAACAGAACAATTTTCTTAAGATCCGTTTGGAAGGCAAAAAAGATAATCTGCAGGGAATTGGAACAAGCATTACCCTGATAACGCAAAATACTAAACAATTCTACCAACATTATCTTTCTCGCGGTTACGAATCCAGCATCGACCCACAGATTCACTTCGGACTCGGGGCATTCAAAAAAATTGATAGCCTGATCGTAAAATGGCCCGATGGTAAGACACATATTTTAAAGGACGTAAGCTCAGGGCAAAAAATATTTATTCGATATGATGAAGCTACAAGTACTTCAAGCATCCATCAAGATAAAGAATTAGAAACCGATTCAAATACCACATCTAACGCGAATTCTGAATCAGGTGACAAGGTCGATAGGGAAGCAAGTGCCGGCAATACACAATTTCAAGATGTATCCAGTTCAAAAAACATAATGTTCGAAGATGTAACACAAGTTTTGGGTACAGACTATCGACACGAAGAGAATAACTTCAATGATTTCAACATACAGCCATTGATGCCACACTTACAATCGAAGAACGGTCCAAAAATAGCTACGGGCGATATTAACGGCGACGGACTCGAAGATTTCTTCATAGGAGGAAGTGCCGGCCACAGCGGTAGTTTCTATGTAAGAACACCAGATGGCAAATTTAAGGAAAGGCCGTTAAATCAGGATGAGCAATGCGAGGATATGGGTTCTCTTTTGTTCGATGCCGACAGCGATGGCGATAAAGATCTTTATGTGGTGAGCGGGGGAAGCGAGTTTGCGAAAGGCGATGTAAAGTATCAAGACAGGTTATATCTAAATGATGGGAAGGGTAATTTCGTAAAGGATATTTCTTCGCTGCCGGAATTTAAATCTTCAGGATCGGTAGTTGCGGCTTCCGATTTTGATGGCGATGGTGATTTGGACCTATTTGTAGGTGGAAGGTTGGTGCCTGGCGAATATCCGCTTTCTCCAAAAAGTTACCTGCTACGTAATGATGCCGGCAATTTTACCGATGTTACCCAAACCATGTGCCCTCAGCTATTGGAAATAGGAATGGTCACCACGGCAATTTGGTCAGATATAGATATTGACGGAACACCGGATCTTATACTTACTGGCGAATTTATGCCCATAACTATTTTTTTGAATAAAGGGTCCGAGTTTATCAATGAAACTCAAGCTGCGGGACTCTCAAAAACTTCAGGTTGGTGGAACACCTTGTCTCCTGGAGATTTTGATAACGATGGGGACATTGATTTTATGGCCGGGAATCTTGGCACGAACAGCAGGTTCAGGGCAACAATAGAAGAACCGCTCTGTATTTATGCTAACGATTACGATAAAAATGGCAGTATAGATCCGGTAATGTGTTATTATGTTGACGGCGTAAATTACATTGCCCACACCCGCGACGAGCTTATCAAACAAATTAGCCCCATGCGGGTTCGGTTCAAGACGTATGAAGACTATGCAAAAGTTACTTTTTCAGGTGCTTTTTTACCTAAAGAATTAGAAGATGCACAAGTGTTTCGAGCTGATAATTTTGAAAGTAGCTATATCGAAAATTTAGGAAATGGAACCTTTGCCGTTCATAGCCTGCCCAATCTTGCACAGCTGGCACCCATAAATGGTATCGTAACTCTAGACGTGAATTTAGACGGCAACCTTGACGCACTACTAGTCGGCAATAATTACTCCGGCGAAGCGACCATAGGTAACCATGATGCAGGCATTGGACTTTGCTTATTAGGTGATGGTAAGGGCGGGTTTAACCCGCTATCGTTAGATAAAAGTGGATTTTTCGTCGATGGTGATGCGAAAGACATCAAGCTTATGAAAGATAACAATCACTCTTTAGTTTTGGTAGGCATTAATTCATCCGAAATGAAAACATTTAAGCTACGTACCAACAATTAACTTTAAAGCTTCGTAATGTAATTACCCTATTGATAATTCTCATCAATAGTGATAAACATTAATTTCTATACAATCTCATAGTAATCTTTCAAATCGCTTTTATTATTTTTAAATGAAAGGTTACGAAAGATTTTATATATTTGTTAACCACTCCTTTTGGTAAAGTCGAAACGAAATGAACTATTGTTTTGACCCCCTTCGAATTCTTAAAAAGGTTTTCGCTTGGCAAAGCTAGGATAGTAGCGAAGACAACAGTGGATGGCATCTAAATGCTTGGGCTTTATAATTTAAAGAAGTCTCACTAGTATCAATTGACATTTTAAAATTCAATACATCTGAATTCCATGAAAAGAAGGTTTTTTATCGGCAAAAGCGCATTGGCCACGATTGTGGCCGGTACCTCTTGGTCCTTCGCCAATACCAAGATACCCCCACATAATTGGGACGGTTATGATTTCGGCCCTCCGCCGACCATTACCGACAGGTTGTATCAAGGCCCCTTTTTCAATTATGGGCCTGACGCCAATGCCCCCGGTGCCGACGTGGTAATGACAACTACACCTGCATTGGGTTCAGTACCTAATTTCGGAATGGGTATGGTTACGTATATCTGCGATGAAATTGGGCCACCAAAAGTCGATGGCGAAGATTTGAGAACATCCATAGAAAAACTTTGCCGTTTGCCTTTGGGTGATGTTCTATACCTCCGTGTTGATTGGAAAGATATTCAAAAAGAACCCGGAATACTTGAATTTCCCGAGCATTGGCATATCACCTTCGAAATGGCCAAAAAATATAAGAAAAGGGTGGCCTTTAGAATTCAATTAATGAGTCCCGTAATTGAAGGACATTCGGTGCCCGACTTTTTGGTGGATAAAATTCCTTTCGTAGAATTAGGCACTACGGATGAAATCGGAATTCGAGGAAAGGTACATTATGCCCCGAGATACGACCATCCTGAATTTATGAAGGCATTTAAAGAACTTGATGATTTGTTATCTGAAAAATATAACGGTCACCAACTTGTAGAATATGTAGACACCTATATGTATGGATTTTGGGGGGAAGGCCACACTTGGCCTTTTGAAGGCAACCCCTTCCCAGACTACGAAACAGCCGAAAAAACTTCAATTGCCCTATTTCAGCATCAAGCCAAGAATTGGACAAAAACCCCGTTGACGACCAATACGCAACCCGATTACAGCCATGTGGGCAACTCCGAGGTTTTAGATAGAACGATACGTTCGTATAATTGGTTACGTACCGATACCATTTTTATTGAAACCTCTCAAATTGATGCCTTGAGCAATCGCCCGCCCTGGATAGGTGCGACAATTGAACAAGGTTTGGCAACTGGCGATAAGAATAAAGAAACAAATTTTGAAGGAATTGCCAAGAACGAGAATATCATCGCCCACATAAAGGACGTATCCCCAAATTATTTTTCATTGTGGAACTGGCACATTATATCTGCCGAAAATTTCTTGAGCTACTACACTATAAATCCGAAACCCCTCGATGATTTAGCGGCATCTATTGGCTATCGGGTAAGACCTTCGTGGATATGGTTTTTTGAAAATGAAGGCTATCCCGGTTTGGTACTTGGATTGGTCAATGACGGACTTGCCGCCGTTCCCGGTGCCCTTCGCCTATCACTTAGCAATGCTGACAAATCAGTATTTGTAGAGGGAAGTCTTGATCCAGGTTACCCTTTGCCCGGTAAGGTAAGACAGGCGCTCTTTCAACTTCCAAAAAATACATCTTGGGAGGGACTTCGGCTTTATGCGCATATCGAAGTAAAAGGAGTTCGACATCCCGTTTCTTGGGCCTGCCACCAAAAAGTGGAAAATGATGGTGCCTTAATTTTAAAGAAGAATCTATAACGATTGCCTAAGTACCTAGAATCTCAAAATATTCACTCTTATGAAAATAAAACCTTGGCTCCTTTACGCTTTAACAACCACTATTTTTTGGGGAATTTGGGGCGCTTTCACGGGTCTACCGGCTGAGAACGGCTTTCCCGATACCCTAATCTATTGTGTTTGGGCCTTGACCATGATACCTCCTGCCCTATTTGTTATGAGCCGTAACGGATGGAAATTACAACGCGATAAAAAATCTATATTCTATGGTTGTTTGATCGGCCTTTTAGGAGCCGGTGGCCAAATGGTTCTATTTAAGGCAGTAACCATAGGACCCACCTATCTTATTTTTCCCATAATCTCTTTATCCCCTATAATTACCGTGGTACTCTCGTACCTTTTTTTAAAGGAACGTACGGGCAAACTAGGTACTTTTGGCATTATACTAGCCATAATCGCCCTTCCACTATTTGAATATTCTAAGGGATCGGCGGAAGAAGATTACGGAATACTCTGGTTTATACTGGCCATTTTTGTTCTTGCCGCTTGGGGCTTACAGGCCTATTTTATGAAGCTTGCCAACGAAACCATGAAGGCAGAAAGTATTTTCTTCTACATGATGCTCACCGGACTATTAATCATTCCGGTTGCCCTATTTATGACCGATTTCTCGCAGCAAATTAACTGGTCGGCCAATGGGCCTTGGCTAGCAGCGGGTATCCAAATCTTAAATGCAGTGGGTGCACTTTGTTTGGTCTTTGCATTTAGGTACGGTAAAGCCATGGTAGTTTCTCCGCTTACCAATGCAGGTGCACCTTTGATTACAGCTATAATTTCTATGGCGATTCTCGGCTTTTTACCGAATCCCGTTAAGATTGCAGGCATTGTACTAGCTATCATTGCAGCTTTTCTTCTGGCTATAGATCCTGAGGAAGCTGCAGACCCGCCTAAAGAAAAAGTCTGAACTATTCATATTCAAAGCTTTTGATTGGTATGTATACATTTTAAAATATGAAAACAATGATTAATTTATTTTTCGTGTTAGCTTCTATAGTATGGAGTTGTAGTACAGATAAGATTGAGGAAAAAGTGGGAATGGAAGGCGATTTCGAAAATTCCGATGAGGTTGTTGTGACATATATGGAAGATAGTTCCGATTTTCCGAATCCCGATCGGGGCTTCTACCGGTATTCCGAAACTAGGGCAAGCAATTACACCCTGTTGAACGAGGATGAATTGAAAGCCTACCGAAATGCGTCTACAAGTCAAGGGGCTACCTATACCACGGTAAGCACCTTACTGTTCAGGTATTTTATTTTGGATGGTTTTACCGATAAACCGCTCACTGAAGAATATTTAAATAATCTGGCATCCGATTTTCAAATTGCTCGCAGGGCAGGGATAAAGTTAATTCCGCGGTTCACCTATACCGTAACTGCAACGGCAGGTACTTGTCCTGAAGATTTCATATGTCCTCCTTACGGGGACGCCCCGAAAGATATCGTAATACAACATATAAAACAGTTAGGTCCGGTACTCAGCGAAAATGCTGATGTCATCAACTGTTTACAAATGGGATTTATCGGCACTTGGGGTGAAAATTATTACACGGATTATTTTGGTGATCCTTCACCGAACGCAGATCAGGGAAAAGTATATGACGAAAATTGGCAAGACCGTATAGAGGTCTTAAAAGCCCTATTAGACGCTACTCCCAATGATATTATGGTGCAGGTTCGTTATCCACAGTTGAAACAACGCTATGTTAATGGGATAGATGCGCCTACCAATATCGCCCCCATTTCAAAGGAGGAAGCTTTTACAGGAACGGACAAGGCAAGAATCGCCTTCCACAATGATTGTCTATTTGCTAGTTCAGATGATTTTGGAACATACGAGGATTATGGAAATTCTTCATCCCCAAGGCAGACGGCATTAGAAGACCTAAAACCATATTTTCAAGAAGAAAGCAAATATGTTATTGTCGGTGGTGAAACCTGCAGCGATGGCTACAGTCCAAATAACGACTGTGCCCCAGCGGGAATTGCTGATACCGAATTACGTGAATTACATTATACATTTCTAAACGCGGATTATAATAATGAGGTAAATAACGATTGGGTTGACGGTGGCTGCATGGATGCTATAAAAAAGAATTTAGGATATCGCTTTGTTCTAAAGCAAGGAAGGTATCCCTCGCAAATTAACCGTGGGAAAACCTTAAATATACTTCTCGAAATACAGAATACAGGCTATGCGTCATCCATAAAAAAAAGGAATGTGCAGTTGATTTTAAGGAATAAATCCAACGGAGAAATTACCGCCGTGCCAATGGAAACGAATGTTCAACTCTGGTTTTCAAATGTTAGCTTATCTGAATCAATGTCCCTTCCGAAATCTTTGAAAAGTGGTGAATACGAATTGCTTTTACACATAGCAGACAATGGGGATAAAATTGCAAATCGACCTGAATATAGTGTTCGTTTAGCGAATACCGATACATGGGAAGCAACCACGGGATATAATAATCTGAACCATACATTTACCATCAACTAATAGTTTGCTTATCTGCATGTATGTATATGCGGTAAAGAAAGCAAAGACAACTATAGAATGGGCTTACAATATAATTAGGCTATTATCACTTTCACTCCGGAATCTTGAAGTTGTTTGTGGTCTTCCGCACTTATTTTATCATCCGTAACCACGGTATCGATTTGGCCAATGGGACAAATAAAAGCAAGGCTTCTTCTATTGAATTTGCTGGAATCAGCGACTAAAATTACTTCTTTAGCAATGTTTATCATAATTTGATTAAGCGAGGCTTCTTCGATATTAGGCGTATAGATACCTACGCGTGTATCAAATGCATCGACACCAATAAATGCCTTGTCAACGTAAAAATTCTTTAAATTCTTTTCGGCGAGTGGCCCAACTAAAGAATGGGAATTTTTTCGAAGCGAACCACCAGGAACTATTACGTTTATATTCTGGTTAGCAATTAACTGACCTACTATATTGAAGGCATTGGTAATTACGCTCAAAGATTTGATATCGCCTAAATTTTTAGCAATCTCCATTGTTGTAGTCCCAGAATCAAGAATTACCGTTTCAGATTCCCCAATTAACGCGGCTGCTTTTTTTCCGATTCTCTGTTTTTCAATATAATTTATTTTATCCTTCTCGGAAATGCCATAATCTATACCGACATTATTTTCATATTTCATGGCACCACCTCTTGCCCTGATCAACAATTTTTTAGATTCGAAAAGATCTAAATCATTTCTGATAGTAACTTCACTGACATTAAATTGCTTACTGAGTTCATGAACGAAAACTTGGCCATTTTCGGACAACAGTGTTAAAATTGTTTTACGCCTTTCGACTGTTGAACGCTTAGATTTTTTCTTTTTGGCCATGGTGTTCATTAAGTTATGGAAGAACCTATTCCTAAATCTTCTACAGTTCTCATTTATTAAGTCTAAAATATGAAAAAAGAGACATAACGAATGTATTGAAAATAAAACACAAGACTTTGAAACTTTAAATAAGTTTGTTATTTTTGTTAAATAATATTATGAAAGTTTTTCGCAACAAAATAGCCGCCTTACTACTATGAAATATTTAGGTATCGATGAGAGTACTCTCAATAAAAGGGACGGAATTTTTACCGCAAAGGAAATTTCTGGTCAGCCAATATTATGGTCAGCTATCAAGGACAAATTTTATGATGAAAAATCTGAGATTTCGTCTTTTTTAGATGAAATAATCCCTAAAATTGATACCATAATACTCACAGGTGCGGGTACAAGTGCTTTCATAGGGCTTTCTCTTTTTGGGGAGATACAGCGGACCACGCATGTGACAACCCGTTCCATAGCGACAACAGACTTGGTGTCACATCCACAGGACTATTTTAGTTCCGAATCATCGATTCTATTAATTTCATTTGCAAGGTCGGGCAATAGCCCAGAAAGTGTGGCTACACTTCGGCTTGCCGATACGTATTGCAAGAATTGCTATCATTTGGTTATTACATGTAACCAAGAGGGGGAACTAGCTAAATACAAAGTCAAGAATACCCGTTATTCGTTTATATTACCCCCTGAAGCCAATGATAAAAGTCTGGCGATGACCGGTAGCTATTCGGGGATGTTACTGTCCGCACTATTAATAAACGACATTGCTAAAAATGGGGATTCGAACCAAATGGTTTTGAACGCTATTTCAACTGGTGAGACAATACTTAATACATACGCATCCGAATTAAAGAATATTTCGGATTTACCCTTTACAAGAGCGATTTTTCTTGGTTCTGGACCACAGTATGGCACGGCTATGGAATCACATTTGAAACTACAGGAATTAACCGATGGCCAGGTTATTTGTAAATACGATTCCTATTTAGGTTTTAGACACGGTCCGAAAGCTGTAGTAGACGAGCAAACTTTAATGGTATATTACTTTTCCAATAATCCCGACGTTCTTCGATATGAGAAAGATTTGGTAAGAGGGATGAATCAAGGGAAAAAACCACTATATCAAATTGGTATTTCTAGAGAGAGTTTAGATGATTTGACATTCGATACCCAATTTAAACTTCCGAAATTAGATACTAATGATGCTGAGAGTTTCTTGTCTGTTTCCAATATACTTTTCGGACAACTTCTTGCTTTTTATAAATCGATGCAGCTCGGTTTATCGCCCGATTCCCCATCATCAAGTAAGGCGATTTCCAGAGTTGTAGAAGGCGTTACGATTTATTAGAAAAATCATTATCGGCGATGTCAAAGTGAATAGCAATGGCAAAATTGGAATGAAAATTATAAAGTCAAATCAGATATTAATACTTCATACCGTTTTTTCCAATTATTAGATTAATAGCATTGCCTTTACACATATTTGACCAACCCTTCAAATAAGATTTCTTACTCAGCTAGATGAGTATCCTGACCAAACCTAAAGACGTCGGAAGGTGTTCTTGCCGTATTCATAATATTTTTCATATCGGCTATTATATCGGGATGACTTTGTGCAATATTGTGCTCCTCCCCGATATCCTCCTCCAAGTTATAAAGCTCCAATGGCGCATCGGGTCGCTCGAACACAGCATACTTCACCGCTTTCCATTTTCCCTTTCGCACTGCTTGCCGCCCTCCGCGTTCATGAAATTCCCAATAGAGATACTCATGCTCTTTCTGAATTTTATCTTGCCCCAATAGTGTAGGTAAAAAGGAAATACCATCTATATTTTCGGGGGGTTCAACGTCTGCAATCTTTGAAAAGGTGGGCAGTATGTCCCAAAAGGCCGAAATATGATTCGTTTTGGAACCTGAGGCGATTTTACCTGGCCATTTTACAATCATAGGTACTCGAATTCCCCCTTCGTAAAGATCACGTTTCACGCCTTTGAGCGGGCCATTACTATCGAAATACTCAGGATCTGCGCCCCCTTCTTCATGAGGACCATTATCGGAAGTGAACACAATAATCGTATTCTCGGCAATGCCCAAATCCTCTATTTTTTGCATAATCTCCCTTACTTGGCTATCGAGCACACTAATCATTGCAGCGAAAGCGGCATGGGTTTCTGCCTGTGAACGATAGGGTCCTAAATTAAATTCTGCACCTTTATCTACCCCTTGGAACTTTTTTTCAGGAGGATATGCACCCCTATACTTTTTCATAAAAGCCTCGGGTGCTACCAGTTCGGCATGGGGAATTATCGAAGGTACATACAGAAAAAAAGGGCCCTGCTTGTTTTTATCTATAAATTTTAAGGTTTCTTGATGGATGAGATCAGGGGCATAAGCTTTCTGCTTACCGCCAGCATTTTCCGACAACACTATCGAGTCGTTGTTCGACCATAAATGATAGGGATAATAATTGTGCCCGAGGCGCTGGCAATTGTAACCGTAAAAAGTATCGAAACCTTGGTTCAAAGGGTCTCCCTCCGATTTTGGCGGACCTAATCCCCATTTGCCAAAAGCACCTGTGGAATACCCTGCCTTTTTTAGAGCTTCGGCAATAGTACAGGTAGTATCAGGTATAGGATATTGTCCTTCCGGCCGTATTTCTTTGTTACCCCGCACTACCGTATGACCCGTATGCAAGCCAGTCATCAACGCCGAACGTGAAGGTGCGCAAACCGTACTTCCTGAATAGTGCTGTGTAAACAGCATACCTTGTGCTGCTAGTTTATCGATATTCGGGGTTTTGAATTTTTTCTGACCATAGACCCCCAAGTCACCGTAACCGAGATCATCGGCTAAAATGTAAATAATGTTGGGCTTAGTAATACCCTGCACATAAGCTTGTTCGGCTTTTTCACCCGTCTTCTTTTTTCCGGAACCAGTACAGGAAAAAAACAAGCTTACCAGAATGGAAAGGCTTAGATGAAATAGATATTTTTTCATATCAGGGTATTACAGGGGATGTCTTTTGAACGGATTCTGGTGGAATCATCGAAGAAAAAACTCGTAAGGTATCGTTATTCTGGGCGGCCAATATGGCTTTGTCCCCCGTATTATCAGTAATTTTCAAAAGATGATTCGACTGCCCTGGCACGTAGAATCCGCTGTCTTTGCTCTCCATGGCATCCCAAGAACCGTTCTCCCTTTTAAGTACGATACCAGTAAAAGCATCGGCCCTTCCGTATATGGCTTCAGCGGTAAAATCATTGCCTACCAATAGCAATTCTTCTTGCCCATCTTTGTCGAAATCATCAACCAGAATATCATTAATAGGGGCCACCTGACATCTAGAAGGCAAGTCCGTCAATCGAAATCTTCCGTTACCTAAATTTTCAGCGTAACTGCTGGCGAAAATTTGCGCACTCAGTGTTTCTGCGGTAAGGTCTTTAATATTCAGAAGCTGCTCGAAATCTACCTTTGTAAAATCATCGTAGCGCATATAGAATCGTTTTAATGAAGGCAGCTGAGCGACAATATCATCGCGTGAATGTAGCGGAAGCAACTTACGGTTTTCTCCATCGCTCATAAATCGACCCAAAACCGGATCCGGACTCCCATTTCTATCATAATCGTTCTTGTATACATATATCGGTTCTGAAGCAGAAGGACGCAAAACACCATTAAGGCCTTGATTGCCAAGAACAAAGTCGAAATCGCCATCATTATCGATATCTGACTTTGCAACACAGTTCCACCATCCCGTAGTACTTATAGGGGCATCGTTTTCGTCAACCCATGATATAGATAATGGAGAAAAATTATCAGTGTTATTTTTGAAAATTGAGATTGGCATCCATTCGCCAACAACTATTAGGTCTATTAGGCCATCTTGGTCGATATCTTCCCAAATTGCGTCGGTAACCATCCCAATATCTTCAAGGCCACTATTTTCCAACTCCTGCAAGCGCCCAGCATTATTAATCAAAATTCGGCTTTTGGGTGTATTGGGATAGTGGTCCGGGAGTATTCTGGCTCCGATAAAGAAATCCATATCTCCATCAGCATCAATATCCCCGGCTCTTACGATTTGGGTGCTATTGGAAGTTTCTTTCAAAATCTCTTCATTGCGCTCAAAATATCCTGAGCCATCGTTAAGATATATCCTGTCGTTATAGAATTGCGAGGACTCATAAAATTCCGAACTGCCGCTGGTCACATACAAGTCAAGGTCTGTATCACCGTCAATATCCACAAATACCGCATCGGTATCTTCAAATTCACTCTCAAGTTGTTGCTTTGGTCGGTAAGTTCCATCCTGATCCTGAAACCAGATTTGTCCTGGCATTCCCTTACTACCTCCTACAAATAATTCATCTCCCACATTTCCATCAATATTAGCCGCTGCCAAACAGGGCCCGGAATTTGAATATTGCCGCATCAATAAAGGTTGCCTTGCATATTCATTAAAAACACTCTCTTTGTGTACAAAATTAATTAGGCTAGATTTTTCCTCGAACTGTAGCTTTGAATCAAGCCTTTTTACAGATGCATAGGCTTTCTTGGCTTCGCTAATGTTCACTTCAAGCAACTGATCTACCGGAACATGTATAAGTTTATTTCGAATACCCGAGGGCCATTGTACTTCGAGGGAATCGATAAACCCGTCCATAACTCCGAAATGCACAATCGGTTCCATAGAAGATAGATACCCGCGCACCACAGATTGATACTGTTGTTGCAATTTACCTTTTTGCCAAATACGAATGATCGATCCGATACCTTTTCGATTTTGCTCTGAACCCTCGAGTCGGATTCGTAAAAAATGGTTCTCAGGAGTATCGGAGGTCTTATTTTCAAGAAGTGTAGCTGGTTCGTTGATATTGTTCAACACCATGTCAAGATCTCCATCTTGATCAAAATCGGCATAGGCCGTTCCGTTGGAATAGGTAGGTACGCTTTCGGTCCATTCTTCGGAAACATCCTTAAAGTGAAGTCCCCCCTTATTTTCATAGATATAGTTGGGTAGATAAATACTATCAAGCTTACCCGCGAATTCCTTTTGCTTTTGAAGTCTATCTTCGGTACTTCCGAACATATTATTTTCACTGGCATAATTGATATAATCAAGGTCTGCCACATCTTTTGCATAACCGTTGGAAATATAGAGGTCTTTATCACCATCATTGTCCAAATCAAGTAAAAGGGGCGACCAACTCCAGTCCGTACTTGCGATTCCGGACAAAAACCCGGTTTCACTTGTCTTTAAAGGCTTTCCGTCAAGGGTACCGTTATTGACCTGCAGGGTATTACGCACGTATTGAGAACTATAATCATTGCGTAAGGCCAATAAATACTTTTCGTAGTTCATACCGCCCTGCATTTTCTTTTGGCGTTCGTACTTTTCCGGAAGCATGTCTACCACCATTATGTCTGGCAGACCATCGTTGTTGACATCCGAAAAGTCCATTCCCATAGCATTATGGGATGCGTGCCCCAAATACGTTTTACTACGTTCTTCGAACCAGGGGGCAACACTATCGGGGTGTTTCCTTTGAATGTAGAGTAAATCCTCGGTTATAAAATCGTTCGCCACATAGATATCCGTTAAACCATCACCATTGATATCATTGATACCTACCCCTAGACCAAATCCACCATAAACGATTCCAGCTTTCTGCGAAACGTCAGTAAAATATGGATGCTCGAGCCCTCCAACGGAATCGTTTCGCAATAGCATATCGTTGAGATGCGGTTCCATATACCGTTTTGGCATAGGGTTGTTTTTTGCAAAACCGTGGTTGCCATTGTGAAGTATAAAAACATCGAGATCACCATCTCCGTCGTAATCAAAAAATACTGATTGTTGGGTATAATTGCCATCATCGAGACCATAGGCTTCGGCCTGTTCTATAAAAGTAGGAACACCAGTAGCATCAAGCCCTTGGTTGATAAAAAGCAGATTGTTACAGTTATTTATACAATCGGGACCTGCTACACTTAGGTAAATATCGTCTAACCCATCAACGTTAATGTCTACGATACTTACGCCGGTCACCCAAGACGTTGTTGTTATTCCCGAAGCTTCGGTAATGTCCTCGAAATGTAAATCTCCCCGGTTGAGATAAAGTGCACTGGATACCTGGTTTCCAGTGAAAATAATATCGGGTAGGCCATTATTATCAAAATCGCCGATACCGACCCCTCCGCCATTATAGCAGTACTGAAAATCGATGACATTTATAGAATCGTTTTCGGTAATGGTATTGGCAAATTCAATTCCGGATCGCGATGCATCGACCGCTACGAATCGGTGATTATCCTCAGATTTTTTGCAACTCGCAAATAAGATAATCAATCCGAGAACCAGAAGTTTACCTAACTGCATTGTACCTGTTTTCATCTTAAGCGAAGATACCTAATTCTGTCGTTTATATTTTTCCGATTTCGCTATCGAATCATTACCGTCGTGGCCGATTGCAAGTACGGCCGTTACAATTCTTCGCCTAATTACTTACATTTTCCCATACTCTGCCGCCATGGCATTGATTTGGTCATCGGTCAAATCTTCGCTTGCCACAACCAATCGGTAATTAAACGTAACGGAGTCGCCTTTTTTAAGACTAAAGTTAAGCTCTTCCTTACCTTCTGAAAATACTTTTTGACCTAGCGTATTGGCAGCAAAAAGCCCATAGTCCCTAGCGTGCCAGTAGGTTGGATAACCTGGGTTTGTAGGATTATCAATAATAACAAGGGATACCGTTTCTCCGTTGATTTCACTTGAAAGTTTCATCCATTTAGCACGGGTACCCCAGACTGCTCCTCCTTCGATACCTTCCGAACTGCGATAATTACCTTTGACATTCGTATTGTCCATTTTTTCTACCTTGGTAACCACACCGTGTGAGTCCATCAATTCAGATGGTTTATCAGAGGGCAATTCCAGTTCACGGGCTACGCGAATGGCGAACATTCCCTCTTTGTTGTCCGTAAACTTTACCTCATCTATTTTGGCTGTTAAGGTAGTAGTACGGTCGATAATACGAATGTCATCCATGGCCTTAAAACTAAATTTGGTTTCCTCTTCGAGCATGACCTCATCATCAGGTGATTTCCAAAGGGCTTTGGTCACTAGCCTAGCCTGACCTTTTCCACTTTTGGCCTTTTCGATGGATTCATGGAATATAGTTCCATATTTATTTTTTTCCCGGGCCGGAATCGCTTCGGAATTGTTCCAAAAATCGAGCCCGTTTACATCACCGTAGTTCAACCAAATCCCGACATGATGTGGATGGTCGGTACGGTCACCTTCCTTATCGACCATAGGAAAACTACGGGTCAACACATTGCCTTTAGGTGACATTACTGGCCACAAGACCGGTTTTTTGATGTTATCGGGATAAATGTAAGAGGTGAACAGCTCGCCACCGACCATAACATCGACTTTTTTTTCTACTTCATTGACCTTCAAATCAATGGGTAGAGGTTTCGATTGACTAAATATTACGTTGGTACCCACAAACAGGACTAAAAAAAGTAAAAATCGGTAATTCATTTTTTGCATATTTTTTTGATTTACTGGGATGGATTTTCTTCAACCTTGAAGCTGAGATGATTTTATAAAATCATCTCAGCTTTTGGATGAAAAATAAAGATGGGCGTTTAGACGTTTTGCGGGACCTCGAATCCTGGTCGATATTCCCGTGTCAGCATTTTATCCGCTTCTGGATTGTTTACAAATTTCTCCGCCTTGGGGTCGAATTCCAGCACCTTTCCGGTTCTGTAGGCGATATTCCCTAAATGTGCCAGACCCGATGATAGGTGGGCCGTTTCAACGGGACCGTTCAATATCGATTTGTCATGTTTGCGAACGGCCTCTATAAAATTGGCAAAATGTCCAGTGGTACCACCAGCGCCACGATCCATTCCTGAAGCGGATTCCCCGCCATCTGAACCGGATTTCCCTGGAGTACGGTCTTGGCCCATATAAGTTTTGTATGAATCATATCCATCTACGGCTAGAATGCCCTTATCACCATAGAAAATATTGCCAACGGTGACATCCTGTTCCGTATTGGTACACCATGGGCGTACCTCGAACTGAATTATTTTGTTCTCTTCGGGATAATTGTAGATAGAAGTTAGCACTTCCGGGGTCTCCTTGGCATCGTCCCAAAGATATTTACCGCCCATAGAAGTTATTTGGGTGGGCAGACCCACATCAAGGCCCCACATGCAAAGATCGGTCTCGTGAATGCCTTGATTTCCAACATCACCGTTTCCATAGTCCCAATGCCAGTGCCAGTTATAATGTACCAGATTCTCCGTGAAAGGCCGCTTTTGTGCAGGGCCGGTCCAAAGGTCATAATCTATGCCCTCGGGTACGGGGGAGGTTCCCTTGTCCCCAATGCTCGGCCTCCATCGAAAGACCAGACCGCGTGCCATATACACGTTTCCGATATACCCATCGCGCAATAGCCCGATTGCCTCGTTGACGGCGGGTGAGCTTCGTAACTGTACCCCATGCTGTACGATACGATCGTATTTAGTGGCGGCCTCGATCATCTTTCGCCCTTCCCAAATATTATGGGAACCAGGTTTCTCTACGTAAACATCCTTGCCCGCTTGGCAGGCCCAGATAACCGAAAGTGCGTGCCAGTGGTTCGGTGTTGCAATGCTGACCACATCGATATCCTTGTCATCAAAGACTTGGCGAAGATCTTGCTCAACATTTACCTTTTTATCATATTTCTCCCTGAAATCCGTCATTCCCTTCTTTAAGAGGTTCATGTCGGGATCGCACAAGGTGGCGACGCGCACATTTTCGAGCTCCATCAGGCTAGAGATATGGTTTTTGCCTCGTCCGTTGATACCCAATACGGCTGCATTGATACGGTCATTGGCGCCAAAAACGCTGGCCGAAACAATGGTAGGTGCAGCAATGATGCCCGTTCCGGCGACCGCAGTCTTCTTAATAAAGGACCTTCTTGAGGATGATTTTTTTGATGATTTCATATGTGATGGATTATATTTATGGTAATTCGATTATTCCAGCGCTTAAAATATGAATAATAATTCTTTTTAGTAGCTTAAGTTTGAGACTTTATGAATTGTTGGGAAAAACTAAATTTTACTAGCATCCTTATTTTGTCACCTGTATTGAATCCGTCGAAACGAAAAATGCTTCAATATCGGTATCTATTCCGTCATTTATAACAAGATTAGGTCTTTCTTTTTTGAGTCTTACTATTGCTTCTTGTGAGACATCGGTTTTATATAGATATAGGTTTTTTAGGTTTGGTAATTTTGAAAACGTAGCCATACTTTGATCTGTAATGCCTGTATCGTATAGCTTAAGGAGCTTCAATTGTTTTAGGGACGATAATTTTTGCAGCCCAGCATCATCGATAGGGGTTTTATCAAGCTCCAAACGCTCTAGATGGGTTAAAGTGGATATGGCTTCAATTTCGGCAATACCTATGGGAAGTCCACTTACATCAAGTTCCACAATATTTTTCGCGACCCGTTTGAGATTGTCTATTGTTTTAGGATTATATTCCGGTGGTGGAAAAAAAACTACGCTCAAGGCTTGTGAGTTGCTGGCAATCCGCGAAATACTCAAGTAATCGGAAGCTATATGTTGCAAAGTGCTATCCGCCACTTGTGGAAACTTAGCCCATTTTTCGGCTTCATTAGGTATCATCATAGTTGATATAAGACTAACCAAACGCTCTGATTTGGGCAGCTCGTTGAGACGGACTGTATGAGATGCGCCAAGTAGAATCCATTCCTCTAAAATAGCGATTTCAATTTGGTCTAAAGGGGTTTTACCTTCCGGGGGCATATGGTTTTCATCTTCTAATGGAAGATGAATTCTTTTGATCATTTCGCTCTCATCAGGCTTCCCAACCACCAGAATGGGGCCGTTCTCCCCTCCTTTGATCAATTGATCAAAACTGGTCATCAGCAATTCGCCTTTTTGTTTGTTGGCATTGTGGCAAGCAATGCACTTATCATCTAAAATACGATTGACCACATCTTGATAGACCAAAGGGTTTTCTGGAATTTTGTCCATCGGTTCTTCGGTGGGAAGCGATAGGAATTCTTCACCGTGGGTGAGCATGCCGCCATAATGGCCCGTAAATAAGATTAAGCCCAGCAGCAGAATCTGAAATGCTTTGGTATAATACATTTGTCCTAAATTGCTTCTGTTCAATAGGTACCAAAACGCCGCAATCAAGGCAGTACCCGCGCCCAGCCATTGGTGCCAAAAAAGAAGGTCACCCTTGACCGGAACGCCCATACCCAGAAAAAATCCTAGAATCGCAGTAATCAGGGCGGACAGTACCGCGACGGACAGCAATACTTCGGGAATCCTTTTACCAGTGAGTCCCAGAAATATGGCAATCAATAACAACACAATGGGAAAATGGAGTATTAATGGGTGAAATCGCCCTAACCAAGAGACCAAATTCGGAAGCACAATATAGGACTCGAACAACAGGCAAAAAATCAGGAAAATGGAGAGCCCTAAAACGAAATAGTCGACCCAGCGATTTTTAATAGTGTTCATTATTCAGGTTAGAAAAGATTTGAGTAATAACGATTCAAGCCAAAAGATCTTTCACGACAGTTCCCGCTACATCAGTCAGCCGAAATCGTCGACCTTGGTATTTATAGGTCAACTGTTCGTGATCGAGGCCCAACAAATGCATCAATGTGGCATGAAAATCGTTGATATGTACCGGATTTTCGACCACGTTGTATCCGAACTCATCGGTCTGGCCATAATTGAGCCCAGGCTTGATGCCGCCACCGGCCATCCAGATACTGAAGGCCCTTGGGTGATGGTCACGGCCATAATTGGCCGTATCGAAATTCCCTTGGCAGTAGCTGCCCCTACCGAACTCTCCGCCCCAGATGACCAATGTATCGTCAAGCATACCGCGCTGCTTGAGGTCCATGACCAGAGCGGCAGAGGCCTGATCTACATCCTTGGCCTGGCCTGCCATTTCGTTCGGTAGATTGCCGTGCTGGTCCCAGCCCTGATGGTACAATTGGATAAAACGTACCCCGTTTTCGGCGAGCAGTCTTGCCTGTAGGGCATTGGCCGCATAGGTACCGGGCACTTGGCAATCCTCGCCATATAGCTTGATTATGGAATCCGGTTCCTTCGAGATGTCCATCACGTCGGGAACCGACATCTGCATGCGGTAGGCCATTTCGTATTGTGCGATACGCGATTCGATTTCATCATCGCCGGTATCGACATGGTGCAATTTATTGAGCGCCGAGACCTCGTTCAGCAGATCGCGCTTTTCGGAGCGGGAAATACCGTCGGGATCGTTAAGATAGAGCACGGGGTCCTTCCCCGACCGCATAAGCACGCCCTGATGTTTGGAGTCCAAAAATCCGCTTGACCATAACTTGGAATACAGCCCTTGACTGTTGCCCTTGCCGCGCGAGGTCAAAACAACGAACGAGGGCAGGTTCTTGTTCTCGCTGCCAAGGCCATAGCTCATCCAGGAGCCCATGCTTGGCCGGCCCGATTGCTGGCTACCGGTCTGGAAAAAGGTGATGGCGGGGTCGTGGTTGATGGCCTCCGTATGCATGCTGCGTATTACGGTAATTTCGTCCGCAATCTTGGCGATATGGGGAAAAAAGTCACTGATCCAGGTACCATTGCTGCCGTGTTGTTTAAAGTTGACGGCCGGCGGCATCAGCGGAAACTTATCCTGGTCGGCGGTCATGCCCGTCAGGCGCTGTCCGTTGCGAATCGATTCGGGCAGGTCCTCTCCCATACGCTTCCTTAGCATAGGCTTATAATCGAAGGTCTCTAATTGTGACGGTGCGCCGGCCTGAAACAGATAGATCACACGTTTCGCTTTGGGGGCAAAATGCGGAATGCCCAAAGGTTGGCTCGCCAAGGCATCGGTCTCTCCTTTGAACAGGTCCGGTATTAACAGCGAACCTAGCGCCAACGAACCGATGCCCACGCTCAACTGTGAGAAGAAATGGCGGCGGTTGACTTTCAACGGACTTTCATCCTTATTGGTGCTTTCGTTCGTTTCGTGGTGGTGGTGGTTCATAGCTTATTCCTTAGTAATAGTTTCATCCAGATTGTAGATGACCTGTACCGTCAGCATGAGGGCAGCGGTCTTGGCAAGGTCGGTGTCACGTTGCTCGTACTCTCCAATCGCGACCAGTTTTTGGGCATCCTCAACATTTTTTTGGTACAAATCGACGGCATTATGGTAATAGCGGTCGAGCGTCAACAGTTCTTCCTGTTTTGGCCTGCGCATCAGTATGCGCTGGAATACATCGTTGACCAAATTCGGATTGTCGGGCAGCTCTTCGAGCATATCTTGTGACATTACACGTGCCGCCTCCAGGACCTGTACGTCGTTCTGTAGCACAAGGGCCTGAAGCGGCGTGTTCGTTTTCTGGCGGCGCACTTCCGAGAAATCCCGTGTGGGCGCGTCGAAAATAGTCATGTTCGGGGGCGGGAGGGTGCGCTTCCAAAAGGTATATAGCGACCGGCGATACAGATCGTTGCCCGTATCGGTCACATATTGGGTCAGGATGCCGCGGTCCGCACCTGCATTGGTCTCCTCCCATAGTCCGTCGGGCTGGTAGGGTCTGACACTGGGCCCGCCGACCTCGGTATTGAGCAGGCCGCTGGTGGTAAGGATATAGTCCCGTATCATCTCCCCGCTCATACGAAAGCGTGGTGCCCTGGCAAGCAATCTGTTCTCGGGATCGGCCCTTTCGAGTTCAGGACGCATAATCGATCTCTGCTGATAGGTCGCCGAAAGCATAATTTTCTTTAGTAGATATTTGATGTCCCAATCATGTTCCATAAAGTCCACTGCCAGCCAGTCGAGCAGTTCGGGATGGGTGGGCAGGCTGCCCTGAACACCGAAATCCTCGGAGGTTTCCACTATGCCCCTTCCAAAGAGCATGGCCCAGATCCGGTTGACATAGACCCGAGCGGTCAGGGGGTTTTCGGGGTCGGTCAGCCATTGGGCGAGCCCCAATCGGTTTTTGGGAAGTTTGTCCGAAAACGCAAAAATAGTGGTCGGGGTACCGGGATGCACGGAATCCGTCGGCTGGTCGTATTCTCCGCGGTTCAATATACGGGTCGACCTAGGCGCGGAATCGTTCATTACCATAACGTTTATGTTCTCCCCTTTCTTCAGATTTACAAAAGAGAGTACGCCCTCGGTCTCCTTTTCCGAAATGCTCATATAGGGCGGGTCGGCGTAGAATTTCTGGTTCTTGGCCTGTACTGCATCCATTTGCAGGCCTTTTTCATCGACCTGATCGAAAAAGGAGAACATCTCGAAATAGTTCCTTTGGGTTATGGCATCGTATTTATGGTCGTGGCAACGAGCACATTCCAGGGTAATGCCTAGAATGCCCTTGCCCAGGGTATTGGTCCGATCAAGAACGTAATTGGTACGGTATTCTTCCTGTATCACACCGCCTTCCTGGGTAATCGGATGGTTTCTGTTGAAACCCGTCGCCAGGATCTGCTCTTTGTTCGCATCGGGCAGCAGGTCTCCCGCCAATTGCCAAGTCAAAAACCTGTCATAAGGCATATTCTCGTTGAAGGCATGGATCACCCAATCGCGCCAGGGCCACATGGTGCGATAGCTATCGTCCTGATAGCCATGTGAATCGGCATATCGGGCCACGTCGAGCCAAGACTGGGTCATGCGCTCCCCATAGGCGGAAGAGGCCAAGAAACCGTCTATGATCTTAGCAATGTTTTTTTCGGAACCGTCGTCGAGCAACGATTTAACCTGTTTCGGCGAAGGAGGCAGACCGGTCAGGTCAAGGCTTATCCTGCGGATTAAAGTCTCATCGGATGCCCTTTCGGAAGGGCCTATCTCCTTTTCCACCAACTTTGCAAGGATGAAACCGTCTATTTCGTTTTCGCCCCAATCAGTATACTTCGGGTCGGAGGTCTCCACCTTGGGGATTTCAGACTTTACCGGCGTCCGGAAGGCCCAATGCTTTTCAAATTGGGCCCCCTGTTCGATCCATTTTCCGATAAGTTTTTTTTCATAGTTGTTAAGGGCCAATTTTGAATCGGGCGGTGGCATCAGCTCGGCCTCTTCGTCGGATACTATATGCTGGTATATCGAACTTTCTCGGAGATTCATTGGGACAATCGGGAACTTACCCGGACTTTCGGGAAGCTCTTCGAACGCGTTCGCCTCCAGGTCAAGACGCAGGCCCGCCTTGCGTTTGTTGGCATCGGGACCATGACAGGTGTAACAGTTATCGGAAAGTATAGGCTTGATGTGAAAATTGTAATCGACCGTCTCGGGCAGTTTCAGTTGGGCATATTCATCACCCTCAAAATCAAGGACGCCTTTTTTGTACATAAAAAGAATCCCGACTAAAAAAGCCAACACGGCAAAAATGATAATCCTGTACCTCATCAATCCTTTTTATAGCAAATCTCCATTTAGCGATAGCTAAAGTTAAGAATTTCCAAACAATTGTAGTACCACTATTTTGGCGATTGTTTCGCGGTATTTGCCTTTGACACGTCTTTGTTTACCGGCAATAACATAAACCAAAAGATTACATTGGCGTTGTTATATATTCCAAATATAGTCTAACTAGTCAAAATTGACCGCCAGCCAGGCCATTAGGCCGCCACCAATTTCTAGAGCGGATTCATCGATGTTGAACGTAGGTGTATGAAGCCCTGACGTAATTCCCTTTTCCACGTTACCCACGCCTAACATATAGAAACAGGCAGGGTTTTGTTGGGAGTAATATGCAAAATCTTCGGCAGCCAACCATGAATCTAAATCGATTACATTTTCTTCGCCCAGATAGCTTTGCGCATTTACCCTCAATCTATCTGTCAAATCAGGTTCGTTGACCAAATGGGGGTATCCATGATTAATTTTTAATTCGCAGGTACCCCCCATACCTTCGGCCATGGCTGTAACTAGTTTTTCCAATTTAAGCAAGGCTTCTTTCCGCCAGGTTTCATCTAGGGTGCGAAAAGTACCTTCAATATGAACCTCATCCGGAATTACATTGATGGCGCCATCGGCAACTACCTTACCGAAAGACAGCACAGAAGGCGTCTTGGGCGATGCCATGCGACTGACCAGCTGCTGCGCCGCAACAATGATGTGGGAAGCTATTAGAACCGGATCAACAAAATTCTCGGGCATCGCGGCATGTCCGCCCTTACCCTTTACGGTTAGAAAAAGCTCATCCATACTCGCCATAAATTTTCCGGACCGGAAGCCCACCTTGCCTACGAGCATGTCAGGTCTTACGTGTTGACCTATATGGGGAAGGCGTCCTAAATTATTATATACCTCTTCTTTCATTACAAGACTGGCTCCGCCCGGCATAACTTCTTCGCCCGGTTGGAAAAGTAGGGTCACGTTTCCCTTTAAATCATCCTTCAGTTCACATAGAATCTTCGCGCACAACAAAAGGGAAGCCATATGCACATCATGACCACAAGCATGCATGATTCCCTCCTTTTGCGAGGTGTAGGAAATGTTGTTTTTCTCCTGAATGGGAAGCGCATCCATGTCAGATCGCAACAGTATAGATTTAGCATCACTTTTCCCTTTAATTGTCGCTAAAAGTCCGGTATCTGCCACGGATACTATGTCGGTGACGCCGAGTGACAACAACTGTTTCTTAATGTACGAACAGGTATTTTTTTCTTGGAAAGAAAGTTCTGGATTTTGGTGTAGATGACGTCTTATCGTAACAAAATCAGGAGCATATTTTTTGGCGAGTTGGGCTATCTTTTGTTTGGTATCCATAAAAAAAAACTTTATTTCCGACTTATTTGTTAGACTCCACAACTACGGTCAACGGATTTTTTAGTCGCTGCTGGTAATACAGTATTTCCGCTTCAGGTGATATTTTATCTACCCTAAAAACTAGATAGGCGTTCTTCTCATGATACCGGCTACCTTTTGGAAAATGATGAATAGTGTCCGTCAGCACCCTGTTCCAATAGCGACCGTTACCCGTTGACCTACTAATTTTAGTATAGGGTTCGTGTACAGTAGACGAACTGCCAGCT
The DNA here is from genome assembly GCA_011050085.1 of Pricia antarctica. GTDB lineage: Bacteria > Bacteroidota > Bacteroidia > Flavobacteriales > Flavobacteriaceae > Pricia > Pricia antarctica_A. The sequence continues at coordinate 845 of DRGL01000075.1, read as the reverse complement.
TCGGTCGTGTTGTCGTATTCCATCCGTATCGAACCGAAACCATATTCCTTTTCAGAATTATAAAAAGCTACGAAAGCCGCATCGTGGGGTATCGGAGATGTCTCTAAAACGGCTAGAGCTTCGGTATACAATTCATGATGGCCGATTTTTCCCGCCCGGGTCTGGTAGACCACATGGGTAAACAGGCTGTCCATCGTCATTTCATCATTGCGGAGCAAATCGAGTTCTACATCCGAATTCATAAGTATGGTCGATTCAAATTCAAAATAGGGAAGACCTCTATAAAAAGTGTATGAACCCCTAAGATTTATTTCAGGAACACTATCGGTAGTTCCCGAACGCTTTTTTACAATTTGATATCTTCCTTCCGATAGCTCATTTTTCGAGGATAAAGGGATGTCCTCAAAATTGAAATAAGCTTCGGAATTAGCTTTGGAAAAGTTAGGGGCCCAATGCATGGCGATATGACCACGTTTTAGCAACTGGCTATTAAAATCTTTTAGGATGATTCCGTTAACTTGACCACCCCTGGGGTCGTTTTCGGTTGAAAAGCTTGCTTTAAACGCTTCGGTTTCCAAGGACATTGAATCTTTTGAAAACCTGAAAATTCTGGTTTGATCTTCAGCATTTTTTTGCCCAAATTCAATTTGATAGGATTGGGATTGGTTCGCTTTAATTCGGATAGGAAAAAGTATTCGGATCATTTTCTTATCTGCCGTAGCGATGGTATCCAAAATTTGAACGGGAATGGATACGTTTTGCTCGATACCTTCGGCCACAAGAATAGTCGATGTCTTTTTTGAATCTATAGATGGAATTACAGCAGAAATATATTCCAATTCCCT
>DRGL01000074.1 GCA_011050085.1 Pricia antarctica | reverse complement strand
GGTGATTACCAATCCATCCGCCAAGTATGATGCGGAGGGAACATCTGGCATCATCAATATCGTTTTAAAGAAGGATGAAAAGAAAGGACTGAACGGTTCCGTAACCTTGAATACGGGTGTGCCGAATAACCATAGTTTGGGCCTTAGCCTGAACAAGCGCACCGAAAAGTTCAACCTGTTCAGCCAGTTGGGTTTCGGCCGCAGAACCTTCCCTAGCGACAATGAGACCGAAAACCGGAATTTGGTGGACAATACGTACATTACGAGCGTAGGTGAGAGCGATAAGAACGAAACTTTTTTTAACCTTATCCTCGGTACGGATTACCACATCAACGATTACAATGTGCTTACCCTATCCGGAAATTTTGCCTATGAGTGGGAAAAGGAAAATTCCGATGCTCTTTTCAGCACCTTCAATTCTGGAAATGCCATAACCGATGCTTTTAACCGTAAAGAACTTACCACGGCCACCAATCCGAAGTATTCGTATGAAATGCAATACAAAAAGGATTTCGAGGGCAATGAAGATCAATCCCTATTGATCAGTGCTACAGGTAACCTTTTCGCCAAAGACCAAACCTCCGACTTTACAAATACGGTTAGCTTGGGCGATGGCGACGACATGCAACAGCAGACCCGTACCGACTTCGGTCAGGCCGATTACACCTTCAAACTAGACTATACCCATCCATGGGCCGAAACCTATACAATCGAAACGGGAGCCCAATACCAGATCAGCGATGTGGAGAACGATTTTGCCATCAGTAATTTTGATGGTGCCAGTTTTGTGGAAGATCCTGACCTGACCAATGTGTTCGAATGGGTACAAAAAGTATTGGGTGTCTATGGTACGGCGGCGTATGAGGGCGATAAATGGGGCATGAAATTGGGCGTGCGGTTTGAAGACACTGACTTACGTACGCTGTTGCAAGACACCAATGTAAGTAACAACCAGAAATACAATAATTTCTTTCCAAGCGGACATACATCCTACAAGGTAAATGATGATATTTCGTTGCAGGCCGGCTATTCCAAGAGAATATTCCGTCCACGGCTATGGGATCTCAATCCGTTTTTCAACATCCGAAACAATTTTAATATCCGTACCGGTAATCCAAATCTGCAACCGGAGTTTACCGATAGTTACGAACTGACCAGTATCTATAAACTGGGCAAGGTTTCGATGAACCTAGGCGTGTTCTATCGCCATACCGAAGATGTGGTGGAACGTGTCGTTGCTTTTGAGGATAATGTAAGCATATCCCGTCCGGAAAATATTGGAATCAACAATACCACGGGAATCGAGTTCAATGCAAAATATATACCCTCTAATACCTTGTCGTTTACCAATGATTTTAATTTTAGCCATTTTGTCCGCATTGGTGCTTTCGAAGGTACATCCTTTGATTTCAACGGCAATCAATGGTCTACCCGATTGACCGGAAAACTTAAATTGCCGGCTGATATCGACCTTGAGCTGACCGGAAACTATCAATCTGGCTTTCGCACCCTGCAGCAAGAAATCTCCGAAAATCTGTTTATGGATTTTGGTGCTCGAAAGAAAATTTTTAAGGGCAAGGCTATTTTAAACCTAAGCGTTCGCGATGTGTTCGCGTCCCGCATCCGTGAAAGCATAACCAGCCAGCCTGAGTATTATCTAAGGGATTTTAGCCAACAGGGCAGATTTATTACTTTTGGCGTCAGTGTCGGTTTCGGTAAGGGCGAAGCGATGGAATTTTCAGGACAAAAACATTTTTAAGGACACTACAAAACACCATAAAATTTCGGTCAAAATTTAGGATATTGCCCAAAAGTATAGGTAATAAAACAATCTAAAATAGGCGATAGTCCATCAGTAAAAGTGTATAAGGGCAATAGATTTATAAAATTAATAAGCATCAACATACAACTACTAAAACAAGTAAAACATGGATCGTAAGGGAAGACAAAAGACAACGGGTTTTTATATGCGTATTGTGCATCGATACTTGGGCTTTTTTCTGGCGGGCATCATGGCGATGTACGCTATTAGTGGCATAGTCTTGATTTTTAGGGATACCGATTTTCTAAAACAAGAAACAGCCTACGAAAAACAACTGGCGCCGAACATCAAGGCCGAAAACTTAGGCAAAGCTCTCGAAAAAGGACGTTTCAAGGTGGATAAGGAAGAAAATGGTATCCTGTATTTCCAAGGGGGCACCTATAATCAGAAATCAGGCTTGGCCGCCTATACCGAAAAAAAATTACCGGTAGTTTTAGACAGCATGACCAAACTGCATAAAGCGAACACCGGCAGGCCCTTGTTCTTCTTGAATATTATTTTCGGGCTTTCCCTTTTATTTTTCGTCATTTCATCGTTTTGGATGTTCTTGCCGCATACGTCAGTCTTTAAAAAAGGATTGTATTTTGCCCTCGGTGGATTCCTCTTAACCCTGATTTTGATTTTCGTATAATTCCGTATCTTAAGGCTTTGGAAGAAATTTGAACTAAATAACACGATCACATATGAAAGAGATAAAAAAAGAGGACATCAAACAAGAAGTATTCGACCTGTACGATGATTACGCGCACAATCGAGTCAATAGACGCTTGTTTCTAGACAAGTTGTCGACCTATGCCGTAGGGGGACTTACCGTGGGTTCGTTGCTTAGCTTTATTTCTCCGGATTATGTAAAGAAAATTCAGATCAAGCAAGATGATGACCGTCTTACTTCGGAATATATCAATTACGAATCCCCTGAAGGTGGCGGAACGATAAAGGCATTGCTTTCCAAACCTGCGGATGCGGAAGGAAAACTCCCAGGCATCATCGTGGTACATGAAAACCGTGGTCTCAATCCGCATATTGAGGATGTTGCCCGACGGGCGGCGCTAGCCGGATTTATCTCCCTAGCCCCTGATGCCCTTACCCCCTTGGGCGGTTATCCCGGTAATGACGACGATGGTAGGGAACTACAAAGTAAACGCGACCGTGACGAGATGTTGGAGGATTTTATTGCCGCCTTTGAACATTTGAAATCCCATCCCGATTGTACGGGGAAAGTGGGTGTCGTCGGATTTTGTTTCGGAGGATGGATATCGAACATGATGGCGGTAAAAGTGCCGGACCTGGCTGCGGCGATTCCCTTTTATGGAGGCCAACCTACGGAAGATATCGACAAAATCAATGCCCCTCTACTATTACACTTCGGCGAACTTGATACAAGGGTAAACGAAGGTTGGCCGGCGTACGAGGCAGCTTTAAAGGAGAATAATAAGGAGTATACGGCTTACATGTACAAAGATGCGAACCACGGTTTTCATAACGATACTACACCGCGCTACGATAGGGAAGCCGCTAAACTGGCTTGGCAGCGCACCATTGATTTTTTCAAGGAAAACCTAGCTTAACATATCTAGTTTAATTAAAAGCAGAAGGTGCCGGAATACGGCACCTTCTGCTTTTTATGAGGTTATAGTTTCCGTATCCAAAAACAAGACCTGGATTCCATCATTCCAGTTGGTTGCAAAGATGCTATATACCGCTTCCTATAGCTACAATCGGCAGCACAAATTCCCAATACCTGTGAATGTGGCGTATAGCGCTATAGCCTCATCAAAGAACATTTGACGAGGCTTAGACTGACCGAGAAGGTCGATAGCGTGCTTTCATTTATCGGTTGGTATCGATTCTAGTATCTAGGTCCTTCTCGTCGGATTCATATAGCAGTTTTAAAAGTCAGCACAAATCCTTGGCGTCTACCTATTTGTTTTCTAATCTTATATTCGTTAAACCAGCCGAAAATTCATTTCTATTGACTGAAGGAATTCAGTACTTTTAAAAACAACAAAAGTTTAGTTTTTTCCCTTTATTCAATGGGATGCCGATTTGAAGTCTTTTGGTAAGCCCTAATTTTAATTTAGGCAGGTAACATCACAATAAGAATGAATACAATATAAAAGGATGGCGCAAATTAAAAACAGTTCAAAATTTACATTGGTAGTGGTAATGCTGGCCCTACTTTTCAATTCCTGTAGTGATAAAGTCAAAAAATCGCCTGTAGCAAGAAGCTCTCCTTGGGATAAAATGGATGAAATAATTAACAGTATCAGCGAACCTCAATTTCCTAATAAAACCTTCAATGTATTGGATTACGGTGCAGTAGGGGATGGTAAGGCCGATAACACGGTGGCCTTCAAAAAAGCGATTACACAGTGCTCGGATGCAGGGGGCGGTATGGTTTTAGTTCCGAAGGGCACATATGCTACCGGGCCCATCCATCTGAAAAGCAATGTGAATTTTCATCTACAAGAGGGTTCGGAACTACGCTTCAGTACCGACCCTACAGCGTATCCTATAGTGCATACCTCATTTGAAGGTATAGAATTGATGAACTATTCGCCCCTGATTTATGCCTACCAACAAAAAAACATCGCCGTAACCGGAAAAGGTATTCTAAACGGGCAGGCCAGCGAACGAAATTGGTGGACGTGGAAGGGCAGCGAAGCCTATGGATGGAAAGTAGGAATGCCTTCGCAATTGGATAGTCTGAACCTTCCTAAATTGATGGAAATGGCTGAGAATGGCGTTGCAGTTTCCGAACGAATTTTTGGCGAGGGATATTTTTTAAGGCCCAATTTGTTCGAACCCTTTGAGTGCAGTACGGTGATGATGCAAGGTGTGACGATTAAAAATGCCCCTTTCTGGGTCATACATCCGATAAAATCGAATAGGGTAATTATTGACGGTGTCACGGTTGACAGCCATGGACCGAACAATGACGGTTGCGACCCAGAATATTGCAAAGACGTACTTATAAAGAATTGCACTTTCAATACCGGTGATGACTGTATCGCCATAAAATCGGGTAGGGATGCCGATGGGCGCAGAGTGGGTACCAAAAGTGAAAACATCGTGGTTCAAAATTGTCGCATGATAGATGGCCATGGGGGAGTGGTCATGGGTAGTGAGATTTCTGCAGGGGTTAGCAATGTCTTTGTTGAAGACTGTGTTATGGATAGCCCAAATCTAGAACGTGTCATTCGTATCAAGACCAATTCAAGAAGGGGCGGTCTGGTCGAAAACGTTTATGTTCGAAACCTTGAGGTCGGACAGGTGAGTGAATGTGTCCTAAAAATTAATATGTTTTACGGAATCTATGAAAATCAGACCGGGAAATTTATACCTGAGGTAAGAGATATACATTTATCAAATATCAAAGTCAAAAACGGAGGCCAATTCGGAATTTTGGCCAAAGGATACGAAGCCTCCCCGATTAACAATATCACGTTAAAGGATGTAACTATTGACAAGGTAGAGACGCCCTATTCGATGGAAAATGTAACTAATGTCGATTTTATCAATACACGAGTAAACGGGGATATACTAGAGGATGTTGACTTTTAGCCCTGCTCGCAAGCCAAAATGGTATACCAATAGGTAGTTAAATGGAATAGTATTAAAATTCATTCCGGGGCACCGTCCAAACCTACTTAGCAGGTGGAGGCCCTTTTCTTTTAGGCATAACCAAACTGTCAGCGGGATAATTATTCTTGAGAAAGGCCATTTGGTTCTCGGCCCAATCCATTATTTTTTTACGTTGGTCTTCGCTGAGGTCCGCTTCCGGATGAAGACCCAAATAGGTATAATCTACCAGAGGCATTTCTTTCTCTTCCACCATTTCTATAGTCTCCTCGAACTTGTGGTTCTGTATGGCAATGGGCATTTTTGTAAATTCTGAAAAATTCAAATGTCTTTTGCCATCTACAACATGTTCATTGAGCCACCAGGCAACCGGCTGTACATTGGCATACCAAGGGTATTCCGTTTTGTTCGAATGGCAATCATTACAGGAAACCTGTAACAGGTGATTGACATCTTCGGGAACCTGATATTTCTTAGAAATAGCATAGGTGAGGTCATTGGAATCATTTTTTTCGGGTCGAATGAACTGTATACTAATCAGCACAATGCCCAGACCGATAAGAATTTTTTTAAGCATAATTTATTGTATTCGGTTAAAGTACCTCTTTAAATGTTGTTAGACCTTTTAGCGGTTACCTAAATTTTGAGACTCTTTCATCTGCAACAACCCCATTCCAATTCATCCCAAAGGCAAAATCGTAGGCATGGCCTTCGGAATCTATATAGGCTTTCATGTCAAAAGGTACATCTTCGGCCTGTTTCTCGACTTCCGTCATATTCTCGGGCATTTGCATCGGTAGCAATGCAGAAGGTTCTGCCCTTCCCGAAATAATATCGAACAATGCCTGATCTTGTACTCCAAAATTCAACAGCAGGGCCGAGGCATCCTTTTCGATTTCAGTAAAGACCATAGGGTTCGTGGTGGTCACAGAAACCAAAACGGGTTTTCCTTTCATTTTCGCTTTGGTTTCCGAAACCAATTTCGCATCTGTACTGTTCGCCGTGGTGGTCGATTTGTTCTTGTATCCCCTATCGGTGAAATCTTATAAGGGATCACCGCCCGCTATGCTTTTATCACGTGCTTCCGTAGCTTTATAATCACCGTATTGTAGACTTATGGGAATGTACCCATTGCCCCCTTTTTCTACATCCGCCTTGTCATAACCGATGCTAGCACTAGGGTTTTGGATAAAGACAAGGGCCATATCGGCCTCATCGGGATTCTCGTTAATTGTAAAGTATTTCTTTGCGAGCTCCATATTCACGGGATAGTCGGTAGAGGCAGGACTTTCAACACCCAAAAAGTTACGGCTTGCAGGTACAAAACGTTTCGGAATGTAAACCGTTTTCAGTTCATCGACCGGCAATGCGTTGTTGGCATTCTTCAACATAACGACCGATTTCAATTGGGTCTCATATCCCGATTTCATAAATTCGGGCTTGCCAACGATGGCTTTGGTTTCCGAAGGGGTTACATATGGATTTTCAAAGGCACCGACCCTAAAAATATTCTTCAAAAGGCGTACCGCCGATTGCTCCATTCTCGCTCGCATCTGAGTTTCCCCAAGTTCTTTTACGCCCATTGCATAGGCTTCCAAAACGGGCTTAACATCATTGTTTCCGCCAAATTGGTCGACGCCTGCCATCAAAAGTTTATAATGGCGTTCCGCAATACTTAAATCTTCAACGCCCCATGATTTGCCATCGACGAAAACATCCATGACCTTATGGTCGCCCGTTACGCTCCAATCGGTACAGACCACACCGTCATAATTGTATTTGTCTCTCAGTAGGTCTGTAATTAGGTATCTGTTGTAACTATTGCCTACATTTTCGCCATTCTTTGTATCCTGATTCCAAGAAATCGTATAATAGGGCATCACTGCCGATGCCATTTTCGTTGGTCCTGATAGTGTAAAGGCACCTTCCGTAAAGGGAATTAGATGGGCATCAAAGTTGTTGCCAGGGTAAACGGCAAATTTACCGGCGCCATAATGCGCATCCCTTCCGGCTTCGCCAGAGCCGCCACCCGGCCAATGCTTGACCATGGCGTTCACACTGTTGAATCCCCAGCCGTCGGTAATTTCATCAGCAGCATCGGATGTCTGGAAACCATCGCAATAGGCCTGTGCCATAGCGGCGGATAGTTTGGGACTCTCGCCAAAGGTACCGTTGAATCTGGCCCATCTGGGTTCTGTGGCGATATCGACCTGTGGAGAAAGGGCTGTAGTAATACCTAATGCCCGGTATTCGGTAGCGGCGATATTTCCGAACTGGCGAACCAATTCAGGGTCGAAGGTGGCGGCCATGCCTAAAGAGCTGGGCCACATTGAAATCTCCCCTCCGGCCGCAGCATCATATTCCGCTTTGGCCCTCGTGCCATGTCGGGGATCGGAACTGTTATTGGCCGGAATGCCCAATCCCGTACCTTCGCAAAAGGCCTGTAACTTGTTGTTCCATTTGGCGGCAATTTCAGGGGATTGTACCGTAGTCACCAAAACGTGGCGCAGATTGTCTTCTTCCAAAAATTTGCGTTGCTGGTCGGTCAGGTCGGAAGCATCAGTTTGCCCTTCCTCGTACGGTTTCCCATCGTAGGTTCCCGCAAAATAGCCGCCCGGTCTTGCGGGAATAGATTGGTGGCCACTGTACAGCATCAAACCCGCAATCTGTTCCACGCTCATTTTCGAAGCCAGATCTTTCGCCCGCTCGTCTGCCGACAAACGCCAATCTTCGTAGGGATCCAATGCTCCGCTTTTGTTCAGGTCTTTAAATGCAAACCCGTCCACCGTTAATAGGCTAACGCCTAAATTTGGGTGATACTCCAGCGAAGCACCATCCGTATTGTTGACCTTTGTAAATTCCGCTTGCTTTTCTTCGGTATAGCGTGGCTCTGTTTTACAGCTTACCGCCAATAGCATCAAGACCATTCCAATATGATAAGTTGAAATGTAAGGCGAAGTACTCCATTTATTTTTCATTATGATGTGCTATTAGGGGTTAGCGGCAAGCTCAAAAAGTTCCTTATCCAACTGCGGTTTTACCTCACAGCTGGTGTCAAAATGCATCGTAGCCGTGTTGGAACTATTGTATTTCGGCCATTCCGGTAAGCCAGCATGGTTCGGATTTCCGGTTTTGGCAAAATTGATCCAAGCTTGGCTCATGGTATCGGCGAGCACAAAGGCTTCTTCTCCACCTCCCGTCATTTGGTTGGCCCGTTCTATGTTATCAAATACAAAGGGAAGTTCCATACAATGGAGCGCTTTATACTTACCGTTGAAGACGGGTGATTGCCAAGTGAAAAGATACATGTACACAGGCGCACCGCCTGATACTGCAGATTTGTCATTGGCCTGCAATACGGCGCCCGGCCGAAACATAGTGTCTACATCCAAAAGGTCTTTCGCTGCTTTATCTGTGGGGTAGGCCTTTCGCACCGCTTTGATATAAGCGTCCGATTTGTCTTTCCACTGTGTTTTGATATGCGTGAGAATTTCCTCTTCGGATGCATCGACAAATTGCATATTGGCAAAGGGTGCAAACTCATTTTTAGTGGTTCCGATAAGCAACGGAATATCTTTGGATAGTTCAAAGGCTTCTTTTGAAAAGAGTCCGTAGGGTAGGTCGGTACCATCTCGGCTCGGTCCCCAACTCAATCCGAAGCCCACCGGAGGTTTACCCTCTGCCTTCATTTTGTCCGCTACGGTATTCAAGGCTTTCGTACCGGCCGCGCTTAGGGTTTCAAAAGGAATGGTCTGAATGCTGTCCACCTGATTTACGGTTAAACCTAGATTGGTCAGTACCTCAGCTGCTATGGCTTGTGTTTCCGCTTTCTCTAACATAGCGGTTCTGAATGATCCACTTTGATTAATGGCCTTTTGAAACAATCCCTTTGCCTTGGGCATGGCCATTAGGGTATTTACCTTTGCTCCACCACCCGATTGGCCAAAGATGGTAACATTGTTCGGATCACCGCCAAAATTTGCAATATTGGTCTTTACCCACTCTAGTGCGGACACCATATCTAAAATACTGTTGTTGGCGGAATTTTTATATTTCTCACCATAAGCAGATAGGTCTAAAAAGCCCAATATGTTTAGGCGATGGTTGATCGAAACGACCACAACATCCCCTTTTTTGCTCAAGTTTGCACCATCGTAAGAGGGCAGTTCCTGACTTGAACCGGCAGTGAATCCCCCACCGTGAATCCAAAAGAGTACGGGTCGTTTTTTACCATCGTCGATACTTGGCGTCCATACATTTACACGTAGACAGTCCTCATTGGTATAGCCCCAATCGTGATCGAAAACAAACTCGGGTTCGTCCTGCACTGAAGTCGTAGGGCTCATCAAAGGGGCAACGGGGCCATATGAGGTGGAACTTCTGATATCTTCCCAAGCATCGGGTTTAGTCGGTGCCTCAAAGCGCTTCGCCTTTGCATACGGGATTCCCTTATAGATATAGGTACCATCCTCAATAAATCCACGAACCTTACCCGATTCGGTGCTAGTTACGGCTACCGTTTCGCCTGTTTCTATTTGTTGCGATAAACCTGTTTGCCCGGTGAGTAACGTAACGAACACGAGTAGTTGAATTGTTATTTTTTTCATTTTATGTACTTAAGACTGATTACGTAATTTTAAAAGCATTCTTTTTAAATTCGTGTATTAAAATTATTTCCCGAAACGGTATTTTAAGGGTGGTAAATGACCTCTTTATAAGAGAAACGATTAATCTGGGGCGGAAATAGAACTTTGGAAGAGTATCTTCCTTTTTTACTATTAATCCATAAGCCTAAATTCTTGATTCTTGGTTCAATCTATTGTGTCCCTGCCCTAAGCATAAATATTCAAATTTAAATAGTCATTTTTAAATTTCCCCTCGGGGTCGAATCGTTTGGCTAAATCAATGAAGTCGGGTAATTTTTCATAGCGAGAGGCGATTTCCGCCGGGGACATGGAAAACACTTTTCCCCAGTGGGGCCGGTAATTGAAAGGTTCCAGTTCGCCTTCAATCATTGTTATCAATTCGGCTACTTCTTTTGGATTTTGTTTCCAGGTAAAATGAATGGCTATGCAATCTTGGTTATAGCACGGACTCATCCAATACGTATCGGCGGCAATGGTCCGTATTTCGGTAATCATCAATTGGGGCAATAGGAGTTCCCCCTTTTTCTCCAATGCCAAAATAGCCTCCAAAGCCTGTTCTTTAGGTATGAAGAACTCGGATTGTAGTTCTTCACCACTACTTGGCGTGAACCCCATTTTAAAATGCGGTAGTCGATCGTACCAGGGGCCTGGGACCCCCATTTGATCGGTACAGTTTATCGCCGAAAGTTCGGTTATTGGATGTAAATCTCTGGTAGCTGCCTTTGCACCGTAGTAGTCATCACCAAGATTTTCCACTGCTTCATCTACCCTTCTTTTTACCCAAACCTGGCTAATTTTTTGATCTTGCCAGTTTGTAAAAAGACTGACGCTATATCCTCCTGAAAGAATGGCATCAAAATTATTCTTTAACGATTCCAAAGGTAAATCCTGAAAGACATCCTGCCGTACGTCAAAGGTCTTTTGAATATCCAAAGTCACCTTGGTGATTATACCCAAGGCGCCTAGGTTTACTATAGCTCCATTGAATTGCTCATCCCCTCGTTTCAAAGTAAGAATTTGGCCCTTTCCGTCAACGAGTTCGATGGCAGATACACCTGTGGCTAAATTACCGTTTTTCACACCTGACCCATGGGTTGCCGTTGCACATGCACCTGCAACGGATATATGTGGCAATGAGGCGAGATTGTGCAGGGCATAGCCCCTTTCGTGCAATTCAGGAGCAAAATCCCCATATTTGGCTCCTGCCCCGACCGTAACGGTCATAGCCTCTTCATCAAGACGTAGCAGACCCTTAAGATTTTTGGTAGAAATTTGGTTTATGGGGCTATCAGCGATATTGTTGAAACAGTGCTTTGAGCCCAAGGCCTTTTGGGCATCCAAGTTTTTTATGAGAACTTGCACCTCTTCCACTGAATTGGGTTCATACACTTTTTTTGCCTTATAGGTGTAATTACCCGCCCAGTTTTTGCGTGCTGGTTTAAGCGGCAATGCCTCGGGCATTTTTGTATTCGCCGATTTACAGGAGGTCATGGGACTACATGCTGTTATCGTAGCAAAAGCGGCCACATTCTTTATAAATGTCTTTCTTTTCATCACCATTACTTTAATCAAATCCAATTTCCTTTAACCCATCATGGCTTATTTTGATGGCCTCAAGAGGTTTTAATCCATCAAAAGTCATGTCTTGTTCTACCATGTAATATTCCATGCCGGAAGCTTCTTTTTGGGCCAATATTTCTTTAAAATCAATCGAGCCTTCCCCAACAGGAGCGAATCGTCCTTGATCGTCCATATCCTTAACATGCCAAATTTTAAAGCGGCCGGGGTATTTTTCAAAATAGGCAACAGGTTCAGCACCAGCCTTTTTTACCCAATAGAGGTCCATCTGGAAGTTCACGTATTTGGGATCTGAATTTTCCAGAAGATAATCGATGGGAACTATGCCATCTTCGTCTTTTTTAAATTCGAAATCATGGTTGTGATATAGTAATTTCAATCCTGCGGCATCGGCTTTCTCGCCCAGCGTGTTCAGGATATCACTGAGATTGGCGGCACCTCCTGTCATGTTCATCGTCATAGTCGCTTGATCGAAGTTAAAGAGACCCATGGGGGGCACGGGAATAACGAAATATTCGAAACCTGCCGCTTTTACATCGGCCATCATTTGCTCGGCATTATCTAAGGTAACCGAACCTTGATGTGTACTTATTGGGGTAAGTCCGATCTCATCGAGATAGGCTTTAAAATCCGCTGGGGACATATTGTAAAATTTGCCATCGGCATAACCGGCAGCTTCTATATTTTTATAGCCCGCATCTGCAACGGCTTTTAAGGTCTTCTTGGCATCTTCACCCATTGCATCGCGTACGGTATAAAGGGCAAGGCCGCCAAAATTTGCGTCAGCAACCGGCTCGGAGGCTTCAGTCGTGGTGGCTTCTTTTGTCTTTTCGGGCGTATCTTTGCAAGAAACAAAAGCTACACTTATGGTAAGTGCTAAAACGGTTCTAAAAATTAATTTTTTCATTTTAAATTGAGTTTATTTGAATTTAGTAATCTGTTATTGTTGTTCAGTTTGCCATTGGACTGAAAACTTCTTCGGCCATATCGTATGACTTAAAACTATATAGATAAGGTGCCTTATGCGCCCCACCGGTGAACAGTTTTTCGTGGCGCATCAAAATATCCCTACTTAGCATTTTTCTTTGAAAGCTCGTACGCCGTAACTTTTTTCCAAGAACGGCCTCATACACTTTCTGCAGATCTTTCATCGTAAATTTTTCGGGCAAAAGATTCATGCTCACCAGCTTTTTATCAAGATTATCCCGTAAGGTTTTTAAGGCTGTTTCAGCAATTTCTTGATGGTCCATCATTAACTTCGGTAAGGCATCTACAGCATACCAATTAATAGAATCGGAAAGCTCGTCGGGTTTAGGTGCAACATCCTTAAAATTAATAAGTGAATAGTAAGCGATGGAAATGAATCTATCCAACATCCAGTGATTTTCGTCTACCTCATAGCCATTTGCTTCCATGATGGTGCGCATTACCTCCGGTGAAGATCGTGACGAACTGCCAAATGTGTTGAAATGTTCCAAATAAATATTGTCAAGGCCAGTCCGTTCTTTGAGACCCCGTTTTACGGCATCATCAACATGCTCGTTTCGTTTCACAAAACCACCTGGCAGCGCAAAAAATCCCGTATTATGGTATTCCAAAATTAGAATTTTAAGTTGTTTTCCATTAAAACCAAAAATTACGGAATCGTAAGCTAAATGCGGAATAAAATTGTTAATTGATGGAAGTTGCTTCATAATTTGGCTTCAAAAAACCATATTTTCTCAAAATAACTGTAAAATTCCTTGAAAACAAAGTATTATTGTAACAAATTGAGACAATAAATTATTTTAGAATGAAAAACATACTTATTTTCAGCTTTTCCCTCGTATTAATGAATCAGAATATGAAAGCCCAAAATGTAAATGCTTTTCCAGTGCAAACGAAAATTGAAAATGGAACGATAGAAGGCAATTATAATACACATTCAGGCATACAAACCTATTTTGGCATTCCCTTCGCCAAGCCGCCAGTTGGTGATTTACGATGGAAAGCGCCACAGCCCTTGGATACATGGGAGGGTATACTCCAAACAAAAATATTTGGTCCCAGACCTATGCAAACGATGGTTTTTGGTGATATGAATTCACGTTCCAATGGCCTAAGTGAAGATTGCCTATACCTGAACGTATGGACTCCAGCTTTGCGCGACACGAAGGACTTGCCTGTTCTGGTGTATTTCTATGGTGGGGGAAATGTCGCAGGTGATGCTTCCGAACCTCGTTATGATGGGGAAAGTATGGCTAAAAAAGGAATTGTAGTGGTAACCACCAATTACCGACTGAATGTTTTTGGCAATTTGGCCCATCCTGATTTAAGTAAGGAATCTGACTATAAGGCATCGGGAAACTATGGCCAGCTTGACCAAAATATGGCGCTTCAATGGGTGCAAAAGAATATTGCCGCTTTTGGGGGCGACCCCAAGAAAGTGACCATTGCAGGGGAATCTGCTGGATCGATTGGTGCCAGCGCCCAGATGGCCTCGCCGCTAAGTAAAGATTTAATTGCAGGAGCGATAGGTGAAAGTGGTGCGGCGATACATCCTACCATGGCCCCCGTTACCTTGGAGGAAGCAGAGAAAGAGGGTTCTGAATTTCTGAAAAATGCCGGATTTACAAGTATTGCTGATTTCCGGAAGTTGACTACCCGTGAGGTCTATGAGATCTATAACGAATCGAAACGTTTTGGATTCCCAATGGTCATTGATGGTTATTTTTTACCGAAATCGCTTCCGGAAATCTTCGAAGCAAAAGAACAGGCGCAAGTTCCCTTACTAGTAGGATGGAATTCCGCAGAAATTCCGGGATCGGCCTTTACCCAAGGCTCGTATTCCAAAGAAAATTACATGGCAAAGGTCAAGGAGACCTATCCTGAACAGCATGCCGAGGTACTGAAATTATATCCGGGTAATTCAGAAAAAGAAATCGAACGCTCGGCTACCGATTTGGCATCTGACCGTTTTATCGCGTACAGTACTTGGAAGTGGTTCGACCTGCACCGGAAAAACAGTGAACAACCGGTGTACCGTTATTTGTACAGTAAAATCCGCCCTGCTTTGCGGGATCAAAATCTGGCTTCTGGATTGGCAGGGGGTACTATGGTCAAAAATTCAGAAGCTGCGAAAATACCTGAACCAATAGGTGCTCCCCATGCCGCTGAAATCGAATACGCCATGGGCAATCTTCATTTAGTGGAAGATTATGCGTGGACAGCCGATGATTTTAAGGCCTCTGAAACCATGCTAAACTATTTCGCCAATTTTGTAAAAACTGGGAATCCCAATGGAGAAAATCTTGCCGAATGGCCAAAAGCCGATAGCGATGATACAATGCCGCCCGTAATGGTCATCGATACTGAAAGTAGCGCCATAAACGCTGAAAACGACGCCCGTTATTTATTTTTGGATAAGGCGTATAATAAAGAATGAGTTAGAAATTATCCATAAGATGATAAAAATAGGATTCTATATTGTACTCATAAGTCTCGGGTTTACGTCACAATCCTATGCCCAAAATGCTCCGGAGAAACCAAGAACAATCGTAACCACCGATGGCGAAATAGACGATGTAGATTCATTTATCCGTATGCTACTTTACGCCAACGAATTTCAATTGGAAGGCTTGGTCTATAGTAGTTCTATGTGGCATTATAAAGGCGATGGCAAAGGTACAACCTTCATTTCCGAAATGGAAATGACCAAAAATATGTATGGGGAAAAAACCGATTTGCGATGGCCGGGTACCCAATGGATGCAAGACCTGTTAAATGCCTATGAAAAGGTGTATCCGAACCTGAGCCTACATGCTGAGGCCTATCCAACTGCCGAATACCTACGAAGTCTGATAAAAGTGGGGAACATTGATTTCGAGGGAGAAATGGAAAAGGATACCGAAGGTTCGGACTTCATCAAGGCGAAATTATTGGACGGTAATCTTTCGCCGCTATATCTTCAGGTTTGGGGCGGTACCAACACCATTGCTAGAGCCTTAAAATCCATTGAGAACGAATTCAAGACTACCGAGCGATGGAAGGAGGTGCAAGAAAAAGTCAGTTCAAAGGCCATTCTATTTACTATCATGGACCAAGACGCTACCTATAAAAACTATATTGAAAAGGCATGGCCAAAAATAAGGGTTTACTATAATTCGCAGCAATTTGGGGCGTTGGCCTATGATTGGAAAAAAGCGGTGCCCGAGGTTTGGCACTCCTATTTTCAAGGAGCTTTTATGGGCGAAAACATCATCAACGACCATGGGCCATTGACAAAAATGTACTATAGTTATGGCGACGGTCAAAAACAGGACGGCGATGACGAACACGTACATGGGGACCCGAACAAACTAGAGAATGCCCAATGGGGAAGCTTCAATATATTGGATTTTATTTCCGAAGGCGATTCGCCCGCATTTCTTCATCTTATCGATGTGGGTTTAGGTAATTTGGAGTATCCTGAATTCGGCGGTTGGGGAGGACGTTTGAAGCAATCAAAGACAAAGGCATATCGCTGGGAAGATGGTGAGGAAGTAGCGGAGTACAATACGTTCACAAAAAAAATGGACAATGCCTACCCACAGATTCGATGGATCAAAGACTTGCAACTAGATTTTGCGGCGCGTGCCGATTGGTGTGTCAAAACCTATAAGGAGGCAAATCATGCCCCTGTCGTACAATTAAACCATCCCCATCAAATACCGGTTCAACCGAACGACACTATAGAACTTAGCGGTACAGCGACGGATCCCGATGGCGACGAATTGCGGTACACATGGTGGCACTATAAAGAGGCAGGTACGTATGCAGGTGAAATTTCAATCCCAAAAAAAGAATCGCCTGCAACAAAACTGCACATCCCTGAGAATATGGGAAAAGGCGAGACCATCCATATTATTCTAGAAGTTACCGACGATACTTTCCCATCCATGACGCGTTATCAACGGGTCGTTTTGGTAGGCGAATGAGAACCGGTCTATTCCTTCAAATTGCCCATTAGACTGTTCGGTACTGTTCTTTATAGTCCATAGGGGTTCTCTTCGTAACAACCTTGAATTGCTTGTTAAAGTTGGAGAGGGTTTGAAAGCCACTAGCATAACAAGCTTCGGATACATTGATTTTTTTTTCGATCAATAGTTTACAGGCGTGCCCTACTCGTATTTCACTTACAAATTCAGAAAAAGTCTTGTTTCCATGAATTTTAAAATATCTACTGAAAGATGTAGGGGTCATATTGGTCAGTTCCGCAAGTTCGGAAACGGCCATTTTCCGCTTGAAATTTTTCATGACATAGGCATAGATAGTATTCATTCGTTCCGTATCACCCTTTTTTAAAGTATTTGTATAGCCAGCACTTGCCAAGGTTTCTACATTACTTGTTTTTGATAAAGTATCAAGTATGCCTAGCAAGGCCAATACGCCATCGAATCCATTTGAACGAAGTAGTTTTACAATCATTTTGCCAAGGGTTTCCTTCATCTCGCCGACCACTTCCAATCCGCGAAGGCTTTTCTCGAACAGCTGCTTTATCCGAATAGCCTCTTCGGTCTGTAATAGGCTTTTTCCCATAAGGTTTTCATTTAAATACACCACGATTCCCTCACAATTGTCGCTATGGGCTACATCGGAAGCTTCGATATCGCTACGCCATAAATGGGGTAAATTAGGACCGGTGAAGGTGATATCGCCGGGCTTAAACGCACTTACATTATCCCCTACAAACCGGGTTCCGTTCCCTTTTAAAACTAAAAATAATTGATATTCGGGATGAAAATGCCAGTCCGGATCGAAAATAGGTTGATGTAAATGCTTTGCAACGAAGGCATTCATTTGCGGAATAGGCGATTTTTTTAGGGCTAATTTCATGAAGATTTCTTGACGTAATAACAACTAATTTATCCGTAAAAATAGTAATTGTCTAATTTAATGATATAAAACAGTTAGACTTGGATAAATTATAGTAGTTATTCGATAAAATTTTTACTTAATATTGATGAAACACTATTTTAAAAGGCTCATGAAAACATATTTGATAAGATTTGCCAGTATACTTATACCCCTTATTTTTTTAATGGGATGCAAATCGGATTCTAAAAAAGAACTTGCCGATGATCGGCCAAGAAGAATTGAGCTCCTATTTCTAGGTCACGAAATCGAGCATCATAATTCAAGGGCCTACTTCCCCATTTTAGCTACTGCGTTGACACAAGAGGGTATTAATATTACGTATACCGAAAACGTAGACGACTTGAATGAAAAGAACCTGGATCTTTACGATGGTTTGATTGTGTATGCCAATCATGAAAACATCGGATCCGCACAGGAAACGGCATTATTGGATTTTGTATCCGAAGGCAATGCTTTTATCCCCTTACATTCCGCAAGCTTTTGCTTTAAGAATTCCCCTGATTATATTGATTTGGTGGGAGCACAGTTTAAGGAACACGGCACGGGCGTCTTCGAAGCCAAAATTGTCGATAGCGAACACCCGATTATGCAAGGTCTAAAGGAATTTTCCACTTGGGACGAAACTTATGTACACGATAAAATTGCGGATGATATTACCGTATTGATGGAACGTGTAGATGGCGATCATCATGAGCCTTGGACATGGGTGAAAAATCATGGTAAGGGTAAAGTCTTTTATACCGCTTACGGACACGATGAACGTACGTGGAGCAATCCGGGCTTTCAACAGCTGGTCAAACAGGGCATTCTTTGGGCGGTAAATGACAAGGTCAAGGCAAATTGGGAAGAATTTTCGAAAGATATTCCAACGTTGACCTATGAAGAGCGGGACAGCATTCCCAACTATGAAAAGCGAGATCCGGCCCCAAAGTATCAATTACCCTTATCGCCAAAAGAATCTGCCAAATTGATACAGGTACCCGCAGGTTTCGACCTCGAACTCTTCGCCTCCGAACCCGATATCATAAATCCCATCGCCATGAATTGGGACGAAAAAGGAAGACTTTGGGTCATCGAGACCGTAGATTATCCTAACTCTGTAAGAGACGATAGAGGCATAGGTGATGATAAAGTAAAAATTCTTGAAGATACCGATGGCGACGGTAAAGCCGATAAGGTCACAGTTTATGCAGAAAACTTGAACATTCCTACAAGCTTTGCATTTTATGATGGAGGTATAATCGTTTCGCAAGCGCCGCAATTTATTTTTTTAAAGGATACCGACGGAGACGATAAAGCTGATGTAAAGGAAGTGCTTATAGAGGGTTGGGGTACCTTTGATACCCATGCGGGACCCTCTAACCTACAAAATGGGATAGATAATGCAATTTATGGGGTTGTTGGATACTCTGGCTTTGAAGGTAATATCTTTGGTCAAGATTTGAATTTTAGGCAGAATATGTATCGGTTCAATCCGAAGAAAAATTATTTTGAGGTCTTGACCAATACGAGTAATAATACTTGGGGTCTGGGCATTACCGAAGACAATTCCCTTTTTGCATCTACGGCAAACAATACGCACAGTGTCTTTTTAGGCATTCCGAATAAGATTATGGATGGCTTGGTGGGTATTCCCGCACAGGGAAGTCTAAAGATAGATGGCCATTATGCCATGCAGCCCATAACCCCCAATTATCGGCAGGTAGATGTTTTTGGTGGTTTTACCGCTGCCGCAGGCCATCATTTTTACACGGCAAGAAATTATCCGAGTAAATATTGGAACAGGTTTGCCTTTGTATGCGAACCTACTGGCGGGCTGGTACATATTGCCGAAATCGAAAAAAACGGTGCCGGCTATTTGGAGAGTGATGGCGGCAATCTCTTCGCAAGTTCAGACGAATGGGTATCTCCGGTAGAGGCCAAGGTCGGTCCGGATGGCAATGTGTGGGTGGCCGATTGGTACAACTTCATCATACAGCACAATCCTACCCCGAACAAAGAGCAGGGCGGATTCGATGCCGAGAACGGAAAAGGTAATGCCTATGAAAATCCCCTACGTGATAAGTCCAGGGGCCGTATTTGGCGGGTTGTTCCGAAGAATGGCCAAGAAAAGGAAGACCTAAAACTGGATAGAGACGACCCCAATGCACTTATAGCGGCTTTGTCAAACAATACCATGTTCTGGCGGATGACCGCCCAGCGCCTTCTAATTGAACGTAATAATAAAGATGTACTGCCCAAACTCTATAAAATCGTTAACAATTCAAACCTGGATGGGTTAGGAATGCATCCGGCAGCCCTTCACGCCCTCTGGACCGTTGAAGGATTGACAGATCTGAATACCGATACGGAAGCTTACAATGTCGTCACAGGCGGTTTGTACCATCCTGCTGAAGCGGTACGTAAAGCCGCTATTCAGGCACTTCCTAAGAACGAAACTACCGATGCATCAATATTGAAAGCCAATATTCTTACTGATAAAAGCCCGAAAGTCCGTATGGCGGGCCTACTTTATTTTGCAGAGAGACCTGCTTCAGCAACAATTGGTAAAAAGCTGCATGATTTGGTTGATGACGAAAATATATCTTCGGATAGTTGGCTTGCAAAAGCATATTTCGCTGCCGCAAGTGCCCATGCCGATGGTTTTATGTCTGAATATGCAAAGGCCAATCCAGAATATAAATTTGATAGTTCTAACAATGGGGCAAGGGAATCCGTCGCTTATGACGATAGAAGCTGGAAGACCATGCCATTGCCACAATTTATCGAAGATGCCGGTCTAGAAATGGATGGGGTCGTTTGGTTCCGTAAAAACTTCAATTTTAATGCAGGTGCCACTTCCGCTATTGTCTCTTTAGGACCCATAGACGATTCCGATGTGGTATATATCAATGGTAAGCAAATTGGGGCAACCGAAAGCGATTATGCGAGAAACCGCTACTATAATATTCCTAAGGGATTATTGAAAAATGGCGTCAATACAATTGCCGTACGGGTTGAGGATACGGGCGGTGGCGGTGGAATCTATGGTAAACCCGAACAGCTGTATGTTCGTTCCGATGAGAAAACGGTACAGCTTGCAGGGGCTTGGAAATACGAGGTCGAAACGGATTTTAGCGAGAATTCCAATAACACCTTTGGGGGAGTTTCCGTTGCCGAATTTTTGGCCAAAAGCTACAACAAAAATGATATGGCCGGGAACGATGCGAATGATGCCGATAATGAAAAACGTACGGTAATCAACATCAAAACCGTTCAGAACGAAATGAAATTTGACCTTTCAGAATTCGTAGTAGAAGCCGGAGTGCAGGTTGAATTGGTATTGGAGAACGTTGATTTTATGCAGCATAACCTAGTCATCGTACAACAAGGTCAAAAGGAAAAAGTGGGAGAAGCAGCGGACAAGTTGGCCGCAGACCCTCAAGGTGCACAACAGCAATACGTTCCCAAGATGGCAGAAGTACTCTTTGCTACGGCCTTGGTAGACCCCGAGCAAACGGTTACCCTTAGGTTCACTGCACCTTCGGAGGCCGGTGACTATCCGTTTATATGCACTTTTCCAGGTCATTGGCGTATCATGCAGGGCGTAATGAAAGTAGTTTCCAATTAATTAAGTAACGAATAAAAAGTAAATGTCAGATACAATTGAATTTGGTGTTAGTACATGGCTTTGGCAATCTCCTTTTACCACGGAATCGATTTCGTTGTTTCCCAAAATAAAATCCTTGGGATATGACCTAGTGGAAATTCCTATAGAAGCCCCTGAACGTATAGATAGTGCTATCGTAAAAAAAGCCCTTGCGGACAATGGCCTTAAAGCTACCGTTTGCGGTGTTTTCGGACCCACCAAAGATTTAACTTCCGACGACGTCTCACTGCATGAAAACTGCTTTAGGTACGTTGAACAGTGCTTCGAACTTTGCAATGCGTTCGAAGTCGACTTTTTAGCGGGACCTATGTATTCCGCAGTAGGCAAGGCCCGAATGGTACCCGATGAACAACGAAAAGCGGAATGGGATTTAGCGGTTACCAACCTTCGTAAGGTTTGTGCCTTGGCAGACAAATTCGGGCAGTCGATTGCTTTGGAACCTTTGAACCGTTTTGAATCTGATTTGGTCAATACTGCGGAGGATGTGATGCGTCTTGTAAAGGATATTGGACATGCAAATGCCAAAGTTTTATTGGACGGCTTTCACATGACTATCGAAGAGCAGAATATCCGCGAAGCGATAAACACGGTTGGTGATAAACTGATTCATGTACAGGTTTCGGAAAACCATAGGGGCATTCCCGGAACAGGACTAACCCCGTGGAACGATTTCAAATTGGGATTGGAAGATATAGGATATAAGGGCGCAATGGTCATAGAAAGCTTTACGCCCGAAATCAAGGAACTTGCTGGAGCCGTGTGTATCTGGAAACATCTGGCCGAAAATCAAGACGAATTTGCATCCGAAGGCATTCAATTTTTAAAGAAAACCTTTGGAGCATAAATAAATTTATAGAAAGAATTACAATGAGTGATAAAAAAATCAACATTGCCCTGGTGGGCTTAGGTTTCGGGGCAGAATTCATCCCCATATATCAAAAACATCCCAATGCACAGTTAATGGCGATTTGCCAACGCAACGAGGAAAAACTAAATGAACTTGGAGATGCCTTTGGTATAGCAAAACGATATACGTCTTACGATGAGTTGCTGCAAGATGACGAAATAGACGCGGTACATATCAATACGCCCATTCCCGACCATGGAACACAGTCCATCAAGGCTTTAAAAGCAGGAAAGCATGTAGCATGCACCGTTCCAATGGCGACTTCAGTCGAAGAATGTGAGGAAATCGTGAGGTTGACCGAAGAAACCGGATTGACCTATATGATGATGGAGACGGTAGTGTATGCACGTGAATTTCTGTATATGAAAGAACTTTACGATAATGGCGAGCTGGGCAAAGTCCAGTTTTTAAAGGCAAGCCATCAGCAAGATATGGACGGATGGCCTAACTATTGGCCCGGTCTACCGCCAATGCATTATGCGACCCATTGTGTAGGCCCGGTCTTGGCGCTTACAAGGGGAGAGGCCGAATATGTGTCATGTTTTGGTTCGGGAACCATTCGCGAAGAACTTATCAAGGAATATAATTCACCATATGCCGTCGAGACTACCCATATCAAATTCCGAAATTCGGATTTAAGTGCGCAGGTATATCGTTCGCTTTTCGATGTCGCCCGCCAGTATCGGGAAAGTTTCGAAGTGTATGGCTCTAAAAAATCGGTGGAATGGCCTTTGATAGAGGGGCGACCCTTGGTTGTTCATACTGCCAAAAAACCCGAACCCGAGATTCCGGAGGAAGTCGAGAGTCCTGACTTCGCAAAATTACTTCCTAAAGAGATTCAACATTTTACTACCAAAGGGGTGTACGATTCAGACGAACATCAACACCTTTCCTTTACCCAAGGCGCGGGTCATGGTGGTTCCCATCCGCATTTGGTGCATGAATTTGTAAATGCCCTTATCACTGAAAAGTCACCTTACCCGAATGCAAAGCAATCGGCAAACATAACTTGTGTAGGTATTTTGTCGCACCAATCTGCCGAGCAGGGCGGCGCAATCATTAAGCTTCCTGCGTTTACCTTTTCCGATGACTAAGTAAAGGATAAGGTTTTTTTAAGTAGGATGCATTAGGTGGGCTTTTGTTAGTTTCAAATTAACAAGGTTGAATAAGAGATGGCCATCGAGACTGTGAAAAAGTACAATGCAAGCGAAATCCTTACCCTATTTATCCAGGGAAATACGTTTTCAGAAAGTTGTACAATACATTCCCTAAGGATTAAGATGTTAAAAGTTAAAAGCTTCAAGACTATTTTCCAAGGTTTTCGCACAATGATAATACTGATGCTTTTAAAAATAGGGTTAACACATACCAGTGAGAATTTTAAAATATGAAGTTGGTTGTGTAAAAGATGCTAACACTAACCAAATGGCTTTATGAATAGCAAGTAAAACCTAAACATCGTATTTACTTAGACTCATTTTGGACCTACTTTATATAAATTTTTTTGCATTATCATAGTATTCTAATTAGAATTGATAATATCACATGTAATGTGAATAAAGGCTCCCGATACATTGGGAGCCTTTATTTTACTAGTAGCGCGTATTTCTTTTTTTTTGCTTTTAAAGACTTTAATTTTACTAAACTAAAATTTTTAGTTTGGCATAAATATCTAATTGACGGAATATCGATTAGGAGTATCACCAATCAATTTTGATAACTACCGTTGCTTTATAGATATGTGAATTTGCCACTAGACTTACCTTCTTTTACAGTAGCTATTTTCGGAGTTGTCAAAGGAATTATATACTTATGAAAATGCCTCTAAAACCTTATGCAATAAAAAGAATATTTAAACTGAAGTATAAATAGTGATATCTGTTAATTTTTTTTAGATTTGTTTAATATTTTACAAAAATTTAACATAGAGAGGTATCGATAAAAAAGGGTATTTCAACTTGTTATTTATGTATCGGATAATCAATTAAACTCTCATAGTATTATGAAAAAACCACTGTCAAAATGTTTTGCATATAATCTGTTTGTCCTGGTATTTTTGGGTGTCATGTTTTTAGGGTCAGCGCAAACCTATGCCCAAACAACAGTTGCGGGAAAAGTCTCGGATGATGCTGGTGTGCTTCCCGGAGTGAATGTGATCGTGGAAGGTACGACCATAGGGTCGGTTACCGATTTTGATGGCAATTATTCAATTAGTGTACCTGAAAATGAAAATGTCTTGGTGTTTTCATACATCGGGTATACGAAGCAATCCGTTTCCATTGATGGCCGCACGCAAATTGACGTTACCATGTCGGAAGACGCTCAGGGACTTTCCGAAGTTGTGGTAGTAGGTTATGGTACGCAGCGAAAAGCTGATTTGACGGGCTCTATCGGTTCCATAGGAGCTGCAGATATTGTTTCAAAACCGATTACCAGTCCAGACCAAGCTTTGGCAGGTACCATATCTGGTGTCAACATCACCAATCGTAGCGGTGATCCAGGTTCTCCAATAAGTGTTAATATACGTGGAGTGGGTACTCCAGGAGTAAACGACCCCCTTTGGGTAATAGATGGGGTGCCTATTGTGCAGACCACCAATATAACCGTTAATACCTCATCAACGACAGATTCAAACCCATTGGCCGGTTTGAACGCAAACGATATTGAATCCATTGATGTTCTGAAAGACGCCGCTTCTACCGCAATTTATGGTGCTAGAGCTGCTAACGGTGTTATAATTGTTACGACCAAAAGGGGTAAGAGAGGTGATGCTAGGGTAACTTACGATGGCTATTCTTCTTTTGCCAGTATTAGAAATACAATTGATGTATTAGATGTTGATCAATATATTGATGTTCAGGGACAGCTTGGTACAGACTTATCACAATTTAGGGGTCAGCCATATGTGGATTGGCAAGATTTAATGTTCAAATCCGGATTTGTTCAAAATCATAACGTATCCGTTAGTGGCGGAAGTGAAAAAGCCACCTATTTTATATCAGGGGGTTATCTAGATCAAGAGGGTATTGAAAGGGCACAGGGTTTTGCTAGGTATTCCTTCAAGGCCAATTCAGATATCCAAGTTGGGGATAGGCTTAAATTTGGTGAATCAATTCTTATTAGTCAAACAGATAGGCAGGTTCAAAGTGAGCCGGGCATATTTGCGGGTTTCAATTCAGCAAGTAATGCGCCATACTACCAGCCCTACGGGGATGGCCCTTTAGGCTATAATTTAATAAATCAGGAAACTGTTGGTGAGGGTTCTGCCACGAATTATTTATATAATACGGATGATAGATTTACGACTACCAATATTCAAACCCGTAAGGTTTTAGCTAACTTTTATGGTGAGCTCAACATAATAGAAGGTTTGAAAGCAAGAACTTCTTTGGGGGTGGACTATAATGTAGGTGTCGGTGATTATTTTACGAGCGCCCTTCCCGCATTGAATGGTGGCGCCGGTTCATCTTTACTGGTTTCCGAAAGGCCCATAGAGTTGACGTTGACTACGGCTGCAACACTGCAGTATGACAAGACTTTTGGTGACGGAGATCATAATGTAGGGGCACTATTTGGATTTGAACAGACTAAATTCCGATATGATAAACAACGCTTACAGGGTAGAGATCTTTTTAACGAGAACTTTGCCGCAACAGGTAGTACTGTGGCGGGAGCCAATGAAGCTGATCTTTGGACGTTACAAGGCTGGTTGGGTCGTTTAACCTATAACTACAAAGGAAAATATTTAGTAACGGGGAACATGCGTAGGGATGCTACTTCGAGATTTGCTCCAGGAAATAGAGAGCAAGTTTTTCCTTCGGTATCCGTAGGTTGGAGGCTTACGGATGAGAACTTTTTTCCGAAAGAAACTGCATTCGATGATATAAAATTTAGGGCGGGCTGGGGCCAATCGGGAAACCAATTTACGGGTCTTAACTTTGCCTATCTGAGTGCCATAGATAACAATGTTCGTTATGTAATCGGTGATGACCAGGTAACTGTTGTTGCCCCGGCACCCACTACATTCGCCAATGCTGATTTGAAATGGGAAACCAGTACTCAATTTGATATTGGGGTTGACCTTAGTATGTTTGAGGGCAAATTAACCGGTACTTTTGATTACTATAACAAAACGACCGACGATGTCCTTATTGGCTTTCCATTACCTTTTGTATCTGGTTTTTTCCTTTCTGCGGATGCTAATATTGGACAAATTAAGAATTCAGGTATTGAATTCTCTTTCACTTATGCAGATGCTATAGGTGATTTCAATTATAGTTTTGGTGGAAATGTAACAACCGTTAAAAATGAAGTGACTGACTTGGGCCCTATACCTTCAATCATTAGTGGTATCGGAGGTGCCTCTACCCATAGAACAATCGTTGGTGAAAGCCTTGGCCACTTTTATGGATTTAAGACTGATGGTTTATATCAAAATGATGCAGAAGTGGCGGCTGCCGTTCCTGATGTTAATGGTACCCCTTCTCCAGGTGATATACGATTTGTAGATGTTAATAACGATGGCGTCGTAGATGCTAACGATAGAACTATTTTGGGAAGCCCTTTTCCAGGTTTTTTCTATGGATTTGTGGCTAATGCCGAATATAAAGGATGGGATTTCTCAATGAACCTTAGAGGTGTTGGGGATAGGGAAATTTATAATTCCGCCAGGATAGGTTTAGAGGGTATGACAGGTCAAGGTAATTTTAGTACGCAGATATTAGATAGGTGGACTGCCGAAGGAACAACTAATTCAAGTGCTAATCCTAGACTCGCAATTAATGACCCTAACGGTAATAATCGTTTTTCGGATAGATGGGTAGAAAATGCGGCGTATTTAAGAATTCAGAATATTACTATCGGATATACTTTGCCTCAAGAAAAACTAAAAGGTTGGACTAATGATTTCATTACCAATATGCGCTTCTATTTAGGTGCGCAAAACTTAGCAACATTTACCAAGTATTCCGGTTATGATCCAGAAGTTGGGCGTGCACAAAGTTTTCAAAAAGGCGATTTTACCTTAGCTACAGGTCAAGATGGTGGCGCGTCGCCGCTGCCAAGAATTATTCAATTGGGTTGGACAGTAAATTTTAATTAAGAATTAGTATAATACAACAAATATGAAAAGTAAAATTCAATTTATAGTTGCTATTTGCTCTTTGGGGGTATTATTCTCGTGTGCCGACCAACTGGATTTACAGCCCTTGGATAGGCTAACAACAGATACCTTCTATAAAACAAGATCTGACTTTGATGGTGCCATTTTTGCCTCTTATTCTTCCATACAGGATTTTTGGGGCACAAGTACGGAAACGCTTTCTGAACGGGGAGAATTTTGGAAAATTTCAACTGTAATTTCAGACGACGTGGCGGCAGATGACGTTACATCGGACCAAATATCAAGGGATATTGATGCGCTTCAGATACGGGCGGCCGACGTGCCTTATGCTGCTGCCTACACGCAGATTTATGAAGGTATTTATCGCGCAAATATTGTTCTTGACCGTTTGGATGCTGAAAATGAACTGACGGATGATGATAAAACAGTTTTGTCAGCTGAAGCAAAATTTCTTCGGGCATGGTTTCATTTTCAAGCAATGAAATTGTTTGGTACGCCTCCATTGGCACTGGGAGTAATACTTGGAATTAATGAGCAGGCGTTGCCAAATGCCACTAGAGAGGAGTTATTCGCTGCAATCTTATCTGATTTTACAGATGCGGAAGCTGGTTTGCCAGAGGTTTGGGATAGCGGTAATACGGGTAGGGTAACTTCTTGGGCGGCTACTTCCTATTTAGGCAAGGTAAATGTTTGGAAAGAAGATTGGCCTGCAGCAATTACTAGCCTAGGTAATGTAGTGGATAATGGGCCTTATATGTTGATGCCTAATTATGAAGACAATTTTAATTTTGATACAGAGAACAATGCGGAATCCATATTTGAAATCCAATTTGGCGGACCCTTTTCTGATGACAACCTCTGGGTTTTTGACGATACCCATTCCGAAGATTTTAAAGCTACTCAAGGTATTGCTAGATCATATTATTGGGATGCCGGTGGCAACGGTGTGCCAGGTGGTAAAAACGGATGGTTCATTCCAACCCAAGACCTACTGGATGCCTATGAACCAGGGGATTTGCGTATACCTTTTGTTATGTATCAAGATGGAGACATGTATTATACGTACGATGCTGGGGGTCAAATTGAGGTGCCTTATGATGCCACATGGTCTTCAACCTCGTTGACGTCAAGTAAATATCAAGGTGCTCACAACACTGTTCCTGGCAATCGTGCTCCCAATGGTCAATCTGAATTTAACAATGAGCGTTGGTTTAGATTTGCAGAGCTAAAACTATTGTACGCTGAAGCACTCATTGAAGGAGGTGGAGATTTGGGCATAGCTGAGCAACAAATCAATGATATCCGTAACAGAGCTGGATTAGGGGATATAGCAGTCGGTACAGACTTGTTAACGGCCATGAGACAAGAAAAAAGGGTAGAATTGGCCATGGAGCCCCATAGATGGTTTGATATTACCAGATGGGGTATCGGTCCTGAAGTGTTTGAAGCGAACTGGAACGAGCGTTTAAATGTGTTTCCTTTTCCATTAACGGAAATCGAGAGGTCAGGTGGCCTATTGATACAGAATAATGGGTATTAATAGCACAATGTGATTTTATTAGTACTTGAATATACTTATGCTATTTTAATGCGACAATCCAATCTAGAGTCTATAGATTGGATTGTTCTTTTTTGGGACTACCTAGTTGCCACTATATATTTTCAGGTCATTTGAAAAGGTCATTTAAATGAATGCAACTTCTTAAAACTGCTTCTATCTAGAAATAAAGGTGCATAACACCACAGTTTTATTTAAAAGGACGACATTTCTTGAAAAGGATTTCGGTTTCTCTACTAAGTCTAGACAATGGGATGAATTGACAATTCTTCATTTTGAATACAAGTTCAATCGTAATATTGGCTGGGGCAGAATTCGAGCGGAGTAGTAGAGTTGAAATATTTGTGGGGATGGTTTAAGGGGAGTCCAACTTGTACTCCTAAATTGAAAAATAAAAATTTCAAGAATATTAACCCAAATTCAATTTTAGGCTTAAAAACAGGTAATCATCCAATAACTATCAAACTACACTAGTAGATTTTAATATTCCATTAGTTAATTCCTGAACGAGATGTAACTACAACCAACTTTTCAATACGAATATAAAAATGGGTACCGCGTAAATGCACATCCTATAACTGTGATGGGGAAACGAAATGTGACATAACCTATAACACCTAACCGCAAATACAATCTGGAAATGCCTAATTCTTTGTGCCATCCTATTTTTTCAGATATTTTGCCAAAGGTAATTTTTGTTCATTTATGGCCTCGACCACCAATGAACTAATGGTCAAAGCACCCTTTCTAGACAAGTGAGTATTGTCACTTTTACCGTTTGGATAATACGGATGCTTGTTCGGCTCAAAATGAAGATGTAATGCTTTAGACCCTTCAATCCCATGTGAGATTTCCATCATTTCTGTTAAATACTGTAAATCTATAAAGGGAACTTCAAGCGCATTGGCAACCAATCGGGTTTCCAAAGGATATTCACCGTGCGTATCCACTAAAGTTCCGAATTCATTAAAATTACGTCTTGCAATGGATGAGAAAAGTACAGGACGAGCTCCTTTTTCCAAGGTTTCCTTTACGAACTTTATCAGATTATGCCTATAGGCAGTATGCGGATTTGTATAGCGCGATGAATCTTTGAACTTCTGATCATTATGACCAAATTGGATAAAAACATAATCCTTTTTCCGTAACGTCAGAAGTATGGAATCCCAACGACCTTCCGTAATAAAACTACGACTACTACGACCGTTGACTGCGCGATTGTCTATAGTAATTTTTTCGTTAAAAAATTCATGCAATACCTGAGCCCAGCCATGTTCAGGATTTTCATTAGGATTCTCCTTATCGGACATTGTAGAATCCCCAATACAATAAATCGTAATCTCTTGAGTCCAGCCGTTTTGAAGAACACAAACCGTAAGAAACACAAACAGTACTAATTTAAAATTTATTAAATTTTTCATACCAAGGTATTTTACCCAATATTTCCTTTTTAGTATAACTTTTCACTTGTTTTTCTGTTAGAATCTTTGACCAAGAGACTCTTTGCTTTGGTCTAAAACCAGGCCCACTATTATTAAATTCCGCATAGAAAGAGTTTTTTTCTGCATCTTTATTTTCCCAATTCTGCCACCCCTCGGGAACGATATGGTTTTCTAAGTAACAGCTTATAAAAACAGTTTTGGCATAGGTTCTCCAAGGCCGTCCCAAATAAACTTGATTTACATTTGGGTCCGCTGTCAATTTACAATTCTCAAAAACATAACCATAGTCAACCCCTTTTGGGGTGGAAGCAGCGGTAATGAAAGAATTGGATTTGCTATGAATTTGACAATTTTCAAAGAGAACGGTCGCTTGTCCGAAAATAAAATCCGTCGAGCCTTCTATGTAGCAATCTTTAAAATACTGTTTGAAATCTTCACCGGTAACATAAACCGTATCTTGAAACCCTTTTATGCTACAGTTCGATAGCATCGCTCTATTTGCATTGATGGATAAGGCTACCGCCTGACCTACGTCACCAGCGGTATTTTCAATAGTGAGATTGGTGGCGAAAAAATCATTGCCCTCTATTTTCAGGGTTGAGGTATGAAAAGTGCTATTTCTCCCCAAATCGATTTTATCAAAAAAATCATTATAGGTGATTATTGTATTTTCACGATTTTCACCTATAAGGCTCATATTGGTATTCCATTCGTACACGGTTACCTTTTCTTTGTATACTCCATTTTTAATTTTAATGATAACAGGTTTGTCAGGAAAACCCTTGGCCGCGTTAATTGCTGCTTGAATGGTTTTAAAATCACCCGAGCCATCCTGTGCAACGGTCAAATTATAGATGTCAATTTCTTGACCAATCTCCCGCCAAAATTGTTGCTTATTTTTCAATGGGGTATCGTTGTCAGTTGTTATTTTGGCAACTGCGGCCATTCCCATTTGATAATTGGGTGAAGGATTTGGTATACCTATTTGAACAGACAAACACAGAAAACAAGTAAAAAGTACCTTATAAAATTTTTGCATTGCATCATTTTAAATTCAGGAATCGAATTCTAAACCTTGAAATATCCTGTAAATTCTAAAATTAAAAAATCCATCTGCCAAAAGTCTTGCGCAATCCTAATTCTTTTGACATAATTTTTTAAATTGGATACATATTTATATTAAGGGTTTATAAAGCGTAAAAACTTCAATACTCCCATTTTCAACATTTTTCCATAAATGAGCCCGCCATAATGTATATATCAATCATTGGTTTAAGTTGAAACTAAAATTTTGTCGTACAGACGTTTATTTTCTAAGCTTATTACATTCCGTTTCAGCAGCTTTATTTTGAAAACCTTTAAAAGCTTGCGAAAATTAAAGTGGTCTGTTTGGATTGTTCCATTCTTGGTTTTTTTCAGAATTCTAGGTAATTAACTCTTTACAGGACTACATATTTCCAAAAAATCAACCTGAACTTGCTTTATAATTTTGCACCCTAGGGAGGACTTTGTGATTGCGGAGAGAAAAGGTATGGTGCGCTGTGCCCAAGTCATTTTGCGACCTGTAAAGAACCATATTTGAACTAACTCTGACAATAAACAATCAACATTTCTTGAGAAAGTCTTGATAATCGTCGGTTATAATTGAACAGTTGATTGAAGTAAATGCTAATTTTATCTGAACTATGGATAACTTCACGAATCTTTTTTGAGAAGTACCGGTTTGCAAACCATATTTATAATTCTACATCCAAACCTACGGTACCAATTTGACCTGGGGCGGTTCTACAAATAGAGCTTCACTTTTTCTATGGCTTTATCAATAGTATCCACTACAAAATCTTTTTCCAAAAATTCGAACATTTCATTCTTTTCAAAATCTTTTCTAAAGTCCGGTCCAATACCAGAAATTATGACTTTGATATTTCTTGATTTGTAGGTCCTAATTATTTCTTTAATGCTCTGATAGCCGGTTGCATCGATGAACGGGACATAGCGCATTCTTAGTACGATAACTTTAGGTTGCAGGTGCGTATTGATTATGGTTTCCTGGAATTGTCGGGCGGCCCCGAAAAACAGGGGACCGTTTATTTCATATAGAATAACATCATTGGGGATGTCCAAGAGTTCTTCATCAAAAAGATGCTCGTCATTTTCATTTTCGGACGAAAAACCCTGAACGTTAACGGACTCACTCATCCTTTTCATAAACATAAAACTTGAAAGTACTATCCCGATTTCTATCGCTATTACCAAATCAAATACTACGGTGAGAAAAAAAGTGGTGAGCAAAATAATAATATCCATCCTATTGCCTTTTAAAATAGACCTGAATTGCCTCCATTCACTCATATGATATGCCACGACCATTAAAATACCTGCTAGGCATGACATAGGTATTAACTTGGCATAGGGCGCAAATAAAAGCATAATGGCCAATAGGACCAAAGCGTGGACGATACCGGCTATTGGGGTTCGACCCCCATTTTTTACGTTGGTCGCCGTTCTCGCAATGGCGCCGGTGGCCGGAATACCGCCAAAAAGGGAGGAGGCAATATTGGCCGCTCCCTGTGCAATCAGTTCCATATTGGAACGGTGCTTTCCCCCGATCATCGAATCGGACACAACGGCGGAAAGCAGTGATTCAATGCTTCCTAATATGGCAATTGCGAACGCTGGCTGAATAAGGGCCTTAACGGTATCAAAGTCCACATGTGGGATATAGGGTAAACTCAAATGATTTGGAATTTCCCCAAAATTGCTTTCGATGGTATCCACGGGGATATAAAATAGTTTCACCATAATCGTTGCCGATACTATGGCAACAATAGACCCCGGAATTTTTTTGATGATTTTTTGAAAGTATAGCGTAATAATAACAGTGGCGCCTGCTATACCGATGGCGTACCAATTAATATTGTGGAAATTAATGAAATATAGTCTCCATTTATCCATAAAATCCGCGGGGACCTTATCAATATTCAGTCCGAAAAAATCATTGATTTGGGAAGAGAAAATGATAAGGGCGATGCCACTTGTAAACCCAACAATTAATGAGTATGGGATATATTTCAATAAATTTCCGAGACGTGCAAGACCCAGGCCTATGATGATGAAGCCCGCCATAAAGGTAGCTATGGTCAGGCCGTCTGTACCGTATTGTTGAACAACACCATAGACGACCACAATAAAGGCACCTGTAGGCCCGCCAATTTGTACGCGGCTACCTCCAAAAGTTGAAATAACTATTCCTGCGATGATTGCCGTTACGATTCCTTTTTCAGGAGAAACCCCTG
The DNA here is from genome assembly GCA_011050085.1 of Pricia antarctica. Classification (GTDB taxonomy): domain Bacteria; phylum Bacteroidota; class Bacteroidia; order Flavobacteriales; family Flavobacteriaceae; genus Pricia; species Pricia antarctica_A. Next base: position 89,317 of record DRGL01000074.1, on the reverse strand, counting down.
AAGCGATGGCAAAGGCAATGGCCAATGGCAAGGCCACTATACCGACTATAAGGCCTGAAAGAATGTCTTTTCTAAAGGTTTTTTTTGATATACCTTGTCTTAAAAGGGAGAATAGTTTAGGTGTAAATTCTTTTTTCATTATTCAGGTTGCCTGATCGATTTATGGTTCCAAGTTCGAATCTCCATTGCTAATGTTATGACTTTATTGCATAGTCAATGGTCATGGCCAATAAAATAGCCCTTGCCATTCGCATTAATGGAATTTGCAGAAACAGGGAAATAAGTATGAGCACGGGATATACCAGTTTAAAAAAAAAGGAAAAGTCGGCCAACGTAAAACCCAAAATAGTCAAGGGCACAAATAGCAAAAGCAAAATCGGGTAACTTATCCATAAAGCGGCCGTATAGTATCCCGGTTCAAATTTAAAATCTTGGTTACAATGTGGACATCTATCCGGCATATCAAGGATTCTTGAAAAAACGAACAAACCTGGGTTTATAAATAAGTCCCCAGTTCGGCATCGTGGACATTTGAGCTTTAAAATACTGTATAACAAGGTTCCTTTTTGCAACGAACCTATGGTTTTGCGTAACGAGGCCAGAAATTTGCGTTCCGTCCCATCATGTACTACTGCAAAACCTCGTTCGTTTGTATTCATTGGTTATTAAATTAGTGCAATGCCATAGACCGCTACGTATGCTGTTCAACTATTTGATTTACATTGGTGTTTGCATAGTTCAAATTACTAAGGCTGCGGCATGTTCTCGACCACGGCCCGGCCAAATTCCGAACATTTGAGCAAGGTTGCCCCATCCATCAACCTTTCAAAGTCATAGGTAACCGTTTTATTCTTGATTGTGCGCTCAATGCCTTTTACTATCAGATCGGCAGCTTCTTGCCATCCAAGATATTCTAGCATCATTACTCCAGAAAGTATTTCAGAAGAAGGGTTTACCTTGTCCTGATCTTTATATTTTGGCGCGGTACCGTGGGTCGCTTCGAATATGGATACCCCAGTGGTATAATTAATATTGGCGCCGGGAGCAATACCGATTCCGCCGACGATAGCGGCCAAGGCATCGGAAATATAATCCCCGTTGAGGTTCAGGGTCGCGATTACATCGTATTGGGACGGTCTCAGAATAATCTGTTGCAAGAATGCATCGGCTATCACATCCTTTATAATAAGCCTATGTCCATCCTTCTCAATAATCTGCCAGGGTCCCCCTTCGAAATCCTTGGCACCGAATTCATCCTTGGCCAATTGATAGCCCCACTCCTTGAACTTCCCTTCGGTGAATTTCATGATGTTGCCTTTATGGACGATTGTAACCGAATCCTTTTTTGCGTCCAATGCGAATTTGATGGCTGCTCTTACCAAGCGCTCGGTACCTTCTCTTGAAACGGGCTTGATTCCAATCGAGACGGTATCCGGAAACCGTATCGAGGTAACTCCCATTTCGTTGATTAAAAAGTCCTTTATCTTTTCTAGTTCCGGTGTTCCGCTCATCCATTCAATTCCGGCATAAATGTCCTCTGTGTTTTCCCTATAGATTACCATATCAACATTTTCAGGGGATTTCACGGGAGAAGGCACTCCAGTGTACCATCGCACGGGCCGAACACATGCATATAGATCGAGTTGTTGCCGCAACGCCACGTTTAAGGATTGCATACCCCCACCGACCGGCGTGGTCAATGGGCCCTTGATGGCCACTACATGGTCCGCGATATTCTTTAGGGTATCTTCAGGCAACCATTCTCCGGTCTTTTTGTAGGCCTTTTCGCCGGCGTAGATCTCTTTCCATTCTATTTTTTTTCTACCCGCATAGGCTTTTTCGACAGCGGCATCGATTACTTGCTTGGTTGCTCTCCATATATCGGGGCCTATTCCGTCCCCTTCGATAAATGGTATTATGGAATAGCTTGGGACTTTTATTTTTCCATTTTTAAATGTGATCTTGTCTCCGTTCATTTGATAAGCGATTTTTAATATTTTCGATGAGTTTCCCATTGATTATTTAATACCGCCAACGTTTATACAGAAACCTATCGGGATGCTGATAGTATAGTACTGCGAATGGCCATTTTTTTGAATTTGGATGGTACGGCACATAATTGCGATAGACCCTATTGGGATGTGACTTAGAACCTACCGTAAAAGGATAAAGCGGTAAACTGCTGAACTGCGGTAAACATGAAAGTGCGGATACTTGAACTTAAAACCGACGACTAAATAGTTGAATACAAATATATAACATATGTTATTATAAAATATCATAATAGTTATTTATAAATATATTATTTATTATATTTGAATCATAATTTTAGGAATGAAGAATTTTTTTAATCAGTTTGATTTTCAGAGTGACAGACTTTTCGGGGAATTGAATTACGCGGAAAAAAGATTTGTCAATAAAGTAATTGAAACATTACCGATTAAAAAGGGAAGCATGCTCTTTTATGAGGATGGTATTCCTACAGGTGTTTTCCAGCTAAAAAGTGGAAGGGCCAAAAAATCAAAACGTGGATTCAGTGGTGAGGAGCAGATTTTCTACATCTATACTAAGGACGATGTGTTAGGTTACCATGCCCTATTGGGTGAAGAAAGATACCAGGATTCCTGTGAAGCTTTGGAAGATATGGAAGTGAATTTTATTTCCAAATCCAATTTTTTAAAACTTCTAGAGGATATTCCAAGATTACGAAGGGGGGTGGTTAAAAATATTGCCCATGAATTCGGCGTGCTTGCCAATACCATTGCCGTTCTTGCGCAAAAGGACCAAAATACGCGTTTGGCTATTTTTCTATTACTATTGGAGAACAGGTTTAAACAGGATGATGGGGAACCGACCGGTATCGATTTGACCCGTGAAGATCTGGCGAATCTGATAGGCACTTCACCTGAAAGTTTGGGAAGAAGTCTCAAACAGTTCAAGGATCAAGGTATTATTAGGATCGAAAAGAGGATAATTCATATACAAAATAGGGAAATGTTGCTGCAATTTTTGAACCTTGATTTGACGATTTAGTATTATGCCTATATTGTATTTAAAAAAATAAGCTCCCAATCTCTTGAAGTCCTTATATATATTGGTTGCGTGAGGGTCACTATAAACCCCGGTTTATTAATTCAGCGCTCCAACCAACTGAGTTTTTTTAGAAAGATTTAGAATATAGGAAAGGTTTGTGAAGCATTTAGAACAATATCCTTTTTGATAATTTGTTTCGAAATACCCTACAGTTCTGATTCTACGACAATTTTATGAGTCCGAATCCAAACCGTAAAATGTTTCACATCTAGTTTACAGGAAATAAAAAAGGCAGCTACATTGTTTGTAACTGCCTTATTGCTAGTAGCGGGGACTGGACTCGAACCAGCGACCTTCGGGTTATGAGCCTTGGCGGATATGTATTAGTATATATTTTATTATTCTGATATACAGTATTTTAATAAATTTAATATGTAATTTGAGACCAAGTTAAACCATATAAATACAATTTATTCTGTACCTATTCTGTACCCCTTTTGAACTTTTTTATGTAAATTGTCACTGTCAAACAGAATCATATGGCTTCAATAAAGATAGTAAGGCGCAAGAACAAACAGCGAAAGGATGGGACAGCTCCACTTGCCTTGCGCATCTCAAAGGATTACAGAACTAATTATAGCTTTCTAGGGCAATATGTTTTAGAAAAAGACTGGGACGAAAAGCTCGGGAAAATAAAAAAAACGCATCCCAATTCAAATCGCTTGAATAACTTTTTAATGCAGAAGTTAACCGAGGCCAATAATTTGGTTTTTGAAACTAACGATGGTATTTCTAGCCTTCAAATGAAAAATAAGGTCAAGGGCAAAGGGCACCGAAAGTCTTTTTTTGAGGTTGCCGCAGAGCGTTTACAGGAAAAATATGATAGTGAAGTGTTTTCTGTTGCCAGGGCAGAACTTTCAATAATCTATAATCTCGAAGAATTTGTCAATCTTAAAAAGTCCGCTAATCGTGATACCGTAATTAAGGAGATAAAGCAGAGAAGATTGGATAGAATTAGTCGGGGTAGAAAATCGGAACATTCAATTTCTGATAGCATAAAAGAATTTAGAAATAAGAAGTCACTTTATTTTGAGGATATTAATTCTTCATTTATATCAAGGTATAAGGCGTTTTGTATTGCTTATATGGGGCATAAAACTAGGACGATTACAAATCAACTTATTTTTATACGAACCCTTTTCAATATAGCACTAAAGGATAGTGTTGTTGATATCAAACACTATCCATTTGCTGACGACAAAGAAAAAATCCGTATCGGATCCGGACATAAGATAGGTCTAACAGAAAAGGAAGTTGAAAGAATTGAAAAGTTAGAATTAGAGTATCAGACAAGTATTTGGCATACACATAACGTTTGGTTGGTTGCGTTCTATTTTGCAGGAATCAGAATTTCGGATATCGTTCAATTGAGATGGTCCGATTTTAAAGATGGAAGGCTGCTCTATACAATGAACAAGAACGAAAAGCCGTTAAGTCTAAAAGTACCGGATAAGGCCAAAACTATCTTAAAAGAATATAAGAAAGGGCACAAGAACAATAATGGTTATGTATTTCCTTTTTTAAAGGATGCCAATCAAAACGATGCTGAAGATATTTTTATAAAAACCCGAAATGCAACAAAGCTATTCAACAAATATTTAAAACGTATTTCGGCAATTTGTAAAATTGATAAGAACATGTCCAATCATATAGCCCGGCATAGTTTCGGTAACATTGCTGGAGAAAAAATACATCCGTTAATGTTGCAAAAACTATACCGTCATAGCGATCTTAAAACAACTCTAAATTACCAGGCAAATTTCATTCATAAAAATGCCGATGATGCTTTGGAGAAGGTTTTAAACTTTTAAGAACTTAGAGTGTAGTTTATCTAGTAAACATACGGTTTGACCTGATTGCTTAGTTGCGAATAAAGATTGAAGTAACTTTATAGCCGGCAAAAATTACAACGAAGCCTCTGCTTTAACAATCAAAGATTTACCTATGGAAGTCGTCTGTCTACAAGAAGAAGCCTTTTATGCCTTGTTCGATAAGGTGGTCGAATATGTGGATGCCAAAAGAAAAGATGGACCTCCCAAATGGATCGATGGCGAAGAAGCAATGCTTTTGCTAAAAATTAAATCAACGACTACCTTGCAAAAATTAAGGGATGAGGGAAACGTCAGATTTTCCCAGCCCCAAAAGAAAATCATTCTCTATGATCGAGATTCTATTAACGAGTATATCGAAAAACATGCCCGCGAAACATTTTAATTTATGAGTGAAGAAACTAAAGTCGACAAAGATTATTTAGAGGCATTCAATCTAGGATACGAACTTGCTAAGGAATTGAGTTTAAAATCTCCAATGTTCAACGATATGAATTTCGGTAATGACCGTATTATTGCTATGCAAGCTGGTATGATAGAATGCGGTAAAGAGATTAAGATTGAAAAATTGGATAGGAAAAACATATCTAAGAATAAACTTACAGACTTCTATTTTAACTCCCTAAAGGATAAGGGGATAGAGGATGACAATGGAATTGATTTATCCTTTTAGTAGTTGATCCATCCTGTTTCCTCTTACTATTCATATTAGAATTTTTCATCTAATTTTAAGGGAAAGTTTACGATGGGGTTTTGAAGCCACTGTTGTAAGAGCGTTTGTGTAGAATTGAAATCTAAGAAAGTTTGCTTAAGATTCGAGAATGTAAACTGAAATCCACCTGAAATACATCGGCGGTTTTAAACAAGCACTAATTTGATTAAATCTGTCCTCAATTTTTGTAATAAATTGGTACTGACCATTAACTACCATATTTGCTCATTGATATCTGACAGTTTTTACAACTATGTGGCGGATATAACTTTTAATTGGGAACTTTGATAATACCTCTTAGGATCTTCTTCCACAAATTTTCCTGCAGTTAGAAAGAATAAACCATTTAATCTATATGTTTTCCTACTTAATTTTGAATAAGAGAACTGGATTTGGGGGAAACGAGAACGATTCAATGTACCAACCAATCTTAACCAAGTGGTTTTTAACACAGATAACCAATTCTTTTAAAGCACAATCTCCAATCCCGCAAAAAAGAAAAGCTCATGCCCAAAGTTTGGGATAAAATCCGCCAGACGGTATTGCAGACCCAGTTCAAACGCTATTTCGTCGGAAAACTCCCAACCATCAACCACACTTAATCGATGTTCGAATTCAGGATATTGAGTAGTAAGCACCTGGTAAGACTTTTAGTTCCCACTTTTAGGTAGTGTTGAGGCTCGAACTTCTGTTGGAAAATGGCGAGTTGACCTATGAGCAATCGCAAGAGCTAGCATCCGTCCTCGAAAATGACCGAACTGATTGACCTGATTGAACTGCTATCGCTATCCGCCCAACTTCCCTTATAGAAATCCCTTTTGTTTAAGAGTTTCAAAACTGAATCGGCTAAGGCTACGCTATAGAGGTTTTGACCAACATAAGAAGAATTGTAGAACAACAGCAAAAATAAATCAGCGTTTTGCATCTCTTCTTCAAAATGTTGTTCCTTCTCCATGGGCCATTATATATCGATTGACCGTTGGAGTGGCTTAAATCGCCGATCAAAATATTGGACAAGGTTAATTTATCCGGATTGGGAAAGGGGTTCGGCATTTGCTTTATGAACTGGATTTGCCAAGTGGAATCTTGATGGATAAGCGTTTTCGGCATTTCCCCGGATAACTGAAAATTGAGGTTTTTACCTGCAATACCTTTGCCCTAAAAATGAATAGAATGGCCCCTTTGCAAGACCATATTTTAGATAAAGATTTCGGCCAAACTAAACTGTGCGAAAAACCGATTGGATCTCGAGGAATAAAAAAAGTAGGGGTAAAATGTGAAATTTGCAGTTGAAAGAAAAAGTTTAAATAACTTCATTAGCTTTTATCCTTATAAACAATACTAAAGACATACCCAAAAGCAAAACAGGATGCTACCCCGAAGAAAGCGTACATTAAAAAGCTGATCTCGGTAAAGACACTGATATACCAAATTAAGATTGCACTGCCAACCAGTCCCATTAAAGTTCCCTTGGCATTAGCTTTTTTCGTAAGCATACCCAAAAGAAACATACCTCCCAGTCCGCCGGTGAAGAGACCCAGATAGCGATAAAACTGATCCCAGAGCGATTTGATGTTCGAGTTGGCCATCCAAAGGGCTAGCAAAATCCCGGCTATTCCAGTGAGAATGGTAACGATTCGCGCGATGAGCAATAATTTTTTGTCTTGCGTCTTCGGTCTGAAATGTGTGTGAAAATCATTGCAGTAGGCCGTGGATACGGAATTTAGGCTACTGCTGATACTGGACATGGCTGCGGAAAATATTCCTGCGACCAAGAGGCCCGAAACGCCAACGGGCAATTCTCGGACGATATACCAAGGAAAAATAGAATCGTTGTTCGCAATGGCCGGGGAAAGTGCATTCGGCATTTCCGTGTAGAAAATAAATAATAGGGTGCCGATGCCGAAAAAAATAATCGTGGCCGGAAGCGTTAGCACCGCGTTCGTATACAGGGTCTTTTGGGCATCCTTTATGCTCGAACTCGTCAAATAGCGCTGTACAATGGTCTGGTCGGTACCCTGTGTGACCATGGCGGAGGCGAGTCCACCGATGAACACTACCCAGAAGGTAGATTCGGTAAAATTAAAATCCATGTTGGCGATATTGAACTTGTCGCGTTCGGAAGCATAGGTAATCATCTCGCCGAACGTAGTTTCGGTATGGACCACAATCCATACGACCGCTAAAATACTGCCGCCCAAAAGAACGATGACCTGCAGAACATCGGTCCAAATTACGGCCTCGATACCTCCGAAAGTGGTGTAGAAGATGCAGAGTACGCCCATAATCATAATGCTTGTCTCTACGGGAATACCTGTTACTATCGAAATGGCGAGCGAAGGTAACAACAGCACAATCCCGATTCGCCCTAGCTGGAACAGAATGAAAGAAAGGCTGCCAAAGGCACGCGCTGTGTAGTTGAAACGATTTTCCAGGTATTCGTAAGCCGTTCGAATTTTAAGCTTGTTGAAAAAGGGAATAAAAATAAAGGCAATCACAGGGGTAATTAGAATGGCCGTGATATTCAGAAAAAAGAACGACCAATCCGTTATAAAAGCCTTGGCGGGAATGGCCATAAAAGTAATCGCGCTCAACAAGGTTCCGAAAACACTAAGGCCCGATGCCCACCACGGGATACGTCCGCCACCCACAAAATAATCTTCGGTGGATTTCTGTTTACGCGCAAAATAGACTCCGATTAACAGCGAAATCATGAGATAGAGCGTCAAAACCGTATAATTAATGACTCCGAAAGGTTTGACAGCGTCGGCAATGGCATATTTCTGCACTTCGGGCGTTCGAATGCCGGGCGAGACCTCTCCGGACACAATGACAAAATCGTCGTTCTTTTTGAAGGATAATGCGGTAACTGGAATTGGCTCTGTCAACGTATCATAGACATACCAGGTTTTGGTAATACTATTATATCCCAGAATTTCTTGGGAGAAGCCGGGATGGTCTTTTAAAAGGGCATCTCGTTCTTGGGTCAATTTGGAAATCTTGGAGTCGTTTTTCTCCCTACCAAGTTGTATTTCAAAATCCTCCAATTGGTCAAAAAGCACTTCATCGGATCCGCCATATACCATAATGCCCATGGAACCGATACTTTCGGCGGAAGCGCCCATCAAGACCCTGGGCTCCCCATCAATCGTGATGTCACCCTCGTCTATCCAAATACCATCCTTCAGGTCATAGGACAGGTAGTTGGTAAGCGTTTCCGACTTTTGGCCCGCCGTTTGATTGCGCCCCCCGATGACAAATAGATTTCTGGAATTTTCGGTCTCCTGCACGGCGATGGAATGCAATGCTCGCGGGGCACCGGGAAAATCTTCAAGTTTTTCCCAATTTTCAGGATTGTCAAAACGCATTCTATAAAAAGAATTGACGCTTTTATCGGAATTTTTGCCACCTGCGACATACACGTAGCCTTCTTCGACCACGGCCTTGGTGTAGGCCAAGGGTTCGGGTAGGGGCGGAAACTTGGTAATTTGGACATTTTTTAAAACCGGATCGTACTCAAGCAATAAGACCTCTTTACTAGTGGCGGTTCCATTTTCGCCGCCAACGACCAAAATGCCTTCCGGAATGGATGCCGATCCCCCGTAGGCTAGGGGAGCGGGCAAGATCTGGTTTGACACCGACCATTGACCGTCATCTAGTACGTAGATGGCATTGCTGTACACCTTTTCCCCGTCCTGCCAGGGCAAACCGTTGGGGAAATTTGCACCGCCTGCCGCCAAGATGGCCCCGTTGTGAGCACCGCCCATCATACCCGCGTATCCGAAGGAAACGGAATCGTTGGCCGTTGCTGGAAGTGCAGGCAATGGCTCCATCCCGACCTTTTGAATCTCTTGACCGGTCGATACAAGAGCGAGCAAAAGCAAGAGTGCGGTGATTGGAAAGTGGCTAATCTTTCTCATACGAAACGGTTTGGCTATTTTTTAAAGTGGTTTCAATGAAGTGAAGAATGTCGGTGAACCTCATTTTCCTTTCTTCGGTTTACGGTATTTATCCTTGCCATCGGTCAGCCATTTCAATGAAAAACTGGCGAACATATTCTCGGTATAATCATCCTTTTCAAAAAATACGCCTATGTCCCCATTGGCTAAAATTGTAAGCGACGAATACGCGGCACTGCCTCCATAGATGGTCTTGCCTTCCGACCAAGATTTTCCCTCATCATAACTCACGCGGACGGTCAAGTTGTTGCGATCATCGACCGAATTGGCATTGGCGAACAACATTCGGTTCTTTGTATAGCCATCTTCGATTGAGGTATACCGAATAATACTTGCATTACATCCGGGATCCGGTAAATGGGGTTCCGGTTCCGTAGTCCATGTTTTACCTTCATCCGAAGATATATGCACGTATCTTATTCCCTTTTTGTCGTTGGCTCGGGCGTTGACCATCCACTTTCCATCCTCCAATTCGATTATTTTAGATTCGTCGGCGGGCATGATCGGCGTGTCTATAAAATACCAGCTTTTGCCGTGGTCGTCACTTCCGAAAATATGCAGACCACTGTTCAGGTTGACCATACAATGCAAAAGTTTACCGCTGCTGGTCTGAATGCCCCTGCCGGAGGTAATGAACTTAAAATCTTTACGCCATTCGGGTTTTGCGATTTGTTCGGTAATGTCTTCGGGTTTGCTCCAAGTTCTGCCATTGTCGCCGCTCTTTAATACATGTAGATAATAGATATCCTGTTCGGTATCGAGGTTCATAAAATTATAGAACATGAAAATCTCGTTGGTCGTTTCATCAACGATCATGGACGGATCCGAAGCCGATTCGCCCAACGGATAATCGACCACAGTTTCGATGGGCGACCAGGTTTTACCGGAATCGGTACTTCTGCGCAGTACAATGTTGATGTCGTCGCTTCCCCTCAGGTCGTTACAGGATGGAATCCGCTCATCGATGGCCGCAAGCACATCGCCATTGGGCGCCGTAACCAACGCGGGAATCCGATAACAGGATATCGAATCTTTGTTCGACGCATTGAAAAGATCTTGGTAATTATCGAGGCCGTCGGCCATTTGGTGGGATTTGTTTTGGGCGTTTGCGGAAAAAATCAGCAGGATCAGTATAAAAAAAGGAAATCGAATCATGATTCTAAAGTTTTATTAAGTTGATTTAAATGAATATTTAGGAAGTTTTGTTCTCTAGTTGTATTTGGATGATACTTTAGTTTTGGAAGTTTCTATGCGTTCAAAGGTCTTCCAGCATTGAAACAAACCCCGCGGCACATGAAAATAGCCTTTCCATTTCCCGCCTTTTAAGGTTACATGGGGTTTTCCTTGTCGGGTGAGGTATCCTAACCATTCCCCATTTTCGGGATCCGGAAAATGGGACCATGTATATTCGTGTATCTTTCCGTACCAGTTTTTTATTTCTATAGTGGGATGATGTTCGTAGGCTTTGGACAAAGCGACCAAGGCTTCCAAATGTACCCACCACAATTTTTGGTCGTGTTCCAACTGTTGGGGCGGATGGCCTTTGGCATCCATAAAATAAAGGATGCCGCCGAATTCTTTGTCCCATCCATACTCCAAAATACGGATGATGGTATCCGTTGCCTTTTGGATGAGTTCCTGGTCGTTTTGGCGCACCCCGATATCGATCATAAACCACATGGCCTCGATGCCGTGCCCGGGATTGATCAGCCGGCCCTCGAAGCTGTCATGCAGCGAGCCATCGGGAAGCACGTTTTCGTAGACCAATCCGGAATCTTTTTGCAGGAAGACCTCCATAACTTCGTTCACGCTGAAGTCGATGGTCCGCTGCACCTCGTCCGGTTCAAGAATGTCTTCCAGTTCTAAAACTAGGTTGGACAAAATCATTGGCAATGCGAAATTCTTTAATGGTCGTTCACCTGTGCTCTTTTCATAATCACCTTTCGGATTATTCTTTCGGCGTAAGATGTTGCGGTAGGTGTTCTTCGCCAATGTTTTAAACTCATCATCGCACGAAGCCTTGGCGTATTGCGCAAAGGCCATAGCCGCAAAGCAATCGGAAAAAATATTATAAGGCTGTACTAGAGGTTTCCCTTCTTGGGTTAGGGAGAAATAGAAGTTGCCCTCGTCATCCATACCGTATTTTTTTATGAAATCAGCACCGGACTTTGCCAGTTGCAGCCAAAAATCCCGTTTCTCAACTTGATTGTAGAGCATGGAAAATAGCCATACCTGTCGGCCTTGTAGCCAAACGAACTTGTCGGTATCGTATACTAGTCCGGTTTGGTCAAGACAGGTAAAATAACCGCCATATTTTGTGTCTGAGGAGTTCCGTTCCCAAAAAGGAAGCACATCATCAAAGAGTGCTTTTTTATAGTGTTCAGCGTATTTCATTAAATATGTATGACATAATACAAACTTAAACTAAATTTTCTTAACTTGGTAATCGAAGGCTAAATAATAGAAGCATTCTAAATTTCTAAGGTAGCGGAAACAACAATCGATATCTTTACCACATTGTAATTTTTGAAATTCAAAATGTTAATTCCAAAAATTTCCTGTTCACACTCTGACAACATCACATGGCTAAACAGTTAAAAAATCTGAAACCGGTAGATACCGGATCTCTTGTTGACAAGGTAGAGGTGCGCCTTCTATCTTTTTTCAAAGAAAATAACCTGAAACCCGGTGATTCCATTCCCAAGGAACTGGAGTTTGCCGATTCGCTCGGTGTAAGTAGAACCGTAGTTCGCGAGGCGCTGCTGCGTTTACGTACTTTAGGCTTGATCGATTCTAAAAAACACAAGGGCATGACCCTAAAACGACCGGACATCATCAATAACTTCGCCCGTATTATGGATCCAACCCTTTTAGGCGAGGATACTTTGAAGCAGCTTTTCGAATTCAGATTGATATTGGAAATGGGTATGGCCGATTTTCTATTTGAGCACAAGATCCAAAAAGATATGGACGAGCTTGAAGCGATTGTCGAGGCTGAAGAGGCCACCAGCAGTGGAAAAATCCGTTTTACGTTGGACAAAGAGGTCGCCTTTCACGGAAAACTGTACCAAATGTCGAACAACATCACTTTACAGAAATTTCAGGATCTATTACTGCCCGTATTTAACTATGTCTATCAAAACGACACAAAGAATACCGACCTGGACGGATATCACTTTTCAAATGGTCAGTTCGTCAGCCACCGTATGTTGCTGAAAAACTTAAAAGTTGGCACTCCGGAAACTTTTAGAAATGCCATGCGCAGGCATTTAGAACCTCACTTCGATCATGCCTTTAAAAAAGATGCGGGCAAATAAAAAGGTCTTGGAGGAAACGACCCAAGACCTTTTTGAAACTCAACTAACTCAAAATAGTTTACTTCCATCCTTCAGTTTGCTCTAACAAAGAATTTCTACCGATCATATCCGGGGATATAGGTAATTGTAATTTGAATGCCTCACTTTCGAGTAAGGTTTCAATTTCATCGAAAATATAATTACCTCCTGCGCGTCTTAAATCCCACCAGCGTTTACCTTCGCCTACGAACTCCTTTAATCTTTCATCGAGGATAGCAACTTTATTTTCATCGTTTGAGGCATTTACAAAACCTTGAACCGCATCGTCATAATTTTCAGCGTAGGCCCGTTGACGTATTAGGTTGATTTCGGTCGAGGGATTTTCGCCCAAATTATTTTTGGCCTCCGCCAAAAGTAAAAGTACATCCGCGTGTCGGTATATAGGAACGTCGTTAACATTAATTCTACTTCCTGCCTCGACGACACCTAAAAATTTGTTCAGTATAGCACCCACATAGTTGTTTTCATCGAACGGAATATGTCCTAAATCATCTGAATACAGTCTGGAAAAAGTAGCTCTTCTACTATCAAGAGTGTCGTCTAGCTTTAGCAGTAGTTTTTCCGAAGGACCGTATCTATTACCTCCGTTAAAGATTTCGTTCGCAAAGGAAGTTCCGGTGGCATCCCAGGTCTGATTTATTTCTGTGGCTCTTCCCGTAAACACTCCATTGTAAAAATTGGTGCTTTGATCTCGTTCGTAGGATAGGGTGAAAATGAATTCATCGTTATTTTCATTTTCTATGTCCCATAAATCCATAAAATTCGGTTCTAATGAAACACCGATTCCTGATACTTGTTCAAGGGCTGACTTTGCTTCCGTAAAATCAGCAATGCCCCCATTCAGAACCTCGCCCGACCAAATAAATGCATCGCCCTTTAAAGCGAGTGTCGCTGCTTTCGACCAATATATTTTTTTGCCTTTGAAGAAAGAGTTATCCGTTCCAAATTCAGTCAAAGATCTTTGAATATCGTCTTTAATTAGTTGCATCACTTCTTCCTTGGAAGAGCGCGCACGATTTAGTGTTGTTACGTCCGCTGTTGTATCGAATGGTTCGATCGTAATGGGAACAGCGCCCCAAGTTTTCAACATGGTGTAATATATGAAGGCCCGAAGACCATATACTTGACCCAATAATTGTTGTTTTTCCGAATTGTCAGCAAACTCTATTTCTGGCACATTGACTAAAAAATCGTTCATTCGATGTATCAAGGTGTAGAATCCACCCCAATTTCCGAATGGTATGTTGGTGCTGTTGATAGTCTGGTTGATCAGTTCAATATCAGTGGCAGATTCAAAAGTCGTTCCACCATAAAGATCAGATCGTACCTCTCCCAATCTGAAATAACTGAAATTGTATCCTCGGAAGGAGGCATAGAGACCTGTATGCGCCAATCTAGCCGCACTTTCGTTATCTAAAAAACCAGTACCGGGAATACCGCTGATAGGATCAAGTTCAATTTCCTTTTCGCAGGAAATGAAAACACTTAGGGTCATAAAAAGAACGATATATTTTCTCATGGCTATTTTTTTAAAATGTTATGTTTAAACCTAGGGTGTAGCTGACAGGTAATGGAAAACTGCCCGTATTGACCCCGCCAACTTCGATAGAGTTACCTGAATAATCTGTAAAATAGTGCAGGTTCGCTCCTGTTACATAAAGACGTAAACTCTCTATCAAACCATCCTTAAATATTTCATCCGTAGGGAAGTTATAGCTTAGGGTGACTTCGCGCAACGCTAAGTAATCTCCTTTTTCCCAGAGCCGATCCGTTCCTCTTTTGAAGTTGCCTTGTTGGTCAGTGAAATCGAACCGGGCCACATCTGTATTGGTATTCTGCGGCGACCAAGAATCCAAGATTTCTACCGGACCGTTCTGATTGCCCTGAACCTGTGCCAAGCCTCTCACACGATTATCGTTCTGGATAACATGTCCGAGGGCAAAATCGGTAGCTACGAACAAGTTGAACTGTTTATATGTTAAATTGGAGGTAAGACCGCCGGTCGTGTTCGGAACGGTTCTTCCAACGATTACCCTATCCTGGAAATCGATGATGTTATCACTGTTTGTATCGTTCCAGGCAACATCTCCGGGATATCTTTGCGTAGGATCGTTCAGTTGTACATCTTCCCTGGCAATGTGTTCTGCCACTTCGGCATCGTTGGCATAAATATAATCCTGTGAATAGGCTACTACGAGATCTTGGCCGACACGCTGTCCTTCTTGCAGGCCCCCGACCCAAACAAGTTCTTCTTTATCGGCGTCCCAGATTTGAGTGCCGCCCTGTCGATTGTTCTCGTTCTCGTTTTCGGGAAGTTTTTCTACAAAGTTTTTAAAGGTATAGAAAGTGCCGCCCAGATTCCACTGCCAATTTTCACCGGCTATCACTTTGGCAGAGAATTCCAGTTCAAGACCTTTGTTTCGCAGCGTCCCGTTATTACTGGTAATACTTTCAAAACCTGTCCAAAAAGGTAGGGTCAGACCGGAAATTTTATCTTTAACATCACGGATGAAGTAATCGGCCAACAGATTGAACCTTCCTTTGTACAACCCCACATCAAGGCCCATATTGAGTGTTGTTGATCGCTCCCACTGCAAGTCAGGAGTGGGAAGCCCGTTGTTCGCATACCCGGTGAGACCATCGTAGATACCGGTTTCACCATAGCTTCCCAGAACTTGGTAGCGACCTAGGGACTCTACCTTTCCGTTCACGCCGTAGCTGATTCTTGGTTTAATCCTGCTTAGTACATTGCTCAATTTGGAATCTGAATAGAAGGCTTCGTTGTGAAGGTTCCATCCAACGGATGCGCCAGGGAATATACCATATTTATCATTATCTAATCGTGAAGAGCCATCTCTTCTTAGGGTGAGTCCTACTAGAAAACGGCTGTCATAATTATAATTGATTTGACCAAAAACGGAAATTATGGAACTTGCAGCCTTCGAAGAACTTGGAACGCCATCCGCCTCGGAGCCGGCATTAAGGGTCGGAATTTCGTCAGAGCCGCTCAATCGAGTGGCAGCTCGTAAAGAATATATATTTTCCTTATAAATTTCAGCACCTGCCAAGGCATCGAGATTATGCTTACCGGAAAATGAATTTGTATAATTTAGCAGAGCGGTCAATTGATTTTTCATTTCACGGAACTGACTTGCAGTTGCATTTCTCGTGGTGTTGAGGGATCCTCCGTCAAGATAAGCTCTACTAAAGGACTCGTTGCTATTATTAATGGTGAAATGGCTACCGTTCAGACTGAATTTTAAATGATCGACCATGTCCCAATCCAATCGGACCGAGGTAGATAGCCGTTGCTCTAAATTATTTCTAACAAACTTATCGTTGTAATATAGAGGATTACCGAAAGAGACATTAGTACCTGGATTCGGATTGTCGCTCAGACTACCATCAGGGTTATTGTTGAAGATACGAGCTGTTGGGGGCTGCCCCTGTGCCCGTTGAAATACCCAGTTAACATTATCAAGATAGTTGGGATTGTTTGCGGAATGTGCATAGAATACATTAGAATTAATGGTAACCTTATCAGATATGTCATATGAGCCGTTGAACGTTCCCGAGTATCGCTGGAACTGAGATCCAAAAACAAGTCCTTTTTCATCCAAATATCCTAAACTTAGATAGTATTTACCTTTCTCGTTCCCTCCTTGAAAAGAAAGGGTGTGGTCACTGGCGTAACTATTCTGAAAAAATAGCTCCGTCATATCGTTTTCCTGGAATAAAATCGTACGGCTTGTGTCTAATATATCAGGTATTGTCTTCCATCCCTCAAAATCGAGTAAATATCGGTTTTCCTCGGTAAGGAACTGGGTAGTATATTCAGAATCAATAGGGTTATTTCCCGTACCCATGCCGTTGATACCATCCCTGAATACTGTGAAGGCATCGTCTCCAAGAATGCGTTGCGTGTTGGCAATGCCTTGGCGATTGTAATTGATGAAATCAACCGCTCCAAGATATTCAAACCGATTACGACGGTTGTTGACCCTATATTTTTGGCGATAGGTAATGCTAGAAGTGCCAATTTTTCCTTTTTTGGTAGTTACCAGAACAACACCATCGGCAGCGCGTGCGCCGTAAATGGCAGTCGAAGCGGCATCTTTCAATACTTCGATGGATTCAATGTCGTCTCCATTGAGTGCATAGAACGAATCGGTAGGGACCCCATCTACTAAGATAAGCGGTGAACCCGTTCCGTCAAAGTTGGTTCCTCCGCGAACGCTGATACTAGGGGAAGACCCGGGCTGCCCGGTAGTTTGGGTGATCCGAACACCGGCAACTGTCCCTTGTAAAGCGGTGGCGGCATTAGACCTTGAGGCACTTTCAAGTACTTTGGTATCTAGCTTTGATACTGAAGTGGCCATGTCGCTCCGATTCTGTGTGGAGTAGCCTGTAAGCACCACTTCATCTAATTTCTGGGCATCTTCTTCCAGAACGACATTTATTGTGGTCTGATTGGAAACGGACACTTCTTGCGAAGAAAAACCAATGTAACTGAAAACCAAGGTTGCATTACCATTGGATGTAATGGTATAATTACCATCAAAATCAGTTTGTGTTCCGTTTGTCGTTCCCTTCACCAAAACACTCGTTCCGGGCAATGGGGCTCCTTGTGAATCCGTTACTGCGCCTGCAATCTCTATTTCTTGCGCAAAGACACTAGTGCTCAAAAGCAATAGAAAGGCAGTTACTACGCCAAAAGAATGTATGCGGGAAAAATGGTGAATCAAAATTTTGAGGGACATCTTTCTTTGATCAGCTTGTTTTTTAAAATGTTTCATGTTAAGAAAGTTGAGTTAACATTAGTTTAAGGTCGGCGCAATATACATTATTATTGTATTATGTTATACATAATAATTAAAAAATACTGATTTTTAACATTTTGCTACTTTTTTTCAAGGAATTTCACTCCAAAGCAAGGTTTGAGCCGCGTCTGATAACCAGTTAAAGAAACTTTTCGGAAAAGGATGTACTTAATAAGGGCAGTACCTGATGTTGGTCTAAGGTCTGTAACGCTGCAGTCAATTGGGCGTTCGTCATCGTTTTGTGTGGAAAGCGGCTCGGCCCCATATCTAATCCGAAAAGTCGCATAAAGCTTTTTCCGGCCCCGTTGAAACCGCTCATTTTGTCCAAAGTTTGAACAAAGAATACGCCTTTTTCCTGAAGCGATTCCGCCTTTTGAGTATCCCCTTCCTTAAACGAAGAAATGATATTGTAATAGAGCGGGGCCAAATGGTTATAGGTGCTGCCAACCCATCCGGTAGCGCCTAAGGGTAAACTGGTCACTAGTTTTTCGTCTACCCCGAAAAGAATGTTCTGGGAACCTTGATTATAGTGCAGGCACTGAGAAAAATCCTCAGGCTTATAATCCGAATATTTGATGCCGGCAAAATTAGGAATCGTATCAATGGCTTGCTTCAAAAAGTCAATCATTGGAAAGACCGCACCGGTCAGTATTGGAATATGATAGTAATAAAAAGGTAAACTGGGAGCACTCTTAGCGACTTCGGAACAGTAGTGTAATAAACTTTCAAGTGTTCTTGGCTTGAAGTAAAACGGGGGTAGGGCACAAATAGCATCCGCCAAATTCTCGGAATGTTCCGCTAGTTCTTGGGCCTCATAAATATTGGAATGCCCCACGTGGTTAGTTATAAAGAAACCGTTCGGTTTGACTTTGGCCCAAGCCTCAATTAATTGTTTCCGTTCAGTGGTACTTAGCGATACGAAATCGCCAGTGGAACCATTCACAAAGGCACCTTCGACCTTATTAGCCTCTAAAAATTGACCGTAAAGCTTGATGATATCTAGATTCAAGGAGCCGTTTTGATGCATTGGAGCATAAGTAGCCGCTATTAAATTTTTCATTTTTGTATTATGTATAACATATTGCGAATATAGGTTATATTTATTTTTATGCGCAAAAATTTTTGGAGATTTTTTTAATAATCAATTTTAAGCCTTCCAAGTTATGCTAATTATTTCTAATTAGGAGGATTCGTTATGTTTGGAGGTACGGTCGAGGGTCTGAAGGCGGTTTGAAGTCCAGACCGCTGTGTTTAGTTGGAATATTGTAAATTGCCTAACTGGAACATCGCGTACTATTTGCTTCGTTCTGCTGTGGACTCAAAGATTAGGAATAACAATAGATGTAAAATCGCTGTATTTTCCCTGAGAACTGAACAATACTTATGTTAGGAAAATTAGTGCATACTTCCTTTCAAAAATTCGTAAGGGTTCAAAGCCTTCGCGGAATAATCCTGTTCGGGTCAACTATTATTGCTTTGGGCTAATTCACCATACAGCGAAAGCTACCATGGCATTATGGAACTACAATATCGGTATCGGAACAGAAAATTTTGAGCTTCACAAACCACTTATCCTGTGGGTCAACGACGGGTTGATGGCGTTTTTTTTCTTCTGATCGATCTGAAAATCAAGCGAGAACTGCTGATTGGCGAACTGAACACCTTTCGAAAAGCGACATTCCCTCTGATTGCGGCCATTGGCGGTATTATTTTTCCCTTTGAATTATTCCTGATTTTAAATCAAACGCCAGAAACTACTGATGGATGGGGAAGGTAATCCGAAGAACGCTTATACGTTCGATAAAAAGACGATTCCACAACCCGAGGGCATAACATTTAGTCCCGATGGAACATTGTGCATTTCCAGTTAGGGAAAAATGGATAGTAAAGGTACCATCACAGAATTAAAACTGCATCACTGACCTATGGACGAATCCAATACAAATGGGAATTCCGGCCAAAAGAGTACATTGTCGTAATATTTTTCCATACTTCTTATCGCCGGTCTGGCAGCAGCCTATTTTTTCGTACCTCAAGTAGAAAACCTTCTTTAACGAGGCGTGGTCGGTACTGACCAGCGATCACGAAGAGCGAATCGAAAAATGGGTCAGCGGTTTTATTTGGATGGGCCCAATCGTTCTCATTTTGGCAATGATTGCACGGATTTTCCTTTTGGTCGTTCCCACAATTCTTTTAATGGTCGGCTGGATATTGGTATACGGGCCGGTTTGGGGAAGTCTCATTGTTTTGGCTTCCGTCAATGCTGCCTCTTCGGTCGGCTACCTGATTGGCGGCTATTTTGGAGATTCCATCGTAACTAAGATTATCGGGTAAAAATCCGAACAAAAGGTGGAGGTCTTTTTGGACGATTACGGCTCTTGGTCGGTGATTGTTACCCGACTCAATCCATTTTTGTCCAACGACGCCATTAGCTTTGTCGGAGGAGTGTTGCGTATGGGCTACTGGATATTCATCGGAGCCACATTCGTAGGCTTCGCCCCGCTCACTATTTTTATTGCCATCATGGTGAAAAGTATCGATAGTCTGAAAGCGGGATTGCTCTGGGGTTCTTTGGTGAGCTTATTGATTTTTGCGCTTTACGTTTGGTGGGACAAAAGAGGAAAATCGCGATAGTAAAGAACGGCCGCTAGACGTCTTTCACTACTTTCGCCGTTGGGAACCGATTACCAGTTTTATGACTCTCATTTCTTCAAAATCTAAAGCTTCCAGTCTGGGCAATATGTTGCTATTGGCCGGTATACTGTTTATCACCTTAAACCTACGTCCCCGCCGTCGCTGGCGTAGGTCCTCATGTAAATGATATTCGTCAAGCGACTGGACTCTCAAATTTGATGCTCGGTCTCTTGACCACGCTACCTCTGTTCGCTTTTGGCGTTGTCTCTAACTTGACATCACTTTTCACGCGCCGTATTGGTATCGGTGGTACCTTAGCGTGCACGATGTTGCTCTTTGCCACTGGTATAGCGCTGCGCTCCGTGGGAGGCATATTTTTACTGTACTTGGGTACGCTGTATTAGGTATAGCCATCGCTTATGGCAATGTGTTGTTACTCGGTCTGACCAGACGTAATTTTGCCTTACGCACAGGATTTATCACGAGCCTTTATTCTAGTGTCATCGCGTTGGGCGCCTCTTTAGCCGCGGGAATCAGCTTTCCATTGGCCGATATCTATAATCTAGACTAGAGACTTGCGATGGCCTTATGGGCACCTTTGGCGCTGGCCGCTTTTTTAATCTGCTTGCCGTAGGTTTTCCGTTTAAAAAATTTGGGGAAAAGCGAAGTTTTTCGAAGGCAGTGAAATCTTTGGGATAATCGCGCCTAGCGTGGAAAATAGGTCTTTTCATGGGGCTGCAATCCCTGACATTTTATGTTATGCTGGCTTGGCTTCCCGAAATATTGCAGGGTAGAAACTTTACCGCTGAATTTTCGGGATGGATGCTTTCGCTATGACGAGCGACCGGAATTCTTGGGTCTTTGGTCATTCCCACCATTGCAGGCAAAAGAGACAATCAGCGGCTCATCGTATGGTTTCTGGTCATTACCGAGCTCGTTGGGCTGGTCGGTCTGCTTTTTCCCAAAATTGGTCTCGTTCCACTTTGGGTCTCCCTTATCGGTTTGGTTTTAGGGGGTACCTTCGGTCTCGCACTGCTTTTTTTGGTTTTGCGCTCACAAGATGCTGAATCCGCCATTGACTATCCGGTATGGCACAGTCTATCGGTTATATCGTAGCGGTGACCGGCCCTATTATCTTTGGTAGTATCTTCGATTTCACTGGCAGTTGATCGTATTCGGCACTTTTTTTAATGGCCATCGCCGTAGTGAAGCTTTACATGGGGCTGGGTGCGGAAAGGCCCGGTAAAGTCTGAACGGTTAAACTATATTTCGTGTCATAAAATGTATTCGTTGATTAAAAAATAGATTGAGATTACTTCTACATCTTTTAAAATAGCTCTTAAAATTACTGACAGTCGTTTTCTATAGTAAATTTTCCGCCTGTAAAACATCCATACTTTTTTAATTTTCATCCACCACATTCTTCTTTATACGTTCAAGACAGGCGGCGAAATCCTTGAAAATATGCTGTTCCGAAATAAGATTCGGGATAATTTGTACCCGTTCCATCATATAGCGGGGCTGTTTTAATACATCTACAAAAAGTATGGTGATATCCGATTTTCTTAGATCTAGGAGCACATCCTCTAACGTGTAAAGTCCGCTTTGATCGAGATATTGCATACGTCCCATTCTAATAATTACTGTGGATGCCGTTCTCGGTATTTGATTTGCCAGCGTTTGAAATTCACTTGTAGAACCGAAAAACAACGGTCCTTTTAGGTGTTTGATAAAGACTTCCTCCTTCAGGTTTTCGGGAAAATTTTTTTCATCTGCCCATCCCTTCTCCTTCTTCAGGGTTTTTATGTCGGATTGTTCAGCTGTGAGATCACCCATTTTTTTCATGAACATCAATGATGCGATAATGAGACCTATCCCCACGGCATATACTAAATTCCATACCGATGATAGCACCAATACTACCAGCATGATGACCACTTCCGAGCTAAATTTCAAAGGACCTATATTTAAATCCCGCGGTAAGAAGGGGATGGCCTTTAGCCCTTTATAATCCATAACGCCAATACCTACGGTTACCAGGATACCGGCAAGAACGGCCGCCGGAATTTGAGAGGCTACTGGACCTAGCGCCAATAATACCACCAATAATAGCACTCCGGCTATCATACCTGACAATCTTGTTTTGCCCCCGGCATTTATGTTTACCACAGTTCGTATGGTAGCACCGGCGCCGGGAATTCCGCCAAAAAAAGCGGCAATGCTATTGCCGATACCTTGGCCTACCAATTCTTTGTTGGGGCTGTGTTTGGTTTTGGTCATATTATCAGCGACCACCGATGTCAATAATGAATCAATGGCGCCTAGAAGGGCAAGGGTAAATGCCGTAAAAATATAAGGTGTCACGGATGCAAGCTCGAATTGGGTGAATATCTCGATATTGGGCGTCGGAAAACCTCCCGGGATCTCTTCGATGGGGCGGTATTGTAATCCTAAGCCGTAGGCGGCACCTGATACCACGACCAGTGCGACCAAAGCACTAGGTATCAAGGTGGTTATCTTTTTAAAGCCATAAATAATCATAATCGTCGATAGGGCAAGAACAAGTTCAAGCCAATTAATGTTCTGTACCGCTCTTGGCATTACTTTAAATGCGCCGATAACCCCCGACGCCTCTTTACCGGCCAAGGTTTCGGCTTCGTTGAGTATGCCCGCGTCGGTTATTTCACCCGCACGATCAATTGTTTCCTCGAAATTCTCAAGCACCAGAATACCCTCGCCGGTCTCTTCTTTTAAAATATTACCCAAGATAGTTTCTTCTGCCTGTGGAATATAGTGTTCTACATACTCTGCGTCTTCCTTTGGGTAGTAGCCTAGGGACGGTAAAATTTGTGTGACAAGTATGATAACTCCGATGGCCGTCATAAAACCGGAAACTACGGGGTAGGGGATGTATCGAATATATTTTCCCAGACCCATCAGTCCCAGTCCTATCTGCATAAGGCCACCTAAAAGAAAAACCAATAAGATACCGGGCAGGGCCTTTTCCAGACTGCCGTCGTTCAGGGCCACAATTCCGGCGATCACAACCATGCTTACCGCGGTCATAGGTGCGGTCGGGCCTGAAATCTGAGTATTGGTACCACCGAAAAGCGCAGCGAAAAAACTGATGAATATGGCACCGTAAAGACCGGCACTCGGGCCCAGTCCTGAACTGACCCCAAAAGCAAGCGCCAAAGGCAGGGCAACGATGCCCGCCGTAATTCCTCCAAATATATCGCCTCGAATATGGGTAAAAAACTTGTTCATGTAGGTTTGTTAGCTGTTATCTTGTTGGTCGGAACCGGTTTACCGTCTGACATATATAAGAATTTTTGACAGCACGTTCGATTTAACCTGCCTATATTTTTTGACATGATCTATAAAAACGTTCCTGTTCTTTTCGTGTGTATGCAGATAGAAGGTGTCGCAAGCTGTTGTATCGCACTCAATAGCGTTTCGCATACTCGCTTCGTAGCGGTATAGCAGACTCAGTTTGAGCTGGTTTTCGCGACGTAGAGCGTTTAGTTGATTATAGAGCTGCCGATTGTTCAACATTCGATCTTCGATGCCCAGAATATATTCGAGTTCTTCGTTGATATATTCCAGGTGATCCGTCCAAGTATTAACTTCGGCCCTGTCTTTCCTCACCATGATGGTACTGTCGGAATCGTGACCAAAAAATAATTTTGAATTGTTCATAGTACCATGTTTACATTAATATGTCTATTCTCTTGTGTTACTTTTTCAATAGTTAGTTGCTGTTCGCCAGCCGGGAATTCCCAGATTACCAAATCACCCTCGGCGTAACCCATTACGGCGGCGCCCATCGGGGTAAGAATGGATATTTTATTGCTTTTGACATCACTATTGTTTGGCAGCACCAGTCTGAACGTCTTCCGCCAGCCCTTTTCGGACACGATGGTGACCTGTGTATTGAACCGGATTATATCTTTGGGCATATCCGCATCGTCGCATATTCGGGCGGAGTCCAGTTCGCCCAATAATTTTTTAACCGATTTGCGCAATGTCTCATCCTTATAATATCCGGAAAGGTTCATATATCTCTTCAAAAGCACATACTCCTTCTTTTCTATGACCAAATTTTCGTATTTCATTTTTATAATTTTTTCAAGGAAAAATTCCCCGTTGTATGTAAGTTTCTTCAAGCCGTTCGATGGCAATGATAAATGCGGCGGTCCGCATATCGACGTTTCGTTCTTCCGATAGCTCGGATACCTTGCTAAAGGATTCCCTTAGCTTTTTCTCCAGTTTTTGCATTACCTCGTCCAGTTGCCAGATTTCCCCGTTGCGGTTCTGCAGCCACTCAAAATAGCTTCCGATGACGCCCCCGGAATTACAAAGGATATCGGGTATGATATCGATACCCTTTTCCAAAAGTATTTCTTCGGCTTCCACATCGGTAGGTCCGTTGGCACCTTCCGCAATAAGGGCGGCTTTAATTTGTGGTGCAATTTCGGCCGTTACCTGGTTGCCCAGGGCTGCGGGGATGATGATATCGCAGTCCAATCCAAAAAAATTGGTAATGTCGATGGCACTTGAGTCTTTGAAACCAAGAATACTCCCTTTGTTCGCTTGTGAATACTCGAAAAGTTGTTCGACAGAAATTCCGCTTTCGTTGACAATGCTCCCATAGGCATCTTGTACGGCGGTCATTACGGCACCCTGCTTTTCCAGAAAATGCGCGGCCCAATATCCCACGTTGCCAAATCCCTGAACAATGAATTTTTTATCCTTCAGGGCTATCTTTTTATTTTCAGCCCAGAATTTTATGGTCAGGGACACGCCATAGCCCGTAGCCCTGTCGCGACCTTCCGAACCTCCAGCACCGACAGGTTTTCCGGTCACCACGTGCATGTTCGTGGAACGCTCGGCAGGCGATTTGGTGGACATATAGGTATCCAAAATCCACGCCATCGTCTGTGCATTGGTATTTACGTCGGGTGCAGGAATATCCAGCTCCGGACCGATGTTATCGCCTAGGGCGTACGTAAACCTTCGGGTAATGCGTTCGAGTTCGGAATTCGAGTATTTAGTGGGATCTAGCTGGATACCACCCTTAGCTCCGCCGTAGGGCAATCCCGCCAACGATGTTTTCCAGGTCATCCACATGGCCAATGCCCTTGCTGCGTCAATATCTACGGTCGGATGATAGCGCAGACCTCCTTTATACGGCCCCAGCGAATTGTTATGCTGTACCCGATATCCGGTAAAGACCTCTACTTCGCCATTGTCCATACGAACGGGAAAGTGAACGACCAGTTCGTTGTTCGTTACCTCGAGGATCTTTCGAATGTTCGGGTTCAGGTCTATAATCTCCGCGGCGTGATCGAACTGACGCATGACATTGTCGAGCATGCCCTGTTTGTGCACTTTTTTCTGTTTCAATACTCTTGTTGTCATTACCTTCTAGTTTAAGATGAGTTCTCTTTTTTCAACTTTCTCAAAGTCGACTTTAGTTGTTTTGATCAAGTTCATAACTGATGGGATGTAATCCGCGTCCAGATGATGAACGTATTCGTTGCATTCGTAGATGCTGCTCTTATTTGTTGTCAAAGAACAGTTCTGGACATAGCTACAGGTTGAACATATACTTCTTAAGTATTTTTTCATTTTTACTTTTATTAGGGAAAACTGTTTGGCAAAGTGTATCACCTGATGACACGTATTTTTTCAACAGGATAGAATATCAGGGCCAACATAGCGGCGCCGATAACGACCATAAAGCCTATCTCAAGTTTGGACAGTAAGATGTTCATACCCAATGATTTTTTGGAAAGTTCAATCAACTGTCCGCTTTGGTCCAGTTGAATTTCGGCCAACCCATTGAGGCTGGTCCCTATTTCATCTAAACTTTTAACGGCCGAGACCATATTATTTTCCGAATTAGCACTCGAAGCACCCATCATCTTTATTTCCAATTTGTTGAGGTTTGCGAACTGATCGTTTAATTTAATGAGCAATTGCGATTCTTTGGTGGTAAGCTCCGTTGCCCCGAAGTCGTCCAATAATTGTTTCACTTCTTGGTTTTCTGAGGTTACGCCCTGAAAATTATTTTTAAGAATAAATCGGAGTTCTTTTTGGTGAAAGATGTTGCCCAATCGATAAACGTAGTCCTGCACGACCACACGATCTTTGTAGACTGAATTAACTGTGTTTTGAATGTTCGTAAAATGTTTTTGATCTAAAAGATTGGAGCCGAGAACCAGAAGAAATGCCATAGCCAATACCAGACCGATTTGAATGCGTTGCGGAGCTGAAAGTTTTGTGAACATAACATCTGTTTTTTAGTTTAAATCTATTGTAGAATTCGGTGCAATGGAAAAGGTCAGTCTATCTGGACACTTAATTCAAAATCGAAAAAGAGAATTCAACTAACCGTTGCGACTTGGTAATTGTGAAGTAGAATCCATCTGATCAAGGTGATTCGTGATTGAATTAAGTCTGCCCTCAGACCAAATGGATTCATTTTACCTTATAGCTCTTTACATGGCCTGTAGTTCGCCGGACGCGATGGCCTCTTTAAAATCTGCGGAAACAACGGTATGGCTTCCAAAAAATCGACCGCCATCATTTCGTTTTATCTTCACCTGCGTGCTGCCATCTTTCTTCTCCTTGATAGCGGTTACTACTACTTTATACCCTTCCGCACGCTTGTAGTTCGCGATACCGCCTCTTTTGATGATGAAATTGGCGCGTGGAAAATTGATGTGTTTGTAGGCGTGGGTTTCGGGTGCACCGATTTCGAAGACATCGCCGATGGTGACATCGGTCTGTGTTTGTTCTTTACCGCTCTGTTCGTTCAAAACACTTACTGAAAATAATAGGGCAATTGCATATTTGATCATATCTGTGTATTTAGGGTTACTGATTTAATTCGTTCCACTAAATGCAAATGATGTGCCCTAAAAAGCAGGGGAGTATGCCATAAACAATAACTATTTGAAAATCAATATATAAGGAAGCTTACTTTTAGGATGTTATTTTATCTGGCAGGGGAAAATCTCCTCGGTCGGGTAATTTCTCCTCGGTAGATTAGCTCAATTTATCGCGCAAGGTCTTGCGGTCTATCTGTAGCATTTCGGCCGCTTTCGTTTTGTTGCCTTGGGTGTGAATAAGTACGCGACGAACATATTCCTTTTCCATTTCCCGCAGCGGGAGAAAATCCTCCTCGGGAAAATCGATTTCGAATTTTAGAAAATCGGGAAGGTCGTTCACCTCGATCAGGCCGTCGGACATGATAACGGTCCGTTGGATGATATTTTCAAGTTCCCTGATGTTTCCGGGCCAGTTGTATCGTTGCAGGACTTTGAAGGCCTCTGGGGAGATGCGAAGTAAGCGGTCCTTATATTCCACGCCGTACTTGCGCAAAAACTTCTCGACCAGTAGGGGAATATCCGATTTTCGTTCCCGCAATGGGGGCACATTGATTTCGACCACGGTCAAGCGGTAATATAGATCTTCCCTAAAGGTCTTCTTCTTGATATCTTCCAAAAGATCGGCATTGGTCGCGGCGATGATTCGAATGTCTACTTTTTCCGCTTTTTGGGAACCGACCTTCGTAATTTCCTTTTCTTGTAAAGCACGGAGGAGCTTGGTCTGTACGGCAAGGGACGCTGTACCGATTTCATCCAAGAACAGCGTGCCTCCTTCCGCTGCCTGAAAGAAACCGTTGCGGTTTTCATTGGCTCCGGTAAAGGCCCCTTTTTTGTATCCGAAAAGTTCCGCTTCCTGTAAATTTTCTGGAATTGCCCCACAATTGACCGCTATAAAAGGCGCGCGGGAAAACTTGCCGGAATAGTGAATGGCCCGGGCCACTAGTTCCTTACCGGTACCGCTTTCCCCTTTTACGATAACCGTAGCCTTATTATCCTTTACCCTATCGATAATATTGACCACTGCACCGAAGGCTTCCGACTCGCCGACCATATCTGCGTATGTATTGCAATGCGACCTTTGGGAAATCGGTTTTTGTTTTTTACGCCGAGCACCTTGCGCAAAGGCTTTTTCGATGCCCTGCCTTAGTTCATCCTTCGTAAAAGGTTTGCTCAGATAATCGGTCGCCCCCGATTGTATTACTTCAAGAGCACCATCCACTGAAGGATATCCGGTGACCACCAACTTCGGTATTTCGGGATAGTGCTCGTTCGTAAATTTTAAAAGCTGAAGGCCGTCGACCTCGGGCATTTGTATATCGGTTATCAACAGGTCGATAAAGGTATCCTTAAGGATAAATAGGGCCTCTTTGACGGATATGGCCTTGAAGGTGTGGTACTCCATGGACTGCAAGTGCCGTTGCAACAACTCTAGAATATCGATGTCATCGTCTACGATAAGAATATTTTCCTTGCGTAATGCCATACCTATAATTTAGGAAAGTCGACTGTAAATGTAGTGCCTTTCGGGCGGTTGTTTTCGTGTGCGATGGTGCCTTTATGACTGGTGATAATACCATGTACGACACTTAGACCCAAACCAGAGCCTTCGCCGACCGGTTTAGTGGTAAAAAAAGGTTCGAAAACTTTGTTGCTTATTTGGGTGTCGATACCGGTACCTTCGTCCGAGATTCGAATTTTTGCCATGTTACCTTTGCTGCTTATTCTAAGGTCGATAGTACCGCCTTCGGGGGAAAAGTAAACGGCGTTCATGATCAAATTGAAAAGAACTTGGGTCAACTGCACCGTATCGGCGCGTAAGGCGATGGACTCATCGCTGAAGGCCTTTGTCAATTTTATACGTTTAGATCTTAATGACGGCCCTAGCAACTTCAGCACATTTTCGACAATGGGAATCAGCGCCACCGAATTCATTTCTTGCGGCATTTCACAGGCGAAGAACATCAGTTTTTTGACTACCTCACGACTGAAAATGGCGTTATCCACTATTCTCTCCAGATCACGTTTCGTATCGGAATCGGTCATTTTTTCTTTCAAGAGCTCGGCAAACCCCAAAATATTCGCAAGCGGGGTGTTGAGTTCATGGGCGATGCCCGCCGTAATCTCTCCTAAAATATGAAGGCGGTCTGCACGTTCTACCTGTCGTTTGATGGCCGCTTCACTGTCGTGCACTTGTTTGCGTTCGAGTAAGTTGCCGACTGCCAAGGCCACGTTTTCCAATAGGGTTTTTTCCTCTTCCAAAAAATCGGATAGCTGATAGGCATCCTTTGGATATCCTACCTGAATATATCCGTCGAATGTATTGAAGACCCGTATGTCAGATGTTATGTTGACCATATCCGATCGAAAGCCTTCTGTCTGAACCGTATAGTTTCCACTGGTCAGAAATACCTCGGTGTCTTCGTCGAATTGCCATCCTCTCTTGAGACAATATGCAATTGCCTCCAAGGAGGTCTCCAATTGGTCATAGTCTGAGTTGACGATGATCGAAGTAACCTCGTAGAGACAGGTAAGTTCTTTGATTCGCTCTTTTAGTTTTGCTTCTGTGCCGACCATATCAATCTCGATTGAAACATTAAAAAGGCGAAGTTCTTAAATATTTAGTATTAATTGAAATTTGGTTATCAATATTAAAGGTCATATACTCAATGAGAAGAAGGAGAGCCCAATTTCACTTATCCGTCGTCCAAAAATTGAGACTAAAGTAGTGTGTTTATAGACTTGTTTTTCCTTCGGATACTAGAAGCAAAGTGTGCTCAAAGTCGTTTTTGAATGAAGTATCATAATTAAGCCTCATTCGAAGGTTTTCCGATAGTGGCAAGGATGCCCCCATCGACATAAATTATAGGGCCGTTTACAAAATTACTGGCTTTTGATGATAAAAAGATAGCTGCCCCGGCCAGGTCCTCTGGATTGCCCCATCTGGCAGCGGGAGTTCTGTTTAAAATAAACTCGTTGAAAGGATGACCTTCAATTCGGATAGGTGCGGTCTGCGAGGTAGCAAAATATCCTGGGCCGATACCGTTTATCTGAATGTTGTGCCTTGCCCATTCCGTAGCCATGTTCTGCGTTAGCATTTTGAGTCCGCCTTTGGCAGCGGCATAGGCACCCACAGAAGTTCTGCCCAGTTCTGACATCATGGAGCATATGTTGATAATCTTCCCCTGTTTTCTTTCGATCATATCTTTGACCACATGCTTGGAAACAATAAAGGGACTAACCAAATCAACGTCGATAACCTGTTTAAAATCGGCTACTTCCATATCCTCCAAAGGCGTTCGTTTTATTATGCCTGCATTGTTGACCAGAATATCGATAGGCCCAACTTCGTTTTGTATCTTTTGAACGGCTTCTCTGACCTCGATTTCGTTGGTCACATCGAATTTGTATCCCTTTGCCTTAATACCGATGGATTTATAATGTGCTACGGCGTCGTCGATTTTTTGTTGCGAAGAGTTGCCGTTAACTATAACAGTGGCTCCCGCCTTTCCCAAACCTTCGGCCATGGCCATTCCTAAACCATGGGTACTGCCGGTTACCAAAGCATTTTTATTTTCTAGATTAAATAGTTGCATAGTGTTCATTTTATCTTAAGTCTGTTATTTTGACCCCCTATTTTTTACATATTGGTTAATATATATAGGAGGTAAAATAATTTTTTAATCGATGTATTTGACAAAAATAGTCAAATAAAAGTAAAATACAATCGATTGTATTATGCAAGTCGTTTATATTTGCTACATTAGAATATTAGAATCGTTGGAGCGTATTACGACGAATACTATTTTTATTCCGACCTGATCAGCAGAAAAAATGACGTTTAAAAAACTCATATTACTTTTTACCTTGGTTATATTCCAATGGTCGCTTATTGGACAGGATACTGATATAAACAATACTACCTTAAAATTCAAGAATATTTCATTGCAGGACGGACTATCGCAAAACTCTGTGCTGTGCATTCTTCAAGACAATGAGGGCTTCCTATGGTTCGGCACGAGAAACGGTCTTAACAAATATGATGGCAATACTTTTACGACCTACCGCTATGAGGCCCAAGATTCCACAAGCTTAAGTAACAGTTACATAAAATCCCTATTTCAAGACGACCAGGGCAATCTATGGGTAGGTACTAGAAATGGTTTAAATAAATACGACGCGAAAAAGAATAGTTTTGAAAGATACCTGCATCCGGGTACGGGCAAGGTCAATCTAAAAGATGAGATATGGAGTATCATTGATGATGATGGGGACCATTTATGGAT
The DNA here is from genome assembly GCA_011050085.1 of Pricia antarctica. Taxonomy (GTDB): domain Bacteria; phylum Bacteroidota; class Bacteroidia; order Flavobacteriales; family Flavobacteriaceae; genus Pricia; species Pricia antarctica_A. Next base: position 57,735 of record DRGL01000074.1, on the reverse strand, counting down.
AGGCTCGAATTTTGGACTGGGAAGGTTGGACATAGCCAACCATGAAATTAAATATCATCGGCACCAAAAAGGGGAAACGGCCGGCTTGTCCAGCAACCTTATACGGGCACTAGAGAAAACTTCGGATGGAAAGCTATGGATAAAGACCGTGCAACATATCGATATTTTTGATAGTAAGACCAATTCGTTCACTCATTATGCTTACCCGGAAGGCGCATCCAAGGAAATGAAAAGTAACTCCCTGCCCACACTTTATGAGGATAACGAAGATAATTTATGGCTAGGAATTACCGACGGACTCGCGTTTTTCAATGGGGATTCAAATAGATTTGAGTTTTTTAAATTACCATCAAAAAAGGAAAATGCGATTACCGATGATGTCCGAAGTATATATGAGGATAATCAGGGCAATCTATGGGTGGGGACCTATGGGGGATTGTACATCCTAAACGCGGATAAAAAGTCTATTTCACATTTGGTTCATGACAAAAACGATCCCAACAGTTTAAGTCAAAATTCCATTTATAAGATATATGGCGACAGCAAGGGTGACATTTGGATCGGCACCTACGCCGGAGGAATTAATTATTACAATAGAAATTACGACCTGTTTAAGCATCTTCCATCCGGCACCAATGCTTTCAAGCTCAATTACGGGGTAGTAAGTTCCTTGGTTCAAGACCAGCAGGACAACCTCTGGGTAGGAACGGAGGGCGGCGGTATTAATTTTTACAATGCGGAAACCGGAGCGTTTAGTTATTACACCCACGAGGAGACCGATCCGAACAGTTTAAGTAGCAATAATGTAAAGGCAATGATTCAAGATCATGCCGGAAATTTTTGGATAGGGACACATGATGAGGGACTTAATTTTTTGAACCCCAATAACCGACCATTTACGTTCAAAAAATTTAAAGATAGTCCCGGAGATTCGTTAGGCCTTAGTAATAATAGGGTCATATCACTATTTGAGGCCGCAGCTGGCGATATCTGGATTGGTACGTCCGGCGGTGGAATTAATTTTTTAGATACAAGCACCACCTCTATCCAAAGAATAGCTGACCCATCACGTTTAATTGGCGAAATCGTTTTCACGATTTCCGGCACTTCAGATCCAAAGATTCTTTTGGTGGGTGGCGATCGAGGCCTCGGCAGGTTACATACCGATACCAAAAGAATTTCTGCGGTTCCTTTTAGAGGAGACGACGGTGACGCTTTAGGTTCCAGCCCGGTTTTATGTACCTATATTGATTCAGAGAACAACTTATGGATAGGTACTGAGGGAGCAGGCGTTTACTGCTATAATAAAACCTCAGGAATCAGCAAGAGATATGGGGTTGCAGAAGGTTTGCCCAATGATGTAGTTTACGGTATACTCCCTGATGACAAAAATAATCTTTGGTTAAGCACCATTCAAGGTCTGAGCAGATTGGACCTTCAAACACGACAATTTAAGAATTTCGACGAATCGGACGGGCTTCAGAGCAATGAGTTCAATTATGGGGCTTATTTAAAAAGCGATAAAGGGGAACTGTTTTTTGGTGGCGTGAACGGCTTCAATGTATTCGATCCCGATAGAATAACTGAGAATTCTTTTATCCCACCGGTATCCATTACCTCGTTCGAGGCAAACAACATTCCATTTCTTAAAAAGATAGGCTCTCCAGGTGATATTGTCCTAAAACACGACCAGAACGTTCTTGATTTTGACTTCGTTGCATTAAGCTTTTCGCAACCCAACAAGAACCAATATGCCTACAAATTGGAGGGTTTTGATACGGAATGGAATTATGTGGGCAACAAAAAGTCGGCCACCTATACCAACCTTGATGCAGGCGATTATTCGTTTAAGGTGAAGGCCTCAAACAATGATGGGCTATGGAACGAAAAAGGCGAGTCGCTCGCTTTCACTATTCTTTCGGCGCCGTGGCGAACCTGGTGGGCCTATGCAGTCTATGCCCTGTTGTTTTTCGGTGCCCTTTTCTTGATTCGAAGAAACGGTATTCAACGGATAGAGGACAAAAACAAATTAAAACAGGAACGTCTTGAAAAAGAGAAGATTGAAGAGGTCAACCGAATGAAACTCCAACTTTTCACTAACATTTCCCACGATTTTCGCACCCCGCTAACGCTAATTATCGGCCCAATGGAGCGGATGCTGAAGACCAAGGAAGGGTCTAGGTTTATGCAAAAACAACTTGAAACCATGCACTGTAACGCCAGTGTGCTGATGCAACTAATCAATCAGTTATTGGATTTCAGGAAAGCAGAGGCCGGAAAAATGGAACTTCAAGCTTCCCAAAATAATATGGTTTCCTTTACGGAGGATGTGAAATTGGCCTTTGAGGAACTGGCGAGAAGCAGGAATATCGAATATTCGCTTTCCGCTTCCTCGGATGACATACAAGTGTGGTTCGATAGGGTCATGCTAAAGAAAGTCTTGTTCAACCTACTCTCCAACGCCTTCAAGTTTACCCCCGATGATGGCCGGATAACTATAGACATCAAAAAAAAGAATAAAAGGGGAAAAGGGAAGACCAAAAATCAGGTGCAGCTGAAGGTAAGCGATAGTGGAAAGGGTATTCCTAAAGAAAACATCAATTTGATTTTCGACAGGTTCTACCAGTTTGGCGAACGTTTCGGCACCGGTATCGGCCTCCCTCTTGCCAAAAGTCTTGTCGAGCTCCACCAAGGCCGCATAATTGTTAAAAGTACCGAGAAAAAGGGAACTTGCTTCACCGTTAACCTGCCATTGGGCAAAGCGCATTTGAGCGAGGAACAGCGCCTTAAAGACGACGTAATTATCCAGGAAAATAACCTTTATGATTTTGATAGTCCTTCATATTTGGAAGAAGAATCCTTAGAGCAACCTAGTAAAGACAAAGGGGAGGTTACATTCAACGAAACATTACCCTCGATTCTTGTGGTAGAGGACAACCTCGAAGTGAGGAACTTCATAAAAGGGATATTCCAAAATACCCATAACCTTTTCGAGGCGGCCAACGGCGAAAAAGGCATCGAAATCGCCAGAACGGCTGACATCGATTTAATCATCAGTGATGTGATGATGCCCGTTATGGACGGTATGGAACTCTGCCATGATATCAAATCCAACATTAGAACCAGCCATATCCCCGTAATTCTATTAACCGCCCGGACGGCCGAGAACTATCAAAAATCCGGCTACAGAACCGGTGCAGATGCCTATATCACCAAGCCGTTCGATGCGGAAATTCTGGCGGTACGGGTCAATAACCTTTTAAAATCGAGAAGCGACCTTATCGAGAAGTTCAAGAAAGACCTCATTCTTCAGCCCAAAGAGGTCACGGCCACTTCCGCTGACGAGGAATTTTTGCAAAAGGCCATCGAAGTCGTGGAAGAAAACATGACCGATTCGGAGTTTACAGTACAGGTGCTTATCGACGAGATGAATATGAGCCGATCGGCCCTTTACAGAAAACTAAAATCGCTGACCGATCAGTCCCTTACCGAATTCATAAGGGTCATAAAACTTAAAAGAGCAGCGCAACTAATGCTCAAGACGGAGATGAACATTTCCGAGATTGCCTTTGAATTGGGGTTCAATGATCAAAAGTATTTTAGAAAATCCTTTAAAAAGTTGTTCAAAAAGACACCTTCAAAATACCGAGCCGGAAATAGTGCCAATGTTCTTTGATTTTCTGTTTATTCGGTCGACTTATCGGCACCATATCCATACCATCCTAGTTGGCTGTTATTGTTCACCACGAGTACCGAACGGGACCCTTTACGTTTTAGCAACTTTAAGGCCCTAACATCTTGATCGGCATATAGGCCGGTCGTTCTATTAGGGACATACTCAAAACTACCCTTGCCCTTACCTTTTAGAAAAGTGCTGATCCCGGCATCCGACCGCGTAGTTTCTATCTCCGCCTGATAATTGTTTCCGGCCAACAATAGGTCTTTGATCTGGTCGCCATCGAAATCCTCATATAGAATACTATTGATGGGCGCCTGTTGCGCCTCTATTTGAAAAGGTTCGAATTGGAAACCTTTGCCCGAGTTGTTCCAAAAAATCCCGGATCTGAACTCGTTTACCACATAATGTAGCGCATTTTTCAGGCCATTTCCTAAAATTCCCTCCAAATCCTTGGAAGCGAAATCATTGTAGGAGGGAATCGTGTTTCGTAGCGCAGGTATTTGTTGAGATGAACATCCTTTTCCGCGAACGGGCACCTGACGATTTTTATAGTATTTGGCGAGCATAACATCGGCCGTTCCATTGGAATCAAAATCGGAAGTGTATACGTGAAAGGGTTTTTTGAGGGATGCGTGAAATTTTGAATTTAACCCTAAATTTCCGGCGACGATATCATCATAGCCATCTCCATTTAAGTCGGCTACCTCGATTGTGTTCCACCAACCGGTCGTTTTTGCCAATGTAGGATACGAGGTGGATTTAACCAATTTACCCTCTTCATTTTCAAACACTTTGATGCCCATCCATTCACCAGACAAAAGCAGGTCTTGATCGCCATCCTTATCCAGATCTTGCCATTGGGCCGTGGTCACCATCCCCGGTTTTTCCAATTCCGGGGCCAAAGATGGTGTCCCAATATGGAATTTGCCTTGGTCATTAATCAAAAGATAGCTCATAGGGGCATATGGATAAAAACCTGGGATTACCCTTCCTCCCACAAAAAGGTCGATATCGCCGTCACCATCGTAATCGGCAGGGGCTACTACCGAACCGGCCGTATTAACATTGGGTAGGGCTCCGGCATCCTTCCTGAATTTTCCAGTACCATCATTGAGGTACAATCTATCTTGCAATAAGGGCGAATCTGCGTCGAACTCATAACTGCCGCTTTCCACATAGAGATCTTGATCGCCGTCGTCATCAGCGTCAAAGAATGTTGCTCCTACATCTTCATGGGCACGGTCTATTCCAATAGCCGGCTGCAGGCTTTCCTGAAAATCGCCCCAGGTGTTTCCTTTCCATATTTTACCTGGCATGCCATGACAACCCCCTATAAAAATATCGTCAATACCATCGTTGTCCAAATCGGATGCGGCGACTGCGGGACCGGTTTGAGAGAGTTTATGGGGCAATAGCAACTGTTTCGAAAAGTCGTCGAATGGGATATCGACATGGGTCATTTCCGTCGGCTTTTCAATGAATATGATATCCGTATGTTTATTTTCTTCCGGATGGTCTTCCAAGTCCGGTAAAACCGCGTCGCTATATTGTACTTCCAGTAATTGGTTGGTGGATACCTCTGTCATTTCTTGTTTTTTACCATCCGGCCATGTAATCACAATTGACGGTACGGTTTCTTCCTTGCCCAATCCGAAATGTAGGCGATTGGAAACGGAGGATAAGAAACCTCTGGTGTTGGTCAGTTGTCGTATTTGCACCATACCGTTCGCAGTGTTCAGTTCTACTTTCACCCCAACGCCGAACGAATTTTGGTAAGGGCCCTTAAACCGAATTCCCAAATAGTTTCCCAGTTCCATTTCCCTTGAATTGTTTTTCAGAATAGAGGCGTTGTCCTGTATATTATTGGTCACAAGATCCAAGTCGCCGTCATTGTCCAAATCGGCATAGACCGCCCCGTTGGAGAAACTGGCGTCCTGTTGTGCCCACGTTTCGGAGGTGTCTTCAAATGTTATGTCCCCTTGGTTTCTAAAGAAATAATTCTGTAATTTTTGCTGGGGGAGCATTTGGGTGTACTTTAAATACTGCTTATCTGTTGGGCGTTTTCCTCCGGCCCTGATCTGCTGTAAGATTTCGTTCGTCATGTCCTGATCGATAACGTCCCTAAAGACCCCATTGGTAACGTAAAGGTCATTATATCCGTCAAGATCATAATCCGCCAACAGGGCGGACCAACTCCAATCCGTATTGGCGATATTGCCCATTTGAGCAATTTCACTGTAGGTGTTGTTGCCATTGTTTAATTGCAACACATTGTGCATATATTGGTAGTGATAGTCATTTGCAATCATTTTTCCGAACTTTTCTATCGAGGTCATGGCCATGGTAGTCTTTGAGCGTACATAATCTTCAGGGCTCATATCGAGTACGACCATATCGTTCAAGCCATCGTTGTTGATATCCGCGATATCCGAGCCCATGCTGTAAAACGATGTGTGTTTTGTAATGTCTTTTGCCCGGTCAGTAAAACTGCCATCGCCGTTGTTGATATAGGCGAAATCGGGTATTTCAAAATCGTTGCTCACGTAGACGTCTGGCCACCCGTCTTGGTTAAGATCACCCACCTGGGCGTTTAGTCCAAAACCTATATCCGGTAGAATGCCCGCTTGAAACGATACATCCTCAAAGTGGTCCGCTCCATTGTTTCTGTAGAGTTTGTCACTTCCTTTTAATGCAATGGTTTTAAGATCTTTCTGAACTGCCTTCAGGTCTTTGACCTTTCTGTAGTCCCTAGTGATTACTGGGCTGTTGGCAATATACACGTCTAAATCACCATCCTTATCAAAATCAAAAAAAGTGGACTGTATGGATCGGTTGCTATCGGCAAGGCCGTAATCAGACGCTTTTTCCGTAAAAGTTGGTAGCCCTGAACTGGTTGATGGGCCGTTGTTAATATAAAGCAGGTTAGTCAAACGTTCATCATCGTATTTTCCCGCCCTGCAGATATAAATGTCCAAATATCCATCCGCATTGATGTCCACCACAGACACACCAGTATCAAATCCCTCCATATCTTTCAATCCCGATGTTTCGGTAATATCCTGAAATTTAAGATTCCCCAAATTGAGATACAGTCGTTCGGTGCCTTGATTGGAGGTAAAGAAAAGATCGATATTCCCATCGTTGTCAAAATCCGCCGCAGCGACACCACCGCCGATATAGGAATAAATATAGTTGTAGTAATGAAACTCTTCGGATTCTTGAATTTCGTTTTTGAAGTTGACCCCGGAAGCATCCACCGAAACGATTTCAAACAACTTTTTCTCTGGCTTCTTGAGCGTATCTTCCGCGCATCCAAAAAAAACAAAACTTACCAAACCGAGTACTAACCGGAGGTTGACTAGTTGGTCTATCGGTGGAATTATAATTATGTATCTACTATTTTTTGTAAGCATAGCTTTCTCAATTTATCTGGTATAGTAGTCTAATTGCCCCATGTTCAAAAATAATAAAAACGACCGTGTATTTCCCTAGCCATGTTGCTTTAGAACGTCTACCCCCCTTTAATTGATTAGCTGCCCCCCCTAGGACCCAACCTCGAATTTGCAATTTTGAAGCATCAATAACTCAAAATCTGTTTCTTTATGGAAATGAAAGCAAATCTAAAACACAAAAAGGGAAGCTTCCCGCCCTTTTTACTAGTATTTCTGGTATCGTTTGCGCTGACACTATGTACACCGTTGAAAGTATTCGGTTCCAATAGTCTCATCGTGGGGGTACCCATTCAACAGTCTATTAAAGGTAACGTAATCGACGCATTGGGAGAGCCCCTTCCAGGAGCCTCCGTTGTGATAAAAGGTACCTCAGTCGGAGTAGTTACGGATTTCGATGGGAACTTTGAAATTCTTGATGTTTCTCAAGACGCAGAGATTCTTATGGTATCCTATATAGGAATGAAAACTAACGAAGTTCCGATCGATTTTAATGTGCCTATGCGGATAACCCTCACCGAAGACACCTTTCAACTCGACGAGATGGTCGTAGTTGGATATGGTACAACGGTAAAGAGCGATTTGACCGGAGCGGTCTCCAGTGTATCTAGTAAGGATTTTGAAAAGCAGCCCGTTTTCAGGGTTGAAGAGGCCTTGCAAGGTCGTGCCGCAGGGGTACAGGTTACTAAAAACTCCGGTGCGCCGGGTTCCGACATACGTATCAGGGTAAGGGGCAGTAATTCGATAAATGGAAACAATCAACCCTTGGTCGTACTCGACGGGGTTATCGGCGCGGACCTTCGTTCAATCAATACTAACGATATTGCATCGATGGAAATTCTAAAAGACGCATCGGCGACAGCCATCTATGGTTCAAGGGGAGCCAACGGGGTTATATTGGTAACCACTAAACGGGGTAGTGGAGAGCCGGTCGTAGATGTGGATTTGTTTACCTCTTTCTCATCTATTACTAAAGAAGTGGATATTCTCTCTCCCCAAGAATTTGGATCAATTTTTAATTTGCCCGTAGTCGACGGAGGTACCGATTATCAAAAGGCCTATTTCAGAACGGGTATAACTAAAAATCTTCAAGTATCTGCTCGCGGCAAGGGGGAAAAGATAGGCTATTTTGTTTCGGGCAATGTGTTGGATCAATCAGGTACCGCCATAAATTCAGATTATACAAGGTATTCGTTAAGAAGTAATTTGGATATAGACCTTACGGACAAACTATCGGCCCAAGTGAACTTATATGGTAGCAACGAAAAATCGTTCAATTTAGTGTCGAACGGAACTCGTACGAGTCCCGATGTCAGAGCTGGTATTACCTCAATTTTAGGTTGGGACCCTACTTTGCCGATTCGAAATTCCGAAGGTGATTATAACCTTACCTCCGTCAACGGGAATGGACTGACGAACCCAATTGCACAACGTCGGGAATCTGAATCATACCAGACGACAAATAGCATCAACGCTAACATTAACCTTTCTTACGATATAACCGATAACTTGAACTTTAGCGTTATCGGGGGTATACTGTACAATAATGTTCTGGGCGAAAACTATTTTGGAATTCCAGCAGGTTCTGTCCTTGGTCCTCCGGTTGGCGGGGGAAATAGTAGAAATGCCACGACGTTACAGAATAGTAACATATTGACATGGAACAAAGATTTCGGGAAGAGTAATTTTAAGTTTACTGGTTTATATGAATTACAGAGCGTTAGAATTAAAGGTTTAAATGCGAACGGGGGACCTTTTTCAATTCCCGCCAACTTTTATTCGCTAGACTTGGGCACAACCCCATCAGTAGGTGCTTTCTTGCGACCCAGCGAAATAGAATCGTGGATGGCACGCGGTGAATATAATTTAGACCGCAACCTGTTCTTGACGGCCACGATACGATCTGATAAATCCTCCCGTTTTAGGCCGGGCAATCAAGTAGGGTATTTTCCATCCGGTAGTATCGCCTACCAATTTAGAGACTTGTTCGGCGGTGCTGTAGAGCGTTTCAAGATAAGGGGCGGATATGGTGAGACGGGGAATCAAGACATATTACCATTTACGACTTTCAGCGATCTGGAGACCGGTGCTGACTATCCGTTGAACGGTACGGCTTTGAGCAGGGGCTTTATTCTTGGTAATTTGGGCAACCCCGATTTGACTTGGGAAACAACAAAACAGACCAATATTGGGGCGGATGCTACCTTCTTGAACGGAAGGTTGAACCTGACTTTAAATAAATATTGGAAAAATACTATTGATCTTTTATTGAACGTGCCGCTTCCGACTTTTGTTGGAGGGGGGAATATTACCAGAAATGTTGGTGAAGTCTTTAACGGGGGATGGGAAGTAAGCGTGGACGCAGTTGCGGTAGATTTAGAAAAAATCAATTGGAATTTTAACCTCAATTATTCATACAACCAGAACGAGGTCAAGAGTTTGTCCGACGACCAGACCGAGATTTTCTTTAACCCCTCCGGTGGGCTTACCAATTCGGCGGGGCAGTATGTTCGAATTGCGGAGGGCGAAGCTTTGGGTGATTTTTATGGGGCCACCTTTTTGGGCACACATAAAACAGGTGATGCCGATGTAACTCCAGGAGAGGCAAACTATCTTAGAGATGCAGATGATGCGGTGGCCCTAAGTGTTATAGGTAATGGGGTTCCGACCCATACCTGGGCCTTGAACAATACCATTACACTTGGTAATTTCGATATTAATTTCCTATTGCGGGGCGTGCATGATTTTGACGTGCTGAACGTCACACGTGGTGCCATTTCACAATCAGGTGGGGTACAATCCTTACCGACATATGGAGAGAACAGAAATCTATGGACGCCAGAAAACCAAACTGAGGTTCCAACGGGGGGCGATCATTTTATAAATTCTACCCGATTTGTTGAAAAAGGAGATTTTATTAGATTAAGTAATTTGGCTATTGGATATAATATTAGGGATATCAATTTTATGAGATCTCTTAGGGTGTATGCCAGTGGACAAAATCTGTTTACCATAACCGATTACCAAGGATACGACCCGGAAGCTAGTTCAGTTTCGGCAAGTGAGGGTACGGCATCTTCTATCGATTACGGGGCTTACCCTAATTCCAAAACCTTTACAATTGGTCTTAAGATAGGATTTTAATAAAAAATGTAAAAATGAAAGAAATGAAAATTATACAATTAAAGAATATTTTTCTCGTCTTATTGACAGCACTCATCGCAGGCAGCTGTACCTTGGAAGAAAATCTTTCCGAGGCAAAATTAGATCCTTCGGCCCTAAATTCCCCTGAAGCTTTGGAAGCGGCTGTGGCAGGTATGTACCGTCAATTTGAGGGAGCCATGAGGTGGAATCAATGCTGGATTCGCTCTTACGGTGGTGATGACGTAACCACCCATAGTGGTTTGAACAAACAAGGGTTCAGGGATTCGGACAGGATGGAGATGACTTCGTTGACCGCAGGTATTGAACTGTCTTACGAACCGGCTTATACCGTTATTAAGGAAGCCAACAATATTTTAGCCAATGAAGCTAATTTTGCGACCGATGGCGGGGATGGTGTCAATGGATTGTTAGGAGAGGCCTATTTTCTAAGGGCGTTCAATTACTTTAGTTTGACGCGGACCTTTGGTAACGTACCGTTGATATTGTCGACCGACATTTTGGGTAACGTTGAACTCCAAAGGGCGGAACTGATTGATATTTATAGCCAAATTGAAAATGATTTGTTGATGGCAGAAAGGCTGCTTCCCGATCAATATCCCGGGGTGCCTGCCGCCATAAGGCCCAACAATGGTTCGGCGCGGGCCTACTTGGCCAAACTGTACATGCATTGGGCAGGTTGGCCGTTGAAAGATTCCTCAAAATATGCCATGGCAGCCAGTAGTGCTAAGACCGTTATCGACAATGCAGGGGCACACGGATTTGCCTTGGTGGCCGATATGGGTACGCTATGGTCCATAGCCGACGAGAATCGGTTCAGTTCTGAAATCGTTTTTGGTCTTGGGCATGCACAACTGCTGGGAAACGAATTCGCCAATAGGCATACAGGTCGTTTGGGTTATCCCGGTGATGTACAGGGATGGTCCGAAAATTTTGCAGAAATCGCATTTTTTGAGGATTTTCCCGAAGGCGATAGAAAAGAGGATACCTACCGTACCGATGTAGATTTTAATGGGGATAGCATCAACTGGAAAGACTTTGAGAACGAAAGCCATCCGATGTTCCTAAAGGTTACGGGGTATCAAGATGAAATAAGAACGAACAATTCGGTGACCTCTATGACTACCTATAACATGCGCTTCGCCGATCTGTTGTTATATTACGCCGAGGCGGTAGGAAGATCTGGAGGTACCAGTGGCGATGCCTGGGAGGCTCTGAACAAAGTTCGGAGAAGAGCGAACGGTTTGCCGGTCGATACGCCCGATGCCTCCGTAGATTTGACTAGTGGAGATTTGGCTGAATTTGCCTATACAGAAAGAAAGTGGGAACTAGCAGGAGAATTTAAACGATGGGACGACCTTACCCGTATGGAACGTGTTGCCGAGGCTTTGGGAAATAGATCTTCTGAAGAGCTTGTAGGGCCCGTTACCGGAGATACGAGTCCCGCTAATTATTTTGCGGAGATTCCGGAGGAGGAGTTGATAAGGTCGCCACAACTGAGAAACTAGATATCGTAGTAAATGCTTCCTTTACGTCAGATAGACGAACACTAGATTCGGTTGCAGTAAATCAAGAAGAACAGAATCTTAGAAACATCGAATTGGATTTACGAGTTGAGTTAGTTAGCTGAAAACACCTCGAATGTTGAAACATAGCAATACATTGAGGTGTTTTATTTAGGTTGTATTCCACCGTTAATTTTTCTTCTAATAGGATTGATTATATTTTTTCAAATAAGTTAAAAGATGAGATTACTATTACTCGCCCTATTTATCTGCATGGCAAGCTGCAGAAACAATAAAAAGAACGATGCACCTGAAACGGCCCAAGATATGACTGCTATGGATACGGATTTCGACCTCGTCCAAGCCATAGAAGACTGCGAGGACCAATTGAAAATCTCGGTGCCCAAATTGACCGACCTGACCAAACATCCGCGGTTGATAGAGACCGGGGAAACGGAGTGGAAGGAAGTTCCCAATGGCCGCTTGGTTTGGACGTCGGGATTTTATCCCGGTATCCTTTGGTATATGTACGACCTGACCAAAGAGGAAAAATGGAAAAAGGAAGCCATTAAACGGACCGAGGTTTTTGAGAGTTTTAAATCAATAACCGAACATCACGATATCGGTTTTATGATGTACCCGGCGTACGGAATGGGCTACGAACTAGGCGGCATGAAAGAGTATAAGGATATTTTGTTGACCTCGGCCGCATCATTGGCCACGCGCTTTAATCCCAAAGTGGGTACCATTCGCTCTTGGTCCAATAAAATGCATCCCCGGTGGAAACAGCATATAACGATTATCGACAATATGTTGAACCTCGAACTTTTGTACTGGGCTTCCGATCACGGCGGGGGACCGGTGTACAAAGATATAGCCACCAAACATGCGGAGACGACCATGAAAAACCATTTTCGTGAAGATGGCACCTCTTGGCACGTCATCGAATATGATTCATTGACCGGTAAGGTGCTGAACAGAAATACCAAACAAGGTTTTGCGGACGATAGCCGCTGGTCTCGCGGACAAGCTTGGGGTATCTATGGCTATACAATGGTCTATCGGGAAACCAAGGATAATAAATTCCTTGATTTTGCCCAAAAGATAACGGACAAGTACTTGGAATTACTTCCCGAAGATTATATTCCCCATTGGGATTTTGACATCGATACTACAAAAGACGATGACCGCGACGCCTCCGCAGCCGCAGTGGTCGCTTCGGGCCTGTTGGAATTGAGTACCTATGTTGAAAAGAAGGAAGATCAAGAACGCTATTACAACGCCGCCCTTAAAATGTTGGAGTCCCTAAGTTCCCCAGCCTATTCCGGGGTAGGCAAGGCCGATGCGTTTTTGCTACACTCCACAGGGGCAAAATCCTTGGGCCATGAAATCGATGTGGCCTTGATCTATGCCGATTACTATTATATCGAGGCCTTAGATCGATTGCAGAAGATGAAAATGGAATAAAAAAGTGAAAATGGAATATTAGGATACGGGTTATGGATGTTTATAGGATACGATTTGGTAATTTGGTTTTGGCAATTTCAATGGTCCTCTTGGCCTCGTGCAAGGATAATCCAAAGGAAAACAAGGCCACGGAAAGCACGTCCGAAAAACCCAATCTACTCTACATATTTCCCGATCAACTACGGAACGCGGCCATAGCAATCAATGGCGAAGACCCTGTTTACACCCCGAACCTTGACCAGTTGGCCAAGGAAGGTATTGTATTGACGAATGCCATTGCCAACTTTCCGCTCTGTAGTCCCAGTCGGGCCATGCTCATGACCGGAAAGGTGCCGTATAACAATTCCGTTTTGACGAACGCCAATTCTAAACGCTACGAATTCGATAATTCTTGGCAGAGGGACGATGTTAGTTTTTCGGATGTTCTCGTTAAAAATGGATACGATGCAGGGTACGTAGGGAAATTGCACCTTACATCGCCACCGCCGATAGCAGGTAAGGATTCCGTTATTTGGGATGCCTATACGCCAAAGAAAGACCGGCACGGCTTCAACTTTTGGTATGCCTATGGCACTTTCGACGTACATAATAATCCGCATTATTGGATAAACGATGCTAAGGAAGACGAGCTGAAATATTTCGATGAATGGTCCCCAGAACACGAAGCGGACGTCATCATCGATTATATCAAAAATCAAAACAACACGATTCGGGATGACAAAAAGCCCTTTGCGCTGTTTTGGTCCGTAAATCCGCCGCATCCGCCCTATCAATACGTACCCGAAAAATATCTGGAACGTTACAAGGACAAAACCTTGGAAGAACTTTTAGTCCGGAAAAACGTCGATCTGAAAACCGATGCCGAAGATTTAGCCTTCCACAATGGGGCCACAAGGGGAAGAACGAATCTGGCCAAGGAGCATGTCCGGGATTATTTCGCCATGGTCACCGGGGTCGACGATCAGATCGGTCGTGTGCTAAAGGCACTCAAAGAAAAGGGACTCGACGAGAATACCATCGTGGTAATCTCGTCAGACCACGGCGAAATGATGGGCAGCCATGGCTTGATGTCCAAAAATGTCTGGTTCGAGGAATCCGTTAATGTTCCCTTTATTGTTCGATGGCCCGTAAAGATCAAAGGTCGCCAAAAGAGCGATATCCTGTTGGGTACACCCGATATCATGCCGACATTATTGAACATGATGGATGCTGCCGATGGATTGCCCACCGAGCTCGACGGACAGGACTTATCTTCCCAACTGCTGACCGGTAAAGGTGAAAATCCGGAATATGCGCTCTACTATTATATTGAAGAAGGTAGGCCCGAATCGGGCCACCGGGGCATTCGCACTTCAAAAAACACCTTTGTGGTTACCGTAGATGATGAAAAACATGTACGCAAATTTCTCTACAATAATGAAAACGACCCCTATCAAATGACCAATTTAGCAGTCAAGGATTCCGAAATCGAACGAAAGCTGCACGAAGAACTTTTACAAGTGCTAAAAGCAAAGAAAGACCCTTGGTTGAAAAAGTATAAAACGATTGAAAATACAACCAAATAAACTAGTGGTATGCCTAAACTCAACATTCAGAAAGGGATGTATATTCTAATTTTGAGGTCTATTGACATTTTAAATAGAGCAATTTTTGAGAAACCCCTTTTTGGAAAAATCTTTACCGAAGTTAGTCTATGTAGGCGGATGGCAACATTGCTGACGGGTAGCTTGACCCACAAACTTGCTCACGTACGACCGGCTTTTTACTTTCTTCCGTTAATCGTTTTGCTCTTTTGTACTGTGGGCCGTGCACAACAAAACAGCCTTCCAGCCGTAGCATCTTTCGAGCAAGAACAAGTTTTGAAACATTACGACCGATCCAAGAACAGTCGAATATCCATAAGCAAATCACACCACAGGTTCGGTACATCGGCTTTGGAATGGGCGTGGAGCGGTACCGGAAACTCCTTCGGCACCTCCAACTTTAGAATTTTAGAACGAGACCCGAAGATGCAGGTCTATGAGGAAATTTTTCCAAGTAGTCCCACGCTCGTACTATCTGTTTATAATGAAATACCCCAAAAGGGAACGGTCAAATTTATCTACCAAAAAAACGGCAAAGACCAAACCTGGTTCAGTATACCCTTACAATTTAAAGGTTGGCGCACATTCAGGGTGCCATTTTATGAGATGCAGGGAAATGCACCACAAAAAATGGCAGCGGTCGATTACGATTATTTTAAGGTGAGTACCGATGTGAAACAGGGAAAACTGTTTTTCGACGATATCGTCTTTTCGCAGTATATGGATAACCGATATCCCTATCCCGATCTGATGGTGCCATTTATAAAGAGGGATCAAGACCGTAGCGTCGATCATTGGATGCCGTTGATCGAAAATCTCGAAGGGCTAGAAGAGGTAAAGGTAGCAACGCTTAGTCCAACCGAAGTAAAAGATTTGAAGTTGGTGGGAGACAGGCTTCAAGAAAACGTGTTTTCGAAAAATAGCAACACGATATTTTCCGAAGCAGCATCGGCCTACGCGTCTTTGAACATTCACGAGAAGGGCGGAAACATTTTGGGTCCCCCACTGACCTATAATTCCAAAGAGGTATATTTTGATGCTTTGCAACAGGGAACCGGTGCAGAAAACGATGTCAAATCATTCGGTCAAACACTGAAAAACATGGCGCAGGCTTTTGTCGCAACCACCGACAACACAGAAAAGGAGGAATTGGAACAGCATTTTGTTATGGCTTCCCGCTATTTTCTAGATCAAGGTTGGCAAAAAGGCGTATCCGGCGGAACCCGACACCATGTCGGTTATGCCACCGGCGAACTGACCGAGGCGTTTTATATAATGCTTAAAACTTTGAAAAAAGCAGAATTACTGCAAGAAATTGGCGAAAGCCTACAATGGCTGAACAATTTGGGGATGTTACTTGACGAGTCTGACAACTTTCATGTAAATATCGATTACCTGAACACGCAGGCCTACTATCATTTGATGGTGATCTTTTTATCCGAAAGCAAGGAAAAGCAAGGGGCCTTGCTGAAGGCGTATTCCAACTACCTGTCCGTCGTTTTGGCCCAGCAAGACGAAGAATGGGGCTTTAAGCCCGACGGCACCGCCTGGCACCATAACGGGCACTATCCCGCATACGGACTCGGAGCCTTTCAAAAGGTACCGGGGATTTTCCATATCCTTTCGGGTACGGTTTTCCGTATTGGGGAAGTGGGACACCGAAACTTTAAAAAAGCTCTTTTGACGACTGCGGACTATAGTCAGTTGTACGATTGGGGGTTTGGGAATGCGGGCAGGCATCCCTTGGAATCATCAAAAGGAGACAACATCAGATCGCTGCAAGAGCCCTATTTGCAAATGGCTTTCTCGGGCAACCCCGAGGGCACTTCAGAAGTTGATAAAGAGGTAGCCGCCGCTTATATTCGGCTTTGGGGCCAAGAAGATAGCCTTAACCGCAAACTTTTTATGGAACAGGGCATTCAAGAACAACAAATGCCCGGGTATCGAACACTGCCTTACGGCGCGACGGCCATTCATCGGCGAGCGGATTGGGCGGCCATCATCAAGGGATACAGTAAATATGTCTGGTCATCCGAGATCTATTCCGCCAGTAACCGATATGGCCGCTACCCGGCTAATGGCACGGTGGAGCTCTTGAATAGGGAAGGGGAGCAGGGGAGTGGATTCGTACAGGAAGGCTGGGACTGGAACCGCTATCCGGGCGCGACCATCGTGTATCTGTCCTTGGAGGAGTTGGAAACGGAAAAATCACTCTTAATGTTCCTGTCGGAGGAGTCCTTCGCCGGAGCTGGACAATTAGGCGATAATGGCGTTTTCGGAATGGTTTTGAATGAGAGCAAGGGATTTAACGCCGATGGGCTGGTAAGCGATAGAAGTGTACGTTTCCCCGAAAAGTTACAAGCCAAAAAATCCGTTTTTTCCTTTGGTGATAAACTGATCTGTATCGGCACCAATATTTCGAGCGTCAATCAAGAACATCCCGTTCAGACCAATCTGTTTCAGACATCTCTAAAAAATCCGGAAATGCCCATGTATATGGATAGACAAGGTTTTGTCGATGGTTTTCCTTTTTCCTACGATATCGGAAATTGGATAGTCGACCCTTACGGAAATGGCTACCACATACTATCGGAGAACCCAATCCATGCCCAGCGCAAGGAACAACATTCTTACCATAATAAATACTCCATACGAACGGGCGAAATGAATGCCAAAGGCCATGGCGCCAAGGAGACCCATGGGAATTTTGCCTCCGCGTGGATCGATCACGGACCTGCGCCTGAAAATGCATCCTACCAATATGTGATCTATCCTTTTTTATCCATAAAAGAGCAAAAATCCTTTGGAAAAAAGAGTGCCGAGGTTGCTTCCTATACAATTGAAAGAGCCGATAGCACGGCACACATTGTATCCGACAAAACGAAATCTACCACGGGATATGTTATTTTTGATTCCGACGACTTTTTGGGCACTACTATTCTGAAAAGCGTATCCGCACCGTCGCTTGTTATGCTTAAAAGGGATGCTCCCGACTCAATAACGATCAGCGCAGTACAGCCGGACCTGAATTTTCAGAAGAACGAAAAGAAGAAGAACGGCTTCAACAACTATAGCCGCCCCGTAGCATTAGCATTGACCTTAAAAGGCAATTGGGAACTGAAGGAAGGGGCCGAGGTACAATCGCTTAAAAATACCAATGGAGAAACCATTATTGGTCTGGAATGCCAACACGGCTTTTCGGAAGTATTTGAACTGAAAAAAATGAACTAATGATTAGATTGATCCGGCAGTTGAATGTAGTAAGGATAATAGGTATTTGTCTATTTACAGCTTTTGCAAGCGGTCAAAGTCTCGATTCGGGGAATGATACTCGCCCCAACATCCTATTAATAATGACCGACCAACATCAAGCGGAGGCATTGAGCATTGCGGGCAATACCGATCTTAAAACCCCAAACCTTGACAAACTTGCAAAGCACGGCGTTCGGTTTAAAAGCGCCTATGTAACTTTTCCGTTGTGCGTACCGTCCCGTTCGAGCATTATGACGGGTAAAATGCCACATACATTGGGTGTTAATTCCAATGAAAAAAGAGAACAGAAGATGAAGCCCGAGGACAAGCAAAAGAGCTTGGGCATTTTATTGAAAGCAGCGGGTTATGATTGCGCCTACGGAGGTAAATGGCACGCCCACGAAGCCGAAATGGCCAAAGGGAACGGGTTCAAAATGATTGCGGAATTTGGCGATATCGGACTGGCGGAAAAAAGTATCAAGTACCTAAAGCAACGCATGAATAGCGACCAACCTTTCTTTTTGGTGACCTCGTTCGACAACCCCCATAAAATCTGTGAATGGACTCGAAACGAGCCTTTGGCCTACGGAAATGTGACCATTTCGGCAAGCGACACATTGCCCGGACTCCCTGTAAACTTCCAGCAATCAACTACGTTTCCCGAGGCCTTGAAATGGGAGCAATCGGCAAGTAAACGCATCTACCCGACCGAGAATTACACCGAAAACGACTGGCAACACTATCGATTCGCCTATTTTAGGCTGGTGGAAAAGGTGGATGCCGAAATTGGAAAAATATTGGATGCCGTCGATAATCTAGACTTGCGTGACAATACCTAATTATTTTCACGAGCGATCATGGTGATGGAAATGCCTCTCATGGTTGGAACCAAAAAACCGCGCTTTTTCAGGAAAGTGTAAAGGTGCCTTTCATCGTTTCGAATGGCGATGTTGAACTGCATAATGAGGGCATGAACGATAAACTTATAAGCACCGGCTTGGACCTGTACCCGACAATCCTTGATTATGCCAACATTCCACGACCGAAAGATTTGTTGGGAGAAAGCCTTAAACCCGTTCTTGAAGTAGGGAAAGAGAAAAATGCCCGGGAATTCGTGGTCGTAGAAACAAAATTCGAGGGCAAACACGCCCATGGCACTATGGGAAGGGCTTTGATCGACAAAAAATACAAATACATACTCTACAGTTGGGGCAAAAACAGGGAGCAGTTTTTAGACCTTGAAAGCAATCCCTTCGAAATGGACAATTTGGCCGGTCTAAAATCCCAAACCTCAAAAATCGATGAATACCGCCAAAAATTGTTGAATTGGTGCCAAGATACCGGGGACACTAAATTTCTAAGAAAATTGATGTTGCCGACAAAGAGTATGATGTCGTCCAGTGAGCTGTTTATTACATCCTATTAGCTATTTTGAATCTTTGATATAAAAACTATAAATAATGATGATTAAAAAATGTTCCATAGTAACTCTTTTGATGGTTGTATTTACGGCAATAGGCTGTAAAGACCAGAAAGTAACAAATCAAGAAACGGCAAATGCCTCTGAAGAAAAGAACTTCCCAAATATCGTCCTTATTTATACTGATGATTTGGGCTACGGCGATATCAGTCCGTATGGTGCGATAGGGCTTCAAACTCCCCATTTAGATTCTCTCGCCTCCGAGAGCATCTTGTTCCAAAATGCCTATGCCACCGCCGCCACGTGTACCCCTTCGCGATATTCTTTGTTGACAGGCAACTATGCCTGGCGTAGAGAAGGCACCGGGGTTGCCAAGGGAGATGCATCTCTTCTAATCGATACCGCTGCAACCACCTTGCCCTCTTTGTTGAATTCTGCGGGCTATGCGACAGGAATTGTGGGCAAATGGCACTTGGGGCTAGGAGGGGAGTACGGCCCCGATTGGAACGGTAAAATTGCTCCCGGTCCTTTGGAAATAGGATTCGATTATTCCTATATCATTCCAGCGACCGGTGATCGCGTTCCCTGTGTATTTGTTGAAAACCACACCATTGTAGATTTAGACCCTAACGATCCCATCACGGTAAATTATACGGAAAAAGTCGGCGACTGGCCAACGGGTACAGAAAACCCCGAGCTGTTAAAAATGAAGCCCTCGCAGGGGCACGACAACACCATCGTAAACGGCATCAGTCGCATCGGCTGGATGACGGGAGGGCGCGACGCTCTTTGGGACGATGAAACAATCGCCCAGCGGTTAGTGGGAAAATCCACCGATTTTATCGCATCGAACAAAAGCGAGTCCTTTTTTCTTTATCTCTCAACCCACGACATCCATGTGCCAAGAGTGCCCAATAGGATGTTCCAAGGTAAGAGTGCGATGGGCCCCAGAGGTGATGCCATCCTACAATTGGATTGGACGGTCGGCGAGATAATGTCACTCCTAAAGGAACAACGGCTTTTGGACAATACCATCGTTATCTTTTCCAGCGACAACGGCCCTGTTCTAGACGACGGATACTACGACCAAGCAAGGGAACTCAATGGTGACCACAGACCGGCGGGCGACTTTCGGGGAGGGAAATACAGTGCCTTGGAAGGGGGGTCGAGAATCCCGTTGATCGTAAGGTGGCCCGATGGCAAGGGTAAAGGCACAGTTTCCGATGCCATGGTCAGTCAGGTCGATCTTTTAAAATCCTTTGGTCATCTGGTAGGGGCCGATACCATACAAAAGGAAGTAATCGATAGTCAGAACAGGTTGGCCGTTTTAATGGGCGATGACAAGGTAGGCCGGAATTCATTGGTCCAAGAAAGCTTTCAAGGTCCATTGTCCTACGTTGAGGGTACTTGGAAATATATTGCCCCGCACGACGGTCCGAAGATGGTGCCATGGGGACCCAAAATCGACACAGGATTCAGAACCGGCCCGCAACTATACAATCTCGAAGATGACCCGGGCGAGCAGAATAACCTGGCCGATAAAAATTCGGAAAGAGCGGAGGAAATGGGCGAGAAACTGGCCGTCTTGCTAAAAGATGGCTTTACCAACAAGCTTGAGGTTGATGTTAAGCAATATTAGAACGAAGTGAAACTTTTATTTCACTTTCTGGTACAAGTTTTTAAATAGTTATTTGATGATGAAAAATCGATTTTTATTAATGGTTGGAAAATACGTCTTACCAATACTTATCTTGTTGTTACTTTCTTGGAAACCGGCAAAAAAGAAAAGTTTTGTATTTATACTGGTAGATGATCTGGGATGGACCGATTTAGGATACTCTGGTAGCACATTTTATGAAACTCCCCATATTGACGCATTAAGTAGATCAAGCATTCAATTTACAAACGCTTACGCCCCGGCATCGGTGTGTTCGCCCTCCCGGGCGTCCATATTGACCGGAAAACATCCAGCCAGAACGCATATTACGGATTGGATACCCGGTGATGACCCTAAAAATGAAAAACTATTGGGGCCGTTAGATTTGAATGAGCTCCCTTTAAAAGAAGTAACCATTGCCGAAGTATTGAAACAAAACGACTACTCTACTTTTTTTGCGGGAAAGTGGCATTTAGGCGATAAGGGTCTATTGCCACAGGACCAAGGATTTGACATGAATATAGGCGGTTATCATAAGGGTCAACCACCAGGAGGCTATTATTCGCCATATGAAAATCCATATTTGTCGGATGGTCCCGATGGAGAATACATAACGGATCGACTTACCAATGAATCGATTAAATTTCTCGATACAGTTGATGACAATCCGTTTTTCTTATTTCTAAGTTATTATACGTTACATACACCCATTCAGGCCAATCTTCTACATATCGATAAGTTTAAGAAAAAGCTGAAAAATCTAGATAGTCTAGCACTATTTGAAAGAAAGGAGGGAGAAGCGATGACCAGATTGGCACAAAGGGATCCTGAATATGCTTCTATGCTTTATGCTTTAGATGAAAATGTAGGAAGGCTGGTTGCGAAATTGAAAAAAGAAGGACTTTATGAAAACACTGTCATTATATTCACTTCGGATAATGGCGGACTTACCACGCTAAAATCAGGGTATAATTTTGAGGCGCCTACATCGGTACTGCCATTAAGAGGAGGTAAGGGTTGGTTATATGAAGGAGGTATTCGCGTGCCTTTATTAATTAAACCTTCAAATTATAAGGAACAAAATAGAATTGTTTCGGAGCCTGTAATAGGCCAGGATTTCTTTCCAACTATACTTTCCCAAGCAAAAATAGATATTGATAGAAATTTGGAAATAGATGGGATTGATTTAACACCTTTAATCAACGGAGATCAAAACTTGGACAGAGGAGAGCTCTATTGGCATTATCCCCATTATCACGGAAGTGGATGGACGCCAGGTGCAGCTATTAGACAAGGCGATTGGAAATTAATTGAGTTTTACGAGACAGAAACCGTAGAGTTGTATAATTTATCAGAAGATATTTCAGAAAAAAATAATCTCGCCTCAGAGTATCCTGAGAAAGTAAATACCCTTAAACAAAAGCTTGATGAGCTTCAAAAAACCACGAATGCAAATAAGGCAATAAGAAACCCGAAATACGAGTAACAGTTAAGGATGATTTAGAGTAAAATTTTGGAGTGTCGAGGAAAGTGGAAATCGGATTTTTCAGAATCGGGGACCACCCATGAAAATTACTGACTTTTCCCTTACCTATAAAATCGGCCCTGTATCAATTCTGATCTATGAACGGGTTGCTTTTAGATCGGTACTTCTACGATAGGAGAAAAGGGCCGGATATACATACCCGACCCTTTTAATTACACGGATTTTTGGGGACTACTCCTTAATAAACTGTTCGGACCGGGTTTCCCCTTTTTTGTCCGTAACTTGGAGAATATAGATTCCATGTTCCAAAATATCGACCTGAATTACTATTTCCTTGGTCTTGAGGTTTGATTTGGATAGCCTTGCTCTACCTGTATAATCATAAATTGTGTAGCTGTTTATATGCTTTTTCATTTGCACGGTAAGGCTTGATGGTGTCGGGTTCGGGTATATAATTAGTCCCGATTCGTTTGATGTGTCAGATGTGTCACCTTCAGCCAAGTAATCCACCACCACTACGTGAACAGTATCAAATTTTCCAGTTCCCTCATCGGTACAAGTAATTGTAACGTTGCCCTTGGATTCACCGGTTACTGTCCCTTCTTGATTGACCGTGACTACGGCTTCATCATCAGAACTCCATATCAGAGATACGTCAGTTGCATTGGTTGGTGTGGCAGAACCTGTGAAGGTATAGGTCTCCCCCACTTCTATAAGTCTCTTTGAGGCAGGGGTTATATGTACCTTCTTGACTTTTTTGGATTTTACCAAATCAACTTCGACGGCCAAAGCATTCTCTACCGTAAACTGAAAAGTAGAGGTGCTGTCCGTTTCGCTTACCTTGCTTACTTGGGAATTCGGCCTCGAAAGGGACCAATTGTTACGCAAGGTCAATTGAATGTTCTTGGTGACCGCGGGTTGGTTGGATCTAGATTCAAAACCTAGATCGGGGTGGGTCATAGACAGTAAAATATGTTTGTCGTCAACTTCTTGGTACATTACCAAGCAAGAGGCGCCATTACCCTTTAAAACCCCACCTTCATAATCCAGGTCTGTTGATGGACCGAAAAATGCAAACCCCCAGATTCCATCTTCATTATGCTTTACAACATGTCGCTCGGAAGATTTTTCCAAAACGATATAGGGCTTTTCGGTGCCAAAGGCCTGCATGTCACTCGGGGTAGCGTTGGGCTTGACGACGTATTCGTAGCCGGCATCGGAAGGTTCATTGCCATGGTCTATATACCCTCGCGTATAACTTCCGATTTCATTATCAAGATAGGCGGTCGGGTCGATTTCATTTTCGTTGGGCGTCTGTTGATCGCCCTTCCTTATTTTCAGATCCCCGCTGCCCTTGGCGACGAAAAAGCCCGTATTGTAATCATCGATTAACCAATTGTTGCGGTCGCCCGTAAAGCTATTTTCACCCATTCCATAAAAGCTGGAGTTGACGGTCACCCCGCTCTGCGCATCCGCCGTGCGCTGGTACAGGGTGGTTGCGGTAGGGTTGTCGGCGTCATTATTGGAAATGCCGGAACCCAGACTCACAATAAAATCGTCGAAGGCAAAGTACGATTTTTTAAAGGTAAAGGTGGCATTATGGGTGTTCGGACCATACACGGTGCCGAATCCCTGGTTCTCCAGTTCCTGAAAATCCATCGCAAAAAGGCCGTAAGTTCCATAATTCGTCTTTAAGACATCCTTATTCTCCCCTATGTTTTTAAAAGCCAGGGAACCTGCGAAACGCTTTTGTTGCATTTCATCTATCCGTGAACGTTCGCCTTGCAGTTCATCCCAGGGCAATACGATGGTTGTAGCCCCGGGATTATAGTTCCAGTCCCAAGTTTCCGCATCAAAACCGTTCTCGTCCTGGTCTATCCCGCCGGGATACAGTATTTCCAATGCGCCATAACTTTGGTAACGGCCGTAACGGTTCTCGGCAGGGTAAAGTTCCGATCCCCACATGTTGTCGCTGAAGCCTTTCATTGTCGCGACCCAATTATCCTTTCTATATACCCCGAAGTGACCGTGGTTAAATTGGATATAGCCTTCTTCAAAAGGAGTGGCCGTCGTAGTATTGAATTCTGGATTATTTCCCCAGACCCTATTGTAATATCCCGCCAAAAGGGGGTCCGCAGTAGCGAGACCTAAAATTTTGCCCCCGCTGATCGCCAATTTTGAAAGTTCCGTTTTCCCCGTAGTTACTTTTCTGATCTGGGGGTTTCTACCGGAGAGGGACAAAGCCTTGATCTGTGCATCGTTCGAAAACATCTTTTGTGCATAAATGGCGTTTCTCAACAAATAATAAGCCTCCGTATCGATCTGGAATTCGGTATCGCTGAACGCCTCGACGATGTTTATCACCGTGGTAAAGGTGTACATATACCCATCATAGGCGGTCCAATGGTGATAACCCGTTCCATCGGGCTTTAGGCCGTCTCCGGTACCATCGGAAAAGGCCAGGAAGCGTTCGAGATAACGTTGCCCCGCCTTCATATAACGTACTTTTTCCTCGTCGTTATCCGGATATCTAAAGGTTCCGTACAACACCATTTGCTCGCCCATGTTGAACATCCAATCGGTATTATACTCCTCTCCCTCTTGGAAATCGCCCCAGAAACCCGTAAAATTTCTTGTTTGGGCATCCAGAACATAGCCATACTGATCTTTCACGCTATCGGAAAGATAATCTTTCAAATATAGGGTAGGACGGGAAAAGTCCTCAAAAGCATAGGCATTTCCATCCAATAAAATAGTCCCTCTACAGAACTGTTGCGATACCAAAGCGACTACGTTGGATGCCTTTTCGGCTACAGCGGTATCATTGGAATCAATCAATTTAAGATGTTTGGCAAAGGCCGAAACAATGCTTCCAGCGGCACTGAACGTAGTTTCCTCCCCATTGACCTCATTGCCATCGATGCTGATGTTCAGGTTGTCATAGTTCGACAAAGCCTGATTCATTTCATCCTGAAAATTGTCAGGGATTTCGATTCCCAGGTACGTATCGGATAGGGTGTTATAGACCTTTTCCGCTTCGGCGGCCTCTTGTGCCGTGACGGGGGACAAAGGGATATCCGGCTCGACATCGATTCCATTGGCACACTCCGGATTCAACGGGGGCGTAAGGACCTGCATGTTCAGGGTAGCCCCGTTTATCGTAGCATAGTCAATACTAAAACTACGTACGGGATTGCCATCGTCCGCCCTCAAAAAGCGCAGTTGCAGCTCATCTCCGTCATCGGAAGCCTGAGATACGTATGATAGGGACATCGGAGTTGTCCCTTGTGCCGGAACCACTGTTCTTCCCGTGCTGGCCACGACTAGGTCGTCGGTGCTGTTATATAGTTGCATGTCGGTCGCTACGAAGGAGTTCCTGATATTATAAAGAACCGACTCCACCTGTAAGATTTCATCTGTGGACATCGAGCAATTAAATGAATAGAACGCACCTTGTTCCTCGTCCGCACCCGACGATAAAGAAACGACCGCCAAGGCACCATCATTCTCGCCATCGCCGTTATCGCCGTCGTCGGTCACCTCATTAATGGTTACATCACCAATCTGGGCCCATCCTTCCTCGTCACCCGTATTGTCGAAACAAGAAGGTGCGGGTGGCGCATCCTGCATGTTGAGCAAACCATCGTTTATTGTAACATAATCGAAATTGAAAATACGCACGGCATTCCCATCATCATTTCTGAGAAAGCGTAATTGCAGCTGGTCACCAAGGTCGGAAGCCTGCGTGAAATAGTTTAGGTCAAAGGCAACCACCGAATTGGCACCTACATTATTGCTTATGCTGGCCAGAACTACATTATCGGTTAGGTTAAGCAGTTCCAATGTAACGCCCACAAAAGAATTGTTCACATTGTAAACTACGCTGGAAACTTCCAATGCCTGATCCTCCGGCATAGGACAACTAAAGGTATATGCAGCCCCGATTGGATTATCTGAATAGCCTCCTTCTACTTTTAGCGCGCCATCTCCGAGACCATCGCCATTGTCTGCATCGTTGGAAACAGAGGTTATGGTAGCTCCTTCGATGGGAAGCCACCCTTCCTCCGGTCCCCCGGCATCATCAAAACAAGAAGGAGCCGGTGCCGCCTCTGGATATAGATATTGTCCGTTCAACTGGGCATTGTCTATCGCAAAGGTTCGGGCGGCATTGCCATCGTCGACCCGTACGTAACGGACTTGTAATTGATCGCCGTCGTCAGAGGACAAGGGAGTATAATTAAGTAGGACATTCTGAACTACATTAGCGGTCATCACCACAGTTCCCGAAGTGCTCAAAATAAGGTCGTCGGTCACATTGTATAATTCAACCTCTATTCTTACAAAGGAAATCTGTGGATTAAAAACAATGGTTTCAAAGGCAAGGGGTTGACCTTCAAGCATCGTGCCGTTGAAATCGTAAAGAATGCCATGGCCTGTTCCAGAAGAGAGATTGTTCACTTTTTGGGCACCGTCACCAATGCCATCGCCATTATCACCGTCTGTTGTTATCAAGATAATCTCGGTGTTACCGATGGGCGACCAGTTGTTGCTTGCCAGTGTGCCGATCTGCGCCTGCAACAGCGAACTGTACAAGAGTGTAGAAATAAATAATAGCGTAATTTTTTTCATGTGATTAGTGGTTTAAGGTTACTAAAAGGTGTAACTGGATTTGATTATTATCTGTGATAAAATTCCCGCTATTATAGTAAAGACAACAGGGGGTAGACGTTATTTCTTGCGGGGTTAGCTGATCAGATGAATTAAAAAGAACAAAAGTTGATTGATGTATAATGGTCTGTACTAGAACAAAACTCACCTACTTCTTTGAACCTTAAAAATCGAAATTCCCAATGATTTTTGTAGTTAATTTCTTTAGAAATGATAGCTAGACCCCTTTTTTAGAACAGCGACACCCGCTATGTTGTCTACGGAGATACCGTTATTTGTTTCATGTTAAATACAGCCCAAGCCTATTTCAAAATGACAGGTACCAAGAAATTAAAAATGAAAAAAATTGTTTCCGTTGCACCAGCTAGGACATGCCTTTTCGGAGATCATCAGGATTATATGAAATTGCCCGTAATAACCTGTGCCATTGACCGGCATATTACTTTGACCGCAGTTTCAAATAGTGCGGGAATCTTCCATATCAACAAACTCGACCTTAACGAAAAAAGGGACATTCCGATAGCACCGGATTTCGATAGGGTAGAAAAAGGAGACCATTTCCTTTCCGCCTTAAAGGTGCTGGAAAAATATGGGTGCATTCCCACAGAAGGATACGACATCAGCATTTCGGGAAACATTCCAATAAATGCGGGCACTTCGAGTTCTACCGCGGTAGTCATCTCTTGGATTCGGTTTCTTTTGGAGGCATACGGAAGCAACGTGCCCATAACCCCGGAACTCGTGTCACAAATCGCCTATGAAGCGGAAGTTTTGGAACAGGGCGATCCCGGGGGCAGAATGGACCAGTATAGCATCGGTCTTGGTAACATTGTTTATTTGGAAACGGACACCGAAACCGAGTACGAGGTATTCGATAAGACTTTGGATGGACTAATCGTTGGGGAATCGGGCATCCCCAAACAGACCGTGGCCGTGCTCACGGAATTGAAGGGAAAGGTCTTTGCCGCCATTGACAGTATTACGGAAAAAGACCCAAATTTTAATATCCGGAATATTCGGATAACCGATCTTCCCAAATACCTTGAACACGTTCCGGTAGACTTGCGGATCTATTTAGAGGCGGCCGTGCTGAACCATGAAATTACACAACAGGCCCGACTACAATTCACAAATGAGATTCTAGATATGGAAGCCATTGGAGAATTAATGAACGAGCACCATACCGTACTAAAGGAGTATTTGAAAATAACCGTCCCCAAGATCGATGCGATGGTCGATGCGGCATTAGGTTCAGGAGCACTGGGCGCAAAGATTGTAGGGTCTGGCCGCGGTGGCAGCATTGTGGTACTGGCAACACCGAACGAAAAAGAAAAAGTTATCAATGCCATTAAGAATGCCGGGGCCAAGGATGCCTATACGGTAAACGTCGATCCGGGCGCAAGAATAGTAAAACAATAAACACTAAATACATACAACCATGCATAACAATTTGATCATTTTAGCCGGAGGAGCTTCATCCCGAATGAAAAAACCGCCCCAAGCAGGTAATCTATCCGACGCAGAAATTGCCGAGGCCAATGAAAGAAGTAAAGGGCTTATCGGGGTAGGTCCTGGGGGCAGGCCGTTGTTGGATTACGTTCTCTACAACGCTAAACAGTCAGGGTACAAGAACATTTATATCATCATTAGCGAAAACGGTCAAATGTTCAAGGAATTTTACGGGAGTGAGGATAAGGACAACGATTTTAAAGGACTGAACATTTCCTTTGCGATACAGCAAATTCCGAAAGAAAGGGAAAAACCTTTTGGAACCGCGGATGCACTGTTTCAGACTGTTGAGCAATATCCCGAATTGAACAAGAGGGAATATACCGTTTGTAACAGCGACAACTTGTATTCGCCGGAAGCGATGTCTTCGTTAAGAACGACCGAAAGCCACAATGCTTTCATCAGTTACGATCGTGATGCCCTAGATTTCCCATCAGACCGAATCTCACGTTTTGCACTTGCCAAAATGGATGATGAAAACCGTTTGCTCGATATCATCGAGAAACCCACGAAAGCCGAATCGGAAAAATATAAGGATGCCGAGGGAAAACTTCGGGTAAGCATGAATGTTTTCAAGTTTTCTGGCGATATGATCTATCCCTATTTGAAAAATTGTCCGGTAAATCCAGTTCGTAACGAAAAGGAATTGCCCACGGCGCTCTTGAATATGCTAGCAGACCATCGGGGAACCGCAATCGGCATTCCCTTTTCGGAACATGTACCAGATCTGACCGCCAAGGACGATATCGCGGTGGTGAAGGAATATTTGCAGAAACATTATACGGATCTGAATTGGTGATAAAGCGAGTAAAATGATTTTCGTAAAATCACCAACCTGTAAACCTAAAAAATGATATCTCTTAGCAATTTAGATTATGGCCTAATTATCGGTTTCTTTAGTATCGTCCTTTTTATCGGAATCTATGTTTCCAAACGATCCGGGAAAAACACCTCGGAATTCTTTTTATCGGGACGTACAATGCCTTGGTGGCTTTTAGGATTTTCTATGGTGGCAACCACCTTTTCAACGGATACCCCTAATCTGGTAACGGATATCGTTAGGAATAACGGGGTGTCCGGTAACTGGATATGGTGGTGTTTTTTGATCACCGGCCTATTGACTGTTTTCGTGTACGCTAGATTATGGCGTAAGTCGGATGTGCTAACTGACATGGAATTCTATGAACTGAGATACGGTGGCAAACCGGCCCGATTTTTACGGGGATTCAGATCTATATACCTCGGCCTGTTCTTTAATATCATAACTTTGGCGGCGGTTAATTTGGCGGCCATCAAAATTGGGGGTATCATGCTAGGGCTGACGCCCATTGAAACCGTTTTGAGCGGCGGTATCATTACCGTTATTTTCAGTGCGGTCGGTGGCTTTAGGGGAGTCGTATATACCGATTTCGTATTGTTTTTTGTGGCTATCGGCGGGGCGGTCGGGGCCGCATATTATTTGGTCAATATTCCGGAGGTCGGTGGTATGGCCAATTTGATAGCCCATGAAAACGTTGCTGGCAAACTATCCATTCTTCCCGACTTTTCGGATACCGAAGCTTTGATGTCCATTTTGGTCGTACCGTTGGCGGTTCAGTGGTGGAGTTCTTGGTACCCGGGGTCGGAACCGGGCGGGGGAGGGTATATCGCCCAACGGATGTTGGCTTCCAAAAACGAGAATCATGCCATTGCCTCGACGTTTTTTTTTAATATCATGCACTACGGATTACGCCCTTGGCCTTGGATCTTGGTGGCTTTGGCTTCCCTGGTGGTTTTCCCCGATATCGCCAGTATACAAGAGGCTTTCCCGCACATACCCGAAGGCAAGTTAGGTGATGATTTGGCCTATTCCGCCATGTTGACCAAACTGCCGAGTGGATTATTAGGTATCGTACTTGCATCGCTTGGCGCCGCCTATATGAGTACCGTATCGACCCAATTGAATTGGGGGTCCTCCTATATAGTCAATGATTTTTACAAACAACAGGTAAACAAGAAGGCATCGGAAAAGGAACTGGTCAATGTCGGCCGGATCTCTACGGTAGTATTGATGGTGGCCGGGGCCGCGCTCGCCCTGCTTTTGACCAATGCCAAGCAGCTTTTCGATATTCTCTTGGAGTTCGGCGCCGGTACCGGTCTAGTTTACATTCTAAGATGGTTTTGGTGGCGGATCAACTCATGGAGCGAAATATCGGTCATGTTTATGGCCGCCATTGTCAGCCTTACATTGACCGTTACCCCATTGGGAGGCATACTTTTCGGATATACTGACCTATCGGGGGTATTGGTCGAAGGTGTTTTTTCGGCATGGTCCCGAATATTGTTCGTCGTGCTAATAAACACTATCGTATGGCTTGCCGCTACCTTCTTAACGAAACCGGAAAAAAAGGATGTGCTGTACAGCTTTTATAAAAAAACACAACCCGGAGGGCCCGGATGGAAAAAAGTCATCGATGATGCCCATGATGAGGACGCCGATATTGTCGTGGGAAATAAAAAATGGCCCGTACCTGCTGGAATTTTAGCAATGATTATAGGCTGTGTTCTGGTCTATGGCTGCATGTTCGCTACCGGTAACTGGATCTACGGAAATTACCCTTTGGCAATTGGCCTTACGGTAGTTGCAATAATTGCAGGCTTTTTATTGGCCAAGGTCTGGAACAACATGAAGAAACAACTGATGTAATGTACAACTCATATAATTCAACCCAAAATAAATACGTATCAAGATGTTAAAAAGTAAAATTGACAAAGCCACAGGTTTCGAAAAAAGGTTTGAAAATATCGACACCGTGATTTTTGAGGATTCATCCGCGGCGTCCAAGTCGGTAGCGAGTGAAATAGCCGATTTGATCAAGGCAAAACAAATAACGAAGGAGTCATGTGTATTGGGCCTTGCTACCGGTTCCACACCCAAAGGCCTTTACGCCCAATTGGTACGTATGCACAGGGAGGATGGGTTGAGTTTTAAGAACGTTATCACTTTTAATTTGGACGAGTATTATCCCATGGAACCAGATTCCATCCACAGCTACGTCCGGTTTATGAAAGAGTTGTTGTTCGACCATGTCGATATTCTGCCCGAGAACTACAACATACCCGATGGTACGCTTCCCAAAAAGAAAATTTCAGGCTATTGCGATGACTATGAGGCCAAAATCAAGGCAGTAGGTGGTCTTGACCTTCAGATCCTCGGAATCGGTGGTAACGGACATATCGGTTTCAACGAATCTGGCTCATTACAGAATTCGAGAACAAGACTGGTAGCCTTGGACCATATAACCAGGGTAGCCGCCAGCAAGGATTTTTCAGGTTTGAACAACACCCCCAGAACGGCCATTACCTTGGGAATCAAAAAAATCATGGAGGCGAAAAGGGTCATCCTGATGGCATGGGGCGAAGGCAAATCGAATATAATTAGAGCTTCCGTTGAAGGCGGCGAGGTAACCAATAAAGTACCGGCCTCTTTTTTGCAGGAGCATAACAACGCAGTTTTCGTAGTCGACAAAGAGGCTTCCCGAAAATTGACCCGCATCAACACACCTTGGTTGGTGGAAAAAGTGGAATGGACGGAAGATATGACCCGCAAGGCCGTTTTGGGGTTGGCACTTCATGTGAAAAAACCCATTTTGATGCTGACCGATGCCGATTATATCGAACACGGCATGAGCGATCTTTTGGCCGATTCCGGCCCGGCTTACGACATCAATATCGAAATATTCAATAAGCTACAAAATACGATTTCCGGTTGGCCGGGCGGAAAACCGAACGCCGACGACAGCAAAAGGCCGGAACGGGCACAACCGGCCAAGAAAAGGGTCTTGATCTTTAGTCCCCATCCCGATGATGACATCATTAGTATGGGCGGCACTTTTAAGCGATTGCACGAGCAGGGCAATGAGGTACACGTTGCTTATCAGACTTCCGGAAATATTGCCGTGGCCGATGACGAGGCCCTTCGTTTCGCAAATTTTGTAGTCGATTACAATGACCGGTTCGGTATCGAAAGTAAAGAGGCGGAAAAAATTTATACTAAAGCGTTGAAATTCCTAAAAAACAAAAAAGCCAGCGAAATCGATATTCCCGAAGTCCGCTATATCAAGGGATTGATCCGAAAGGGGGAGGCGCGGGCGACCAGTTATTTTGTTGGCCTGCAAGACGAACAGATCCATTTTATGAACCTTCCTTTTTACGAAACGGGAAAGATCGAGAAAAACCCGGTAGGAGAGGAGGATATAGAATTGACAATGGCGCTCATAGAAGTAATAAAGCCACATCAGATATATGCGGCAGGAGATTTGGCCGATCCGCACGGTACACATAAAGTCTGTCTCGATGCCATTTTCGAAGCCGTACGGCGATTGAAATCAAAACCCTTCATGAAAGATTGTTGGGTCTGGCTGTATCGAGGTGCCTGGCAGGAATGGGGTATCGATGAAATCGAGATGGCCGTACCGATGGGTCCCGATCAGGTACTAGAAAAACGACGTGGTATATTCAAACACCAGTCTCAAAAGGACGGGGTAGTTTTTCAAGGTTCCGATAGCCGTGAATTTTGGCAACGGGCCGAAGATAGAAACAAAGAAACTGCAGACTTTTATGATACGTTGGGCTTGGCGCGCTATGCGGCCATGGAAGCATTTGTACGGTGGCACTATTAATTGTATAACAAGCGGTGACGAGTAATCATGCTGTGCCGTATTATCAAATTTTTATGGGAAATATATACGCATAAGTTGGAGGATAAGAGTATTGAATTAATTCAAATAATATCGGAGGATTGTATTCCAAATGAATGTATTTTTGGAATGGAATATTCCGCTACACCCCATCTTGCTATTGTTATGAATTTAGTTTTCCCGGAATAAATTGGCCTCAGCCTTTGTTATTAGTGTAATTTGATTTACCCATTTTCATATAGAAACTGAAAAACCGGTTACTCTGAAATTTCCCTAGCAGGCGACCTGCCCCCGCCAGCTTTAAGTCGCCAGTTTTTTAATTTTCGCCAAAACGTTTAATTAGATAAGAAGGCGGAAAAAGCAATCCCTGCATTTATTCTGCCAACACACAATTATCAAGGTAATTTTCTGTTTAAATAGATAAGTTTGTCTTTATAAACTACTATAAACCAACTATAATTCAAGTCAAATGATATTTAAAACAAGATTTTTTCTAATCCCGATTCTTTTCATTTTCACCGCATGCAATAAAGATGATGATAAAGTTACGGAATCGGATAGGGCGGAGGCCTTATTGGGCCAATGGAAGTATGAGGCAATCATGAGCGATAAAGCTATCGACATTGACGGCGACGGAACGGTAAATATCGATTTATTCAATACCCAAGAAATAAGACAATGTTTAAAAGATAACCTGACCTTTTTCACGGAAATGGGGTCGGAAAGTGGTGGAAGCTATTCGATTAATGAAAATGGTTTGGCATGCGATGATCAAGACCCTTTTTCTACAATAGAGGAAGACAACTACCGTCTTGAAGACAATTCTATAATAAAGTTCGATAACAGAAATGAAATGCGCATAATCCAACTTACCAAATCCAGACTTGAAATCGAAACTAGTGATAACCTAGGAGGTGAAGATGTAGTTGTAACTATTACCTACAAAAAGGGTTGATGACAATCATTTGTGTGAAAATTAAACCCTTATTATGTTCCCGGTAATCGCCTTGCTCCACTGGTCATTGGTATCCCTGACCCGCACTTCATAAGGCTGATCTAGATATTTTAGCTTCCCTTCGCTTGGTTGTTCCTCAAGTTCAAAATAACGATTGACACCAGACCCTTGAGCATCGTTGTAATTGAATAACTTAGTATCCCATCTCTTATCCTCTCTGTTGTATATCCTAATTTCAACCTGTTGTAAACTGGCCCCATTATAGGCTTCTGAGCAGTTGACATCGAAGCAGGTGTATATTCGCACCGTATAGTCGCAACCGTTGAACCCACCACAGTCGATATTATGTTTTTCTCCTTTTGCGGCGATTTTTGGCTTCTTCAGCATAGTAATCGATTCGCTTGCAGTTTGTGAAATTCCAGTGGAATTTTCCACCCGAAAATCTATCGTGAAGCTCTCATCGGTCTTGGCTGTAAACTCTAACGATTTTGATCCGTATATTAAAGGAATAAGCTCGCCTTCGTTATAAATTTGGTTATTATAAGATACATAACCCGCCCTGCTTTCGCTAAAGCTAAATGTAAGTTCATAAGTGACTGAAGCGTCATGACCAGCAGGGGCATTGGTAACCACTCCTATTGGAAATGGTCGACCTTCTTCTTTATCCACAAACGAAGGACTGGTTGTAAGACCGAACAGTTCTTCATATTTATCGTAACGAATAGTAATGTCAGAGGATTTTTCGACTTGGGAAGAGGAACGAACCGTGAATTCAATATTGTGATTTGATTCCGACGTACCCGTATATTTTCCGAAAAAAGTTCCGACCGGGACCGAAAATTGTTCTCCGGGTGTATATATCCTTCCTTGAAATTCAAAAGCACCGTTCGATCCTCCGGAAGAATAGACCATGATATAGCTATCTCCCCCAGTACCTAATTCATTGAGGTTAAAATTGATGTCTACGGTTTCCCCAGTATTCGCCTGTGAACTCGTCGCGTTGGCGGTAAATTCATAATCCTTTGGGGTCACGTCTATGGATACGGCGTTCGTTTTTTGTACATCGGATGACGAACGAATAGTGAAGTTCACACTATGGTTGGAAGACAATAAGCCTATATAATCCCCTTGGAAGGAACCTACGATAACGCCAAAACTTTCGCCTGCCGCATAAGTGGTACCTTGATATTGAAAACTACCATTCGAACCACCGGATGAATATGACATTTCATAAGTATCACCTCCAAGGCCAAGTTCGGTAACATTGAAGTTAATCGGAACCGGTTGGCCGGTATCGGCCTGAGATTGAGTAGCGGTGGCGGTAAAGTTATAGTCCTTCGGTGTGATTTCTATAGCAACGGTGTTTGTCTTTTCAACCCCTGAAGATGACTGTGCCGTAAAAACCAAATCGTGTCTTGAGGATGAGGTGCCGGTGTACTGCCCCTGAAAAGTACCAATGGGTACGCTAAATGCTATTCCGGGCGTATATGTTCTACCACCATATTCCAAGGTTCCATTGGAACCGGATGAAAAATTAAGGGTATACGTATCCCCGCCAGTTCCCAGTTCGTTAATATTGAAGTTGATGGCGACGCTTTCCCCGGTATCGGCTTGGGATTGGGTGGCATTGGCCATAAAATCATAATCTTTCGGTGTTACCGCTATAGATACAGGATTGGTTTTCTCAACGCCCGAAGATGACCGCGTCGTGAACTGTACGTTGTGACTAGAGGCGGAGCTACCAATATAACGACCTTGGAAGGAACTTACTGGAACACTAAAGCTCTGTCCTGCAGAATAAGTGGCGCCGTTATATTCAAAACTTCCGTTGGAATTTCCGGAGGAGAAATACATCACATACGAATCACCTCCGATGCCCGCTTCCGTTATATTGAAGTTTATGGGAACGGCCTCACCGGTATCGGCTTGTGATTGGGATGCAGTGGCAGTGAAGTTGTAATCTTTTGCAGTTACGCCTATCAAGAGAGCCACTGTTTTTTCAAGACCGGTATCGTTCAGCACGTAAAATGTCATGGAGACATCCGTTTCATCGGTGCCCTCTAGGCTCCAATTAAAATTGCCCCTGGGCACGTCATAGATGTTGCCCGCACTGACTAAGGTGCCGTTCTCGTTTTTTATTTTTGCATTACCGTTCGATGTAAACCTCATACTATAATCCGATGACCCTACTGTTTGGGAAATATTGAAGTTCAAAGAAGTGAATTCACCAACGGAGATATCGGTTTTTTGGCTTCCCCCGGTAAATGAAAAGTCTACTTGGTCATACCCAATGGAAATATTTGCCGTATGTGTGACGTCGGCACTTGATTCTACGCTAAGCACGATATCATGTTGACCGGCTTCGGAACCGGTATAGACTACGTTGTTTGTATTTGGCCGTAATGAAAATTTATCTCCCGGACCGTACTCGGTGCCGTTTACCCGTAACGAACTGTTCCCTACGGAGGAATAAAATGCCTCATAACTATCGTCCGCACCTTCTGGTATTTCATCGATATCGATGATCATATTCACGGGGATATTGACGAATTCAGTGGTTTTGGAAGGAGTGAGCATAACGGTAAAATCGTTCAGCTTAGTTTCGACATCGATAACGACCGGTTCGACCTCTTGTCCATAGTTATCGACCACCGAAAAAGAAATTTGATGTGAGCCTACGCTTTCGGGATAGTAGAAGAAAGAAAAATTGCCCAGTTCTACGGGGTATTCCGTTGAGTTCTGCAACGTTTTGTCATTCCCATCGGTAATTAGTCCGTTACCTTCCAAAATTTCATAGGTCAAAATGTATTCAATATTCTCCGTGTTCCCTTTTGATCTGAGGTTAAAATTGAATTGCGTTTTCTCCTCTTTGAATACCGAATTGCTTTCGGAATTCCCGGAAAAAGTGAAGGGTATATTGGCGACCTCTACCTCGATACTATCTCTTTTGATCTGTCCATTGGAATCTCGCAGGTCAAAATAAATTTTGCGTTTTCCCAGTTCCGTGCTGGTGAAGGTATAATTATATGCAGCGGGAACTATAGCGCGAAATTGGCCTGGTTCCATCACGCCACCATTATGGTCCCTGACAGTGCCGCTTCCCTCACTGGAAGAAGCGAAAGCATGTGATATTTCATAGGACACATCCGATTCCTCGTCCTCGGTCCGCAAGTCTATGGCGATGGCCAGATTGGTGTCCAGCTCGACTTTTGTTGATGAAGCTGTTGCATTGATACTAAAATCCAAATCTAGTACGGTAAGGATTAATTCTTGGGTCAAAATTGCCCCATCGGGCGCTTGCGCCTTTACCGTAAGCCTATGTTCGCCCAGATTTTCAGGAAGGTATTTAAGTTCGGAAATGCCCTTTGGCAATTCGAAAGGTCTACCGGCATCGTAAATGGAATCCCCTAAATAAAGTTTGCCCGTTCCGTTCTCGATCTGATAGCTCACCTCGAAATTTCCCTTGCCCGCCGGCCCTTCGGTTTCCTTGTCCCGTAATAGGGTAATGTTTACGGGATTTTTTGAATTGATTATAAATTCGTCGACCCCCTTATTGAGCAGAAAGCTGAAGCTGGCATATTCGGCCCTGTAAAGAAGTTCCAGTTCTTTTGTCCTGGCGTTGGAGTCCCATGCCGTGAACTTGATTTTATGCGCGCCCGTATCTATGGCCACGTAGTTGTATGCCCATGTTCTTTCACTTATGTTCAGGGTATCCCTTTCATTAATGGTATCGCCTTCCATGGACAGAAAATATCCCATTTTTTCTTCGGACGAGAACTGCATGAAGTAATCCACCGTGGAAATTTCCTTTTCCGGCACCAAGGTGAAAACGGTTCTTGCCTTTTCAAAAACAAAGCTGCCATCCGGATGTTCCTCCGAAAAGCTGAAATCGAAATCATCGAGGATTACGTCCTCAAAATCTTTGCTACACGCGATGATACATATTGAAATAAGGGCCAGAATTCCCATGGCGACCTTGGTCGGAGTATATATTCTTTTCATTTTCAGTTGATTTAGAATAGAAAGTAGCGTAACCCAAGTCCGGCATAAGGATAGAAATTTCCTATGTCGCTGTTGATATGATAAAATTCGTTCGCCTTTAGCAACAGGGAGAAATTATTACTAAGGGTCAGTTCACCCTCAAGTCCCAAAAATCCTCCATAGATGAACTGGCTTTTTGCGTCTATTATCGCACCGGTATCCAGCAGACTTTTGCCATTATTGATTACCTCGTATCCGATGATTGCCCCACCTCCGAGATTTACGGCCCATTTCTTAAAGTTCTTTTGCTCCAAAACCTTGAAAAAATATCCGGGCTGTACGGTAAAGATGTTATAGGGAATATCGAAGGAGCCCTTGTCCTCGGCAACGGCGGCGAATACGCTCAATTGTGCATAGCGGTCACGGCTCAGGTGGTAGTTGTAGGTGGCCATTATCCCGAAACCGTCCTCCGCGTATCCGCCGCTCAGACCCACGGAGGAAGCGTAATTGCCGTTTTGGGCATGTGACATACATATCGTAAATAGCGATAAAAACAGTGTCGTGATTTTCATATGCTCAAAAGTGTATGGGGTTGTTGATGATCTCATATCCGATAATCAGTGAAAGGTTGCGGTTACCGGATTCCTCGTCCAGTTCCACGACCACTTCCTTCTTTTCGTCCAGTGCGAATTTTTTAAAGACTACCACAAAATGGTTCGAGCTTTTACCGGCCACGGTCCGGGGCCGTTTGAAAACAAATACCGGTTCCAGTTTCAATTTTTGGTTACTACTGCTATTTTTATAGTTGGTCGCTATTTGGTGCTTGATGAAATTGATGTCCAGATCGAGGCCTTCCCCGTTCTCGACCCTATACTGAAAATAAAGTTCGTCCTCGTTGAAATAGACCCCTTTGAGCCATAGGAACACGTTGTCGGTCCTCCCGAAATATCTACCTATTTTGGCCTTGTCGAACTGCATATAATAACACCGGAGACGGTAATATTCCAAAGGGTCGGATTTGTAGAGCTCTTTGGTGGCCCTTTTGATGGAATTATCTTGAGGGCCATTGGGTTTCGGAATCGGTTCTTCGTTCCGTACAACCTGGTTATCTCTTACGTCGCTCGAGTCGACCACCCGACTTTGCGGATCGTTTGACCTTGGATTTCCATCGATGTTCGTAATGGCCTTCTGCGGTCGGATATACCATGTGAGCTTTTTGGGGCGCTCGGTCAGCTTTAGGATGAAGTCGTATACGTTGCCCGTTTCGGTAATGACGGTATGGTTGGTGAAATTTTCGGTTTCGGTCGCCAGCTCGTCATAGTAGAGCTTCAGGATCCTTCCGTTGAATTTGCCACCCTTGGCCTTGGGCAGGTCCGCTATAAACCCAAAATCGTTCCCGATGATACTTTCCGAAATATCCTCGGGAAAGATCAGGATGGTCTTGTACTTTCTGGATACTTCGAGCGTATCGCTACAGGCTTGCCCTGCACAGGCGCAGGTCAGCAAAAAAAACGATATGAAGAATAGTTTTCCTTTCATCCGTCTAGGTTTTTGGTACCAGGAACACCCGATCGCCGTTGACCAATAGTATCTTGTCCCTCTGTTTGTATTTTTTCTTCGTAAAATAGTTCCCGAAAGAGCGCATGAGATTTTTCGCCAATGGAATTTCGATGGAAGCCCCTACCGCTTCAGATAGTTCGTCCATCCCTTGTTGCCGGGCATCGGCATTGAACTCGTGCAACAGCTCGCCCGCCCTTTTATTGTGCAGTCCTGCCATGCCGTCCTCTTGATCTATGGCGATCAGCCCCATCCGTACATTATCGATGTTGGTCACCTCCAATATGACCCTTGGGCCCTGAATGTTGGCAACGGCATACACAAAGGTGTTCTTCGGAAAGTGCTTTCCCCGATAATACGCGTCCTCACTCAAGATAAGCGTGACCCGATCCCCTGGGAGAACGAACTGATCGCGATAGATGGCCGCTTCGATCCATATCGGAGCGGCCGATGATTCGGGGGACGTTTCCGAATAGGGCGCGGAATAGTCCTGACTTTGGGACAGGCGTTCGCTCCTTGCCTGCATCAATAGGTTCCGATACTCCAATTTTTCCCGGGCAGCGGTTTTTTTGGACGCGTATTCGGTGCCCCGGGGCTTGGAATTTTGTTTGTACTCCATATTGCTATTGGCTTCGTCCTCCCTTTCTTCAAACGAAAAATTATCGAGTTCCTCCAACATCCGCTCCAATGAGTCGTTCTCTCTTTTGGTATCCAGTATGCTTTTGAAAAGTCCCTTTTGGTTTAGGGCGGCCAAGGAATCCCGTTGTGACTTTTTATAGATGTCGTGCGGTTCCGTGACGATCAGTTCTTTCTTCTGGCCGGGAAGCGTATTGTTATATGCACCTTCCTTCGTGGACGGCCGGTTCCCATCTTCCATCGAACGGATACTGGTCACAACGAAGAACACCGCCAACGATGCGATGATCGGGGCGGAGAAGGCGAACAGTTTGTGTCGCCGTATCCAAATATTCAATTTTTCGATGTTGCCGTTCATTTCTCGGTCGTTACAGATCCTCGTTACCGTTGACGTTGAACCTTATTATCTTTAGGCCGTTCAGGTTATTGGGGGTCGATTTTGTCTCGACCAGATATCCCGTACTGCTGAGGTTTCGGTATTCCGCATTGCCGTTCTTTAAAATCCTTTGTTTTCCCCAAAATCTAAAGGGAAAAGGGTAGCTGGCATAGTCCACATAGGCCGAATCCATTTCTACCTCTATCGAATATCCGCTCTTGGCGATATCCTCGTAATAATTTTGATCGATCAGCCGGTTGTACAACCGCTGCACCGAATGGTCGCCTATATATAGTGCCTTGCCCTCGATGTTCCTTTTGATATGGCGCAGATCGGGTTCCAGCGCAAAGAACAGTTCATGGAAATTGGCGATATGGCCTTCGCATAGAATATCCACGGCCCGCTTGTGGTCCTTTATCCGGACCGCGGCCAATTTTTGGCCCCTGTCGAGCAGATAAAAATTGTTCCTGGCACTCTCGTTCGT
Source organism: Pricia antarctica (assembly GCA_011050085.1). Taxonomy (GTDB): domain Bacteria; phylum Bacteroidota; class Bacteroidia; order Flavobacteriales; family Flavobacteriaceae; genus Pricia; species Pricia antarctica_A. Next base: position 16,230 of record DRGL01000074.1, on the reverse strand, counting down.
CCTGTAGGTATAGTAGATGTTGAGGGATGTGGTTACGAACGTGAGAACCAAAGATAGGTACAGCACCCTGACGCTATTGCTACGAATCTTGTTTAAATCGTTGAAAATCTTATAATTACCGTTCATGTGTTAATTTTAGTTAATTTTTTGCCCTTCGTCTATTGTACCGCCCCCGTTGAAAATCCGATATTTTCGTTGAACGGGTCATTGTATCAGGGTACGCACCGCTGTGGTAGCTCCGCCCGTCTTGGCATCTACCGCGGTCCGGGCCGCTTTCTTGGCATAGTGTTTCGGCCTGTCCTTCAACTGCCCGGCGCCTATGCTCATGCCCTGAACGATAAAATTGGACAGTACCGGGGCCTTAAGGTATACGAAAACGTTCATCAGCATCAGGAGTGCGCTAGTGAACACCAGGCCCAAGTTGGCTTCACCTTCATATAGGAGTGTCCTAATGAGATTGTCCAGGATGTTCAGCATGAAATTGTCGATAAGGTATAGCATGGGTATCCATAGGCATACGCTCATGAACTTCTGTAGCCAGGCCTTCCACATACCGGACAGTGCGGGAATGAACGATAGACCGATGTTCAGAGGCCCGAATACGATAAGTACGAATAGATAGATTACGGACATCGCCTTGATACCGATAAATACAACGGCCGATATGATCGATGCGATCGCCGTTACAACAGCGGTCATGGATCCAAAGGCAATTGAAGCAAGTCCTTCCAGATCGAGGGCCAAAAGGCTCCATGTTCCGTCCTCCGCTTCGAAGGCCCGCATTTGGGCAACGAGGATCTTTATTTGGAGTATATCCCAGGAAATGTCGTTCGCTTTAAAAGAGTTGCCGATACCCTGATAAAATTCCAGAATGGTCATGGTCACGACCTTATAGTTCAATAACAGAATGGCAAGGGGCACCCATCGCAGGTACGCGAACAGGTCCGCCCTCTTGTTCTCGTTCAGAAATGTACCCAAGGCGATAAGGGCGACACCGATATAGGCGAACTGTTGCCCGATACCCACCGTGGGGTCGACCACTTCGAAGGCGTCGATAATATATTGGTCGAAAATTTCGTTGACCGTTTCCCGTATTCCCTTATCGGTTATCTGCATGGTTCCAGTTTAATCCTTGTTCAAACTTATCATTGTGTATCTCGCTTTTCTGGAGGCATTAGACCTTGACAGTCTATCGTTATATGTAATGAGGCCGTCCAGTATGCTTTCCAGTTTAATGTTGATACCGTCCACTTTCTTCAGTCTTTCCTCCGGAAGGATAATGGCCTTGGTATTCAGGATTTCATTGCATTGCTTGAACAGATTTTTGTTTCGAGGATGGCCTGTGCCGCAAAACCGAGAAATTCCTGTGTTTCCCTGCGTTGGAGATATTCCAGTTTTTGGACCGTATTTTTGGAACTTCGGTAAGCTTCCAAAATCTTTGATTTGAGTTCGATGGTCATGGCGACATCCGTAGAACCTGTCACATAGGCCGGGGCCTCTTTCTTTGCTTCCAGTTCCTCCTTTAGGATCTTTCTGGATTTTGAGGTGTCGTTATTGTTCTTCTCCATCAAGTTGATCAGCCGTACCAGATTCTTGTTGACCACTTTTAACTGTATGTTCATGCTGGTCAATTGGCTGTTGACCATTCCGACGCTGGCATTGGTCGCAACGTCGGTAACCGGTATCTGTGCCATAATTGCCAGGGGCAGGGACAAGCATAAATAGAAGAGTAGTGTACCTTTCATAATTTTAGTTCTTCGGGGCGTTTTCAAAGGCATAGGCCTTTGCGGTCAGCTCCCATTTTTTATGGTTCTTTTTGTATAATTTTTTAATTTTGCCGCTTTCCGTGGGATTGGTCTCATAGATGCATTTTTCTTCCAAAGAGGTTTCCACACCGTACACCTTTACCCTGTCCATCCAACAGATAGCGACTTCTCGAAACTTTTTGTCCTTCGGGATATCCCTGTTGAGGGAAAGGATCAGTTGCTTTTGTTTTTCCCCTAGGCCCATGATGGATTGGATCTTATCGAAAGATTGGGCGAAGTCCCGCATGTCGAGGAATACCTTTATATGGGAATTGACTACAATGGCGTCCTTGATGAGTTTGGAGGATGTAAAATCATCAACCTTTTGTGAAATGAATATAGGTTGGCCGCCCAGTTTTCGGGCCATTCTTGACTGACTGTTGAAGTAGGGCGTAAGTTCAGGTCGCTCAAGGGCTTTCCATGCCTCGTCCACGGCCAATATTTTGTTGATGGACAGCTTGGTGGGATCGTGCATCTTTTTGTTGAAGATGTCCATGATCATCAATGCAGTAATGGGAAAAAGCAGTTCGTTGTCTATAAGTTTCCCCAATTTGAAGTACACCAGCTTTTCATCACTTAAACCTGAGATCCTATCGTCCTCTTCGTTCAATAGGTTGCCCCTCGGGCCATCGGCTTGGTATTTTTCTAAAATGAAAAGGAAAACATTGGGGTCGAAAGATTTTCGTGGAATGGCCTTTGTCTTTACCAAAGACCCGATATAGGCCTTACAATGTTCAAAAAACGTATCGAATTTAAATATCGGGTTCTCGATGCTCCACATGGCCGAGTAGTATCCGGTCACCAAAACCTCCAGGACCGTATTGGTAACCTCAGGGTCGTTGGTATTGCCCTTGTCCCCCGAGATCAATTTCAGCAAAGTGATGAGATATAGTAGTTTGCCCTCTGTTAATCCCTTGCCCAAGGTCGGGGTCTCTACGACATCGTGCCCGTCCAGAAGAAAGGGGTTGAACGTGAACGGCCGTTCGTCATCGTGCTGCAGTATGACCCCATTGAATACTTCGGTCAACTTATCGTAGGAGTTGCCGTCCTCCATAATAATGGCCTCGCCGCCCTGCCGGAGTTCGGAGGCGAAGTAGTGGTTGGCCAAATAGGACTTGCCGCCACCGGATCCGGAGGCGACCAACATGCCGCGATTGAATATCCAATCCTTCTCCTAGGGGTCCCGGTAAATGCTGACCGAAAGAGGCCGGCCCGAGATCCGGTCTACCAAGCGGATTCCGTCCAACGATTTTGTGGCATCCCTGTAGCCACCTTCGCAGTAGAGCAGGGAGGCGGCCATATCGCTGGGCATGGGCATGAACATATCCGAGGGGATACCGATGGCATTACCGGGAACCCCGGCAAAAAATAGGTTCTTCCGGTCTATCGTATTTTGTTTTGCATTGATTTTCAATTTTTTGAACGCAGCGGAAATGGAGTTCTCCATTTCCATTTTCTTGGCCCGTTCGTCCGCGAAACCCAAAACGTTCAGGTGATAGAAAACCGTTTCCTTATGGTTTTCAAGAATATTCCTGGTGTACTCGTGAATCTGATCGGCATAAATGGAGTTACTATCGTCTTTTTTTCCCGTACCGAACCGTTGAAAGCTTCTGGCCTTTTTCCGTAGGCCCGCCACTGCTTTTTCCTGATCGGGTATGTGGATATATTGGTTGATGATATGTTCGTGCGGAACCTTGAATCCCAATGAAAAAAGGTTGCCGATGGGAAAATGGTTGTGCCGTGTCGTGAACTTACCGTATATTTCGTGCGTACCGATATGGGCCTTTGTAAACTGGTCCAAATTTTCTACGGTGAAAAATCCGCACTGTTTGTCTCCGACCTGAATGGTATTGTTTCCGAAATCGACATCTTTCATACCGGCATTTTTCTCGGTCAGGCCAAAGTATTTGGCGTACAGCCCATTGGCGGAAAACAGGGCGTCGTAATCCAAAATATCGGATTTGATCAGTCCCGTCGAGTTTATGAGATTGTTGACACTTTCCACTTGGGCCTCGAAATCCTTTAGAACATCGGTGTCGATGAAATCCTCGGGAACCGTATTGTTCAGGTACCAGTCACGGTTTTTACTTAAAAACGAGTTCGCCCGTTTAGAACTGTACCTCATATAATTTTTGGGAACGATACTGATATACAGATAGTGGCTACCTAGCAAATAGGGCCGTTCGTCGAAATGTTTTTCGTTCGCACGTTCCAACATATCGCCCTCCAACCTTTGGGATATGGGCCTATATTTTTCCTGTAGAAAAAAATCCTGTCGATGCAAAAGCCTGTTGGGTCCCAGAACGTTTATGATGCTGAAGAACAGTTCCTGTAGTACCGTATATTCCCTTGCATCCAAAGTAAAGACCTCGGGCAATTGTAATTTCAGGGGAACGGTCACACAGCCTTTTTCCTTGGCGATAAGCGATTGTCCCTCATATCCGTAAATGGGGAACGCGTCCCAAAGGGCTACCTGTTTTTCCATAACAGTAGATTTTCGAACGGATGGACTATTTTGATTCGATCGGGTTTGGAAGCGTCGGCCAGCTTCTTGACGAAGCCGTTGGCGCCATACGTCCGTGAGTAGAACAATAGGATCAGGAATGCCACCGCGATCGTGATGACAATCAACATCAGGGCCAAAAGCATCGGGACGAAAGTCGAAAGTACAAGGCCGAACAGGATGGCCGCCACACCGAGGTAGAGGCAGTACATGATATACTTTGCCTTGAGGCCCCGATATAGGACATCCTTTTGCAGCCCTTTTTTAATTGGGATGTGATAATTTTCCATAAGACGGGAGATTTAGATGTTGGCAATTTTCTCGCCGATGGCGATCAGCGCAAAAAAGATGGCAATACCGATAATGGCCTTGCCGAGCTTGTTGGCAAGATCGGTCTGTTGGTCCCGGATGTAGAGATAGGCCAGCCCCGTAATGGCAATGGCGACACCTGCAATAATCTTGATGATGTCCACGATTTCCCGTGATAGGCTTTTGGAATCGTTCTTAAAATCTTGCGCTTCTTGCAAAAGTTGTTCGAATTGGCCATAGGAGCATATCGGGATGCTGACCAGAATTAAGAATAGGAGAAGGAGTTCAGGTTTTGGGATGCGGCGGATCTTCCCCGGACGTATCCGCGTTGCGGATGACTTTGAGTTTTTCATGATTTTTGCGAGTTATGGAATTTGAACTATCGTCCGATGAACCCTCTTTGAAAGCTTCCAGAAGTTTTGAAGCGTCTTCCACTTCATCGATCCTGTTGAGTACAGCTCCTAAATCGGAATCGTCATCAGTTGATTTATACGCAAATATATGATTTAAACGCAAATAAGCAAGTATTTTTGATTCTTTTTTGTTTTTCGGTTTTTTGTTGAAGACCAGTACCAATATGACATACCCGTACCAAACTAGGATAAGGCCGCCTAGTATGTACCATATTATGTTGGGGTCGAAGGTCAATTCTATATTATTTTAAGTCGATTTCCTTTATTGTTTTCTCGTACGTTCCGTGGATAAAATTTTCCAGCACCTTACGGATCAAATCGTTCCTGGAGGTCTTGGTTCCCAATTTGTAGGAAATTCCCGTGGCCATTTTTTCATACCTATCTAAACAGTCGCTGCTCAGGGAGAGTGTAAACGTGGCCTTACCGTCCCTGAACGCATCTGTGTTCAATACTTCCTTGAGCTGCTTTAGCGTATCTTGTTTTGGTTTCTTGGGTCTGCCCCATTCAGATCCTCCCGAATCGATTGCTTTAGGAGTTCGGACCTCTTTTCTAACGCTTTCGGGCCCGAAATGTTGTTTTGTTGCCGATGCATCGACACTTTTTGAACGTTCCCGCTTTAGGTTTTCGACCGCGTTCATGGTTTCTTTGTTCTTCTTCGTCATCTGCTGGATCAGGTCGAGCGTATTTATTTTTTTTCCGTTTGCCATAGTTGTTTCCTTTTTTAATTCGATAGTTGTACCATTTCCTCGAAAAAGCCTTTGAGTTCCTTTTCCCCCTGTTCCCTGCCTTCCGGGATAGGGTAGAGGGTATTGCGGTACTGTTCCTTATAAATAATCTTATCCTTGACCACGCTTTCCATCATCGGTATATTGGCATCCTTGAACTGGCGGCGCAGCTCAGAAAACCTGTTTTTCCGGACCAGTTTGTATTTGTTAAAAAATAAGTTGATGCTTTTCAGTACCCTTTGATCATTGTCCAAAAAATTGTTTTTCAGGGTAAGGTAGAAATTGGAGGTACTATCGATTTCCAGTTCGTCATGACCAAATGGGATGAAGACGTGTTCTACGTACAACAGTCCTTTAACCATTTCCAGATTGAGGCTGCCGGGAAGGTCCATGATAATGTAATCGACCCGCCCATAATGTTCTAGAATGGTTTTTTGAACGGTGGCGACGGTTACCGGCTCGATCGGATATATTTCTCTGTGCCCCCTTTCCTCCGGTTCCAAAAGCTGAAGTTCACGATTTCTTTTTTTATGAATGGAATATTGCGGGTCGTCCATGTCCAAAAGCACTACTTTCTTTCCTCGGGCATATCCGAGTTCGGATGCCAAAATAATATTCAGGGTCGTTTTACCGATGCCCCCTTTTTCGCCGACGATACTGATGATCTTTGTTTCCATATTTAATGGGATATTTAGTTCGATAATTACGTAGCTAAGTAATTAATTAGGTGATTAATTACTTAATTGAACACCTGAATAATTAAATAATTATTTTGAAATATAAGGGATATAATCAATTAAATTTCAGTGTTTTATAGAGTAAATTCTTCTTTGTACCCATATGTGCCGATATGGCTTGATATGAAAAAAGCGGTGTTCCCATATGGGTTTACGCAGATTGTTTTTTGGATACCTTTTATGATGTTTTGAGGAAAGAATAGCTTCTCGGAATTCTAGTTTGATTTCTCGGTTTATGCAAAATATAGAAGTACTGTAACCAATTTCAATAAGTCCTTATACCATTTAATTTCGGACGAAAACCTTCGATGCGGCGGCCATAGTCCTACGGAAGCCGAGGAGGCCTATCGGCATCCCCGGCCTCCACCGGACCGCGCAAAAGCATATGGGGCGAAAAGGCCCCATAAGCTTTTCTTTGCCAGCGCACGGTTCTCAGAGCAACCGCCATGACTTTCTTAAGTCTTTGATTAAGTATATTACTTCAGCTGGATTACTATTTTGATGTGTTTCGGTTTGAAAAGGATTAAGATTCACTATTCACCGACCGGTAATCATACTCCGTGAGCCTAAAGTCCTGCGGAAGCCGAGGAGGCCTATCGGCATCCCCGGCCTCCACCTGACCGCGTAAAAGCATATGGGGCGAAAGGGCCCCACAAGCTTTTCTTTGACAGCGCACGGTTCTCAGAGCAATCGCCATTACTTTCTTAAGATTTCGATCAGGAATATCACTTCAACCCGATTACCGTTGTATATGCTTCTGTTTGAAAAGGATACCAATTTACTACTCATCAGCCGGTAATCATACTCCGTGAGCCTAAAGTCCCGCGGAAGCCAAGGAGGCCTATCGGCATCTTTGGCCTCCACCGGACCGCGCAAAAGCATATGGGGCGAAAAGGCCCCACAAGCTTTTTTCAGCCATCGCACGGTAGTTAATGATTTCGTCAAACTTTTAAATTAGGGTTTATGATTTATCAATCGTTCCGTAAGATGGCGATACTGGATTCGGTGCTCAAATCGGTAAAATGATTTTTCAATTGTCGCGTTTTACTCGAATGTTCTTTTATAAAGAAAGTTTAGATGAGTCATTGTCCCAAGTGTTTGGTTCAACAGGATTTATCATCAACTATTCGGAATTAATTCAGTATATTTAAATTCGAAGAATTTTGCAAGTTATGTTTTGAGCTGCTCAAAACTTACTACTTCTTGCGAAGTGAAAACGGTCAAAACCGGAAATTATGGCAATAAACAAAGGTGGAAGGAAGGCTTTGGGCGATAGGAAGCGCGAACACAGAATCATGCTCAGGTTCAACAGTACCGAATTGGAACAAATAAAAGGTATCCTAAAATCGTATGATCTAGATTACGACAGGAGAGGTGTGGTCGGACCGTTCTTACGGCGAACGATATTGAACCGGGAAACGGTGGAAGAAAAGAAACTGCCGGAAATGTCCGCAAACCTGATTTACCAGATCAACAAGATCGGTACCAATATCAATCAACTGGTCACGGTGGCACGTTCCAAAAATCTAAGAAGCCCCTCCGCTAAGCTGGATGCCGAAATAGAAAGGTCGAACCTGTTATTGAATAGAATTTTTGAACTACTGAAGGAAAAACTGGCATAGATGATAGCTCGTATCCTATATCGGGAAAGTGTACACGGCGTACTGAACTATGTGTTCGGGAAGGAAGGGGGCACGGTTTTGGGCTTTAAGAACACCTATTCCGAGTTCGGAACGGATACCAAACTGTTCGCGAATGTTCTACATTACCTCGGTCAACGCCATGAATCCCCGCAAAGGTATTCCCATATAACTATCAACCTTCCCCATGGGGAACATCTGGAAAACGGTACTTTCTATAAGCTGGCCCAAGATTATATGGAAAAGATGGGATATGGAGGTCAGCCCTATGTCGTTGTCAGGCATAACGATACCCGACACGAACATATCCATATAGTATCCACGACTATTATGGAAAATGGGTCCAGGCTTAATTTATCACATGATTTCAGACGCAATGTGGCTACGCAGAAACACTTAGAAAAATCCTACGGACTTTCCCCGTCCCCCGAAACAAAGTCCCATAGGGAACTGCCCCGATACCGTCTGCCCGAACTTCAGTTTTCCGCAGATGACTCCAACGGCACCAAATTCTATATGCAGGACGTTTTGAACGGCATGCTCCAAAGGCACAAAGTCCGAAATTTTGATCAACTAGCCTTCTTGTTGGAACCTTACCACATCGCATTGAGGACGATGACCAACGAAAACGGCAGGGTAGGAGTGGCCTATGGAATCGACAACCAAAAAAAGTACCGGACCCAATTTATCAACGGTTCTACCGTCCACCCAAAATTGAGCGGGCCGAAGCTTGCGGCCATATTTGAAAAGAACTCGAAATCCAAGCTTTTGCCGATGCACAAAAAGCGATTGGAAAAACAGTTGCTGACCACTTTCAATCTTTTTAAGAGTATTGGGCATGAAGATTTGCCGGACGTGCTGAAAACCTACCAGAATATCGATTGCGAATTGCTGTACGGAAAGAACAAGCAGTTAAAGGATATCATCCTCTATGACAAATCGGGATATGTTCTCAGCGTTTCCGAAATAAGCACCCGAATCAATTTTGCGGAACATCCCCGACTGACAGCCAATGAAAGCGGCAATACCCTTATCGATACGGAAGGCAAACAGTTCGTACTGGAAGTAAAGAAGCTTATCAAGGATGGCTTCTGCAAGTCCTATCTGGGCGCAGAAAAAAAGAACATGCTTTTGTCGGAATTTGCAATGGTCAAAAACCTCGGAGACCTAATGCCAAGTGTGGCCCGTTCCGAACGCTTCTCCTTTATAGGGCATTACTGCGATAGGAACAACGAAAAAAAGTTATTAAGAGCGCTGCATGAAGAATTTGGGGGCGTTCGGCGAGAACTTAACGAAACGGAAACAAAAAAGGAGGCTAAAACCTTAGCGGACCGGGGCGTACTAATTAGAAAAATACTGGAAGACAAGGTGTTCGACACTAACATCAACAATAGTGTTCCCTTTTACCTGGTGCAGGGACTAGGCCTCAAATATAACGGTGGAGTATTGTCCTATAGAAACTCCAATGCCCATTCCTTAAGAGTATCCCTTGAAGATTTCAATCTTCCAAAAATGGACGGGTCCTATATATCCACGGGATGTATCGATCAAAGTGTAAAAGTTCTGGAGATGTTTGCCGGCGATGAAAAGAACCAAGATGATAATCTGAACGCAACCTCCTTTTTTTTGCCGTTATTATTGCCCGGTCTGTATCAGGCCATGAACGATGAATATCGAAAACGTTTTGAGATTGCGAGTTTAAGGGCATATATAAAAACAGCGGAACGGTTCCATATCGATTATGAAAAATCGCCCGTGGATTATATTGAACTATTCAATGCAAAGGGATTTTATATCGAGCAAAAGGAAGGTAAGCTACATTTGGGCTCGATATATTCGAAACATCCGATCGGTATTCCGTTCGCCCCGAAGACCCAAGCCTGTCTTAAGTCGATCGATAATTTGGACAAGGTACTAGAACAACAAAAAAAGGGTATCGAAAGTATAACTGAGAGCGGACGGGGCGAACTCGGAAATCTATGGCTCAGTTATTTGATAGAGAGAAAATTATATGGAAAGGCGGCCTACGTAATGGTTTATGAAGGCCTTCGTCCGAATCTGGCCGCGGAACCATTGGAAGATCATTTGGGGAACGGGTTGCGCCAAAAGATATTGGAAGTTTCCGAGCAAAAAATCAGCAACCGACAAGCTGCTATCTTGCGAAAAGGAATCTATGCGTTTAGCGCGCTTTTGGGCGGTAACGGCCGTACAGAGGAGGAAATGTTCAACGGATTTAAGGATGAACTGACAGATTATGGTAAATTTAAGGGAAGAAATATGTTTATTTGAGCTTGAATTTGCAACAAAATTTTGAATATTGCCAAAAACCGATGCAAATGCCCGAACAACACAATGTCGAATATAAGAGAAGTTGGCATAACGACTACCTTAAATGGGTATGTGGCTTTGCAAACGCTCAAGGTGGGGTCATTTTTATCGGTAAGGACGATGACGGAAATGTTGTTCATCTTGCAGATTACAAAAATTTGATGGATGAAATACCCAATAAAATCCGCAATCTCATGGGCATTACAGCTGAGGTAAATCTTCTAGATGAGAATGGAAGCCAGTTCATTGAAATTGTGGTGCCGTCCTATTCCGTGCCCATTTCGCTAAGGGGCAGATATTATTACCGGAGCGGTAGTACCAAACAGGAACTGACAGGGGCCTCGTTGAATGAATTCCTGTTGGGCAAATCCGGTAAGACCTGGGGCGATGTGATCGAACAGCGCGCCACATTCGACGATATCGATGAACAAAGTATCGCGTTCTATCTGAAGGCGGCCAAAAATGCAGGGCGTCTTCCCGAGAGCGATGGGATTCCCATCCCAGAACTTCTGGAAAAATTGAGATTAACGGAAAACGGACAGCTCAAAAGGGCGGCAATCATACTTTTTGGGAAAGATCCAGGAAAATTCTACCCGAACACCTTTGTCAAGATAGGACGTTTTGGTGAAGATGACACCGATTTAAAATTTCAGGAAACGGTAGAAGGAAATTTGGTTACGATAGTTCCCGAAATATTGAATCAATTGAACCGAAAGTTTCTCATAAAGCAGGTCGGTTTTGAAGGGATGCACCGCATAGAAAAAGAGGAATATCCGGTTGCCGCCTTAAGGGAGATGATCTTGAACGCCATCGTCCATCGAAATTTCATGGGTGCCCCCGTGCAATTGAGGGTCTATAATGATAAAATCAGTATTTGGAACGAAGGTTTTTTGCCCGCGGGCCTCAACTTTGAAGCTTTGAGACGTCCGCATTCTTCCAGACCGCGAAACCCTATAATCGCTGACGTTGCTTTTAAAGGGGGCTATATAGACGCATGGGGTAGAGGAACTATAAAGATCATCAACAGCTGTAGGGCGGCGGAACTGCCCGAACCCGAAATGATAGAAAGGGATGGCGGATTCCTATTGACCATTTCAAAGGATATACTAAACAAGGAGTATCTCGAAAAATTAGGACTAAACGCAAGACAGATAAAAGCTGTACTTATCGTAAAAGAAAAAGGAAAGATTTCAAACTCCGATTATCAGGAGTTGTCTGATGTTTCCAAGGCAACGGCGACACGCGATCTGACCGATTTGGTCGAACAATCTAAGCTATTTGAGAAGTTCGGACTAACAGGTGCCGGTACAGTTTATAAGCTGAAAAGGTAATGGACTCATAATTGGCTCAATGGGCTCAAGATGGGCTCATGATGGGTTCACTGACTCTAACATCAAAAAATACCTGTTCGTCGCTGAATCAACTTAAGTATATCAGTAGCAATTGTGAAATATATCTTTGTTTACTTGTAATAAATTAAACTGTTATTACTGGTGGTTCGTTCATCGACTCAGACTCTTTGCAAAAGCGGATTTTGTAAAGAGTCTGAGTTTTTTGAAGGCTATTTCAAGGATTTTAACTGCAATTCTGAAACCATGGTCAAAAGGTGTAATGTGAAGTGTATTATTAATTATTTCACTGCTGCTAAGAGAAGTTCAGATGAAAAAGACTAGATTATGATTTATTGTAAACAATTTTGATTGAAGTTTAATTTCTCATTTTATATAGACCAGTTTGCCAAAAATATTAATATCGTACTTTTCTGACAAAATCAGTACTGAGTTACTATCGCCAACAAATAGTTTCTTAAAGAAGAAGCCTTCGTTTATTAGGTAAATTAAAACCAAACTAATTACATGTCTGACTATTTAGATGTAAAATTCCACATTTTTGATTTAGTTTTTCAACCATATAAGCAGCAGGTTGGGAAAATGGGAAGTTTCGGAATTTTAAAATCATGTTTCAAAAAAATAAACGAGGATAGGATAGAAAAACAGAGATTTATAATAATAGATCGTCATGAAACACGGGATAAAGCTGAATCCAGAAAATTATTTGTGTCCCAAGCCTCATATTCCCATCCTGATAGAATGTTTAAATGTAAGATAGGACTGCTTAGAGATAAAATGCCTGCATTCTTGGACAGGGAAAAAATGACCATATCTTCTAATATTGACTTAAAGAATAAGGAACTTGTTGAATCAACTAATTTCTATGTTGATATGACCAAACTTACACATCCAACAGTTCTATGTGAATATAATAGTCTTGGTCCCAAAATCTCAGATATTGAATATTACTTTAGAACAATTTCTTCAAGAAAATTTCTATACATTTCTAAAGCCTGTAAGGCACAAGTCGAAATGGAAAAATCTGTTGAACACGTTATTGATTCAATGGTAAATATATTCAAATTTCGTTTTAAAGCTAAACCAGAGAATTTACCCTCACTATTTAACAATACGAAGGACGCATTTATATCTAATATGCAAATTCTTGCTAAAACTGCTGACCCCAAGTCCATAAGAGTGGATTTGTCTTTTCGAGAAACTGGAGGTAAAAAGTTGGTTGCAGAAAAGAACTATAAAATGATGAGTACTTCGAAAAAAATTCTTACTGCAGTGCTTAATGACACAAAGGTTATGGAGGATATTGAAGATTTTTATTTAGAGTACGAAGATTCTGATGGGATAGAGAATGATTTTAATCTGGTTAGAGGAAAGGTGTTTCTCGAAACCTCTTGTCCTTACAAAAAGGGAAAAAAGGGTCAATTAGACAATAAGATTTTATTCAATAAAATAAAGGAGAAGTACGATATTTACAAAACGGAAAAAAAGGAGATCGGTGTCGAAAAGTAGTTTATTAGATAAATATTACAAATCACCATTGCTCTATGATTTAATCATAATTGTGTTGGTCATTTTGAGTATAATTTATCTAACGGAAAATGATATTTTCGATTTATATTTCGATTGTGAGTCTAAAGAAATAGCGGGTATTGGAATAACTATTTCAGGATTTATTCTCACTATTTTAACTATTCTTCTTACTTTGAAATCGAATAGTATTGAATCTAAGAGAAAAAAAGGGGAGAGTAATTCATTTAAAATATTCTTAGCATCACCTCTTTACAGTAAGTCAGTTATTATACTAAAAAATGGTGTTTTAACCCTTTTAATAGTTTCGTTTATTACATTAGGCTTTAGCATATTCTTTGAACGTTATTACTGTGAATATGGAGTCTATGCGAATATAGTTTGTATAATTTTTATTTTGCTGGTTTTTTTAAGATCGTTCTATATCCTTAATTTGATTTTCAAAATGCAAAATATTGAAAATGATAATTAAATTTTCTAAAATTCAAAGAAAATTAGCATTGCATGAGTAACAATTAAGAATAATGACTAAAAAAAAATATTACCAGCTTACCGAAATATTCACGCCTAGTCAACCTGCTAACTACACCTTTGTTGAGAGAACTACAATTAATAAAAGATTAAAGAGAGCACTAAACACTCTAGGAAAACAAATAATTATTTATGGTTATTCTGGTGCCGGGAAAACCACATTACTTACAAATAAATTAAAAGAGGAAAAAATTGACAGCATCACTACTAGGTGTATGTCTGGAATGACATTAGCTGATATAGTTAAGGATGCCTTCAATCAATTGGAAGTATACTATGTTTCTCAAAAAGACCTTACCAAAGGTGGAAAATTAGGAGGATCTTTAAGTGCATCCTATTTCGGAGTTAAAGCCTCTTTATCATCAGAGTTAAATGAGAACGACAAAGTAAGTACTAAAAAAGCTGTCGAACTACCAATAACACCACAAACGCTAGCTAAATTCATTGGCGAATCATCGAAATTATGGGTTTTAGAAGATTATCACAAAGTAAGGGCTGAAGACAAAGTGCTTTTAGCTCAAATAATGAAGGTTTTCATGGATAGTTCCGTTGATTATCCAAAACTTAAAATAGTTGCTATAGGAGCAGTAAATACTGCTAGAGAGGTAATTCAATTTGATTCAGAAATGAAAAACAGAATTTCTGAAATTGAAGTTCCTCTCATGGACAATGAAAGTCTCCAAGAAATCCTAACTTCTGGCGAAAAATACCTGAATATTACTTTTCCAGAAATAATTTTAAACAAAATAGTTGCATATTCGAGTGGGTTGCCTGCAGTTACACATCAACTTGCACTATTGGTTTGTGAATCAAACAAAATTTTCAGTACAAATAAAGATTCAAGGCCAACCAAAATTGATGTGAAATCATTTGATGAAGCGTTAGATGAATATTTAGAAGAAAACTCAGATACTTTCAAATCAGTATTTGAAACAGCCACAAGGATTATTCATAAAAGAAAAAATGAAAACCCCACAGATATTCTAAACGCTATTTTAATCTCAAATAAGGAAAACATTACTTTTCACGAAGTAAAAGAAAATTTTATTCTAAACGATAAAAATTATAAAGGAAATAACTTAAAAAAATATTTAGACGAACTCACAACAACGAATAGGGCTGAAATAATAAGATTTAATAAAGATTCTAATACTTATTATTTCTCAAATCCTTTTATTAAAGCCTATTGCCAATGTGCAATTAGAAATAATGTAAAGACTGAATTTAATCCATCGAAATTATTAAAAGAATTTAGAAATACATTAAATAATGAACTTGAAATAGCAAGAAAGGCATTTTTAAGGGATTTCGAAGAATAATAGCTGTAATTAACAATGGCCCCCAGTAAAAAAAAGAACGTTTTATTGGGCTTATCTGCTTCCCTTTATTTAATGTCAAATAAAGGACTTTTAGCGCTATAGGGGACTATATCATCAGGTCATATTTTCTTCTTAAACTCCATCAAAGCAGCTAGAACGGCCGACTCCAACTCTTTGTAATCATCCTGGACATCGTTCTGGTACACCACATTTTCCCCGATATTGTCCTTGGGAATAAACTCGTTGTCCTCGGAAAGGATCCAAGCGGGGTTGTAACCCAGAGTGTAGTAATAAAGAACCAATTTTATGGTGGTCAGGGATATGGCGCCACGTTCCACATTGTTCAAGGTCATGGGGTGCATATCAAAACGTTCGGCAATCTTCGTTTTCGCAAATTGTGTGGTGAGCTGATTGTCGGTATCCTTTGCTACCAGTTCCTCGCGAATCGCCTGTAAGCGTTCCCCGATGTAGGTAAAATCCTCTTTGGAGCCTTTCATGATTTCATCTATAGTCTTCATTTTTAGTTATGTTAATATGTTAGGTAATGTATGTATGTCGTAGACTGTTCCTGGTATTCGGTGCGGCGGACCTGAACAGTTTTGCGAAAATTTGATTGTGAGATACGTCAGTCCACCATTTCTACCGGAAAGCTGGAAAACAGGTCGTCCATATCATGTTCGTCATCATTGAACAGATCTGTTCCCTCCACCGCCGAAACTTTTTCAAAAGTAGGGATTTCATGCTGTTTGCGGAACGCATCGGCCAATTCCCTACTGGGACGTTTGCGGTACTCCTTCATAAAGTGCTCGGCAATGGCCTCTTCCTTTTCGAGGGATTCCCCGATCTCGTCGCCCGTTCGGTCCCTGTCGAAGACCGATAACTCGGGCTGTTTGCCGGTACAACTGACGTATTCGTCCTGCACCAGGGTATCGATATCGGTAATTACCTTCAGGAAATTGGCATCCAATACGCGCTCGATTTCCCTGTCGATGAACATACGGTCGACCAGTTCGGCAAAAAAGGACTGTAGTTTTCCTGTAAGAT
>DRGL01000073.1 GCA_011050085.1 Pricia antarctica | reverse complement strand
CAACACCACTGTGACGGAGAACAGTGTGGTAGGTTACATAGTGGGGGCTCTGGAAACTATCGACCCGGATAGTGGGAACACCTTTACTTACACATTGGCTAGCGGGGACGGAACCAACGACGCGGACAATGCAAGTTTTACCATTGATGGCGGCGACCTGAAATTGGCCGTTAGCCCGGACTATGAATCCCAGTCAAGCTATTCCATTTATATCAATGTGAATGACGGGGCCAATGAGTATCAAAAGACTTTCCAAATCACTATTACCGATGTAAATGAAGATTTGGATAATGACGGGATAGCTAACGACAGTGATAGTTGCCCTGATACTCCAACCGGGGAATCGGTAGATTCCAATGGCTGTTCGGATAGTCAAAAGGATTCTGATGGTGATGGTGTTAACGATGCCGAGGATGCATTTCCGAATAATCCGAACGAGGATACCGATTCCGACGGTGATGGCACTGGAGATAATTCGGATGTTTACCCGAACGACCCGAACGAGGATACCGATTCTGACGGTGATGGTATGGGGGATAATGCCGATGCCTTTCCTAATGACGCGAACGAGGATACCGATTCCGACGGTGACGGAACCGGTGATAACTCGGATGCTTTTCCTAATGATGCCAACGAGGATAGCGATTCGGATGGTGATGGTATGGGGGATAATGCCGATGCCTTTCCTAATGACGCAAACGAGGATACGGATTCCGACGGTGACGGGACCGGGGACAACTCGGATGCCTTTCCGAACGATGCGAACGAGGATGGCGATTCGGATGGTGATGGGCTAGGGGACAATGAGGATATGGATGATGACAACGACGGACTACTTGATGTTGACGATTCGGAACCCTTGAACGCTTCTACGGATATGGACGGTGACGGTATCATCGACCCCACCGACAACTGTCCGTCGATAGCCAATGCGGATCAGTTGGATACCGACGAGGACGGGGAAGGAGATGTTTGCGATACCGACGATGACGGTGACGGGGTTGCGGATTCGCAGGACGCCTTTCCTTTGGATGGAACCGAGGATACCGATACCGATGGTGACGGAATTGGAAACAATGCCGATACGGACGACGATAACGATGGTGTACTCGACATGGACGACGCCTTTCCTCTGGATACGGACGAAAGTACGGATACCGATGGTGACGGAATTGGAAACAATGCCGATACGGACGATGATGGTGACGGTGTTCCGGATACGGAGGATGCCTTTCCTTTGGACGATTCGGAAGGTTCGGATGCCGATAATGACGGTATTGGCGACAATGCCGACTGGGACGATGACAACGACGGTGTTGTTGACGTGAGCGACGCCTTTCCAACTGAAGGTAAACCAAAGCTCGTTCCGGCCCAGGCCTTCACACCGAACGGCGACGGGAACAACGATTCTTGGGTAATCCCGGGGATCGACAATTACCCGAACAACAGGGTGAGCGTCTTCAACCGATGGGGAAATCTGGTGTTCGAGGCTAAAGGATACGCGAACGACTGGGATGGGTTCTACAAACAGAACAGCGAACGACTTCCGCAAGGCTCCTATCTGTATGTAATCGACTTGGGCGAAGGTGGAGCTCCACTGCGTAATTGGATTTTTATCAATTATTGATGAAAAGTTTCATTTAGATCTTGCTTTTGTATGAAGATAAATATTTTAAAATCAGTTAGTTGATCGCTGTAATTGTAATCTTCAGTACTGCTAATTTTTGAATAAGCCCCCGACCATAATGATGGCCGGGGGCTTTTTGTAAACTAACTAAATAATTTCTACGAAATTGGCTGTAAAACAAGAAAAGAATTGAAATTACTTCTTGAACTGCATAATTGTAATAATAGGTTCCGGCAGGAAAAAAAATCTTCTGAAATCAGGTTTATATAGAAATTTCTTAGAGCATTTTATAATGCTGTTACCAGACAATTTTTGTCGTTTCCCCATTCTTCAATTCAATATGCTTTCGCATGCCATTGTAAATTAACGTTGTTTGTCCTGCTGTTTTTGCGGTAATCTCTGTTTGAATCAAAACCTTATTTTTCCATTCCATGGAAACCTCAAATCCGCCCCGCGCACAAATACCTTTTATGGAACCCTCTTGCCATGCATCCGGGAGGGCAGGTAGTAAATAGATGGTATCATTGGTCGATTGCATAAGCATTTCGATGACCGCAGCGGCACCACCGAAATTACCGTCTATTTGAAAAGGCGGATGTGCATCAAAAAGATTCGGATATGTACCCCCATGTCCTTTATGTATACCATCCGATTTATCCGGATCGACATATTTGAGTAATTCCCTATACATTTTATAGGCATGATTACCGTCCCAGAGTCTAGCCCAAAGATTGATACGCCATCCTTTAGACCAACCGGTAGTTTCATCGCCTTTAATTTCTAAAGTGGTTCGAGATGCCTCTGCTAATTCCGGTGTATCGCTAAGCGTGATATGATTTCCAGGATACAAGCCGAAAAGATGGGATTGATGGCGGTGTTGGGGGTCTTCATCCTCCCAATCATAATACCATTCTTGGAGATTGCCTTTTTTGCCAATTTGGTATGGGTACAGATTGTTCTTCGTTTGGATAACCCGTGCCAAAAACGTATCATCGATTTGCAATACGTTAGATGCGCTTATAAAATCATTCAACAATTCTCGTATCATAGCCAAATCGGCAGTAGCACCATACGAGGTTGCGCCATGATAACCCTTTGGTGTGATATAAATACTTTCTGGGGACGTCGATGGCGATGTTATCCATTTGTTTTTATCATCCTTGACCATCCATTCTAAACAAAATTCAACGGCTCCTTTCATTAAAGGGTATGCGTCTTTCTCTAGAAACTTTTTATCTTGAGTGAAATTAAAATGTTCCCACAAATGGGTGGCGAGCCAAGTTCCTCCCATATTCCAGTTCGCCCAATTGGGGTCTCCGCCACCATAATCCCCAACAGGATTGCTCAACGCCCAAATATCAGAGTTTTGGCAAGCCGCCCATCCATTTACTCCGTAATACGTTTTTGCGGTAACGGCCCCGGTCGAAGCCACATTTTTTATAAATGACAATAAGGGTTTGTGCAGTTCCGAAAGGTTCGCAATTTCTGCAAGCCAATAATTTTCTTGTGCATTGATATTTAAGGTGTAATTGCTGCTCCATGGCGGACGCATATAGGGGTTCCAAATCCCTTGAAGGTTAGCGGGCACCCCTTCGGTTCTTGAAGAAGCTATTAGCAAGTAGCGCCCAAAATTGAAATATAGAATCTCTAAATCTTTGTCCTCATCACCGTCATTGTATCGCAATAATCTTTTGTCCGTAGGCAAATTAGGAACATCGCTCCCATCTAATTCGAAGGAGACCCGATTGTAAAAGGCTTGATAATCCTCTAAATGTCGCTTCTTTAAAAGAGAATAAGAGGTAGTAGTTGCCTTTTTTAGATTTTCTAGTGCAACGGCTTTATTATCAATTCCTTCTGTTGCCGGGTTTTTATCGAAACCATTAAAACTTGTCGCAATGGACACATAAATAGTGGCTTCAGTGCAATTTTTTAGTTCAATGGAGTTTTCGGTAGTAGCGACATCTCCATCTATATGTGATACCTTAAAGAGTGTAGTAAATCGTGTTCCCTTATTTTCATCAAAAAGCACAGCATCTGGCATATCGCCTCTATAGCTAGGTTCTACATGATAGGGTGCATAGCCATTTATGCTTAAAACATCTTTGTTATTTGACGCACCATATTTTAAAAGACTTTCAAAGCCAACAGAGCAACTAATGGCTTCCTTCTTGTTACTTGTAAGTTTGATAGCCATTATTTGATCTGGATGGGAAACAAAGTATTCACGTTTGAATTTTATCCCGTCACTCTCATAGGTTACTTTGGAAATGGCTTTATCCAAATCTAGCTCACGATGGTAATCCTTGACATTGTCTTGATCTTTAAAATTTATAAACATGGTCCCCAAGGGGGCATACGATTGCGAATAGGCGCCTTGTATAAAGCGATTTAAGGAATCCGCAACTTTATAATTCTCATTTTCTAAAGCCTCCCGAACGGGTTCAACATATTTGTATGCCTCAGGATTGTTATATGGGTTGACAGGCTCCCCAGACCATAATGTGGCATCGTTAAGATATATGCTGTCAGATTGTATACCACCAAATACAGAAGCTCCCAATTTTCCGTTGCCTAATACCAATGTTTCTTCGAAGTAATTAGCGGGTTTATCATACCACAAAACTTGGTTCGATTGCGAATACCCAGCATAGGAAATACATATAAGTACAAACCAGAGTGTAAATGATTTCATCATAATATCAAAATTGAAAAGAACTTGTAGTTCCTGATTGTAGCTTGGAAGGTATATAATTAAGCACGGTTTTTCAAAATTTTCAACGGATGGGATTAGCCTTTTCACAACCTGTCCATGCATTTGGGTAAAATATCTATATAAAGAGACCTATGCGGTGCTATCAACGTATAATCTACCTATGCTTATTTTTAGCCTAGGCTTAGAATTCTAAATCTATTTACTATCCTAATTTTTCAATTTAAATCCCTTTCTATCAAACAGTATACATCTTAAAGGAAGTATTGAATTCCGGATCGAGCGCTACATAAAAAGCATTTGAGGCCGCAAAAGGACTTGGATAGAAAGGTTTGCGAAAATATCCATACATCTGATTAATATGTCCATCACTTAACAATGTCTTAACGATAGTTTAGCGATGCTTAATTAACTAATAACACTAAGAATGGATAAACTTAAACTTTTATGGCTAGCTCTTTGTTTGGGCTTTTCAATTACGTCCTGGGCACAAACAGAGGTCTCAGGTGTAATTTCGGATAAAGATAATATACCGGTACCGGGAGCAAATATTAGTATCAAAGGAACCTCGCGAGGTGCAGCTACAGATTTCGATGGAAATTTCACTATTGAAGCCGCTAGCGGAGATGTCTTTGTTATTTCTTCCTTGGGATTTAAAACAACGGAAGTTCCGTATAATGGAGAACCTACGGTAAATATCACCTTGCAGGAAGACAGTGCACAACTTGATGAGGTTGTAGTAATTGGGTATGGCACGACTAAAAGAAGTGACTTAACGGGTTCGGTTGCATCCTTAAATTCAAAACAACTTGAACAGACGAATAAAGTAGATGCGATATCTGCCCTGCAAGGGCAAGCTGCAGGGGTAGTTATTCAACGTACGGACAACAAACCTGGTCCTGGTGGATTTAATATTCGTATTAGAGGAGCAAGTACAATAAACAACAATCAAACAGCCGATCAAGGTGGCTTTACACCCGGACAAAATCCTCTTTTTATTGTAGACGGTATTTTTGTGGATGATATATCCTTTATAAATCCAGCGGATATTGAAAGAATGGATATTCTAAAAGATGCCTCTGCTACTGCCATTTATGGTTCGCGAGGAAGTAACGGTGTGGTGATAGTTGAAACCAAACGAGGTAAAAGTGGTAAGTTGCGAGTAAATTACTCCAATTACGTAGGGGTAAAGCAGGCGTATAATTTACCATCCGTACAAGATGGTCCAGGTTACGTCGAATACCTCAGAGATGTTGTCGTTGGGAACCAATTTGCTTCGGGTAATCTTGCGTTTGGTAGGAACGATGTTGTTCTGTCAGATTATTTAGATGCCGAAGAATTACAAAACGTGTCAGAAGGGATAAGTACGGATTGGGTAGACCTTATGTTGGTCAATGGTTTTCAAACCAATCATTCCATCAATATGAGTGGGGGCAATGAAACTACCAAATACTCAACGGGTATCGCTTACACTAAAGATGATGGTACACTAGAAGGAGAAAGCTATGACCGTTATAATATTAGGGGAAGTCTTAGTAGCGACCTTTTCGACTGGTTGAATATTAGTATAAACAATTATATAACCAACTCCATTCAAAATGAGGGTAGCCGGGAAGGATTTAGAAGTGCTTACAGATTAAAGCCAATAGGACGGCCTTATAATGCAGATGGGACGCTACGATTTTTTCCGACCCAGAAAGAAACCCAGATAACAAACCCACTATTCGAAGCCGATAACGTTACAAGAGAAACTAAGTTCTTACAATATATCGGAGATATTGCCTTAAAGATCAAACCCGCAGAAGGTTTTACCTTAACCACAAAATTTTCCCCTAATATAAAATATACCAGATACGGGGAATATCGTGGATTGTATTCAAAAAGTGTTATTGGGGTGCCTGAAAATAGAAGGGCAGAAGTAACCAATTCAAATTATTTCTCGTATACCTGGGATAATATTCTTAACTATAAATATGTCAGCGGGGAACATGATTTAGAAATAACGGGCGTGTTATCAAAATTTTTGGAACGCTCTGAAGGGTACTACTCACAGGTTGCAAATTTTACTACAGATCTATTTTCATTTTATAATCTAGGGGCAGGTCTCAATATAAATAATCTCTCCAGTGACTTTTCAAAACAGTCTTTAGAGTCCTATACGACAAGGGTTAATTACTCCTTAATGGATACATATTTATTCACCGTTACGGGTAGATATGATGGGGCGTCAATTCTTGCGGCAGGAAATAAATGGGAATTTTTCCCGTCAGCAGCTTTTGCTTGGAAAATGATCGATGAAAATTTCATGAAATCCCAGAGCATTTTTTCTAATGCTAAATTGAGATTGAGTTATGGGAAAACGGGCAATAACGGACAAGGTGGAGGACTAGGTCCTTTACGATCGCAATCCTTATTGGGAAGTAGTGCTACCAATTTAGGTGATGCGCCAGTATCAACCCTTTTTGTAACTGATATTGCAAACCAAGATCTTAAATGGGAAAAGACCAGTGAGGTAAACCTTGGGTTTGACTTTGGTTTTGTAAAAAACAGAATCAATGGTTCGGTAGATGTGTACAATAGAAAGAACACAGATATTATATTTTATAAAGGCCTACCTGGTGTTACCGGTTTTTCGGGAATTTTCGATAACATAGGCTCGTCTACCAATAAGGGTGTTGAAGTTGCCTTAAATACCGTGAATGTCGACAATGGTAATTTAAATTGGACAACCAATTTCAATTTTGCTGCCAATACGAATACCATCGACAAATTGAATGGAAGCGATATTTTTTATGACGTATCGGGCACAAGCTTTATCCACAGGGTAGGGGAACCAGTTGGTGCCATCTACGACTATGAGTTTGATGGCATATGGCAATTAGATCAAGCTGATGAAGCAGCAGTATATGGTCAATTTCCTGGACAGGTCAGAGTTTTAGATCTAAATAACGACGGACAAATTACCCCAGACGCCGATAGGAAGGTAATCGGACAGGCAGCCCCAAAATGGACCGGGGGTGTAACCAACACCATGAACTACAAAAACTTTGACTTTACCTTCTTTATAAGTACAAGCCAAGGGAGCATGGTCAGTAGTAATTTCCATAATAACCTGTCATTCCCATATGACGGCGAACCTTCACGGCTTTTCAATGGGTACAAAATTGATTACTGGACTCCAAGTAATCCTACAAACGATTGGTACCAACCAGGTAATGGCGGGCAATACCAAAACACCATTAAATATAAAGATGTTTCGTTTACAAAAGTTGGATTTATAACCTTGGGCTACTCCCTTCCGGCTACTATGATAGATAAAATGAACATTGAGGGATTGCGAATTTATACTACGGTGCAAAATCCGTTCATATTCACTGATTATGATGGATGGGATCCGGAAAGTGCGGGTAGAAACTCATGGGGTGCATCATACATAGCGCGTACGTATATGGCCGGTATCAGTTTAAACTTTTAATTGATTGTAACATAAAATTCAAAGAGATGAAATATATTAATCATAGAATAATCGTAGTGCTGATTACAGCTGGATTGTTTATCACTGGTTGTGATAATTATTTGGACGAGGAAAATAAATCCTCAATTACTATAGAAACGGCAAGTTCAGATCCAGGAACCTTTAATCAATTAGTAGCATCCGTATATGAAAGATCAAGGGAGACGACTACCCGGTACACACCGGATATGTATTACCTACTGGAAGATTTAGGAACTGATATCATAACAAGGCCAGGTGCCATACAAGGAACCGATGACCTGAATGATTACGTGAATCTAAATTCCTTTAATTACCCGATAAGTGTGTATTGGAGCAACCAGTATAGTATTATTTCCGCTGCAAACAGCGTTATTGATAATGCGGATATAATCGAAGGTCTTTCAGAAGCGGAGAAATCGGCTGGTGTAGGCGAAGTGAAATTTTTCAGGGCTTGGTCGTACTTCCGATTGGTCGAGAATTATGGAGGTGTTCCCATTGTACTGAATGAGGTAACATCTTCCGAGACCAATTATCCTCGAGCAACTGAGGAGGAAGTGTATGCCCAAATCATTATTGATCTTCAAGATGCCTTGGCTGCTGTCAATGAATCATCTTCGGAATATGGTAGGGTTTCTAAGGATGCGGTAAGACATTTAACCTCTAAAGTGTTGTTAACTAAAGCTTATAAACCCTTTGGGTCTTCTGAAGATTTTGCCGATGCCGCTACCTTGGCTGAAACAGTAATTGCCAACCATCCTTTAGTGTCATCTTTTTCAAGTTTAGTGGATATAAACAATCAAAGAAATCCTGAGGTTATATTTTCGTACCTATTTGGCAATAATTCCGTGAGCAGGGGTTGGGGCAATTCGAGGCACATGAAGTACAAATTCAGCTTTTATGACTATCCTGGCCAGCAGAAAACGGTACAGCAATTAGGACCTTTGCCCACACCTTTTTACTACTCCCTTTTTGATGAGAATGATGAAAGGGCAGAGGCCACGTTTACAAGGGTTTTATTGGCAACGGAAGATTTTACGACTACGGTTAATGGAAATCCGGTTAATGTTGTTGTGGGAGACACCGCTATCTATTTCCCAAAAGAAGTTTTGCCGCAAAATGAAATCAGCTCAAAACCCTATAAGGTCATTAATCCCGGGACGTACTTTCAAAGTGACGGTGTTACAACGATACATTTTCCAATGTTCGTGAAATTTGATGATCCCGATGCTCCTTATGCACAGCCTGATACGCCTTCACAAGGTAGTAGGGATATGGTTATGATGAGAAGTGGCGAAGCGTATTTAATTGCCGCTGAAGCCTATTTGGGATTGTCGAACATAAATGAAGCGGCAGCACGTCTTACAAGCTTACGCTCTAGGGCTGGCTTGATTACTCCAGTACAGCCAACGGAAGTTAATCTGGATTTTATTTTGGATGAACGTGCGAGGGAATTAACGGGTGAAGTGAATCGATGGATGGACTTAAAACGTACGGGCAAGTTGATAGAGAGAACCTTATTGTATAATCCCCATGCCGCACTGAACAATGCGCTTACCACCAAACATCTTTTAAGACCCATACCACAATCTGAAATCGATAATTCTGAAAATACGATCACCCAAAATCCTGAATATTAGCACTGAAGTTTTTTTGATTGAGTTGTTGTTAGTTTGATAGATAGGCAGGATTTTTCCCTGCCTATTTTTTTAAACCACATCGAAAATTCATTCTGGGACCGAGGGAAGTTTTATTCATAAAATAGTCCTTTATTAGAATTTTAAGGAATACTTTTAATTTTTGGCGCAGCTGTGTGTAAGTAGGTCATAGGTATTCTATATCGATTTTTTGGGTTGAGGTCGGTGATTCTATTACATTGGGGGATACTTTCGAATTAAAGGCCACATGTGGCTAAAAAAAAATAGGAAGTCACCAAAGCATAAACTCGAAAATTGAAGGATTTATTCGGGAGGAGAATATTAGTCGAATTGTAATAGATTTGGGAGATAGAAATCCGGTTTACACCTGTAAGAGGTAAGGTTTGTGAAAGAATTCCACGATTATCAGCTGTCTATGTAAAGTTCAGTGGTATTCAAACTCATTGGATAGATTTGTGGAAAATGTATTTTTTACGGCCAAACAAAAAAATACTAAGATGTGGTTAACGCTATGAGAAGCCAAATTCTTTTATCCTTTTTATACTTCGCAGTTACGTTTTGCCATGCCCAAACGATAAAGTTTGAACATTACAATGATGAAGATGGATTGTCACATAATTCGGTAAGGCACATAACGCAAGACAGTAAAGGATTTCTATGGTTCGGAACCTTTTATGGCCTTAACCGTTTTGATGGGTATCAATTTAAAACCTTTTTAAGTTCCGAATCGGGAAAAAACAAGCTTCACAACGATGATATAACCGCTTTGGAACTAGATGAGGAGTCCAATAATTTTTGGATAGGTACCCGAAAAGGTTTGTCCCTTTATAAATTGAATACTCAGGTCATCACAACATACTTTCCGGAACCAAATAATTCAAATAGTTTACTTGATGAAGAGATTAGGGCCGTTCATGTAGATAAATTTAAAAGAGTCTGGGTAGGCACCAAGGAGAAAGGTGTCTCTTTGTTCTATCCTGATGAAGAGCGATTTGAAAAAATTCCTTTGGATGGATTTGATTACGTAAAGGAAATTTATGAAGATAAAAATGGTGCTATTTGGATAGGGAGTTTTGAAACGGCAGCTGTAGCAAAGTTAACGCTGGATGATTCCGGTAAGATTGTTAAGATCAAAAAGTATACCCTTTCAATTCCAAATTCAACTGAAAAAAATCCCTATTTAAATTTTATTTATGAGGATGCAAAATCCGATATATTTATTGGAACACGTGAAGGTCTCTATACCTTGAACACAACTACCGATGAGTTTGAAAACCTGTATATCGAAGACAAAGAAATCAGGTCCAGTTTAGGTCCACATTTTTTATCGGTAGCCCAAGCGCCAGATGGGAAGTACTGGCTAGGTACATTAGGTGGCTTATTGGTTTGCGATAAATTGGAGGACTTAAGAACCGGCAATTATAAGTGGTACTATTCCATTTTATCGGATAACAGGTCTTTGGTAGATAACCTAGTGTATGCACTGTATTTTGATGCATCCGGCGTATTGTGGATTGGTACGGAAGACGGACTAGATAAATACGACCCTTATGAAAATCAGTTTGTGCTCAATAAAGACATTTCTAAATATATTGGTAATCAAGCCCCGAGAATAAGAGGTTTTGCAAAAACCTATGACGGAGAATTAATTGCTCAAACAAGAAACAACGGACTCTTTATATCAGATGACGATAACTTTGTTCCCCTATACGATAATAAAAAAGACATAGCCAGTATCTATTCAGAAGATGGCAGAATATTTTATTGCGGGTTATGGAACGGTAACCTAATGATCTATGATTATAGTAAGAATGAATCAAAAGAGATATCTACCGGATTTGAATCCTTTCCGGTTTTTGCCTTTTGTAAGATTGATGAACAATCTATGATAATTGGTTCCTTTGGTGATGGGGCTATTTTATTCAACACGCAAACCCTGCAAGTGATAGATGCCAAAAACAAATTACTGCCGAATTATCAAATAGTAGCGATAGAAAATGATGGCGTGGGCAATGCATGGTTCGCAACTGAGACAGGCGTGGTAAAATACCATATTACGTCGTCCAAAATAGAAACATTCGACCCAATTCCCAAGACGCAAATTGGATTACCTGAAAATAATAATGTAAGTGATATTTTAATAGATAGTAAAGGTAAGATATGGGCTTCGACACCTAATGGTTTAAGTTATTATGATTCGGCAATCAATAATTTTAAGATTTTGACCGAACCCAAAGAAGTTTACAGAAAATGGATTACCGATATCCTAACCGATGCTGCTGGAAACCTTTGGCTGAACATGAATAACAACAGCGTAGCTAGACTTAAAGCCAATTTGAAGGATGTTACTGTTTATCATGTAAACAGTGGTAATCGCTTGGACTTCTTTAGTTCCAGTGGATTTTATGAATTCAATAATTCAAACATTTATCTAGGAGGTAAAAATGGTATAATTCATTTTTCATCACAAACGATGGCCAAAAATGAATGGTCGCCTATACCGGTAATTACAGAATTTAAAATTCAAAATGAAGATGTCTTTCCAGGAAGGTCCATCAATGGGCAGGTCCCACTTTTAAAAGACATTAATTACCATAAACAAGTTGCCTTAGATTATGAGAACCGTAATTTTTCATTTCAATTTTCAGCACCTTCTTTCTCAAATGAACAGCGCAACAAATTTAAATATAGGTTAAAGGGTTTCGATGAAAACTGGATGACAACCGATAGTTATTCAAGATCGGTGCAATATACCAACCTGTACCCCAAAGAGTATATTTTTGAAATACGGGCTAGTAATAGTGATGGAATTTGGAGCGATACGGCTTCCTATAAAATTAAAATCCTTCCTCCTTTTTGGTTAACTCCTGAAGCTTTTATCGGGCTGTTTATGGTGTTAGCCATTGTTTTTTATTTTACAAGAAGAGAAATTAAAAATCGGATCAAATTAAAGCAAGAACTACTTACCGAAAAAGTCAATAGAGTGCACGATGTAAAATTGAACACTGAAAAACTTCGTTTGTTTACCAATATTTCCCACGAATTAAGAACCCCCTTAACCCTTATTTTAGGCCCTGTCAAACAGCTTATTGATGATACAGGAACCCATGCTACTGAATATCAAAAAAGCAGATACCATCTTATTCATCAGAATTCAAATAGATTATTGAACTTGGTAAATCAAGTCCTTGATTTTAGAAAAGCGGAGTCTGGGGCATTACAACTAAAGGTTTCAAAAACGGATATACTATCCTATTCCAAAAACATTTTTGAAAGCTTTTCTGAAATGGCCGTTAATAAGAAGATAAAATTCAATTTTGTTGTGGAAGAAGATATCCTTACAGGTTATATTGACAACGATAAATATGATAAAATTCTCTATAATCTATTATCAAATGCATTGAAATTTACCGATACATACGGTACTATAGATTTGTTTTTACGGCTGAAAAATCCCACTAAAGACATTTTGATAATCGAAGTAAGTGATGATGGCATTGGCATTCCTTTAAAAAGTCAGGAAAAAATTTTCCAAAGGTTCTATCAAGCCACCAACAGTCTGGAAAATAATACGGGTACAGGTATTGGTCTTTCATTGGTGAAATCATTGGTTGAACTCCATAAAGGAGCAATAGGCGTTGAAAGTGGCGTAAACAAAGGAAGTATTTTTAAGGTCGAAATCCCCATCGCCCGGCATTTTTACAATAATGAAGAAGTCTTTGAGTATACCCTGCAGGTTGAAGGCGCACAAAGTGGGGTTTTTACGGATAAACCTGCTAAAAAATTAATTCAGAACACTGAAGTAAAACAAAAAATTCTTGTAATTGAAGATAACATAGAACTCAGGAAGTTTTTAGTTGATTACTTATCGGATTATTTTAAAGTTTATGATGCAGGGAATGGAGAAGAAGGTTTGCAGATATGTAGACAAATTAAACCTGTTTTATGTGTGGCTGATGTCATGATGCCCATTATGGATGGTTATGAATTCTGCAGTATGTTAAAAAAAGATGAGTTTATCAGCCACATTCCTGTAGTACTATTAACGGCCCTTTCAGAAAATGAGGATAAAGTTAAAGGGTATGGTTTAGGAGCGGACGGTTATTTGGTAAAACCTTTTGACCCTTCCTTGTTAAAAATAATTATAGAAAATATTATAAAATCGCGGCTAGAATTAAAGTCAAAATTTTCCGGGGAAGTAGAAAGCGAAATTAGCCTATTGACCCATTCACCTGTAGATTCGGAATTTATGGAAAATGTGACCTCCCTGATAAATGAAAATCTAAGTGAATCGCATTTATCAACGGAATTTCTATGTGGTGAACTAGGCATGAGTTCATCCAAATTATATCGTAAAATAAAGGAATTGACCGATTTGGCTCCTAACGAATTTATAAGAACCATTCGATTGAAAAAATCGGCAAAACTTCTCAAAACAAAAAAATATAATGTATCTGAGGTAACCAATTTAGTAGGATTTAATGATCCCTTTTATTTTAGCAGATGTTTTAAAAAACAATTTGGCTTCCCACCGAGTAAATTGATTTCTTAAATGTTTGATTTATCCTTAGAACATCCATGCTTTTGATGTATAAATCCATCTATTGCCATCTTTAATGACATAGCTTTGTTTAAATACTTTTTGGAACCGTATTAATTTTTAATTAACTGAATAGAAAATTTTTAAATTGGTATCGCGTAAATGATTGAACCCCATTTTAATCCACCCCATTTAAAAGAAAGATTATAAAAATTTGAATTCATAAGTAGAGAACAAATTCTTATTGTTTAACGCCTATTCGGTAACATGATAATACCATTCTAATTGCAAATTACTAAAGAAACCAATAATCTAATAGATATAGAGTAACCGACTATGCAAGAAGCTATACAGCCAAAGTCTACGCGTTTTTTATCACTTGACGTTTTTAGAGGGCTTACTATTTGTTTGATGATTATTGTAAATACACCTGGAACCGGAGCAGATTTCTACCCTTTCTTGGTTCATGCAGATTGGTTTGGATTTACGTTGGCAGACCTAGTCTTTCCATCTTTTCTATTTGCCATGGGGAATGCCATGAGTTTTTCAATCCATAAATGGACAAATGTATCATCAGGATTCGTTTGGCGTAAAATTTTGAAACGTACATTTCTGATTTTCCTTTTTGGCTTCCTAATGTATTGGTTTCCATTTGTCAGTCACACAGCAGACGGGGCGTGGGAATTAAGTCCTTTATCGGAGACCCGAATTATGGGGGTTTTGCAGCGTATCGCCTTGTGTTACTTTTTTGCCTCACTTATAATCTACTATTTTTCCAAAAAAACAGCGGCAATTATATCAGTAATTATGTTGTTGGGGTATTGGTGTTTGCTCTATATTTTCGGAACTTCTGGAGAGGAACTGGGTACCACTACCAATGCGGTTCTTCGCTTAGATTTGACCCTACTTGGTCCGGATCATATTTATAAAAAAGATAGTATACCTTTTGATCCGGAAGGCCTTTTAAGCACACTCCCATCGATTGTTAATGTACTTGCCGGCTATTTAGCGGGGGTTTATGTTCAGCGAAGAGGAAAGGATATTGGAGGGGTTTCCAAATTGTTTATAGCTGGGGCTTTATTGACACTATTAGCACTCGGTTGGGACTTAATTTTTCCATTTTCAAAAAAACTGTGGACCAGTTCTTTCGCGCTGTACACCATCGGACTTGATTTAGCTATCATGGCTGTTTTAATTTATGCCATTGAAATTAAAAATCTGAAATTTGGACTCAAATTTTTTGATGTTTTTGGCAAGAATCCACTATTTATCTATCTCTTTTCTGAGTTGTTTTATATTACATTACGGTTAATTCCGACCAGTTCCGGCCTAGATGTGTTTGAATGGGTTAGTGAACGTATTTTTCAAAAGCTATTTCCAGGTTCACTAGGCATATTGGTAACTGCCATAGTTTTTATGCTATTATGTTGGTCCTTGGGATGGTGGCTACATAAAAAACGTATCTACATTAAAATATAGTTGCCTGCGTATTGGTTAGTTGACCGATATATAAAATCATTAGGTTGTAGCAAGTCTCCAAATTTTTAATTCATAAGTGAATAATTTCGGGGTAATCCAAAAAAGGGATACCGAACCTAAATATTATTAGCTGTTGATAATTATCATCCATTAACCTACCGCTACTTTGATTCTTCTAAGCAGTACTATTTTTCCGCTTACAATGGGTATCGAAATCTGATTATCACTATAACTTTTCATAATCCAAGTTTCCTACTGAAAGTTGTACCTAAATGCAATTGTAAAGAGTTCTTTCAACAAAAATGCTTGGGTACTAGTTTTTAAACCCTTTCAACCGGGAATAGTATAAGTGAAGTCTACTCTCCTTTTCCTGGGGATGATTCCTTATTTGCATTAATAACATTATTTTTAAGAGTCTTTTAAGTTTTTCATTACACCTATCTTGCGAAGACTTAAGCAGTAGCTTGTCGTAGTTTTTTGGGATATACGTTACATTGACTTAATCAACAGGAATCGATATCATAGGGTGTAGGTTACGAACTACTGATACTTTGCATAATACTTAATACATTGATAAAACATGAGCGCTTTGAACGAAAATGAATTGGTGTTAAAGATCAATGGAGAGAATAAAACCTTGAATGCTGCCTCAAGTACCTCTCTCCTAGATGCCTTACGGGAAATCCTCCATTTGACAGGCACAAAAAAAGGATGTGATCACGGTCAATGCGGAGCCTGTACGGTTTTGGTTGATGGTAAGGCAATTAATTCTTGCCTAGCCTTGGCAAAGATGCAAGAGGATAAGGAAATTACGACCATAGAGGGCATTTCTGATTCCGATCAACTTAGCGATGTACAGCAGGCCTTTGTGAATCATGATGCGTTTCAATGTGGCTATTGCACTTCTGGGCAAATCTGTTCAATGACCGGCATGTTGAATATGAAAAAAGGGAATAGTCCCGAAGAAATCAGAGATCTTATGAGTGGAAACCTTTGTAGATGTGGCGCTTATGCCAATATCTTCAAAGTGGCAAAAGAGCTAATTGAAAATAGGAAAGCGATATGAATGATTTTAAATATATAAGGTCAGAAAACTTAGGGGAATCGATAGATGTCCTGTATAAGGAAAACCGCTCAAAACTGATTGCCGGCGGAACAAATCTAATGGACCTTATGAAATATAGGGTAGAGAATCCGGAGCAAATCATCGATATCACTCGGTTGTCCCTGCATGATATTTATAGACGTGATGATGGAGGATTACGTTTGGGAGCCCTGGCCACTAATGCCGATACAGCTTACAACTCAGAAGTTGAGCAGCAATATCCCATTTTGGCAAAGGCTATTCTATCAGGTGCATCCGCTCAATTGAGAAATGCTGCTACAAACGGTGGAAATTTGATGCAGCGCACACGCTGCTATTACTTTTATGATACTGCGACGCCATGCAATAAACGTGAACCTGGGAGTGGGTGTTCAGCGCTTAAAGGCTTTAATCGTATACATGCCATATTGGGCACGAGCGAACACTGTATCGCTACCCATCCTTCTGACATGTGTGTGGCCTTGTCCGCTTTAGACGCCACGGTGAACGTACAGGGAACCGATGGGGAACGCACAATACCTATTTTGGATTTTCATAGGCTTCCGGGGGATACCCCAGAGATGGATACCAATTTGAAATCTGACGAAATAATTACCTCCATTGACCTCCCCGAAAAAGGCTTTCATACCAATTATGCCTATGTAAAAGTTCGCGACAGACCTTCATATGCCTTTGCGTTGGTGTCGGTAGCGGCTGCGTTGGATTTGAATGGGGATACAATAAACGATGTAAGGGTCGCCCTTGGAGGTGTAGCCCACAAACCTTGGCGCAAACCGGAATCGGAAGAATCTTTTAAGGGGAAACCGGCGACCGAAGAAAATTTCGGGAAACTGGCGGACCATATTTTAGAGGGGGCAACCGGTTTCGGTACTAATGATTTTAAAATAAAGCTTGCACGAAAAACGATTGTGCGTGCATTAAGGGAAGCCAAAGAACTATAGCATATGGAAACTGAAATGGATACAGTATATATTGGGAAGCCGGTTAATCGGGTAGATGGAATCAAAAAGGTGACCGGGGCCGCAACCTATTCGGGTGAATTTAAACCAGAAGGTCTAGTACACGGGTATGTGGTGAGCAGTTCCATAGCCAATGGAAAGATAACTGCGATAGATACTTCGAAGGCCAAAAACTTAAAAGGGGTTCTTGAAGTCTTTACCCATGAAAACCTTCCCGAGGCGCTTAAGTCTAATGTAGATTATAGCGACCCATTGGCTCCCCCTGGTAAGCCATTTCGACCATTATATAATGATACTATTCTGTATAATGGTCAACCGATTGCGCTGGTCGTGGCAGAAAGCTTTGAAATTGCCCGACATGCCTCCGACTTGGTTGAGGTCACCTATCAGGTCGACGAATGTTCAACCGATATAAAGAAGAACAAGGCAAAGGCCACTAGGGATAATGTAGAAGCGCCACCAGACGATCGTGGTGATGCTGAAAAAGCATATAAATCGGCTGATTTTAAATTGGATGTGGAGTATAGTCAACCTCGACATTTTCATAATCCTATGGAACCGCATGTATCCATAGCTATTTGGGATAAAGATGAAGAAGCTTTTACAATCTATGACAAAGTGCAAGGGGTAAATAGTAGCCAGACCTATATATGTGGTATTTTCAGTTTGGAAAAGGAAAAAGTTCGGATACTTTCCCCATTCGTAGGCGGGGGTTTTGGATCTGGACTTAGGCCCCAATATCAGCTTTTTTTGGCGGCTCTTGCGGCGAAGAGCCTGAATAGGCCAGTTAAAGTTGCACTTACAAGACGGCAAATGTTTTCGTTCGGCCATCGCCCCGCCTGTTTTCAACAGATGAAATTGGGCGCAAATAAGAATGGAAAGTTGGCTTCTATACAGCACACGGCATTTGGGGAGACTTCAAAATTCGAATATTATAATGAAGATGTGGTTAATTGGTCCGGGCTAATGTACCACTGTGAGAACGTAAAATTAGATTACCAATTGATTCCGGTCAATATGCATACCCCATTAGATATGAGAGCTCCCGGTGGTACTACTGGAATGTTCGCTTTAGAGTGTGGTATGGACGAACTGGCAATCGAGGCCGATATCGACCCCTTGGAATTTCGACTGATCAATTATGCGGATAAAGATCAAAATGAGGATAAGCCCTTTTCAAGCAAGGAGCTTAAAAAATGCTATCAAAAAGCGGCCGAAAGTTTCGGATGGGATAAACGGAATTCTAAGCCTCGTAGTCAAAAGAAAGGTAATACCCTTATTGGTTATGGCATGGCTACCGGCTGTTGGGAAGCTTTTCAGCAAAAGTCTGCGGCTAAGGCAGTACTTACCGATGATGGTTTTTTAACGGTAAGTTCGAGTACTGCTGATATCGGTACAGGTACGTATACCGTAATGACTCAGATTGCGGCAACAACAATGGGTATTTCCATGCATCAGGTAAGCTTCGAGTTAGGTGATACATCTATGCCTGAAGCGCCGATGGAAGGTGGATCTTGGACCGTTTCTTCAGTGGGTTCAGCGGTTAAGGTCGTATGTATACAACTTCAAGAGCAATTGTTTGATTTGGCCAAAAAGGTACATCCTGAAATTTTTAAAAATCTTGCTCATAAGGATGTTACTTTTAATGACGGTAAGATTTCTAACAAATCAGGGGAATCCGTTTCCTTTTCTGAAGTATTAAAGGAAGCGAAAAAAGAAAAATTAGAAACCGAAAATACATTGGAACCGGAAGAGGAACAGGAAAAACACTCTTGCTACACACATTCCTGCGTAATGGTCGAGGTTCATGTTGATGAAGATTTGGGCATGATTACGGTGCCAAGGGTGACAAGTGCTATCGCCGGAGGCAAAATCATAAATCCAAAGACAGCAGAAAACCAGATTCTTGGTGCGATAGCTTGGGGTATCGGAATGGCTTTGGAAGAAGAAGGTATGATTGATGATCATAATGGCCGAATTATGAATGCGAACCTAGCCGAATATCATATGGCAGTGCATGCCGATGTTCAAAATCTAGAGGTGTTTTTTGTCGAAGAACACGATGATATCGTGAATCCGCTGGGCGCAAAGGGATTAGGTGAAATTGGTATGGTCGGGGTTGCCTCAGCCATTTCCAACGCTGTTTATAACGCAACGGGCGTTCGTGTAAGGGACTTGCCAATAACTCTGGATAAGGTGCTAACTTATTAACCTAAGCACAGCATAAAGTCCGCACTTTTTTCAGGTAATTGAGGATAGGTTTTTATTAACGCATAACAGGATATTACTAATACGCTACGGCTAATGGCTTAATCGTTCAGTTTATATTAGGTAACACTAATACGCAATTCAAATATTCAACTAAGTAATATAATACTCTAAGAATAATATATTTAAGTGATTGCTTTATGCATATGCATAGTCGTCAAGTAAATCATTGATTTGATTGCGTGCATAATCTTAAGAATTAAATTTCTAGCTCAGTATTTTACTGAACTAGAAATTTAAATACTAAGGCCATTTATCAGAGGTAAGAAACTATGATAAAGTGAACCTGTTTTATTCCATTCGATTTCGGTACTCG
This sequence comes from Pricia antarctica, assembly GCA_011050085.1. Lineage (GTDB taxonomy): Bacteria > Bacteroidota > Bacteroidia > Flavobacteriales > Flavobacteriaceae > Pricia > Pricia antarctica_A. The sequence goes on along the minus strand of DRGL01000073.1, from coordinate 2,732 downwards.
GTGGGGGTTACACCCAAAACTTTTTTCACATATCGTGTGAAAAAAGACCGACTTGAAAACTTCATTTGATCCACAATTTCTGAAACATTTAAGTTCTTGCTTTGTAATAAGATTACGATACGTTCTTTGGTGTATCGTTTAATCCATTCAGATGCCGTTACACCAGAGTTTTGTTTACAAATAAAATTCAGGTATTTAGCGGTGATGCTAAGTTCATTAGCATAGAACCGTACTTCCCTTTTGGTCATACAATGTTCTTGGACCAAATGAACGAAACGCTCATACAACGATCCACTTTGCAATGTTCGTTTTCTTCGTTCGTATTCATTTGCAAATGTGTGCCACATTTCAAGAATGAACAGTTGCATTTGTAGTTTTAATACCTCCTCATAAAAGCGATGCTCGACATCTTGGAATTTTTCGTACAACGAATTAAAGTTTGATAATACCCTTATTTTGTCTTTTGTATCCTTTAGTTGTTTAATAGGGTATTGTCTGGAATGAAGTCGGGCATCTATACTCCAACTTAGATTGGGGATGTTATCGTTTAAAAATTTTTTATCAACAAACAAGACTGTTGCTTTAAAGCCTGTGGAAAAACTAAAATCCTTCAATTGACTTTCAGCGAACCAAAACAAAAATTCACTGCCTTGACATTTCATTTCTTTATTGTTAAAGTGAAAAGATATGCTTCCTTGATGGCAGAATAAGTGGGTATGATAATAGATATTGAAATCTTCTGGAAACCCCGTTTGTTCTAATATTTCTAAAAGTAAAATCCTCGGCTTATATACTCCCATTTTATTCAATTGACTATATTAGTTAAAAAGTGATATTTGACATTTTGTATGCTACTCGTGTAACAAATGTAATGGATGTCTTCATTAATTTTGTATAGTAACTAAAAGTTGATGAGAACTATGGAAGGAAATACCATATTTCAGAGGTTATTACATGGTGAAACCATAGCACCCGATGATCCTGATGCCTACAAAATGCGTGAAGCCGCATGCGTCACAAAAAAATTACTTGTTCAGATGAACAACGAATCCGATCCTAAAAAAATTAGGAGTTTGCTGGGTCAAATTACGGCTAGTGAAATTGATGATAGTGTTGCCGTTTTTACGCCATTATATATCAATTATGGCAAGAATACCAAAATTGGTAAAAATGTTTTCATCAATTTTGATTGTACATTTTTGGATTTGGGTGGAATAACAATTGATGATGGTGTTTTGATAGCCCCAAAAGTTAGCCTATTGTCCGAAGGACATCCTGTCGCTCCCAATAAACGACATTCGTTGGTTCCTAAACCAATCCACATTAAAAAGAACGCATGGATCGGTGCCAATGCCACCATTCTGTATGGCGTTACCATTGGCGAAAATTCAATAGTTGCTTCAGGTTCGGTAGTTTCCAAGGATGTTCCAGACAACGTCATCGTTGGTGGTACTCCCGCAAAAGTTATTAAAGAAATTCAAATTGGATAAAATGAGAAGACTAATACTATCGGTAATTACCTTCCTATTCTTGATAGGCCAATCCTGCAATTCAAAGACAGATAAACAAGAAAACATTGAAGAGAATGATATTGCGGAAACCATTTTTCCGTTAGGTGAACTTGGGCCCGCTAAAAATTTCACGGGCAAGGCCTATAATTTTGGCTTGGTCGAAAATGACTCTATCTACAACACACTTGTAGGCAATGTATATTTTGAAAAAAATGCTAGATCAAATTGGCATTTTCATCCGAGCGGGCAAATTCTAATTGTACTCGATGGTGTGGGATATCATCAACTGGAAGGACAGCCGAGGGAAACCATGAAAAAGGGCGATGTAATAAAAGTTCCCGCTAATACAAGGCATTGGCATGGCGCTACTGAAAAGAACAGTCTTACCCAGATGTATATTTTGCCAAAAACCGAAAATGGATTTGTTACCTGGCTTGAGCCTGTATCGGATGAGCAATATCAATCAAAATAATAAACCAATGGGCACTGTAGATTGGGGTTAAAAAAACGGTAAAAGACTTAGATGATTAAGTAACGGGATAAGTAAAGATCAGGTACTTATTTCAAGCAAACGGACATACACGCGCCCTTACGGACTGAAAACAGGATATTAGCCCAGTTGCGTTTAGTGACTGGGTAAGGTTACATGATGGGAAAAATAGATGAAAGCAATTACATCGTTAATAATATTCGTTCTGTAGGTTATAGTATAGTAAAAAAATTCTTAATTTATTTATTATCAATAGTAAACAGATGAAAAAAAAATATACCATATCGAGACGGGAAATGATTCTTGGGACTACTGCTGCAATTTCTTATGGATTATCAGCCAGTGCTATGAAGTCATTAGAAGCGGTACCTGAGGAACAGATATTGCCAGGCAAACTTGATAATAGTGTACTTGAGAGTCCGTTTTTTAATGAAGTACGTTTTAAAGTTAATGGTAAAACCAAAACATTACCGGTAGATAACCGCACAACCCTACTCGATGCTTTACGCGAAAATCTGGCAATGACTGGCACTAAAAAAGGCTGCGATCATGGGCAATGCGGGGCCTGTACAGTATTGGTGAATGGTTCTCGTATCAACTCTTGCCTTTCACTTGCTCTGCAACATGAGGGAGATGAGGTGACTACCATTGAAGGTCTGGGCAAGCCTTCGCGATTACACCCAATGCAGGCTGCTTTTGTGGAGCACGATGGTTACCAATGCGGCTATTGT
>DRGL01000072.1 GCA_011050085.1 Pricia antarctica | reverse complement strand
CGTTGGGGTGATCCCTACATAACTGCACAGTTGTGAGGCCTTCTCAAACTTAGAGAAGCCATCTGTTATCACAACTAAAAACAAAGAGGTAAAAGGGATCGAAGACCGTCTGCTGGAGCTTGTAAAACAGGATCAGCAGCAGCAACTAACATTGTTGACCAGTATACCTGGAATAGGGATCAAGACTGCCTTGTTTTTAGTTGTGATAACAGATGGCTTCTCTAAGTTTGAGAAGGCCTCACAACTGTGCAGTTATGTAGGGATCACCCCAACGATACGGGAATCAGGGAGTAGTGTAAGGGGCAGAAGCAGGATCAGTAAAGTGGGTAACAAGAAACTCAGAAACCTTTTGTTTTTATGTGCATTCAATGCTTGTAAACACAACAAGGGCTGCAGGGAGATCTATGAGCGAATTGTAGCCAAGGGCAAGAGTAAGAAACTGGCATTGATTGCGGTAGCCAATAAGCTATTAAAACAAGCCTTTGCCATTGCTAAATCTGGATTGCCCTACGATGAAAATTATGTATCCGTTCTAGCCAAAGGATAGGTAAAAAAAGGAATAAATGAAACAGCTACGATCTGTAGTTACAGATTTTAGTAAAGGATACATATGTCTCAAATTTAATGTAGAAAAGAGTTGTTTTTTACCTCAGTTCTTTGTTGTACACCATTTGACGAAACCAATGATATTCTTAATTGACATAGTAGATTCCGAACACCAAGTAATTGTTTACGAAGATATTCCTGATTTAATTCAGAGAGTGGAATGGCAAGATGTTTTTGAGGGTAAATCAATCATTATTGACGAAGATGGAACTGAATACGAATGGGATTCTTCTCAAAAGAATGAAATCGGAACTGTACACGATTACACTATTATTCCAACTTTAAGAGTTTCGGAATTAATTACTGAATGTTTAAAAAGAATTGAGTTGAATAAAAATAGTTATGAATTTAGTTTTTAAAATATGAGTTGGGATATTGTACTTTTTAATTCAAAACTGAAAATAAAATCAGTTGCAGAATTGGACGAAACCCAACTTGAACCGACTGATTTTAGCGGAATTTTGGAAAACTCATTTGACCGAATAAAAAAAGACGAAAATCATAGGGAAATAATCGGAACTGATTTTACGACTGACTTTTTTGCCGACAACGAGAATTCAAGCAATTTTATGCTTTCACTATACGGAGAAAACGCAATTTATGCCTTGATTGAATTATCGAAAAAGTATAATTGGCAGATATACGACTCTGGAATTGATGGAATGGTTGACTTGGAAAATCCCGAAAAAAACGGATTTAACAATCACAGAAAATATGTTGAACAGATATTAAAAAATAAATAAAAACGGTGTACAACAATGGTAACCGTTGCACAAGCCCCTGATCTGCAAAAAACGGATCAATATGAGCCCTTTTACGGGGCTTTTTTCTTTTCGGCCTAGAAGTTGTAGACCAATTTTGGATGCTTTATGTAGGCGCCAAATAGCAATCGAAAGGTTCTTTTCGCCAAAGCCGCCAAAGCAAGTACCCCCGCCCCGCTTTTCGATCGTCCTTGTTCGAATTTCAGGTACTTTTTAATGTTGTAGGTAATGGCGGAGAGGTGCATCACCTTGTTGGCCTGTGCCAGCCCTATCGTGTTTATCTTTCGCAGCCCCATGAACTGGGTCAGGGTGCCGAAGACGGGTTCCACGGTGCTCTGCCGCTTGCCCTTCATGTACCTGCCCTGTGGACCGTTCACCCTTGCTATGTTCCTTTCATACTCATCACGGTAATAGGTAACGCTGAACTTTTTCTCCTGTGCCGACTTGCCCAGGCACTGTTCACGTATCGGACAACCTAGGCAGACATGTTTCCGCGCACGGTACTCCTTCTTCTTGGTACCCGTTCGGTGATCGCTGAAGACCTTGGTGAACGGGATCACCTTCCCTTGGGGGCAAACGTAATGGTCTGGAATTGCTACATTAGATTGAACAATAAGTTGAGAGACATTAACCATGAATTTTAACTTTGACCATAATGAGAAGAAAAGCGAGGAATTACACAAACGAGTTCAAACAGAAAGTGGTAGAATTGACCTATGCCCGTGGCAGTATCATGGAGATCTGTCGTGAGCTGGACATCCCCAGATCGGTACTGGGCAGATGGAGAAAGGAAATGGGCGAACTTGGCCCGAACAGTTTTCCGGGCCGTGGAAAGGAAAAGATGACCGACGAACAAAAACGGATAAGAGAGTTGGAAAAACGCCTGAGGGATGCGGAAATCGAACGCGACATCCTAAAAAAGGCCATTGGCATCTTCTCCGTGAGCGACAGGAAATATACGGGTTCATGAAAGATCACCAAAAAGAATTCCCTGTTGGGAAGATGTGCAAGGTCTTTAAGGTAAGCAGGGGTGGATTTTATGCATGGCAGAAACACGTGCCCCCTAACCGGGACAACGAAAACCGGATGTTGCTAAGCGAGATCCAACGTATCCATCAAATGAGCAAGTCCAGTTATGGGAGCCCCCGGATCACGGATGAGCTCCGGGCCCGTGGGTTCAACGTATCACGGCCAAGGGTGGCCAGGTTGATGAACAAGAACGGGATACGGGCCGTCCATGCCAAAAAATTCGTGGCAACGACCGATTCCAAGCATGGGTATCCAGTGGTGGAAAACAAACTGGACAGGAATTTTTCCGCCCAAGAAAGCGGCCAAGTGTGGGTATCGGACATCACCTATGTGAAGACCGAACAGGGCTGGCTATACCTGACGGTGATCCTGGACCTGTTCGACCGAAAAGTGATAGGTTGGTCACAAAGCGGGGACATGACGGCCAAGAACACCACCATTGCCGCTTGGAAAATGGCCGTAGGGAACAGGGTTCCGTCAAAAAGGCTCATCTTCCACTCAGATAGGGGGATACAGTACGCCTGCCATGATTTTGCAGACCTGCTGGACAGCTATGGATGTGTAGAGAGGAGTATGAGCCGAAAGGGGGACTGTTGGGACAATGCCGTGGCGGAATCCTTTTTCAAATCCCTAAAGGTAGAACTCGTTTACAGAAACGATTATCATGGAAAGCAAGAGGCCTCCCTATCCATATTCGAATGGATCGAGACTTGGTACAACGTCAATAGAAGACATTCAGCTCTAGGGAACATGACAATAAGAGAATTTGAAAATTTAAACACACTTAAAAATGTAGCTTAACTGATTGTCCACTTTTTTGTTGCAAGTCCAGTCCGCCGTTTCAATATACTCGAAGCCCGTCGGCCCGCCCTTGTAGGTGCCATGGGGAGGTATGAAACTCTTGATCCCATGGTCCTCCAGAAAGGCATAGTTCTCGCCACTGCTGTAACCGGTGTCCGCAACGCAGTTCTCCCACACAAGGCCTTGGTTCCACAATCGTCTCTTCAGCCTCTTGACGATATCGGGCAACTGTTGGTTGTCCTTTCCATCGGCATGGTACGCCCTGATATCGGTTATCACGTGGTGCGCCGTATCCACGCTCAGTTGGGAGAGGTAGTTCAGCTTCCGGGCCTTGCCCGGCTTTACGCTGATACGTGCATCCGGGTCGGTGGGGCTGTAATGGGTCTTGTTACTGGTGTACTTGCTGCCCTTGTTGCCCGCCCCTGGTCTTTGGTCCTGGTCCTTGGCCCATTTCCTGTTGCGGCCCTTTATCGCGTCAAGTTCCTTCTTGCTTGCGGTAATACCGCGCTGGCCCTTGTCGGACCTGTCCCCCTTGCTCTTGCGGTGCGGTTCCCCTTTGTCCATCGAACTGAGCGCACGTACCTTCCTTAGATGTTCGTCCAGATCCTCTTCCGGCACCTTCAGCTCCAGGGTGTCCATACTGGCATTGGCCTTCACGGGGGCCGAATCGATGGCCTGGGTATGGCCGCTGACCATGCCTTTCTCCAAGCAGAGGCCTAGGGCCTTCGTGAACACTTCCCCGAAAACGGATTCCGGGAAGAGCTGGCGCGTACGGCTTATCGTACTGTGCCAAGGGAGTTCCTCGTCCAGGTCGTAGCCTATGAAAAATAGGATGTCCAGGCGCATCGAACAGTGGTCGATCAGCTTGCGGTCGCTTATTATATTCTCTAGATAGCCGACCAGACAGAGCTTGAAGAATACAACGGGGTCGATGCTCTTCCGGCCGCTCTCCCCGTAATGGCCCTTGGTCAGGGGATACAGGAAATCCAGGTCGACCGCACCTTTCAACCTCCTGTAAAAATTGTTCTTCGGTATGCGTTCGCTCAACTGGAAGCTCGCGAACAGTTTTTCCTGGTAGTCCTTTTTTCCCTGCATACCTAAAGTTACGATCGGTTCCCGGATCGGCAATGATCGTCAACGACTTTTTTCGCTAACTTGTGCAACAGGCACAATGGCTATAAGTAATTGCTTGTTCTCGCCTACTTCTGAAAATCCTCGCGGATTTTCAGTTTGGTGTGTACTTGCAAAGTTAACCGCTAAACCACGCAACTACTCATAGCCGAGACCGTTACAAAGTTTAAATTAACACATTTTCCACTGAATTGAACCACTACATTTATTCCCAGGTTTTAATGAACTTTTGGAAAACCGGCATTCGTTTGCGGTTGAGGGCCGTTTAAATATACCTTATTCGTTACATAAAAGGTGAATTACCGAGACTACTAAAAAGAACGACAAATGGAACTGGAAACGAATTTGTTATCATTTCAATACGTTAAATCTGAGAACCGGACGTTTTACGGCACTGAAATATTTAAGAACTTCAGTGTTACCCCCACTTCATCTTCTGCAACCGCACCGCATTTAAAATAGCCAACAATGCTACGCCAACATCAGCAAAAACGGCCTCCCACATCGTGGCAAGTCCACCTGCGCCCAGAATCATGACCACAATCTTGACACCAAAGGCCAAACCTATATTCTGCCAAACGATTTTTCTGGTAGAACGGCCAATTTTTATTGCTCGCGCAATCTTGCTCGGTTGGTCGGTCTGAATGATGACATCTGCGGTCTCAATAGCGACATCGCTACCTAAACCACCCATTGCAATGCCCACATCGCTTGCTGCCAATACAGGGGCATCATTGATTCCATCACCAATAAACGCCACTTTAGTGTTGGGTTGCTTTTTAAGTTTTTCCACTTCGTTTAGCTTATCTTCTGGCAGCAAACCGCCTTTGGCCCAATCTACGCCCAATTCTTTTGCGACCTGTTGGGTAATGGAGTCCTTATCGCCAGAAAGCATAATAATATTTGAAATTCCCGATTCTCTAATTTGCTTTATAGCTTGGTGTGCATCTTCCTTCAATTCATCGGCAATAGTTACATAACCTGCAAATTTTCCATCTATGGAGACCATTACGATAGATTCCACAATGTCATTGGTTGCAGATGGAACCTCGATACTGTTAGTGGTCATCAGCGCTTTGTTTCCTACCAAAACCGTCTTGCCGTTGACCGAACCCTTTAAGCCCTTTCCAGCAACTTCAGAAACATTCGACGCTTCTAAATCTGCGCCCTCTGCTTTATATTCCAAAATTGCCTTTGCAATGGGATGGGTAGATTGTTCTTCTATTGCCATCAGGTATTTCATAAATTCCGATTCCGAAAAAGTGGAAGTATTTACGACTTCCTTAATCTTGAAAACACCTTTGGTCACAGTTCCCGTTTTGTCCATTACCACGGTATTTACTTTGGTCATTGCGTCCAAAAAAGATGCACCTTTGAACAATATACCATTACGGGATGCTGCGCCCAAACCACCGAAATAGCCCAAGGGAATGGAAATGACCAATGCACAGGGACAGGAAATAACCAAGAAAATTAAAGCTCGGTAAAGCCAATCACGAAATACGTAATCATCTACAAAGAAATAGGGTATGAACGTTAGGCCGATAGCAAGAAAAACCACGATGGGGGTATAAATCCTCGCGAACTTTCGAATAAATAATTCCGTTTTTGACTTCCTTGCGGTCGCATTCTGTACCATATCAAGAATACGTGCAATGGAACTATCCTTGAATTCCTTTGTGGTTTCAACTTCGATAACACCGTCTAAATTTATACTACCGGCAAATACGCTATCGCCTGCGGCAATAGTGTCAGGTTTGCTTTCGCCTGTTAAAGCTGCGGTATTAAATGAACCTTTTTCAGAAAGCAGAATACCATCGAGCGGTACTTTTTCGCCCACTCGAACCTGAATCTTCTCGCCAATCTCGACGGTTTCGGGATCGACCGATACAAAATCGTTCTCGCGATACACCAAGGCTTCATTGGGGCGCACGTCCAATAATGCTTTTATATTTCTCTTGGCACGATTGACAGCTGCATTTTGGAAAAGTTCGCCTACGGCATAAAAGAGCATCACTGCTACCCCTTCTGGATATTCGCCTATGGCAAATGCCCCCAAAGTTGCAATTGACATCAATAGAAATTCCGTAAAGAAATCGCCTTTTTTGATGCTGTTCCAGCCTTCCGTAATTACTGGAAACCCTACCGGAATGTAGGCCACTACGTACCAAACAATTCTAACCCATCCCTTAAAAAAAGGAAAAACCTCGAAATAGTCGATTGCGATGCCTGCAATCAGCATTATAAAACTGAATATAGCGGGTAGGTAGGTTTTAACTTTGGACACTTCTTCAGGACCGCTATGGTTATGGCCATCATCGTGGGAATGTTCGCCCGAATGCTCTTGGGTATCTATTTCCCGTAGGTTTTGTTTTTTCTTTTTCATAATTATGCTCGAATCCAAATTTTAGTATGCTCCTTTTCTTTTGATTTAAAGAACTTGATTTCTGCAGAAGTGAATGGTTTCATCAATGGTGTTATCCAATCCTGCCAATTTGATTTACCTACTATCGCAATGCCCTCGTGGTCATTTGCTGGTTTACTATCCATTTTTAAATCTTCCCAAAATTCCTGAACGTTCCAGCCTTCAAAATCGTCCATCACCAAATATTGACGTACTTCGTCAATATGGTGAAGAATTCATGATTTTTATCGTGCAAATGTTTCACATCCTGTTCCCTGAGCCTACCATAAATTACGGTTGCTACAAGCTTATCGCTCTTTAAAATGTATCATCTGTCCTAATTTTCAATACGCCAAGATACCCTTACAACCGATGCAACGGAAGTGCAATTATTGACCACTACATTTTTCGCAAATGCCCTTAATGACCAAATTTGCATCCTCCGCTATATAGCCTTCAGGTAAATTTATATGTGGGATTTTTTGTTGGGTCAAACACACCGTTTCATCACAGTTGGTACAATGAAAATGCAAATGCAGATCCTGGTCAAGTTCACAGTTGCAACCAGGTTCACATAAGGCATATTTTGAAATGTTCGTTCCGTCGTCTATCTGGTGTACTATTCCATTTTCTTCAAAAGTTCTTAGGGTACGATACAACGTAGTTCTGTCTGCTTTCGCGAAAGCATTCTCAATATCTGTCAATGCTAGGGCTACTTCTTTTTCGGCCATATACCTATAAATCAATATACGCATTGCCGTAGGGCGAACCCCATTGTCTTCTAATCTTTTTTCTACTTCTTTCATTCTTTGCTAATATTATTTTTGATGCTCTTTGCCGTGGCTTCTATATTATTAATGGCTATGTTCCGCTTTCTCTTTTTTCATTTCTGCCATAAGGTAGTAGGCATTATTTAAGGCATATTGTGTATCAGATCCTTGTTCCGTTAGAAAATTAATGGCCATCCATTCGCCATCTTGATCTCCTTTTGTGATTTGCACGGGCATAAACTTCCAATCCTCACCTTCTTTTTTTGCAGTAAATACGAATGACCTTTCGCCGTCGGGTGCAATGGCACTTTCAGGAATTGCGGTTGTCGTTGTGTTGTCTGTTTGGATACGACCTTGTATGTACATTCCCGGTATTAGATTGCCCTGCTTGTTCTCGATTTCGGCGTGTACGTGTAATGCCTTTGGGTTCTGCTCAAAAGTTTTTCCCACGGAATAGATTTCTGCGGTCAGTTCTTGGCCCTGATTGGATTGGACATTGAAGGTAACCATCTGCCCTTTTTTGACTTTATACACATCCTTTTCAAAGACCATCAAATCTGCATGAACGTGATGGGTGTCCACGACTTCCATAAGGTCGGTCTGCGGTTCTACGTACTGCCCTGTTTTTACCTCTACTTTTTGAACGTATCCTTCTATTGGGCTGCGCAAGGCTACACGCTGATAAATAGTTCCTTTTCTAACGCCAGAAGCGCTAACATTTAGCTGTTGCAGCTGCGCTTCCAAACCGTTGGCCATACTTCGGGACGCCTCATATTCCGCTTCAACTTTTTGAAAATTTGCACCGCTACCAACACCTGCTTCATATAAAGTCTTTTGTCTTTCAAATTCCTTTTTAAGATATTGGCTATTGCTGTACGCATTCAGGTAATCCGTCTGTTTTTGAATGATATTGGGATGTGAGAGATAAGCGACCGTTTGTCCTTTATTGACCTTATCGCCCTCGATGACCTCAATTGAAACCACATTTGCGCCTACGACCGAAGTGATTGTTGCTTCGTTTTGTGGGGGGACTTCCAGTTGTCCGTTCGCTTCGACATACCCGCTCATATTTCGCATTCGCAACGTATCAACTTTCATTTGTAGGGCATCGAATTGCTTGGCCGTAAGCATCATTTCTTCAGCTTCGCCTTCTGAATTTGCTTGTTCTGTTTGGGTATTTTTCTCTATGTTTTCGACAGTCTCGGGTTTAGAGCTGTCGCAAGCCGTTACGCCTACGAGCATCATAACTAATCCGATAACTTTATATTTAGATAGATTCTTCATTTGTTATTGTTTGAAATACTGTAGTTCGAAAACTGATTTTAAATAATTGTCGAGAGCGTCCAATGCATCCATTTCCGTCTGAATGGCATCCCTTATGATTTGCGTGAACGCTGCATAGTCCACCGCCCCTTCCTTATAGGCGAGCAATGCCCCCTTTCGTTGTTCCTGGGCAAGTGGTAAAGCTTTGTCCCTATAAAAATGCCAAGAGCCTTCCCATTTTTGATGGGCCTGTATTGCCTGCTGATATTGGGATTGCAGTTGCCGTTGGGTAAAATCTGCATTTGCCCTTGCGATTTCGTTATCTATTTTGGAGGCTTTTGCCTGGCTACGTACCATACCGGAAAAAAGAGGAATGGAAATACCTGCCTGATAACTATAAAACCCATTACTACCGTTCACTTTTTGAAGTCCGCCCTGTAAGTTGAAATTAGGCATCAAATCGGAACGCGCTGCAAAATTGTTAGCTTCTGTTTCCTTAATACGCTTTTGCGAAAGTTGCAGTTCAGGGTGGTTTCTTAAGTCGGTGTCCATTCCCAATACGGCAACCTCACTACCATCTAAAGTTTCAGGAACGGAATAATACGTGTCTGATACCAACCAAAGATTCAATTTTTGCTGGGTAATGGCATAATCGCTTTCTGCTTGTTGCAATTTGTTACTGATCTGCAAGGCTTGGTTTGTGGCCGATGAATATTCCAGTCTTGAAATAGCTTCCACCTCAAAATTGAGTTGAATGGCCTTTTCGAACTGTGTATAGATGGAATCCAGTTCACGGTACAGTTCAAATTTCTGCCTTTGCTGATAAGCTTGCGACCAAGCCTTTTTAACTTCCCGTTCTAACTGAAGTTCAGAAAGGTCAAGAGCCGTTTCCGCCAAAGCGATGCGCTGTTTTTGCAAACGCTTTTTAGCAGCGATACCGAATAGGTTGATGTTCTGCTGTCCTAAACCGACCAAAGTGTAGATACCCCGGCTATCCGAAATTTCCTCACCGCCCGTAAACACTTGGGTATTTCCAAGATCGTAAGCTGTACCCATTAGCACAGTCTGTCTTTGAATTTCCAACTGTTTCGTTTTCAATAGCGGATAGTTTTTCTTAGAAACTTCTACCGCCTTTTCCAATGATATAACTTGCAGGGATTTATTCCGGGGAACTTCCTGTGCCGTGGCGAAAGTAGATGAAAACAGTAAACAGACTACCGCAGTTGCAGTAACGAATTTTCGATTGACTTTTATCTTACGTTCCGAGCGTTTCTCGACCCATTTATAAAAAATAGGAAGGATAAAAAGTGTCAAGAGCGTCGAAGTTAGCAATCCACCAATGACAACGGTAGCTAACGGTCGCTGTACCTCGGCCCCAGCCGATGCCGAAATGGCCATTGGAAGAAACCCTAATATATCGGTCAAGGCCGTTAGCATAACAGGCCGAATTCTACGTTTAGTACCTTCTATAATTCGCTGTCCTAAGTCGGTAACGCCTTCTTCTTTCAGCTCGTTCAGTCCACTTATCATTACCAATCCGTTAAGTACCGCTACCCCGAACAGCACAATAAAACCTACCCCTGCGGAAATGCTAAAAGGCATATCCCGAAACCATAGTGCGAACACACCGCCTATGGTCGCCATTGGTATGGAGAGATAAATCATTAAGGTCTGCGGGAAAGATTTCAATGCGAAATAAATCAGGATAAAGATTAGTATCAAGGCAATGGGCACGACCGTTTGCAACCGATTACTAGCACGTTCAAGATTCTCGAACGCACCGCCATAGCGGATATAATATCCTGGGGGAAGGTCGAATTGGGCATCCAATTTTGCCTGAATTTCTTCGACAACGGATTTGACATCACGGTCACGAATGTTGATACCTACGTATGTTCTACGATTTGTATTATCACGGCTTATTTGCATTGGACCGGATTCGTAGCTCACGTCCGCGATTTCCCGAAGTGGGATTTGCGAACCATTAGGAAGATTTATGAACAGGTTTTGGATATCGGCAATACTTTCCCGATTCTCTTTTTGTAGGCGTACGACCAAATCGAACCGCTTTTCGCCCTCGAAAATAACACCTGCTTTTCCACCTGCAAAAGCAGCTTGTAACACACTATTGAGCTGGTTGATTTCAAGACCGTATTGCGCCAGCTTATTACGGTTATAGTTAACCGTGATTTGCGGAAGGCCATCGGTTGCCTCTACTTTCATATCTGCAACACCGGGAACGGTCGCTATGATTTTGCCCATTTCCTCGGCCTTACTTGCGAGTATATCCAAATCTTCCCCGAACAACTTGATAGCGACATCTTCACGAACGCCTGTAAGCAATTCGTTAAATCGCATCTCGATAGGTTGTGTAAACTCAAAATTAACACCGGGAACTATGCTAATGGCATCCTTCATTTTTTCCAACAGTTCATCCTTGCTCCCAGCGGATGTCCACTCATCGTTTGGTTTAAGGATAACGAATACATCGGCAATATCCATCGGCATCGGGTCGGTAGGCACATCGGCCACACCGATACGGCTAATGATAGTTTCCACTTCGGGAAATTCAGCCTTTACGATACGCTCAATTTTTGTTGTGGTCTCAATGGTTTCCGTAAGCGAACTTCCGGGCTTTAAAATGGCGTGGAAAGCAATATCGCCTTCATCCAATTGTGGTATGAACTCGCCGCCCATTCTGGTAAAGGCAAAAATGGCAACTACAAAAAGTGCAACGGCAATGCCTATGATCACTTTTCCCTTGACGAGTGATCTGGTAAGTAGCGGCTCATACTTTCCCTCAATCCAATGGACGAACTTATCGCCATAAGATTGTTTTTCTGATTTTGGCGGTCTTAAGAAAAGAGCCGAAATCATTGGCACGTAAGTCAAACAAAGTAGCATTGCCCCGATCATCGCAAAGATGAAGGTCAACGCCATAGGCTGGAACATCTTGCCCTCGACACCTTCGAGAGCCAGAATAGGAAGAAAGACAATAAGAATGATGAGCTGACCAAAGAAGGCAGCGTTCATCATTTTTTTGGATGACCTAGCAGCGATCTCATCCCGTGTTTCAGAACTTACAGCTTTCTTCTTCACTACATATGAGTACATTAAGAAAACGGTACTTTCCACAATAATGACCGCACCATCCACGATGATACCAAAATCAATTGCCCCCAAACTCATTAGGTTAGCCCATACATCAAAAATGTACATTAGGATAAAAGCGAACAATAAGGAAAGGGGAATGGTGGATGCAACGATTAAACCGCCACGCCAATTGCCCAAAAGCAATACCAGGACAAAAATTACAATAAGACCACCTTCCAAAAGGTTTCCGGTTACCGTACCCGTGGTTTCCGCAATCAATTCGCTACGGTCAAGGAAGGGTTCAATGCTTACCCCATCAGGAAGGGATTGCTGAATCTGTTCCATCCTTTGGGTAACATTTTTAATTACTTCGTTGGAATTAGCCCCTTTCAGCATCAAAATCATTCCGCCCACGGCTTCGCCCTTTCCATCTTTGGTCAGCGCACCATAGCGAACTGCGCTTCCCATAGTAATGTTTCCTACATCCTTTATTTTAATGGGAATGCCGTTGACCGTCTTAACGACCATGTTTTCGATATCCGAAATGCTTCTCGCCAAACCTTCGCCACGTATGAAATTGGCTTGATGGTTACGCTCGATATAAGCACCGCCAGTATTCTGGTTGTTATTTTCCAAAGCGGAAAACACATCCGAAATCGTCATACCAATGGCGCGAAGTTCGTCGGGGTCAACGGTTACTTCGTACTGTTTTTTATCACCGCCAAAAGCGTTCACTTCGACCACTCCAGTAACCATTGCCATCTGTCTGCGTACAATCCAGTCTTGGATAGTTCGCAGTTCCATTGCGGAATATTCGCCTTGGTGTTGGTCATCAACCTCAAGGGTATATTGGTAGATTTCCCCCAATCCCGTCGAGATAGGTCCCATAGAAGGTTTGCCAAACCCCATTGGTATTTGTTCCTGTACTTCTGTCAGCTTTTCGGCAACGAGCTGTCTGGGCAGATACGTTCCTACATCGTCGTCAAATACAATGGTTACAACGGAAAGCCCAAAACGGGAAATAGAGCGTATTTCCTTAACGTTGGGCAGATTGCTCATAGCCACTTCGACGGGATAGGTTACGAACTGCTCAATATCTTCCGTTCCCAAATTGGGCGATTGTGTAATGACCTGTACCTGATTATTGGTAATATCGGGTACGGCATCGATAGGAACTTGGGTCATACTGTATATGCCAGCACCAATTAGCGCTAATGTGAGCAGACCAATAATAAATTTGTTATTGATTGAAAAATCAATGATTCTGTTGATCATGGATCGGGATGTTAATTCAGTTAAACGAAGAGCTGCACTTGTATCCCTAGACCTGCCCATAATGCAGAAAAGGGTGCGTGCAACGCTAATAATCCCATTATCGGGATAGATTGAAAAAGGATATAGCTATCCTATGTAAAACTGAATTATGCCCTGGGAGGCTGTAGAAAGTAGCGTGAATTGTCTTTACCAAGACTATCGAAATGAGAAAAACTTTTCTTAAAATTCATTGTAATTATCGGTTCGAAAGCAACTATACTCGATTCGATGGTATGGACATGGCAACAATGGCAATTGCAGAATGGAGAACATAGGTCGGTCGCACCGTGATCGTGGTTGCCGCCCGTCGCGATTATACTTTCGATATTGGACTCATTGCTCAACATATCCCCATCATTACAGGGAATGAAATTAAGCGCCAAAAAATAGAGCGATAATATGACTGCGATTGTTTTCACCTTGCAAAGATAAATAGAAATACGTGCAACTGTATTGCAAAGCTAGGGTTTGCTTTCAGTTCCCTAAATGGAACGTTTTTGGCAATGAAATTTACGTGCCCAAAGTTCAAATAAACTGGTATCTGTAATTCAAGCTTGATTTACTTATTCCCACCTTAATCTAGACTATCTAAACCGATTAATCAACGCCTAAAGATGCCGCTTGAAATCACGTATCTGGCTTAAAATACGAACAACGAAGATGCCCTTTCCGGTCAGTTCGTAGAAAATTGTGTGTGCCTTGTAGTTGTATCTTTTTAGTGGAGGCGCAAATTCTGAAGCACTGCGACCAAGGTCGGGATTAT
>DRGL01000071.1 GCA_011050085.1 Pricia antarctica | reverse complement strand
CTACCTTAATCACAACAACTTGAAAACGAGGTCTGGCCTCACAGAACTGAACGTGTTTGAAGTAGTAAAAGAGAGGGGATTATCAATGTTGACGAAGTCGTAAGCTTCACCGTATATAGTAACCTTAATCCTCTCTTTGTTCTTTATGATTATACTATCAATTTAAAGAGAATCAAACTTAAGCCGTATATAAAAAATAGCGGTTTAATCGCTTAATCGAAACAAAATGAATAAATTAAAGGTCAGTTATAAGCCGAAAAGTTAGTGAATAAAATCCGCTACTTTTCATATACAAGACCGTTACCCAACATTCTCAAAATATATCAACTCTACTATTTAGACTTGAAAGGCAATTATAAATTAAACTCTCGTATTGTAAAAATCCTACTCAAGGAAAACTTATTTATGGCCTTATTTTTTTTTGTTGGAGTGCCTATTTATCTACATTTCTTCCGAGAAGATATATTTTCACATCAATACAGGGAAATAATTCAGATAACTTTGGTGCTATTACTTTTTAGCAATATACCATCCATTGTCTTGCTGATTAACTACTATTTTGAAAATCGGGGAACGAAATTAAAAATCGATTTTTCCGCCAATTCCTTTCTTATTGAGATTAAAGGATTCGAAAAGTCTTATGATTTGAGTGATATTTCAATTTCGACCTATTACCTCACAAAATATCATAGACCAGAGATTGGATGGAAATGGTTTTGGTACCCTCATCATCCATTTGGATATTGGCATGTTAGGTTCAACAATGGTGATGAGTACTATTTGTCAAACCTTTTGGTTGACTTTCTAAAAGATCCAAAGTTCCTTCCCGTGACGAAGTACCGGTATACAACTTTTCCGTTTATGGATAAGTCAAATTCAGTATCCGCTCAGAAATCTGAAGAAATTGAAAACACAAATAGAATCGAATATTTGGTACAATTGTATTCAGGTAAAAGCGAACAGGAATTAATCGATTTACTCAACAATAAAGTACCTTATCAACCAGAGGCCATTGAAGCCGCCAAGATAGTACTGTCCAAAAAAAAAGTTGGGTAACAGAACCTATAAACAATACGGGCTTCGGGCTCATTCGCAAGGTCTGGGTTTATTTATAGGGTCCGCAAAATCTTTTGGAATTTGCTTTGAGGAATAAAAAAAACCAAACTTGCCTCGCCGGTAGGCATTTAAAAAGATTTCGCTATTTACGTAGCGGTAAGCAAACGCTAGTTTGCCCCCGTAATGTTATATCTAAAACATTGTTCACAAAATTAAGATTAATGTCATCCAACAAAATACATATTGTATTTGGAGTATCTGCAAAAAATACTCTCCTTTCCAGTAAAGAAATGTCAGACCGGATAGATGCTGTAATTAGTCTAAACGATGACTTGAGGGTGGGTCCAATATTTAATTTAGGAAAATCAGACTCCAGATTAAAAAGACAGGATTGGCTGACAAGCACTATGCCCTGCCAAGAGGTTGCTGCGTCTTTACGTTCTGACGTTAGTAGTGACTTTGATACCATTCAAAACATAAAGGCGCATATAAATAATAAAACAGAAATATTCATTTGGTGTGGTAGAACAACATCGGATAGATTGGCCACCGCCAGATTAGTCTATGAGCTGCAAGATGCTTTCGAGCATCTTAGAATAACAGATATACCAAACATTACAATACAATCGAAATTTGGGCATAATTACCCGCCAAAATGTTTGGGAGTGATGAACCCTGAAGAGGTACATTTAATTACCAAATATTTTAAAAAAATAACTAAGGAAGAATGCGATATGTGGTCAAGTATCTGGACACGACTTGAAAATGAAACTGGGTTGATAAGAGTAGGAAAAGCCAATGGAAAGATTGAATCGAAAGATGTATCTTATTTTGACGAACTACTACTATCAAATTGCAAAGAACATTTTTTACAGGCTTCACGGATTGTCGGTGAAACCTTAATAGACATTGGATTTGAAGCTAGTGATTCTACGCTCAATTGGCGTTTGGTTTGTTTAGTGAAGAATAAAGAATTGGAATTTGAAGGGAAATTAAATGGTCTCAATGAGTATAAAGTAAAACGTGCTACAAAATAACCCCATCTAATTATGCAATTCGGAACTGTTTATACATCTATAGTTATTCTCACTATTATAGTGACATCCCATTGCTATTCGTACGGTCAAAATCCCGAACAACCTACCCTAATTAAAGGCGTTTATGGGAGTCCGGCCGCTTTATGGGACCAAGGATATACACTTGAAAATCTAGGGGTCAATTCCATCTTTGTCCATAGCGGATCCTTGACCCCCGAAATGGTACAACGGGCGAAATCAGAAGGTGCCAAGGTCTTCGCAGAATTTGCGACTTTGAATGGCAAAGGCTACGTTGAGGAGCATCTAGAGGCCTGGGCAATTAACGAAAAAGGTAAAAAAGTTGCGGCCGCCTCATGGTTTATGGGCGTATGCCCGACCGATGCCGGATTTCGTACTTACAGAATGACACAATTACAACAATTATTGAACGACTTTGAACTTGATGGGGTCTGGATGGACTATGTACATTGGCACGCCCAGTTCGAAGATCCGGAACCTATTCTACCGGAAACCTGTTTTTCCAGTAGCTGCCTTGAGGCTTTCTCAAAATTTTCCCAAATCGAAATTCCTAAGGGTTCGACCTCCACAAAAGCATCTTGGATATTGGCAAACCACGAAAAGGAATGGCGCGATTGGCGATGCGAGGTGATATATGACTGGACGAAAGAAATTCGGGAAATCGTCAAAGAATCAAATCCCGATGCGCTCTTGGGCCTCTATCATTGTCCGTGGACCGATACTGAATTTAAAGGTGCCAGACAGCGCATTTTAGGCTTGGATTATAGCCTTTTAAAGAAAAGCGTTGATGTATTCTCTCCCATGGTATACCACGAAAGAATGGGCAGAACACCGGATTGGGTCGAGCAAAATGTAGCGTGGCTCTGCAATGCGTTGGATATTAAAAAAAGTGGCTATCCCCAAGTATGGCCTATCGTACAGGCACATAACGACCCGGGAAACGTATCCGCTAAAGATTTTGAAATCGTATTACAAGGAGGCTTATCCGGAAAATCAAGTGGCGTGATGATGTTCACTACAAGCTCGGTAGCAGACGACGCAGAAAAAATCAAGGTAATGAAGCATTTCTATCGCTCCCTGGATAGCATCCCCTCTTATGACTAAAATATCCTACTCCATAGGATTTCATACTTAAGGTGATTCATAATACAATGTAAAAAAGGGTAATACCGAATGAACATAACCTTATAAACTTCCGAATAAAGTAGAAACAAATTCCTAAATAGTTGGATAGGTTCAAAACCTCAGCAAATCCCTAGAATATACCCCTAATTAATTCCTATCTTAGAACCAAAGAACACGAAACTAAAACTATGAAAAAACAACTGCTCCAGTGTCTAGTAACGCTATTGATCTCCGGGAATTTTCTGTTTGCCCAGACCACGGATGATGTAATAGCCGCCATCCAAAAAGAAGCAACCGAAAACTCGCAATTGGAAGAGCTTGCCTATGAACTTATGGACCTGAACGGCCCGCGCTTGGTAGGTACGCCTCAAATGGAAGCTGCACACAATTGGGCCGTTACAACCTACAAAAAATGGGGTATCGAAGCTAAAAACGAAGAATGGGGCAAGTGGCGCGGCTGGGAAAGGGGCATTACCCATGTCGATATGCTAGAGCCAAGACTCGTCACTTTACACGGAATGCAATTGGCATGGAGCCCGAGTACAGACAAAAAAGGAATAACCGCAAATCTGATCGCTTTGCCTTCAGTTGCGGACTCTCTAGCCTTTGTAAAATGGCTTCCATCTGTAAAAGGAAAGTTCGTAATGGTTTCGATGCTGCAGCCCACCGGAAGACCCGATGAAAATTGGGAAGAATATGCCACGGAGCCATCCTTCGAGAAAATGAAAAAGCAGCGTGAAGAAAAAGAGGACGCTTGGAAACAGAATTTTGAAAATATGGGGTATACCTCCAGAAATATCAACGAAGTTTTGGAAAAAGCAGGGGCCGTAGGCATTATTCAATCCCGCTGGTCGGAAGGGTTTGGGGCGAACAAAATTTTTAGTGCCAATACTAAAAAGATTCCCGCAGTTGACCTATCCCTTGAAGATTACGGTATGCTGTATCGTATGGTCGAACATGGCGACAATCCAACGATAAAAGTGGTGGCCGAATCAAAGGAATTGGGTGAAGTACCGACTTTTAATACCATAGCCACGATTCCAGGCAAAGAGCTCCCTAATGAATATGTCATCCTCTCCGCCCATTTTGATTCTTGGGACGGGGCAACCGGAGCGACCGACAATGGCACCGGTACGATTACCATGCTCGAAGCGGCGCGCATCCTCAAAAAAGTATATCCAAATCCGAAACGTACGATTATCATCGGACATTGGGGCAGTGAGGAGCAAGGGCTTAACGGATCTCGTGCGTACGTTGAAGACCATCCTGAAATCGTGAAAAACGTACAAGCGCTTTTTAACCAAGATAACGGCACTGGAAGGGTGGTCAGTATTTCGGGCCAAGGTTTTTTAAACGCATACGACTATATCGGTCGTTGGCTACAAGCCGTTCCCGAAGACATTACACAGCATATTGAAACCGCTTTTCCAGGTTCTCCTGCCCGTGGCGGTTCTGATTATGCCGCTTTTGTAGCCGCAGGGGCACCCGCCTTTTCACTAAGCTCTTTAAGTTGGGATTATTGGAACTACACTTGGCATACAAATTTGGACACCTATGACAAAATAGTCTTTGACGATGTGCGAAACAATGCGATTTTGACGGCCATTTTGGCCTATAAGGCTAGCGAAGATCCCGAAAAAACATCTCGGGATAAAGCACTACTCGGCACGGATTCAGAAACAGGGGAAGCACGTATGTGGCCGGAAGTACAAACCCCTGAACGTGCGGGTATGATTGAAGAATAATTCCTGGCCATTCTCAATCGCCTAAACCAAACCCCGGAATTGAACCTTTTGACACTCATCGCTCAAAACGAGTAACTTATCGATCGGTTATCCCTTTGTAAACGGGTAATCAGTACCTTGTAGAACACAAACGACATTGGGAGATAAAGCTTCTTTTTTCCTTTTTTATACTGTTCTGCCTTTCTTCCTATGCCCAAAATACCTGTTCCATGCCCGAAAATGGAACATCCCCGAAAGTCAACCTCTCAGAGATGGCTTGGATGGAAGGTTCTTGGAAGGGGGAGGCATTTGGAGGAATTACCCAAGAAATATGGGGCCCTCCCCTAGGAGGGTCGATGTTATTTTCATTCAAATTGGTTGTGGATGATAGCGTCCGATTTTACGAACTGGGACACATTCGCCAAATAGACGAAACGCTCATTTACGAACTCAAACATTTTGATGAGAATTTAAAAGCTCGGGAGGAAAAAGATGAGGTTGAGCAGTTTAAGTTTGTAAAAAAGGAAGCCGAACGGATGTTCTTCGACGGATTCACTTTCGAAAAGGTGGCGGACAATGAAATCAACATCTTTGCGTTGATAGAAAACGAAGATGGAACTGAGAATGAAGTGCAATTCAATTTTATTCGAAACTAACTAGAATCGTGAAAAAACAGTGTGAGGAATGCGGAACCGAGATTATGGGCCGGGTAGACAAGAAGTTCTGCTCCGATCATTGCCGGAATGCGTTTCATAACAAGGTCAATAAAGACAGCAAGAATTTAATCCGAAATATCAATAATCGTCTGCGTAAAAACTATCGTATTTTAGACGGTTTTCCGTTACGAGATGGCAAAACCCGAATCAGTAAAACCCGTTTGATGGACAAGAGTTTCGATTTTGAATTCGTAACCAATCTGTATACAACCAAAAAGGGTACAGTCTATTATTTTGTATATGACCTTGGCTATTTGCCTTTGGACAATGATTACTATATGATCGTAAAACGGGAATAAAAACTGCTTCGGGTTAGTTCTAATAGTAATCCTTGATTCTTTTATTGTAAAGGAATATAACCAGTCTGAAAAAATAAATGCTTCCCTAAAAAGAAAGCATTTATTACTTTATAGAATCACTTTCGCAAATAGATTTTAGCGACGATTGTAATTCAATACACTACTACCAATTTTGTCCGCTCAATTTTAGCGCTGCAGTAACGATATCTTTTCTACTGATTTGTCCTATAATCAAACCATCTTCCATTACCGGCAATCTTCTTCGATTATGCTTATCAAAAATGCCCGCAGCATCGAATATGCTCATGTCATGGGGAATGGTCTCCACCTCTTTGGTCATAAATTTCTCGACGCTCTTATCCAAAATGGGCTGATTAAAATAACGGCTTTCCGATATGGTTTTCATACAATCGGCCTCTGAAATAATACCGACCAAAAATCCGCTATCGTCCAATACGGGACCACCGGATATATTGTGTTTGGCGAAGAGTTCCATAACGGCCAAAATAGATTGGTCGGGGGTAAATGTGACCAAGTTTCTAGTCATATAATCCGTTACCATAATTGGAGCCTTATACTCCTTCTTCAAAGTTGCCTTGGCCCTGGGGCCCATAAAACTCTTGATTCCCATATCGATTTGGTTTTTGCGTTAATCACTAAAGATAAGTAAAATTTAAATACATACTTCAATATTTTCACTAACCCATTAATAAATAAGTATTTAATCCATTGTTTTTTATGTTATAATTAAATTCAACGCTTCTAAAGCCAATTGTAGAAGCGATTCTAATTCCTACGTATCTAAAAATAAATTCTCTAAATAATTTAGTTTATACCTACTAAAATCCTTTGCCTTAACCATTATATCCATATAACAGCTTATAGATATCATTAGCAAACCGCATATAGTACATAAGCGTGGAGATACTTCTTAGGCAATCTAAAAGACTGTTTTCAAAATTTCTTACTTTTATCACACATCATCTTCAATGAAAAAATTCGCCTCGGTAGTTTCCCTACTACTTATTTTACTAGCGGTGTATTGGGGTTTTCGTTCATCGATGCCCGTCTACAAAACAGACGCGTCAATATCGGATACGCTTTTCTCAACGGATAGGGCGTTGGCACATGTAAAGGCCATTTCCCAAAAACCGCATGCGGTAGGTTTTCCAGCCCACAATGACGTTCGCAAGTACATCGTTGCCGAGTTGAACAAAATGGGATTGAAAACTTCCATACAGGAAGGCTATTCCCTTGGAGGAGGCAACAACTTGAGCAAAGTAAAAAACATTATAGCTCGCATCGATGGTACCCAAAATAGCCAAAGTACTTCCAACAAGACCGGAAGAACTCATACTGGTGGTAATCCGGACGCGTTCAGCGGAGGAGGCCAAAAAAAATCCCTTCTCCTGCTTTCACATTATGACAGCAATCCGCATTCTTCTTTGGGCGCAAGTGATGCCGGAAGCGGCGTGGCAACCATCTTAGAGGGCGTACGGGCATTTCTATCAACAAACCAAGCACCTAAAAACGACATCATCATCCTAATTTCAGATGCGGAGGAACTTGGTCTAAACGGTGCCCAACTCTTTGTTAACGAACATCAGTGGGCGAAAAATGTAGGGCTGGTATTAAACTTTGAAGCCAGGGGCAGCGGCGGACCGAGTTATGCGTTTATCGAAACCAATAGGGGAAATCAAAATCTCCTACGGCAATTTATCAAAGCGAATCCGCAATATCCCATGGCAAACTCGCTGTATTACAGCATCTACAAACTATTACCCAACGATACAGACCTTACCGTTTTTCGGGAAGAGAGGGATGTCGATGGTTTCAATTTCGCCTTTATTGACGACCACTTTGATTATCATACTGCGCAAGATACCTACCAAAGGCTTGATAAAAACACCTTGGCCCATCAGGGCAGTTACCTTATGCCACTGCTGCATCATTTTAGCAATGCAGATTTGAACCACTTAAAGAGTCTGAACGATTTTGTTTATTTCAATATTCCATTTTTCGGGATGGTTTCGTATCCCTTTGACTGGATTTGGATGTTGTTCGGAGGTGCAGTCATTCTGTTTATCATTCTCTTAATCCATGGTTTCCGTAAAAAAAGTCTACACCTTCGCGGAATACTAGTCGGGTTTCTTCCCCTTATACTTACACTAGTGGTAAACGGACTTGTTGGGTTTTATGCTTGGCCCGCCTTGAAAAAAATATATCCGCAATACCAAGATATGCTTCATGGCTTCACCTATAACGGCCATACGTATATTGCCGCCTTTGTGCTTTTTGCTTTAGCGGTCTGCTTTGGCTCGTATTATTACTTCCGAAAATTTGCGGTTGCCAATCTATTGGTAGCACCTATATTACTTTGGATCGTTCTATGCGGCCTACTTGGAATTTATCTGGATGGGGCGAGCTTTTTCATCGTTCCGGTATTCGGGTTGTTGGCCGCCTGGTATATTACCCAAACCCAAAAACTACCGAATCTTTTTTTGATGGTCTTTCTATCACTATCGGCCCTATGGTTGTTCCCTCCTTTGATTGAAGGCTTTGTTGTTGGATTAGGCCTTAAGATGCTCGTAGCTTCCACCCTACTGACTACGCTGACGTTTTTTCTCTTGCTTCCCATATTCGGATTTTACACTACTAAAAAGACCCTCGCCTATCTCGGTTTTATGTTATGCTTCGGATGTTTGGTTTCTGCTCATTTTAATTCAGGATTCGATGCCGAAAACGCGAAACCCAGCAGTCTCGTCTACACCTTGGATACCGAAAAAAATACAGCAGAATGGGCGACCTATGATCATACTCTTATCGCATGGAACGAAGCCGTTCTCGGTAAAGAAAAACGGGCTATTACACCGGGAAGCCTGCCCATTCTAAGCAGCAAGTATGGTTCGAGATACAGCTACGTTGCAGATGCCCCGGTAAAAGCCATCAAAGGCCCGTCAATAAAAATAACTACCGATACGATTATAGGAAACACGCGCTATCTTAGTATGTCAATCGTGCCCCAACGGAAGGTCAATAGGCTTGAGGTTTTTTCGAATGAGGTGCCAATTACATCTGCATCGGTGAATGGTATACCGCTTTCCCTTTATGCCCTAGCCGATACCGAATCAGGTAAACTGTTTACCCACTACATTAGTGATAACGATACAACGGAGCTACAATTATCGATTGCAAAGAATGACAGTTTAAAGCTTATGTTTTATGAAGCCTCAAACGATGTATTGGAGCATCCTCTTTTTGAAATTCAGCAGCGCCCTACAAATAGTATTCCCATGCCTTTTGTGCTGAACGATGCTATCATTACGGTTAATACAGTACAATTTTAAATAAAGCAAATTAGGATATTATGCCTTTGAGTAGGATTTTTTATGGATTGGGTGTACACAACCATCCTCTTAAAATAAAATAGGAAGCATATGATGAAGAATACAATAGCAATACTGGGATGTGGGTGGTTGGGATGGCCTTTAGCCAAGACATTGATCAAAGATGGATTTAAGATTCATGGCAGTACAACGTCCAAAGAAAAATTGACCTCGCTCAGTGAAGATGGCATACATCCCTTTACCATCACGCTATCCGAGGATGCCATAGAGGGGGACATCGAAGGTTTTCTATCAAATGTAGATACATTGATTATCAACGTGCCACCAAAATTACGTGGTGACCATAAAGAAAACTATATCATTAAAATGGGTTTGCTAAATGCAGCAGTTAAATCATCTAACGTAAAGAAAGTGGTTTTTGTCAGTAGTACCTCGGTCTATGGTGATGTTGATGGCGATGTGACCGAAAAAACAACCCCTGTTCCCGTGACTGAATCTGGTAGACAATTACTAGATTCCGAAAATATCTTTAGAGAAGACTCTTCGCTTAAAGTTACCATTGTCCGTTTTGGAGGTTTACTAGGTCCTGAAAGGCATCCAGTGACCATGCTTTCTGGAAAAAAAAATCTATCGAACGGAAACTTCCCTATTAACCTTATCCATCTTAACGACTGCATTAAAATTATCTCCGAAATTTTGAAAAACAACTGGTGGAACGAGACCATCAACGGGGTCTACCCGAGTCATCCGACAAAACAGAAGTATTACACCTCAAAAGCTATCGAAAAAGGACTACAAATTCCTGAATATGAAACTAATACCCTTAAAATAGGGAAAATCGTGTCTTCCTACATACTTACAAATAGCAAGGATTTTAAATTCACTACAACCTTATAGGTCGTGTTTACCACGATTATTGGCCATTTCACAACAAATTCAAAAATTAATAGCTCTAAATGTCTGCATTACATCGATTTAAACTTAACTTCGGTATTCAATTTTAAAACTATTTGCCATGGAAAATTCAAGTTTACGGACTAGAGTTTTGATGGATATCGAAAACTTGATAGCCCGAAGTTGTCCGAAGCAAAAAGTTCCCCTAAAATTTGAGGATCTGCATGTCGCGATTATTAAAAATCATTACAATGCAGCAGATGTCGTTTTTGATTACCAACGACGACGTGTAGAATTGGATATCGTATTAGACGATACAGCTTATGACCCTAAAAAGGTCAATTTGAGCATACCGACGTTACACGCTAATTTATGGTTCAGAAATCTTTTCGATTTCTTAAAGACCTGTATCGACAAAGACACGAAAAGTGTGGCTTTTTATGCCGGACTTTTACAGTCTTACCAAAGCAATGAAATAGCCATCGTTGCCTGAAAAATAACAACCAAACCAAACTATCAAAAGGACGCTCTCGGGCGTCCTTTTTTTATGGATTAAATTCAGTGATTTTATTGGGCAGTTAGTGTCCAACAAACGATGATGCCTTATGACTTGTTCAATCACTTATAAAAAGAATTTTAAACCTAGGAATGTTTGCGGTCAGTCACAATACACTCTTTTAACACTTTAACAGCTTAACCGCAATAATTATATTAATTTTGCGCACCGAAAACAGAATTGGACATACCATCAAAACAAACTCATGAAAAAATTAACAGTACTACTATTTTTCAGCATAGGATTTCTGGGAACCGCGCAGACCACAAGTGAGCTACAAAAGCATTTTGAAACTTTTTATCAAGAGATGCGGCTTCAAGGCGATGTTGATGGCGTTGTCAATGCATTGACCCACCTTAACATATTATCGCCATCGAAAGAGCGTAAAGATACCCTTGCCTATGTGTATGCGAACAATAACCAACACCTTCAGGCTTTAAACACTATCGGTATTGAGATAGATAGTACCGATTCAGATATGGCGGTACAGGTTAAGGCAATTTCACTTAAAGCTTTAAATCAGCCGAAACGTGCTCTTGAGCAATTCGAAGAACTTTACAAACGACAACCCAATGCCTATTTAGCTTACGAATTAGCCGACCTTAAGATACAGACCGGTAATAATGAAGGGGCGGTATCGAATATAGAATATGGCATTGCGAATGCTAAAGATGATATGAAATATGCTTTTTACGAACGCCAGCAGCCTTACGAAGTACCGATTAAAGCTGCATTTTTACACCTTAAAGCCTTAACCCAATATAACAAGGACAAAGACAATGTCGACGCGGCCGTTGCCCTAATCGACCAAGCATTAGCGATAGACCCAAATTTTAATTTGGCCAGTCTAAGTAAACAGGCTTTGGAGGCGAGAAAAACTCCCCCACCCGCGACACCGGCGCCGGACTCTGTGAAAACTGAGGTAGAAAAACCAATGGTTTCAGAAAAAAGCGAGAAGAAAGAAAAAAAGAAGAAAAGCAAGGATTAATGTATAGGGCTTTAAGCAATCGCTTAGGTAAAATCAGCTTTATAGGCTCCGCTACTCTTCCAAAATCAAGTCAGTGTTGAATGTGTTGTTCACAGTGACATTGAACTGATCCCGAAATGCGTTATAGGCTTTGATCATTTCAACAACGGATTTCTTCGGGTCCGTACGGTAATATATATCGCCTTTGACTTTGAGAATATAGGTCTTGAATACTTTTTGGCGGCTCTTTATCTGTTCTTTGTTAAAAGTTTCAGGATACTCGGAAGTTTCCAGGGTATTCTGTTTCTCTATCAAATCTTCAACGGTAAGCTCAAGATCATCGCGGTTGGCCACATTATAGAGGGCATCGAAACTAGTCTCGAAAGCCATATACTCGTCCCATTCATTCAAAATATCCTGTGCTTTGGCATTGATATCCAATTTTTTCGGCCACTCTCCCGTAGCTATTTCGTATGTGGACGAATTGCTAGACACCAACTGCGGTTTGTTATCTTGGCAGGAGGTTATAAGCATGCATATTATCGACAAAAAAATGATTCTTATCATAATTCAAAGGTATGAATTTTAAGAAACGGTATCTTTAACGCTTTGAACTTATCTCAAGTATGGTTCACACTCAAAAGAGACTCCATGAAAAAATATATTCTAATCATTGGTGCCTGCGGACAGATAGGCACTGAGCTGACTTACGCCTTACGAGATACTTATGGTAGCGAAAATGTCATTGCGAGCGACATTCGGGAAGGTAATGAAGATCTGATGGGCTCGGGTCCTTTTGAGATTTTAGACGCCACTGATTACGATGCTTTAGAAGAAATAATTGCCTACTATCAGATAAATGAGGTTTACCTGATGGCCGCAATGCTTAGCGCAACCGCGGAAAAATTTCCTATGCGGGCGTGGAATCTCAACATGAACTCCCTTTTTAATGTATTGAATCTGGGGAAAGAGAAAAAAGTTGAAAAAATCTTCTGGCCATCTAGTATCGCCGTTTTCGGATTGAACACCCCAAAATCGGATACGCCACAAAGCACGATTATGGAACCCAGCACCGTGTACGGAATAAGCAAGCAATCTGGCGAGCGCTGGTGTGAATACTACCATCACAAATTCGGGGTCGATGTACGTAGCGTACGCTACCCAGGCCTAATCAGCTGGAAGACCATGCCAGGTGGTGGCACTACTGATTATGCTGTAGAAATCTACCACAAGGCCCTATCTGAAAAAAAGTATTCTTGCTTTCTGAAAGCGGATACTTCGCTGCCTATGATGTTTATGGATGACGCCATTCGCGCCACCTTACAGATTATGTATGCCGATGCCGAAAAGGTCAGAATCCGTTCGTCCTATAATCTTGCCGCTATGAGCTTTACTCCAATAGAAATAGCGGAAAGTATAAAGAAACATATTCCGGATTTTGAGATTTCCTTTATGCCCGATTTTAGACAGGCTATCGCCGATTCTTGGCCGAGCAGTATTGATGACAGTTCAGCTCAGAAGGATTGGAAATGGGAATCGGAATTTGATTTGGAGAAAACTACGGAAGTAATGTTGAAAAATTTAGGTGTGTAAGGTAGCCTAGTAGACTTAGGTCAGATTTATAAGGTTGTTTTGTCATACTTGCAAAGAACCTCATCAGGGCTGAACCTTCCCAGTAAACAGTGCTTTGCTGGATTAATGAGATACCGTCCATTAAGAGCTTCTCGGCCCAATAACATTCGGTAATTCATAGTATCTCGACTGGCAAGGGTCAGCCTTACCCTAAACGTATCATCTCCAAGCTTTAAAAGCGTACGAATCATCAATCGCTCTTCTGAATACCCCATGCTGCTCTTAACGAACTTTGTTCGTAGTAATTTAGCCTCACATTTGATTAAAATACTTGAATCATCTTGAATGGGATCTACCTCGAACCGTACCCAATCGACACCATTTTTTTGGAATACCAATATATTGGAAGCATGAATAGAAGATGTTTTCGCACCCGAATCGACCCTCGCCTTGATAGCAGGTATACCTAAAGTTTCAAAAGCACACCACTCATCACTACCTATAATCTTCAAATTCTCCAAGACGTTTTTTATTTTGTTTCCCTTATATCTTCGAAGGTATGATTTTTAAGATGGTGCTACCCAATACAAATTAGTTTACTCATTTCTTTCGAAGTTCGTATATATCCGTCCTGCGGTCTTTGAGGTTTCGTACGGCGCCGAATTGGTTAAGTTCCCGTAACAAATCGATATCGACATCGGCAATCAAGATCATTTCTGCATTTGGGGTTGCTTCTGCCTTAACCCCATTGGTAGGAAATGAAAAATCACACGGTGTAAAAACCATGGATTGCGCGAACTGTATGTCCATATTCTGAACCTTGGGCAAATTACCGACACTACCGGCGATAGCCACATAGCACTCGTTCTCAATCGCCCGGGCCTGCGCGCAATGGCGAACTCGTGAAAACCCGTTTTGGGTATCGGTCAAAAAGGGTACAAAAAGAATGTCCATTCCATCGTCGGCCAGCAAACGGCTTAATTCGGGAAACTCTACATCATAACAAATGAGAACGCCGATCTTTCCGCAATCCGTATCAAAGGTTTTCACTCCCTTTCCGCCCTGTAAGCCCCAAACTTTGGCCTCATCGGGGGTCACGTGCAGTTTTTCGTAACGCTCTACAGAACCGTCCCTTTTACAGATATGGCCCACATTGTAAAGACGATCCCCCTTCATTTCTGGCATACTACCCGTAATGATATTGATATTATAGGAAACCGAAAATTCAGAAAATTTTTCAACGATGGCCTCAGTATGTTTGGCCAATTCGCGTATCGCCTCTGCCTCAGGCATATGGTTGTTCTCCGCCATTAACGGTGCGTTAAAGAACTCGGGGAACAATGCAAAGTCAGAACGATATCCGGAAACGGAATCAATAAAAAATTCCGCCTGTTCCAAAAGATCGTCCAAATTCTTGTACGATCGCATCTGCCATTGAATCAACCCTAAACGGACCACCTTCTTCTTTGCCGCCACCTTTTTCGATGGCTTTTGGTAGTAAATATTGTCCCACTCCATTAAGACCGCAAAGTCGTTGGAAGCCTGATCTCCATCGAGATAATTCTTGATTATTTTGGCAGGATGAAAATCGTTGTTGATCTGGAAACTGAGTACCGGGTCGTGAATTTCTTTACGCCTTACCTTATCAATATACTTTTTAGGGGTTAGCGTATCGGCATATTCGTAGTAATTCGGAATTCTTCCACCAAAGGCGATGCTTTTAAGATTAAGCTTTTCACAAAGCTCTTTTCGGTAATCGTAAAGCCTTCGCCCCAAGCGCAAACCACGAAATTCTGGCTTGATAAAAACATCGATACCATACAGTACGTCTCCATCTGCCGTATGCGTGCTGAACGTTTCTTGACCGGTTATCTCTTGATAGGTGTGGTTATCTTCAAAACGGTCGTAGTCTACGATAATGGATAAGGAACAACCCGCCAATTGACCATTGACCTTAATAACAGCCTGCCCCTCAGGAAATAATTTTATAAGCGATTTAATCTGCTTTTCTTCCCAATAATTATCGGGAATGTTTTTATAGACCTCCTTCATCGCGGTTTTTAATTCCTGATAATCTTTCAGGTCTAAAAACTCGAGTTCTACATTTTCTATATCTTTTGCAATCATTCTAATTGTTTGGGAATGTGATTTTAATTTTGACCATGAATCGGAAAATGTAAAATTTGCATAATCGATTCGATTGCTCTAAAGCTTTTTTAGGATACTATTAGATGGCATTAAAATCAAGACAACGGTTATACAGTGAATATATTGTATCAATCTTCATCGTCGTCCATAGGTTCATCTTGCATCGCTTCCGGATCGGGAGGCATTACAGCGTCTGGATCATCGTCATCGAAATCTTCGTAGTCGTCTTCATCATAGTTTTCCATGGTATACTCAAGCTTGGCACTGATTTTTACCAAGTATTTGGTATCGTCGGTCAAAACCTCAACAGCCTCGACCCTCTCGCCCTGAGCATTCTTAAACGTTATGATATTACGATCGTCATAGCCATCTGGATATCTTTCTACCAAAAGCTTAAGTACTTCGGGTGTCAATTTTTTAAAATCGACGATTACGCGTTTTAAATTTGCATTGTTCTGTTTACTCATAAGTCCAAAAGATAAGCAAAAATTAAGGGAGCGACAATGGTAGCATCGCTTTCTATTATAAATTTTGGGGTGTCAATATCTAATTTTCCCCAAGTGATTTTCTCATTGGGCACGGCACCGGAATAGGAACCATAACTGGTCGTCGAATCACTGATTTGACAGAAATAATTCCAAAAGGGAGTGTCAGTCCGTTCCAAATCTTGATAGAGCATAGGTACGACACAAATCGGGAAATCGCCTGCAATTCCACCACCAATCTGAAAAAATCCTATACCGTTTTCCGAATTGTTTGTGTACCAATCCGCTAAATACGTCATATACTCGATTCCAGATTTCATGGTGCTGGCCTTGAGTTCCCCTTTTACAACGTACGAGGCGAAAATATTACCCATTGTACTATCTTCCCAACCGGGACAGATAATCGGTAGATTTTTCTCTGCTGCAGCGTACATCCAAGAATCTTTGAGGTCAATCTCGTAATGCTCTTCCAACACCCCGGAAAGTAGCAGCTTATACATGTACTCGTGCGGTAAATAGCGTTCGCCATTCTCCTCGGCATCTTTCCATATTTTGACGATATGTTCTTGAATTCTTCGGAAGGCTTCTTCTTCAGGAATACAGGTATCCGTTACTCGATTCAATCCTTTTTCCAATAACGCCCACTCATCTTTAGGAGTCAAATCACGATAATTGGGTACGCGCTTGTAATGCGAATGCGCGACAAGGTTCATAATATCCTCTTCTAGATTGGCGCCCGTACAAGAAATGATATGCACCTTATCTTGTCGAATGATTTCGGCAAAAATCTTGCCAAGTTCTGCGGTAGACATGGCACCTGCAAGCGAGACCAACATCTTACCACCTTTTTCAAGTTGGGTTTCATACCCCTTTGCGGCATCGACCAAGGCAGCGGCGTTGAAATGCAAATAATACTTCTCTATAAACTTCGAAATTTCGCCTTTAGTCTTCGTCATCATCAAATTTTGAAACATTATTACCGGAACGATAATCTACATCATAGGTATTATCGTAATCTTCGTCTACGGCCTCGCCCATAAATTTATAGCTAAGCATCTTGTAATACAGTTTAGCCGCTAAAAAATCGGAAGATTTATCGTTCGGATTCGGACAAAGTTCGACAATATCGAACCCGACTACGTTTTTCTCTTCGAATACCTGTCTTAAAAACTCTAAAGTCTCGTACCAAAACAGTCCACCTGGTTCCGGTGTTCCTGTTGAGGGTAAGATAGATGGATCGAAAGCATCGAGATCAAAGGTAATAAGAACATTATTGGTCATGGCCTCAACGGCTTTATCCATCCAAAACTCATCGTTGACCGTGTCGTGGGCAAAGAATGTTTTTTCCTCATCCATGAATGTTTTTTCAATAGCATCCATAGAGCGAATACCTACCTGAACCAAGTTGACGGTCTGGCTGGCCTCGTGTACGGAACAAGCGTGATTGAATTTCGAACCGGCATACGATTCCCGCAAATCGGCATGGGCATCGATATGAAGCACCGTAAGATTATCAAAGCATTCGTTGAACGCTCGAATAGTTCCGATTGAAATCGAATGCTCGCCACCAAAGAGGGTTACAAATTTGTTGCGCTTGATATGTTCCTTTACCGTCTTATGAACCGCATTCACCACGGCCTCGGGCGATTTGTTCTCGGTTATGGCCTCTGCCAAATGAATACCTTGTTCAAAGACTTCCGTATCGGTCTCTATATCATAGGTCTCCATGTTTTCGGAAGCTTCTAAAAAAGCCTGTGGCCCTTTGTCGGCACCTTTGCCCCAAGTACTGGTGCCGTCATAAGGCACGGGTATCAAAACTACCTTCGCTGTTTCCAATTGTGCGAACTCGTCGGGTATTCCGGCGTAATTCTTTGTTGTACTCATTATATTCGATTAAAATGGTTATTTTCTTTTTCTTAGCTTTCTTTATTATTCCTCTACCTCTACTTTGTCCTTTTTAAACTTTAATTTTTCTTTATTTCCGCTTTTGCCTTTATCGGAACCATATCCTAGAATCCCTAGTAGGTCTTCGGCCTTCTGTTGCGGACTGAACAACTCGTATGTAAGGCTTCCCTCTTGGTCGGTATCGATAAGAATATGCTTAGGCTGGGGAATCAGACAATGTTGCAAGCCGCCAAAACCACCAATGGTTTCTTGATAGGCACCGGTATTGAAAAATCCTATGTATAGCGGTTTATCGCGTTTATATTTAGGGAGATAAATGGCGTTCATGTTCTGTTCGCTGTTATAATAATCATCGCTATCACAGGTCAGCCCCCCTAATAGCACTCTTTCGTACTCATCGTTCCACCGGTTGATCGGCAGCATTATAAAACGTTTGTTGATAGCCCACGTATCGGGTAGCGTAGTAATGAAAGATGAATCGATCATATTCCATTTCTCACGGTCATTTTGTTGTTTTTGATAGAGGATTTCGTAGATAGCGCCGCCACTTTCACCGACCGTAAAACTTCCGAATTCAGTGAAAATATGAGGTACCGGCACCTCCGCTTCATCACAGGCAATATTGATCTGATTAACGATTTCGTCAATCATGTACTGATAATCGTACTCGAAAGCCAATGAATTTTTTATGGGAAAGCCTCCTCCAATGTTCAAACTATCCAATGATGGACATATTTTCTTCAAACGCACGTAAACTTTCAAACACTTCACCAGTTCGTTCCAATAGTAGGCATTGTCTCGGATACCGGTATTGATAAAGAAATGTAGCATTTTTAGCTCAACCTTATCGTTATCCTTAATCTGGCTTTCGTAAAAAGGCACAATGCTCTTGTATCCAATACCCAAACGTGAAGTGTAAAACTCAAATTTTGGCTCCTCTTCGGATGCAATTCGTATACCCACCTGAAATTCACCCTCGATAGCGTCCGTTAGCAGTTCTATTTCTTCGTAGTTATCGATAACGGGAATACAGTTCTTATGTCCGTTGTTCATCAAACGGGCAATATTGTCAATGTACTGATCACGCTTAAAACCATTACAGATGACGTAGGTATCATTCTTAATTTTCCCGGCCTTTTTAAGATTTTCGACAATATTGATATCAAAGGCTGAGGAAGTTTCGATATGAATGTCGCTTTTCAAGGCCTCATGCAGAACATGCTGAAAATGGGAGCTCTTAGTACAATAGCAGTATTGATATTTGCCCTTGTACCCATGTTTTTCAATAGCCTTTGCAAACCAATTCTTGGCGCGTGCGATATTCTCGGATATTTTGGGTAGATATGTAAACTTTAAAGGACTACCATATTTTTCTACCAGTTCATTCAGCGGAATGTCGTGAAACCTCAGATTTTCACCATCAAGGGTGAATTCCTCTTGGGGGAAATAATAGGTCTGATCGATTAGATCATGATATTTGGTATTCATAATTGAAGGGAATTGTTTTAAAGAATTTGAATATATTTAGAATACCTTTAAATAAATGATGTATTTGAACCAAATAGTACCTCGACCCTAATGCGAAACCAATTTTGGGAGGTTACGGTACGATATAACAAATGAAAACAAAAAATCGCAAAAAACAAGGGCTAAGCTCAAATTTAGGATGAAACCTAACATTCAATCCAAACTCCTTGCCAATACCCGTATTATCGGACACCTATTGAAATTATAATTTATGGATATACAATCTACTATATGGAACATACTTTTCTGTCTCGTTTTGGTCGGTACAACCGCTCTAAACGCGCAAATAAGGCCTGCAGTATATATCTCAGATAACTTTAACATACGCCATGAACTGAAAATAGATAATCATTATATGGTCTATACCGAATATCAACAATCTCCACCGAAATTCATTAGAACAATCGGGGGGTTCACAAGCTTTGAAGCAACTCCAGAAATGCGTCTGGTCGTTCTTCTGGAATTTAATTCGAACTATAAAAAGGATTCGCTGCGCAGGCTTACTATTCCCATAAAAATCGATGGTGAAAATCTAGTTTTAGATTGGCCATTTAAAATGACCTTCACCCCCTTACCCGTATTAAAAAAGAAACAGGACCTGGAAGGTGCTTGGCTTTTTGCCACCCGTGGACCCGATGAGGGCCAAGAAAGAAGGGGCGAAGAAAACCCTAGAAAAACTTTGAAATATTTACAGGACGACCGTTTTCAATGGATTGCCTATACTACCGACACTTTTGAATTTTTCGGTACCGGAGGTGGTACATTTTCTTCCCAAGATGGCAAATATGTCGAAAACATTGATTTCTTTTCAAAGGATGATACTCGTGTGGGAGCAACATTGGACTTCAATTATGAAATCAAGGATGGCGATTGGCACCACACCGGAGAAAATAGTAAAGGTGAACCACTGTACGAAATTTGGGCACCAAGAAAATAATATTTTAGGCTTACGGAAGCTTTTGCTACATACTATTCCACCTGATTATTACCACGAGTTTCAAAAAAATAGGTTCTCTAATACCATTATCGGACATCGATAAGCGAATCTTCAGTATGATTATTTTCTGCAGCCGTATTCGCTACATCCTCTTCCATATCCATAATTAAATTCGCAATTAAGGCCGTCCATCCGGTCTGGTGGGATGCACCGAGGCCCTTTCCAGTATCCCCATCAAAAAACTCGTAGAAGAAATGCTCGTTCTTGAAGTCTTTATTTGTTGAGAACATTTTGTTAGGGTCGTCGGAATGGTAGTGAAACTTCCCTTCATCATCTTTTTCAAAAAGCTTTATCAATCGTTTGGTCAATTCATTGGCTATCTCGCGAAGATTCAGCTTAACGCCAGAACCAGTCGGATATTCGTAGACGTATTGTGGACCATAATAGGTGTAATATTTACGTAGGGATTGAACAATCATGTAGTTTAAGGGCATCCAAATCGGGCCGCGCCAGTTTGAGTTACCTCCGAACATGTTCGAACGGCTTTCACCAGGTTCATATTGTATTTGGTGGTGGCCATGGTGTCGAAATACAAAGGGATGCTCTTCATGATATTTGGAAAGCGAGCGAATACCGTAATCTGACAAAAACTCATCTTCATCCAATAACCTCTTCAGCAGATGTTCCAATCTAAAGCCGCGCATAATGGAAAAAAGATACTTTCCATCAACGTTGGCTTCTTCGATATTCGAAATCAAAGAGGCCAAATCAGGTCTTGAACGAATGATTTCCGCTGCACGGATCTTAAAACTTTTCAGCTCGGCAAAAAGGTCTTTAGGAATGACCTCGACCGCGAACATGGGTATAATACCCACGAGAGAACGAACTTTTAACCTGTCGGTCATTCCGTTCGACATTTCCACAACATCGTAGTAAAAATTATCGGTGTCGTCCCAAAGAGATATGTCCTTCTTCCCGATATGGTGCATAGCCCAGGCAATATTCAAAAAGTGCCTGAAAAACTTGGCCGTGGCCTCTTCGTAATTTTTATTCGTTTTGGCGAGTTCTAATGACATCCGTAGCATGTTCAAAGTGAACATGGCCATCCAACTGGTGGCATCGGCCTGTTGCATGCGGGTTATTCCCTCCGGCATTTGGTTTCGGTCGAACACCCCTATATTATCGAGACCTAAAAATCCCCCTTCAAAGAGATCGGTACCATGCTTATCTTTTTGATTGACCCACCACGTAAAGTTGATGCTCAGTTTGTGAAAAGCCCTTTCCAAGAAGTCGAGGTCACCTATTCCGGTTTTGTTTTTATCCTTTTCATAGACATTCCACACCGCCCACGAATGTACGGGCGGATTTACATCGCTAAAATTCCATTCATAAGCGGGAATTTGTCCATTTGGGTGCATATAGCTCTCCCGAAGCACCAATAACAACTGTTCTTTGGCAAAATAGGGATCAATCTCTACAAAGGATGCCATGTGAAACGCTAGGTCCCATGCTGCATACCAGGGATATTCCCACTTATCTGGCATAGAAATAACATGCCTATTGGTCAAATGGTGCCAACTCGAATTACGGGCATCGGCACGATAGGGTGTAGCCTCACCAGGGCCACCAAACAACCACTTAAAGACATCGTAGTAATAAAATTGTTTGGTCCATAATAACCCGGAGAAGGCTTTTCTGGCAATTTCTTGATGCGGCTTTGGTAAATCCTTATTAATTATATTCTTATAAAAATCTTCACATTCCTCTATTCTATTTTCGAATATAGAATCAAAATTAGCGAAGGGGTTTGCCAATTTCTTTTTTCGTAAACGTACCCGAATCGTTTTTTCTTCCCCGGCCTTAAGGTCCAGTGTATACCATATCGCCGATTTCGATCCTTTCTTTTCAGGGTTAACGGTTGGCTTTCCATTTACAACATGGTCATTGATGCCATCCTTTACATACTCAACCTCATTTTCAACACCATAAATACGTTGGTTGTTCGTTTCATTTTCACAAAAAAGCTGTTCCCCGTCTTCATGGTAGAAATAATATCTGCCGTTGCGCACACTTCTAGACTGAATACAATCATCGCCTACTGACTTCATACTTGGGCGCTCAAAGCGCTTGTTATGCTTCCAATAATTTCTAAACCAAAGGTGAGGCAATACGTGTAATTTCGCTTTTTTCGTTCCTCGATTTACAACCGTAACTTTCATTAGAATATCACCTATATCAGCTTTCGCATATTCGATATAGCAGTCGAAATACCCGTTGTTTTTGAAAGCGGCGGTATCAAGAAGCTCAAATTCAGAGGTATCCCGACTGCGCTTGTTCTTTTTGAGCAGTTCGGCATAAGGGAATTTCTTCTGTGGATATTTATAAAGATACTTGCAGTACGAGTGGGTCGGGGTAGAAACCTGGTGAAAATATAATTCCTTAACGTCTTCCCCGTGGTTACCCTGCCCATTGGTAAGGCCGAACAGACGTTCTTTTAAGATAGTATCCTTACCGTTCCAGAACGCTGGTGCCAAGCAGAGAATTTCGCGAGAGTCACAAAAACCGGCGATACCTTCTTCACCCCATCTGTAGGCATTACTACGGGCCTTTTCGTGGTCAACAAAAGTCCAGGCATGTCCATGAACACTGTAGTCTTCACGAACGGTACCCCATTGTCTTTCGGCCAAATAGGGCCCCCATCTTTTCCAGTTTTTATACGTATCGGGAACGGCCAGTCTTTTGGCCTCGGCATTTGTATTGGTCATATAGTGGATAGTGCAATTATGTAAGTGATCCTAAAGGTAAAACTTATCTATCAAGGTGTTCAAAACTAGGGTCAGTTTTACCAAATCGGCAATTTGGAGTATCCTATTTTGAAATTTTATAAAAAACAGGGCATACCAAAATAGATTTTGAAAGAACATATAGTAAGCCCACTAGCTTCTAGAAAAAAATAGAGTACAGGTATTACAGCTTAGGTTTAAAAATAACCAGCAAAGATTTGAGGGGTTGAACTGCTTTTTTGGAACATCAGGTTAAAAGAAATTTCTGATTCCAAGCATGTTGTATGGAACTACAGATTGTAATAGGATTGGTTTCCTTCCTTCCTAGAATAATCGCCCTCTACGGTAATTTTATGATATGTAGATTGTACCAATAAGGGTTTAGGCAATTCATACCTTAGTAATTCATATTCAGTGAAAGCGATTGGTAATGGATTTAAGGAATTTAAAAGGGATGCCTTTGGATTTTAAAAGGATAGTGTTGTTCTTACTTTAGTATCTTAAATACTAATTGGAACTCTTCGGCAAATAAAAATCGCCACCAGCGTTAAGGTGACGAAACTTGGTTGGATATGCTAGGGAAAGCAGTCGCCAAAAACATTCATTAAGGAACTGATAAAACTACGTGTTACTCTAGTAAAGCGGTTTGGTTTTGTGAAGCTTTTTTTTGAATACTGATAAATCAAAGATTCAGCATTACCGCAAGCTATGCAAATTAAAAGACCCAAAAAGGTACCATTTCAAGAGTATATTCAAAATAGGTTGGTTCTTCAGAATACAAAGGTTCGAAAGCCTTAATTGGCTAATCTTCAAAAAGTTTTGTCTATAGAAAATTACCATTCAACTACACTAAACTTCCAATCAACCATACTTATCCAAATTTTAAATCGTTAAATAGTACTTTGTAATTCATTTAAAACTAAAAAAAATGAATATTCTCTTTATTGAAGATGATAAGATCGAAACAATGAAAATGCACAGGACAGTTTCGAAATTACCTGTAAAACATACTATTGTTGAGGCTAAAAATGGCGAAGAAGCACTCAACTCGCTTAAGGAAAGCAACAGATTACCCGATATAATCTTATTAGATCTTAATATGCCTCGAATGAGCGGTATCGAATTTCTTACAATTTTAAAGCAAGATGAAAACTATAAATATCTGCCTACCATCGTTTTGACAACATCCCAAAATAGGGCCGATTTACTGGAATGCTATCGCATTGGGATTGCCGGATATATTATAAAGCCCTTAAAATACGAGGATTACGAAGATAAAATTCAAAAGGTGTTAGCCTATTGGGAAGCCAATGAATTAGTCAAATTATAACTACTCTTTCAAGTTCACAACATTTTATTTTTTAAAAGTACCACTTTTCCTACATTTATGATGTAAATCAAAACTAATGAAGGGAATCGTTTTTACTGAATTTTTAGAGATGGTAGAAGAAAAGTTCGGCTTAGAAGTCGTTGATACCATTATTGAAACTTCCGATGTACCGTCCGAAGGTGTTTATACATCTATTGGCACCTACGATTTTAATGAGATGGTCGCATTGATTGGCAGTCTCAGCGAAGAGGTAAATATGGATCAAGGTACGCTGATACATGCTTTTGGCCACTATTTATTCTCCAGTTTAGGCAAAGCACATCCTGAGGTTATTGAAAATTTCAACAACCCCATAAACTTGCTCTACGCCATTGAAGACCATATTCATATCCATGTCCAAAAAATATATCCCGAGGCTGAACTTCCCACATTCAAGATATTAGAGAAAACCGATACTTCCATATCTATGATATACTCCTCTTCCCGGGGACTTTATCGTTTGGCGCATGGGCTAATTGAAAAATGTTTTGAGCATTATAACAGTACCGCTTCCGTAGCTTACGAATTACTAAAAGCAGATGGCACTGAAGTAAAATTCGATGTAGTACAACATGGATAATAAAGAGGTCATTTTATTAAAAAAAGCACTCGATCGCCAGAAAAGAGCCCGAAAGCAGGCTGAAGTAATTCTAGAGGCGAAATCGAAGGAGCTCTACGATACAACAAGGCATCTAAAAGAAGTTAATACGAGTTTAGAGCATCTATTGAATGAAAAAACGGATGAGCTAAATAGCGCATTTCTAAACATCATCGATCCCTATATCGTTATGGATCTCGAATCCAATGTACTTAGTATGAATACCTCGGCAAAAGAATTTCTCGGGTGTGATCATAATAAAGAGTCTATCAATCTTTCAAAAATGGTTCACAAAGACTTTTTTGAATATACGATTGAATCCATGGGTTCTCTACTTGAAGCAGGGGTTTTGAAAAATTACTCGGCAAAAATCACTACAAAAGACAACAAAGAGAAATGGGTACAGATCAATG
This sequence comes from Pricia antarctica, assembly GCA_011050085.1. Classification (GTDB taxonomy): domain Bacteria; phylum Bacteroidota; class Bacteroidia; order Flavobacteriales; family Flavobacteriaceae; genus Pricia; species Pricia antarctica_A. The sequence continues at coordinate 4,247 of DRGL01000071.1, read as the reverse complement.
CCAGTTTGATATATGATACCGAAAGAAAACCAATTGCCGCACAGGGAATTATAAGGGATATTACCCAAGAGATGGAGATTAAAGAATTGCTCAAAGAACAAAAGAAGCAATTGAACATTATTGTCGAACATTCACCCTTAGGCATTTTATTAAGTATCAACGGAAAAATTATAAAAGCCAATACCACCTTCTCAAGCTGTCTGGGCTATAGTCATATTGAGTTAAAACAGAAAAAATTAGATGATATTTCCGAGGCGGAAGACATTAGGCTAAATGAAGACTTGACCTGCAAATTAAGGCTAGGAGCCTTAGATAAGTTTTCTGTTGTAAGAAGATATTTTAGAAAGAATGGCGGCTCTGTTTTAGCCAGAACCATGGTAAGTGCGGTCAAAGATTCGGAAGGTAAAATAGAATATGAAGTAGCCTTAATCGAGGATATTACCAAGGAGAGAGCGTCAGAGGAAAGATTAGCCGCTGAAAGAGAAAAATATAGTAGTATTATAGCCAACATGAATCTCGGTCTTTTAGAAGTGGATAACGATGATATCATTCAAATGGCCAACCAAAGTTTTTGCCGAATGAGCGGCTATGAAGAAAAAGAACTGTTGGGCACAAAAGCCGCAAGATTACTCGGGAAGGATGGAGATGTTATCATAGAAGAATCAATCGAGAGAAGGAAAAAGGGTATCTCCGACTCGTATGAGGTCGCATTAACCGATAAGCAGGGAAATAAAAAATATTGGCTTATCAGTGGCGCTCCAAGGTACGGTAGTGATAAAGAGCTGATAGGTTCAATAGGTATTCACTTGGATATCACCAATCAGAAGCTTTTAGAGCATCAAAAAGAACAGTTAGTAAAGGAGCTTGAGCACAGTAATAAAGGACTTCAAGATTACGCCCATATCGTATCCCATGACTTGAAATCACCGTTACGGAGTATAAGCGCATTGGCAACTTGGATTCAAGAGGATTATAAAGACATACTTGATGAAGGAGGAAATGAAAACTTGAACTTGATGCAAGAAAAGATAGCTTCGATGGACAAGTTGATATCGGGAATACTTGACTACTCGATAGTTAATAGTTCAAAACTAAATACTGAAAAAGTAGATTTGAATACCGTAGTGGCCGAGGTAGGTGAAACGATTTTCATTCCGGATCATGTCGTTCTTTCCGTACCAAGAAAACTACCTATTATTTATTCGGACAGTACAAAAATGAGACAACTTTTTCAAAATATAATCGGTAATGCCGTTGTTCATATTGAAGAGGAAAAAGGATTGGTCGAAGTATTGTATGATGAAAATAAAACCCATTGGTTATTCACCATAAAAGATAATGGGGTAGGTATACCGAAGGAGTACCACAAGAAAATATTCGAAATTTTTCAGTCCGTAGGTAATAATGAACGGTCTACTGGTATCGGGTTATCAATCGTAAAGAAGATAGTCGACCGATACGAAGGCGAGGTATGGGTAGACAGTGAAGTCGGAGTGGGAACGGAATTCCATTTTTCATTATGCAAAGCAACCTGTTCAATGTAAATAATTATGAAGATATTACAAGCCATAAAAGTAAAAGGGGCTGCATTTAGGTTTATCACCGATCAGCTTAAATTGAACAATCCGCTAGTATTTGTCTTTGGAAATAGATACGCTTTGGAAGAAAACGGCCTTTTTGAAGAAGTACGCAAACTATTTCCCAATGGTCATGTTGTTTTTGGAAGCACATCGGGTGAAATATTGGATGAATCGGTCTATGAGAATTCGGTGGCACTTACGGCTGTAGAATTCGAGAAAGGGACCTTTTTAATAAAACGCAAAAATGTCAAGGATTTTAATAATGATGATGCAAAACTTGGCGAAAGTCTCATGAATGAATTTCCTATAGACAATTTACGTCATCTTTTTGTCTTATCGGATGGAAGTTCTGTAAACGGAAGTTCTTTGATAAAAGGAATCGAATTGGATAAAATTAAAAGTACTGGACTTTCCGGTGGTCTTTGTGGCGACGACGCCCGCTTTGAAAAAACGCTTTCCTCATACAATGAAAGTCCGAAAGTCGGTGAAATTGTAGCTATTGGTTTTTATGGAAGTTCTTTCGAGATTACGAGTGCGAGCTATGGCGGTTGGACATCTTTCGGACCAGAGCGTCTTATTACGAAATCAAAAGACAATATTCTTTATGAAATAGATGGTAAACCAGCACTTGATCTTTATAAAAACTACCTCGGTGAAAAAGCCCTTGATTTACCAAAATCAGCTTTGTTGTATCCATTGAGCATACGAACTCCTGAAGATAACAATGCCATTGTAAGAACCATTTTGAATATAGATGAAACCGAAAACGCAATGATTCTCGCAGGAGATGTTCCCGAAGGTTCTAGAGTACAATTAATGATGTCTACCGTTGATGATATCGCCCGGGGAGCCCACTTGGCCGCAGAACTAGCAATGAAAGATAGAACCAATGCTCCTGAATTAGCGCTTTTAATTAGTTGTATCGGAAGAAAACTTGTGATGGATCAAAGAACTGAAGAAGAAGTGGAAGAGGTAATTTCGGTCATAGGAACTGAAACAAAAGTTTCTGGCTTCTATTCCTACGGAGAAATGGCTCCTTTTACTGGACAAAAAACATGTAAATTACATAACCAGACCATGACTTTAACCTTATTTAGCGAATAATGCATTCATTGCTTCAAAGACAACTTAAAAAACATTTTCAACAAGAAGAACTAGATAGTCCCGGCTTTCAATCCTTTTTGGATGCGATTGGTAAATCGTATGAAAATTTTGACGAGAAGTTATCGATGATGCAACGCGCAACCATAATAAGTTCAGAAGAGCTATACGAGGCCAATGTAGAGCTACAAAAAGAGGCACAACATCAAAAACAAGTCTTAGCGTCTTTAGAAAAGGCTATGACTAATCTTACCTCTGAAGATGCTCCAGACAACGATATAAAAACCATTTCAAAATCGAATATCACTGCTGAAAAATTAACCGCCCATATTAGTAATCTTGCTGATCAAATTGCCGAAATCACTACAGAAAAGAACATTCTATTAAAAGATTTAGAAGCTCAAAACGAGTCCTTGAATAATTACGCCCATGCGGTATCCCACGATATAAAGTCGCCAATACGCAATATTAGCACGCTAATAAGCTGGATCAAGGAATCTGAAAACAATCGCCTTTCGGAAGATGGTCTTGACAACTTCGCTTTGGTAGAAGAAAACTTGGAAAAGATGGATCGCTTAGTCGATAGCATCCTGAAACACGCAACGATTGAAACACTTGATGAAGAAAAATCTAACATCAATCTCAACAACCTTCTAAATGGTATTCAAAGCTCCATATACATACCTTCAAACGTTAGCTTGATTTTCAATGAAAGATTACCCACGTTGTTTGCACAGAAATACAAGATAGAACAGCTGTTTACCAATTTAATTACAAATGCTATTACGGCAACTGAGCATTTAGATAAGGGTATCATAGCCATCGATTTTGAAGAACAGGATGATTTTTGGCAATTTAGTTGTTCAGATAATGGAATTGGTATCGAAGAGAAGCACAGGCATAGTATTTTTGAAATGTTTAAAAAGCTTGAAAATAATTTCAATGCTACGGGTATTGGGTTAGCCTTGGTCAAGAAAATAATTAATTTATACGGAGGGCGAATTTGGATAGAATCTGAAATTAATGAGGGGACTACCTTCTTTTTTACCTTAAAAAAGTAATTTAATGGAAAAACCAAACTTAGATTATCTTAAAGACTTAGCCGGTGATGACCATGAATTTGAAAAAGAGTTTATCGACATTCTCAAAACAGAATTACCCTTAGAGGCAGCTCAATATAACGACCACATTACCAATGAAAGTTTCAGGGCTGCCTCGGAAGACGTTCACAAGATTAAACATAAAATCAATATTTTGGGCCTTACTGAATCGTACACAATTGCTGCCAGTCACGAGGAAGAATTAAGGGAAGGCAAAAGAGATAGGCAAATACAGTTTGAGACCATATTGAAGCTTATGGAAAACTACCTTAAAGAAATTTGAACATGACCTGCATTATCATTGACGACGAGCATACCGCAATTTGCATAGTTAGCCAACTATGCTCAAAAATTAATGATTTAGACGTTATACAGGAATTTGATAATGCAATTGATGCCATAAAATTTTTAAACCAAAATGCTATAGATTTGGTTTTTTTAGACCTTCACATGCCGAATTTTTCGG
>DRGL01000070.1 GCA_011050085.1 Pricia antarctica | reverse complement strand
TTCGCTAAACCTCGTTAAATTTGTAGCCACTTCCATACGCGGTCTTTATGTATTTGGCACCGGAATCGGTCAATTTCTTGCGAAGGTTATTAATGTGCACGTAAATAAAGTCGAAGTTGTCGACCATATCGCTACTATCGCCCCAAAGATGTTCAGCAATGATTTCTTTCGAAAGTACCCTTCCTTTATTAGTTATAAAGAACAATAGCAAATCGTATTCTTTTCGGGTAAGGCCCAAAGCTTTTTGGTTGATATATGCCGTTCGAGAACGGGTGTCGATGCGAATTTCGTTAAACGAAATCGTTTCATCCCCTCCGAATTTACCCCGCCTCAATACTGCTTTGATACGGGAATTTAGTTCCGCTAAATGAAAGGGTTTGGTCAGGTAATCATCAGCACCTAAATCAAGGCCTTCTAACTTATCGTCCAAGGAATTGTTTGCAGAAATTATTATCGTCGCCGTCTCTTTTTGGCTTTTTTTGAGTTCTTTTAGCACATCTAGACCACTCCCTGAAACAAGATTGATATCCAAAATCAGCACATCATACTCATACAAGGCTACTTTGTATTGGGCTTCCGTGTAATCAGATGCCGTTTCGCAGATATTACCGTCCCGCTCCAAATACGTTGCCATAGACTTTTGGAGTTCTTTTTGGTCTTCAGCGATTAGAATTTTCATACTACCAAAATATTTTGAATAAATGTAGAATTGAATTCTTAGGTAAATCTAAAGATGCTTAGAATCAGGTGGTTTAATGGAAATCTAAATACTATAAATCTACCATTTTATAACAATACATGATCACAAAAAATGCGCGTTTTGAACTATATTACCTTTGTGCAGATAATTATAATTGGCAAGTCCCTTTCAGAATTGTAGTACGACAACATAAAGTTATAAAATATATCCATATCCAATTATGGAACTACTTTTACAAAGAACTTTTATCAGAATTTGAAAGTTCGGGGTCTTGATGCATAGCATCTACTAACTCTTTTTGTTTATATTAGCGATATGCTGTCCAAAAAGACGAAATACGGCCTAAAGGCCCTTACATATCTAGCTTCTCAAGAGGAAAACATTCCGGTGCAGATAGCCGAAATAGCACAACATGAGAATATCTCGCAAAAATTTCTAGAAAGCATTTTATTATCCCTTCGAAAGACGGGCTTTCTAGGTTCAAAAAAAGGAAAGGGCGGGGGGTACTACCTAATCAAAGACCCCAATGAAATACTAATGACCGACGTGATGCGTATTCTCGAAGGTCCCATATCACTTGTACCCTGCGTAAGCCTTAATTTTTATGAAAAATGCGATGACTGTCCCGATGAAGCTTCCTGCTCGGTAAATAAGTTGATGCTAAAGATTCGGGATGCCAATCTTGAGGTGTACCGCAACAATACGCTAGCCGATCTAATTTTATAAACCGCTGCACCATAACTCATCATAAAGATTTCGAAATGGTGATTTGAAAGTCTTAAATATTATTTTCTTCATTAGATTGACTGAATCTTAATTTCAATAGCACCACTTACCACATCACAATTACTCAATATGTATTGAATAATCGGTAATTTAGGACGGATATTTTTGGTAATCTACTAAATCCATAGAGTAAAAAGCAATTTTGGTCGGTTTTTCTGTTCAAAACAATAATTATGTATTATTTTTGTTTACTCTATTAAGTTGATGGGATAATTAGATTGAATTAAAATGATTGTAGACCGATTGATTCTAGATAAAGGTACATCCAAGAAAAAATTTGCCGAAGACCAAAATTCTGAGAGACCTGTCCGCAGTGTTGTCAAGGCTATAAGCTGGCGGGTGATTGGTACGCTAGACACACTTTTGATATCGTATTTGTTAACCGGCGAGATTGCTATCGCAGCATCAATTGCCTCCGTTGATTTTGTAACAAAAATGTTTCTATATTTCTTTCACGAGCGTATTTGGAACAAGATAGGATGGGGAAGATAAAATATAAGACTATGGGTTTTTCACAAGAATCGATTAAGCGATTAAATGGACAGTTCAAAGGTATTCCGCCCGAAGAAATCATTTCTTGGGCCATAAAGAATGCAGAAAATCCAGTAGTTACAACGAATTTTCGTCCTTACGAAGTAGCTATTTTGCATGCAGTTTCCGAAGTGAAAAATGATATACCGGTGATTTGGTGCGATACAGGCTACAATACTCCGAATACCTATAAACATGCACAGGAAATCATCGAGCGTTTACATCTAAACATCGATTTGTACGTACCTCAGCAAACCACGGCACATAGGGATAGTATAATGGGAATTCCCCAAATCGAAGACCCGCTGCATGCCGAATTTACGAAACAGGTGAAATTAGAGCCTTTTCAGCGCGCAATGAATGCCCATAAACCGGATGTTTGGTTTACCAATTTGAGAAAAGGCCAGACCGCACTGCGTGATTCTTTAGACATCTTAAGCCTTAGTAAAGACGGTGTATTGAAAGTAAGCCCCTTTTATTATTGGAGCGACACGCAGCTTGATGCCTATTTGAAGCAACGCAAACTGCCCAATGAGCACAAATATTTTGATCCGACCAAAGTTTTAGAAAACCGCGAATGCGGATTGCATACTTAATAAATACAGACTCAGGATTCAAACATAAATACGGTATTGAATCAGAGCTATATATGATTTCAAAAATTGTATTTGACCATGAGTTTGACATTTGAATTTTAATTTTATGAAAGATACTTCTCACATCAATGCCCTAGAAAATGAGGCTGTTTATATTTTCCGTGAGGTTGCGGCGCAGTTTGAACGCCCCGTCCTTTTATTTTCCGGTGGAAAAGATTCGATTACGCTTGTGCGTCTTGCCCAAAAAGCATTTTGGCCGGCAAAAATCCCTTTTCCTTTGATGCATATCGATACGGGGCATAATTTTCCGGAAACCATTGAATTTCGAGATAGACTTGTTGAAGAATTAGGCCTTGAGCTTATCGTTAGAAATGTTCAAGACTCTATCGATCAGGGAAAAGTGAAAGAAGAATCCGGAAGGTATTCCAGTAGAAATTCATTGCAGACCACTACGCTTTTAGATGCCATTGAAGAATTCAAGTTTGATGCCTGTATCGGTGGTGCTAGGCGTGACGAAGAGAAGGCCCGCGCTAAAGAGCGTATTTTTTCAGTCCGCGATGATTTCGGACAATGGGATGAGCGAAACCAGCGACCTGAACTCTTCGATATGTTAAATGGACAAATCGAGTTGGGACAGAATGTTCGCATATTTCCCATTTCAAATTGGACGGAGCTCGACGTCTGGTCTTATATAAAAGAAGAAAATATTGAAATTCCCTCAATCTATTTCGCCCATAAGCGTAAGGTATTCTTAAGGGACGGATTGATTTGGTCACATTCCGATTATGTATATCAAGAAGAAGATGAAGAAGTTTTGGAACGAATGGTGCGTTTTCGAACGGTCGGCGATATGAGCTGTACCGCAGCTGTTTTTTCGGAAGCATCCGATATCGAATCCGTAGTTGCCGAAATCCGTGATTCGACTATCTCCGAACGCGGAGCCCGAATCGATGACAAGCGTTCAGAAGCAGCAATGGAGAAAAGAAAACAACAGGGGTATTTTTAATGGCTAGTCGCTATTGAAGGATAAAAAGCATCGAAAATTTGGGATAGCCAGTAAAAGAAATTTTGAATATGGTACACCCAATATAAAGTCGTACAAAATGGAAGTTTTAAAAATAGCAACAGCAGGTAGTGTAGACGATGGCAAGAGTACCTTGATCGGTAGATTGCTTTACGATACCAAATCGTTGACCACCGATAAATTAGAGGCCATCGAAAAGCGAAGTAAGAAAAATGGATATGATTATCTCGATTTCTCTTTGGCGACCGACGGTCTGGTAGCCGAACGTGAACAAGGCATCACAATAGATGTAGCGCACATTTATTTTTCGACTAAGAAAAAAAGCTATATCATCGCCGACACACCCGGTCATGTTGAATATACGCGGAATATGGTTACTGGGGCATCGACCTCGCAAGCCGCCATTATTTTAATAGATGCCCGAAAGGGAGTCATCGAACAGACCAACCGTCATTTTTTCATCAATAATCTGCTACGGGTTAAAGAAGTTGTGGTTGCCATAAATAAAATGGATCTCGTTGATTTTTCTGAGGAGAGATACACCGAAATAAAAGTAGATTTTGAAAAGTTGATGGCGAAGCGCGATTATGAGGATCAAAAAATCACCTTCATTCCAGTTAGTGCCCTAAAAGGGGACAACGTGGTCAATCCATCTCAAAATATGACTTGGTACAAAGGCGAAACCTTACTTGAGCATTTAGAAGGTTTAGACCTTGCAGCGGTTTCCAATGTAGGTACACCGCGGTTTCCCGTACAATATGTTATCCGACCGAAAACCGATGAGCATCATGATTTTAGGGGTTTTGCCGGAAAAGTTTATGGTGGTGAATTAAGTGTAGGCGATGAAGTGGTAGCACTTCCATCACAAACACGGTCTAGAATAAAGGCAATTTATTTCCACGATAAAAAATACCAGACCGCTTCAAGACGTTCTTCGGTAACGATAACCTTGGAAGATGAAATTAATATCAGCCGCGGCGATATGTTGGTCAAGGTAGGTGATCTACCGACAATTGATAAACAATTCACTGCAACTATATCTTGGATGGATTCCGAACATCTAATTCCAGGGAAAAAATATATCGTGCAACATGGTGTAAATAAGGTAATGGCCAAAGTTGCAAGTATAAACCATAAAATACATCCTGATTATTCGGGAATCGATGAAAAAGCCGAAAGTCTTGGCATGAACGATATAGCCGAGGTTAGCTTTAAGCTCAACAAACCGATTTTTTACGATCAGTTCAAGAAGCACCGTACAAATGGCTCGTTCATATTAATCGATACGCAATCAAACGGTACGGTAGGAGCGGGATTTATTAATTAGTATTCCTGTAATTACCCTGTCTCGATAGCCTATTGAAAGAAGTACTGACTTTTAAAGAGGGTTAATGTCGCAAAACATTTTTATCTCCTAGGGCAGATCGAAAAATCAATTTTTCAAGCCTACCACTGGTAGGTGTAATATCTAGAAATAAATACATGCAAAGTTTCCGAACCGAAATAGAGAATCCTATAGTTGAAAAGGATATTTTAGATCTCGAAAAGAAAATTCACCAGTTCAAGGAAGGCAAATTAGACGAAGAAAAATTCCGAAGTCTACGTTTGGCCCGTGGTGTTTATGGCCAACGGCAAGAAGGCGTACAGATGATACGGATTAAGCTTCCCTATGGTAAAGTTACCTCGAGGCAGTTGCATAGAATCAGCGACGTTTCCGATGAATATTCCAGAGGCCGCCTCCATATTACGACGCGACAAGATATTCAGATTCATTACGTAGACCTTGATCGCACTCCTGAACTTTGGGCGGAATTGGAAAAAGACGATGTCACGCTTCGCGAAGCTTGTGGCAACACCGTACGAAATGTAACGGCCAGTGAAACCGCAGGCATCGATCCAGATGAGCCCTTCGACGTTTCTCCTTATGCAGATGCCTTGTTCAACTATTTTTTGAGAAACCCTATCAGTCAGGAAATGGGCCGAAAGTTTAAGGTTTCTTTCTCTTCCAGCGATGCAGATACTGGATTATCGTATATGCACGACCTTGGTTTTATCGCTAAAATCAAAGATGGCATAAGAGGATTCAAAGTTATGCTTGGTGGTGGATTGGGGTCGCAGCCCCGCCATGCCGATGTGCTTTTTGAATTTCTTGCTGCCGATAAGATTATCCCTTTAATGGATGGCGTCATCCGTGTTTTTGATCGCTACGGTGAACGCAAGAGCCGGGCAAAGGCGCGCATGAAGTTTTTGATAAAGGATGTCGGTCTTGACGGATTTAAGGAATTACTTGAAGATGAGCAAAAGGCCGTACCGCATCAGACCTATCCTATAGAAGCGGATGCTTATCCGAAAATTAAAATTGCCTCTACGCCAATTCCTGAGGTAACGGTTACTGATCAGGAAGCATTCCAAAAATGGAAATCCACCAATATCGTTCCCCAAAAACAGAAAGGTTTTGTAGCTATTGGTATTAAAGTCTTGTTAGGCGATTTTTACACGGATAAGGCACGATTATTAGCCGATTTGGTCGATACATATGCCGCTGGTGAAATCCGGCTATCCTTACGACAGAATATTTTAATCCCTTATATTAAGGAAGAAGCGATTGCTTTCTTCTACACCGAATTGGAAAAACTTGGGTTTGCGGAAATCGGCTACAATACAGCTTTAGATATCACTGCCTGCCCAGGTACGGATACCTGTAATTTAGGTATCGCCAGTAGTACCGGTATTGCGGCGGAACTCGAACGGATTATTAAAGAAGATTATCCGCGATACATCTCAAATCCCGATGTGGTCATAAAAATAAGTGGATGTATGAATGCCTGCGGTCAGCACAATATGGCGAACATCGGTTTTCAAGGGATGTCCGTCAGAACCAAGGATAAATTGGTAGCCCCTGCACTTCAAGTTTTATTGGGCGGCGGCAATATCGGAAACGGTGAAGGTCGTTTTGCCGATAAAGTAGTAAAGGTGCCCAGTAAGCGTGGCCCAGAAGCCTTGCGTTTGATTCTTGACGATTTCGATGAAAATGGTAATGGACTGTCTTACGCCGACTATTACGCTGAAAAAGGACAGATGTATTTCTACGATTTTCTGACGCCCTTATCCGATACTGACAACCTTACGGCCGATGACTTTATTGATTGGGGAAATACCGAGAGATACGAAAAGGCTATAGGCGTCGGTGAATGTGCAGGCGTTGTCATTGATTTGATCGCAACCTTGCTCTTTGAAAGTGAAGAGAAAATTGAAAATGCACAAGAAAGTTTTGAAGCGGGAAAATGGGCGGCAAGTATTTATCATTCCTATTCTTCGATGGTAAATTCGGCAAAGGCTTTGTTGACCTCCGAAAAAGTAAAGGTCAATACACATGCCAGTATAATTAAAGATTTTGATGAAAAGTTTGTAGCCAACGGAAGAATTCTGGTGGAAGGCGGTTTTGAATCCTTAGTACTCCGTTTGAAATCGAACGAGCCTTCCGAGGCTTTTGCAAAGGACTATTTGACCGATGCTAAAGTCTTTTTAAAAGCTGTAGAACAGTATAGGGAACAAGAATTGGCAGAAGCTTAATAATTATGGATTACAATCGATATACATTAGAAAAAGATACTATAAAAGCTCATACCGAAAGCCGCAAGGGGTTGTTGACCGTTATCGGGGCGGGACCTGGTGATATTGAACTTATCACCTTAAAAGCGATAAAAGTATTGGGAAATGCAGACGTGGTTCTGTACGATGCCTTGGTCAATATAGAGTTGCTTGAATTCGCCCCGAATGCCGAGCATATTTTTGTCGGCAAACGTAAAGGCTGTTACTCCTATCAACAGGAGCAGATAAATGAATTAATCGTGAACCGGGCAAAATCGAACGGGCATGTAGTCCGTCTAAAAGGTGGCGATCCTTTTGTATTTGGTCGCGGTGCAGAAGAAATGGAGTATGTGGCCAAGCACGGTATTGAAGTGGCTATGGTTCCTGGTATCTCTTCGTGTTTGTCCGTTCCGGCGATTCAGAATATTCCGGTCACCAAAAGGGGGTCCGCAGAAAGTTTTTGGGTCATTACCGGAACTACCAAAGAACATAAACTATCCGCTGACGTCGCGCTGGCAGCAAAGAGTAGTGCCACCGTCGTGATTTTGATGGGTATGTCAAAACTGCCGCAAATCGTGGAGCTTTTTAAGGATGCAGGCAAATCGGAATTACCCATAGCCATCATCCAAAACGGTACGCGAAGCGACGAAAAGGTCGGGGTAGGTACGATAGCATCCATAGAGCTTGAAGTTGAACGCCAAGAGTTGGCCAATCCGGCAATCATTGTAATCGGCGAAGTGGTTCGACATCGCGAGCAAATAAAAGAGATTCAAAAAGAGATTACAATAGCCAGTATCGCATAAGAGGTCTTTTTTTACTTCCTATTGATATGGTAGTACTATATATACAGTACAAAATTTTATAAAATGATAGAAACAGATTTAATAGTTATAGGCGCCGGCCCGACCGGACTTTTCACAGTATTCGAAGCTGGATTGTTGAAATTGAAATGCCATCTTATCGATGCCTTAACGCAGCCCGGTGGTCAATGCTCGGAGATATATCCAAAAAAACCCATTTACGATATTCCAGCCTTTCCTGAAATTTTGGCGGGCGATTTGGTAACCAATTTGATGGAGCAAATAAAGCCCTTCGAACCTGGATTTACCTTGGGCGAACGTGCAGAAACACTAGATAAGCAAGAAGATGGCTCGTATATCGTAACGACCAATAAGGGTACCAAGCACCATGCCCCCGTAGTGGTCATCGCCGGTGGTTTAGGGTCTTTCGAACCCCGTAAACCGCCCATCGAGAACATTCTCGAATTTGAGGATAAGGGAGTTGCGTACATGATCAAAGACCCTGAAGTGTATCGAAATAAGAAAGTGGTAATCGCTGGTGGCGGTGATTCCGCTTTAGATTGGGCTATCTTTTTAGCCGATGTGGCCTCTGAAGTATCGCTGGTACACCGCAGAAAAGAATTTAGAGGAGCCTTAGATTCTGTGGAAAAAGCGGCTGCGCTAGCTAAAATCGGGAAAATAAAACTTTTCACTGAAGCCGAAGTTAAAAAGCTATATGGCGACGAGCATCTTGAGGCTGTAGTTGTCAAGCACAATGATTCCGAAAAAGGGGAGACCTATGTTGAAGTCGATAACTTTATTCCTTTGTTTGGCTTATCGCCCAAACTGGGGCCTATAGGGGATTGGGGACTTGAAATAGAACGTAATGCAATCAAGGTCAATAATGCCAAAGACTATCAGACCAACATTCCCGGCGTTTTCGCTATTGGTGATGTTAACACATATGAAGGCAAACTGAAATTGATTCTATCGGGTTTTCATGAGGCTGCGGTCATGTGCCAGTTTGCCTATCAGATTATCAACCCAGGAAAACGCTACGTTATGAAATATACGACAGTTGGTGGGGTTACCGGTTTTGACGGGTCGATTAAGGAAGCCAAAAAAGAAGTAGTTCAAAGTATCGCATAATAATAACTTTATTAGAAGATTAGACCTACTTGGTAGTGCCACGATGGCGTTCACCCCGTAGGTCTTATTTTTTGGGATTATTTCAACCCAAGCTACACGGATTGCCCGTACAGGGTTCATTGGTTACAGGTCTTTATCCGTAAGCTTAAAAAGCATCGGTTTCCTTGTTTTTCATACATCTGTACCGTTACTTTGTAGTCAGTTCATATCTAAATTTGAAACGTTATCGAGAAAGGTGGAGGGACTAGACCCTGCGAAACCTTGGCAACCCTTAATTGACCGAATAACCTTCGGGATTTAAGAAGGTGCTACATTCTATCATGTTACGGCGTGACAGATAACCAAAATAGGAACCTTCCATCTATTTTTTTCTCTTGATAATTAAAACTTTAGATAAACCTTTGCATTGCAATGGGTTTTAATAAAGTACAGCTATATGATTAAAGATTTACTACAAAAGCGGATTTTGGTACTTGACGGTGCCATGGGTACGATGCTTCAGCGTTATAAGTTCACCGAGGAAGATTTTCGGGGTGAGCGTTTTGCAGCATGGGAACATCCACTTCAAGGCAACAACGACCTGTTGTCACTTACGCAACCTGAGGCCATTGCCGAGGTTCATCGCAAATATTTTGCTGCTGGGGCCGATATCGTTGAAACCAATACGTTTTCGGGAACAACGATTGCTATGGCCGATTATTACATGCAAGATTTGGTCTATGAACTCAATTATGAGTCTGCCCGTATTGCCAAAAAAGTAGCGGATGAATTCACTGCCAAAGAACCTAATAAGCCAAGATTTGTTGCGGGAAGTATCGGTCCGACAAACAAAACGGCTAGTATGTCACCTGATGTCAACGATCCGGGTTTTCGGGCCATCTCTTTCGACGAATTGCGTATTGCTTACAAACAACAGGTTGAAGCTTTGTTAGATGGCGGAGCCGATTTGCTCTTGGTAGAGACCATATTTGATACGCTCAACGCCAAGGCGGCGCTTTTTGCCATTGAGGAAGTCAAGGAAGAACGTAAAATCGACCCCCCAATTATGGTTAGCGGCACGATTACCGATGCTTCTGGAAGAACTTTGTCGGGGCAAACGGCGGAGGCATTCCTGATCTCCATTTCGCATATTCCGATATTGTCGGTAGGATTCAACTGCGCCCTAGGGGCTGACCAGTTGGTACCTCATTTGGAAGTTTTAGCCAATAAATCATCACACTTTGTTTCGGCACATCCTAATGCTGGTCTGCCCAACGCCTTTGGGGAATATGATGAAACTCCGGCACAAATGGCAGCACAGATTCAGGAATATGTAGAAAAAGGATTGGTCAATATTGTCGGCGGATGCTGTGGTACGACCCCTGAACACATCAAGGCTATTGCTGAATTGGTTCAAAAGTTCGAACCCCGAGGCGTTTTTCTTGAAACTGTTTCCCTATGATTTTAGAAGCGGCGACGTTGACAATTAAAGATGGAGCAACAACGGAATTTAAAAATAATTTCAAGATGGCATCTGATATTATTCTTCGATGACCTGGTACATCTTCCATAATTTGAGAGCTTGCATCAAGATTGATTATCAAAACTTACTTTTAGTTAAATGGGAAACTATAGAGCATCATGAGGTAGGTTTTAGAAGTTCACCCAAATATCAAAAATGGAAAATTTTACTTTATCATTTTTATGAACCTATCCCAACCGTGCTGCACTACAGATAAATGAGTGATTCGAAATTAAAATACCTAAAATTGAGCGGATTAGAACCGCTGATCATAACTCCGGAAAGTAATTTCGTGAACGTTGGAGAGCGTACCAATGTGGCGGGTTCCAAGAAATTTTTACGTCTTATAAAAGATGAAAAGTTCGAAGAGGCTTTGAATGTCGCCCGAGATCAAGTAGAGGGTGGCGCGCAAATCATTGATATAAATATGGATGATGGCCTAATCGATGGCAAGGAGGCCATGGTCAAATTTCTAAACCTGGTCATCGCCGAACCCGACATCGCAAGGGTGCCCATTATGATCGATAGCTCTAAATGGGAGATAATTGAAGCCGGATTGCAGGTGGTACAGGGTAAGTGTGTCGTAAATTCCATCAGTTTAAAGGAAGGTGAAAAAGAATTTATTCACCACGCCACATTAATAAAACGCTATGGCGCGGCAGTGATTGTAATGGCTTTCGATGAAGTGGGACAAGCGGATAATTTTGACCGTAGGATAGAAATTTCAAAGCGATCTTACGATATTCTTGTCAATCAAGTTGGTTTCCCACCAGAGGATATTATTTTCGACCTAAATATATTCCCAGTAGCCACCGGAATGGACGAGCATAAGTTGAATGCACTCGATTTTATCAAGGCTACGAAATGGGTTAAGTCGAATCTACCGCATTGCCATGTGAGTGGTGGGGTCAGTAATGTATCCTTTAGCTTTCGGGGTAACAATCCCGTGCGTGAGGCAATGCATTCTGTCTTTCTGTACCATGCCATCAAAGCAGGTATGAACATAGGTATCGTGAATCCAACGATGTTGGAGATTTATGATGATATTCCAAAAGATTTATTGGATCGTGTCGAAGATGTTATTCTCAATCGTAGGGATGACGCAACGGAAAGGCTTTTAGATTTTGCAGAATCTGTTGTTGGAAAGGTCAAGGAAAGTAAGGTTGATTTATCTTGGCGGGAAGAACCCCTTCAGAACAGAATTACCAGGGCCTTGGTTAAGGGAATTGATCAGTATATAATAGAGGATGTAGAGGAAGCCCGTCAGGCCGCTGATAAACCTATTATGGTCATTGAAGTGAATCTAATGACCGGTATGAATGTAGTAGGCGACCTTTTTGGCAGCGGTAAAATGTTCTTGCCACAAGTCGTAAAATCTGCACGTGTGATGAAAAAGGCGGTAGCGTATTTACTGCCCTACATTGAGGAGGAAAAACTTGCAAATCCCCAAGAAGGTGATACGGAGGGTAACGGTAAGATTCTAATGGCTACTGTAAAAGGCGATGTTCACGATATTGGAAAGAATATAGTAAGTGTCGTTTTAGCCTGTAATAATTACGAAATAATAGATTTGGGCGTAATGGTCCCTCCTGAAAAGATTATTGCCAAGGCCATCGAACATAATGTAGATGTCATCGGCCTCAGTGGTCTGATTACGCCATCGCTCGATGAAATGGTACATCTTGCCAAGGAGATGCAACGAAAGAACTTCACCGTACCCTTATTGATAGGGGGTGCGACGACGAGCAAAGCGCATACGGCTGTAAAGATCGACCCACAGTATAGTCAATCCGTCGTACATGTCAACGACGCATCGCGAGCGGTAACGGTGGTTGGGGATTTATTGCAAAAGGAAACATCCAAGGCATATAAAAAGTCCATTAAGGATGATTACGAGATTTTTCGGGAAAAGTTTAAGAACCGATCCCAACACAAAGAATATAGACCTTTGGAGACGGCCCGAGCCAACCGGTTTAAAATTGACTGGGAATCATCTGAAATTGTTAAGCCCAACGAACTCGGTATTCAGGTCATAACCGATATGGATTTGGAGAAATTGGTTCCTTTTATAGATTGGACTCCCTTTTTTCGAAGCTGGGAATTACATGGCAAATATCCCGATATATTAACGGATAAGGTGGTTGGCGACCAAGCTACGGACCTATTTGCGGATGCCCAGAAAATGCTGAACGAAATTTTGACCGGTAAGAAATTGCGCGGTAAGGGTATTTTCGGATTATTTCCTGCCAATACATTGGAGAATCACGATGATATTGAAGTCCACCGCCAGACCGATATACACGATAGTCGCCAGAGTTCACCTACCGATCAGGCAACCGATTTAGGACAAGACAGCGCTGCAGTGGAGACAAAAACCTATAGGTTTAGAAGCCTCCGGCAACAATTAAAACGTCGCGATGGCGTACCCGATTATGCCCTTTCCGATTTTATCGCACCCAAAAAAACGGGTATACAAGATTACATCGGCTGCTTTTGTGTCACTACCGGCTTCGGCACCGATGAACTTTCGGATAAATACCGCGAAGACCTTGATGATTACAGTTCTATTATGGTTAAAGCACTGGCCGACCGTTTGGCAGAAGCCTTTGCGGAATATTTGCACAAGCAAGTCCGAATGAAACATTGGGGGTATGCCGCCAACGAAGATTTGACCAATGAAGCACTTATCAATGAAAATTACAAAGGTATAAGGCCAGCGCCAGGTTATCCGGCTTGTCCCGATCATCTAGAAAAATTAACGATTTGGGAGATGCTAGAAGTAGAAGAGCGTATCGGTGTAAAACTCACCGATAGTCTCGCCATGTGGCCTGCCTCATCGGTAAGCGGCTATTATTTCGCCAATCCCGAAGCCAAGTATTTCGGACTCGGAAAAATAAAGGAGGACCAAGTTGCAGATTTTGCCGAACGAAAAGGGATATCTCTGGAAAAGGCCACAAAATGGCTCGCGCCTAACATAGCCGATGATTGATACTATATAATCGATAGCCTACTTCGACAAGTTTCAAGGTAGGTATTTGGCCTGTCCAACGTAATTGGTTTTAAGGAAAAAAGGCAAGATTAGTTTGCAGGAAATTTATTGACAGAATTAATGTTATGTGCAAAAAAATATTGTTTTTTGGTGTTTGTATTTTATCCAACCAAGGAGGTGTCAGCAATAGGAATGTGGAAATGAAAAACCAAAATTAGGTATCAACTGAGATACAAAAACAAGTCGTATACAAATGAAAATTACTGAACACATAGCAAAGGCCAAAGGCGAAACCTTATTTTCTTTTGAAATCATACCACCAGTAAAGGGACATAGAATTCAAGAACTTTACGACAACATAGATCCATTAATGGAATTCAAACCTCCATTCATCGATGTGACCACCTCCCGTGAAGAGTATGTTTATATTGACCGTGATGGACTACTAGACAAAAAAATGACCCGTATGCGACCGGGCACTGTCGGAATTTGCGCATCCATAAAGCATAAATATGATGTCGATACCGTACCACATTTACTATGTGGCGGATTTTCGAAAGAGGAAACTGAATATGTGCTGGTCGACTGTCATTATTTAGGCATCGATAATGTGATGGCGTTGCGTGGTGATGCCATGAAAGAAGAAAAATATTTCAAGCCGACCAAGGGTGGTCATGAATATGCCATTGGCCTGGTTGAACAATTGCATAATTTGAATTGTGGAAATTATTTGCATGATACGGTCGAGAGTGATCATTGTGCGGATTTCTGTGTAGGCGTGGCGGGCTATCCTGAGAAACATCTTGAAGCTCCATCCCTAAAATCAGATTTAAAACGCTTGAAGGAAAAAGTGGACGCCGGAGCGCATTACGTGGTAACTCAAATGTTTTTCGACAACCAAAAATATTTCGAGTTCGTAGATGCTGCCAGAAATATGGGTATCAACGTTCCAATTATTCCCGGAATTAAGCCTATTGCCGTAAAACGCCATTTGCAGTTACTGCCACAGGTTTTTCGTATTGATATTCCACAAGACTTGATTGACGCTGTTGATGATTGTAAAGATAACAAGGCCGTGCGACAAGTAGGGGTCGAGTGGTGTATTGAGCAATCTAAAGAATTAAAAGAGGCTGGGGTTCCCGTGTTGCATTATTACTCTATGGGAAAATCTGACAATATAAAGGCTATAGCGGAGAAGCTATTTTGAAAAGCGTTTATCTCAAAATTCAAACTTACCTTTACGCCCTATGAATCTAAGGGTATTTCTCTTCTTCTTACTTACAACGGTATCTAGCTTCGCACAGGAGGATGCGCCAAAAGATAATTTTAGCTTCGATGCTAGTGCTTTCTATGGTTCTATACTGTTACATAATCCCGATATTTCCCATTTAATTACCGAGCATCCGGCCGGAATTATTTTAGGATACAATCGAAAAACGTACGGCTATGAAGATTGGCAAGAGGGCTATAATTATCCCGACTTGGGAGCCTCCTTTATATATCAGGATATGGTCAACCCTACATTGGGTAAAAATTACAGCCTGTACGCCCATTTCAATTTTTATTTTTTCAAGCGTAACCTTCAGTTTCGTATAGGTCAAGGCATCGCTTACACTACAAATCCATATGACCGCAACGATAATTTTCGGAACAATGCGTACGGGTCACGTTTCTTAAGTTCCACCTTCTTGATGTTCAATTATCAAAAAGAGAACATCTATAAAAATTTGGGTATAAAAGCAGGTATTTCAATCATTCACTATTCTAACGCGAATGTTAAGGCACCAAATACATCGACCAATACCGCAGCCTTCAACTTGGGTCTTGTTTATACCTTAGAGCAAGCAGAAACAGAATATATTCGAAAAGAAAAACTGAAAATTACCGAACCCATTAAACTAAATGCGGTTTTCAGGAGCGGTATAAATGCCAGTGATAATATCGGTCATGGCCAGTACCCTTTTTATATACTTTCGGGCTATGCTGATAAACGCTTGAGCAGAAAAAGTGCTATTCAGGCCGGTGCAGACGTGTTTTTTAGTAATTTTCTCAAAGAGCTGATCGAATTCCAATCCGTTTCGTTTCCGGAGAATGCTATCGCCGCTGATACGGATTATAGACGCGCCGGACTTTTCATTGGTCACGAGCTGTTTATAAATAAATTATCGATCGAGACCGAACTGGGCTATTATGTGTACTACCCCTTCGATTTTGAAGGGAGGGTGTATAATCGGCTTGGTATCAAGCGCTATTTTGGGGAAAAGCTATTCGGTGTTATTAGCCTGAAGTCGCACGGTGCCGCTGCGGAGGCCGTGGAATTCGGGATTGGGGTTCGGTTATAAAGTTTGTAGTTATGGGTGACAGTAGGCACTACTATGTATATGCGGTTGGAGATTTCTTGAAACGGATTTTTCCTTTCTTTGCAGTGGTACACCACGAGAGACTTAAGCATAAAAAACAACGAAACAGTGCCACGTTTGGTGACTTTCGTTCTACTAAAATATCCTATATATTAGGGCCGGCTATTTGCATTATATCTTTGGTATTATGCTCTTCTTGCAGCTCGGAATCCGCCCCCGACTGCCTACAAGATTCGGGTAAGCTTATCCGTGAAGAAATCGCCTTGCCCAGTTTTACAAAAATCACGGTTTTCGAGAATATAACAATGGTGCTAAAACAGGGTGATGTTCAAAAGATAGAAATTGCAACAGGTGAATACCTACGTGATGAGGTTTCAGCAACCGTAGATGGGGATCGTTTATTGTTGCGGGATACAAATGACTGTAATTACTTTCGTGAATACGGTCTGACCACTGTTTATGTAACATCGCCTGATATCAACGAAATTCGAAGTAGTACGGGTTGGCCGGTAAAAAGCGATGGTATATTGGCCTATGATAGCTTGACGCTTTTATCCGAAAGCTTCAATAATCCCGAATCTGAAACTACCGACGGTGAGTTCGATTTAGAAGTAGGTACCCAGATGCTAAGCGTGGTATCGAATGGCATCGCGTATTTTAGATTGACCGGAAATACGGAAGTCCTTAATCTATCGATTCCTGCAGGCGATTCGCGAATCGAAGCGCAGAATTTAACGGCGCAAAGTGTGACGTTCAACCATCGTGGATCAAACGATATAGTTGTGAACCCACAAGTAGCGATAAGTGGTTCTATTCGTGCCACCGGAGATGTTATAAGCGTTAATCGACCTGAAAATATAGCTGTTGAGGAGTTGTACAAGGGGCGGCTACTGTTTCAATGATAGCGTTATGAAACCTATCAAAAAATATGTTGAAAATTTCTTTGCTAATAGGAGAGTCTTGGGCAGTGACCCTACCTTAAATGTATTGCCCAAAACGGATATGCTTTTAGGCAATTTGGTAAGGCAAAAAAAAGTTCCGGGGCTGTCAATAACAGTTTTAAAAGATGGAAAAACGCTTTTTGAAAAGGGGTATGGATATTCCGATATACAAAGTGGAACGCCTGTAAATTTTACGAAAACAAAATTTCGTATCGCAAGCGTGTCCAAACCTATCGCCGCGACCGCATTGGCCTATATGGTCGCTGATGGAATAATCGATTTAGATGCTTCCTTTTATACTTATGTTCCTTATTATCCAAAGAAAAAGTGGGATTTTACAATCCGCCAACTCGCAAGCCATACAGCTGGTATCCGTTGCTATAAAGGCATGGAATACGGACTGAACCATCCGTATACTATCAAGGAAAGTATACGTATTTTCAAAGATGATGACCTAATTTTTGAGCCGGGCGGAGGCTATCTCTACTATAGTTTTGATTGGGTTTTGATTTCGTTGGCGATGCAGGAGGCAAGTGGCATCCCTTTCGACGAAATTGTGCGGCAAAAGGTATTAGTGCCCATTGGCATGAAAAATACAAGGGCTCCTTCGGTAACTGAAAGGGATGAGCATACCACTAATCTAGCGACTTTTTACACTAAGAATCGTCTTGGATTCCGCACCGCTATACAAGTAAACAACCATTATAAACTTGCTGGCGGCGGTTACCTTTCCACATCAGCGGATATCGCCAAATTGGGTCAGTGGTATTTGGAAGAAGCGGCGCTTCCAAAAGAAATACGCTCTCAATTTTTAACCTCGAAAATCGTAAAAGGGAAGCCTACTTTTTATGGCCTTGGTTGGCAAGTCAGTGAAGATAGCATGGGAAGAAAGTATTTCGGTCACATCGGTAACGGAGTAGGGGGCTATTCCAATTTTTTTATATATCCCGATAAGCAGATGGTGTTTGCTATTTTAATAAATTGTACGGATCCTAAGGTGCAATCAAATTTAGACGAAATGATAGGTTGGCTGTTGGATGATATTTAGTAATAGCTTTTTGCATCAAATCATCTTTACTTAATTTTTACAGTTTGGCTGTCCGATTTTTCCAAGCTTATCGATATCTTTAAGACTAAATCGTAAAATTTAAAAGTCCTATGAAAAATGGTATGCTCATTTTAGTATGTGTAATGTTTTTATCGGGATGCGGTTTTACATCCCAGGAAAAATCCACGGCTAGCAAGATGGCCGATATAGTTGCAACGGATAGCCTAAAAAAAATTGATGTGCACGCGCATTATCGATATTCTCGAGATTATTTCCCCGAATTTTTTAAGAAGCATAATATGCAGGCCATGCTTGTGGATGTCGCCAAGGCAGATTCTAGCGGAATTGATCGAAGCTGGGACGAATACGTTGAAAATGCAAAATTACATCCGGAAATCTTTTGGCTGTGTTCGTCTTTGATAGGAGTAGGCATCGACAATCCAAATTTTGCAAAGGATAACATAGCGCGTTTGCGGCGTGAAATCGATTCTGGTGCTAGAATGGTCAAAGTTTGGAAGAACTTCGGCATGGTGACCAAAGACGAATCTGGGAAATTCATACAGATTGATGATTCAAGATTACAGCCGATATGGGACTTTCTCAAGGAAGAGGAAATTCCCGTGATGGCACATATCGGTGAACCGGTACAGGCGTGGCGACCGCTTGACGACCCTAATAATCCACATTACGGCTACTATAGTGAACATCCTGAATATCATGCTTACAAATTACCGGATATTCCATCTTATGAAACCATAATTACCGCCCGTGACCGATGGATAGAAAAAAATCCGGATTTAAAAATACTATGTGCCCATTTCGGAAGCATGTCTCACGACGTTGATATGATTGCCGAGCGATTGGATAAATTTCCGAACATGTATGTAGAAACTGCGGCACGTTTCGGTGATATGGCCGGTCAAGATTCGAAAAAGGTAAAAGCTTTTTTTGAAAAGTACCAAGACCGGATATTGTTCGGTACGGATTTTGGCAACGATACCATGCAAAAGGATGTATCGGCAAATGATATCGAGGCGGAAAAAGAAGATTTGGAGGAAAGCTATCAAACCTTGTGGAAGTATTTAGGTACGACTGATTCCATTTCGATAAGAGGTCAGAGCAACGTTGGCCTAGAACTCCCAGAATCTATTTTGACCAAGGTCTATTATCAAAATGCAATTGATTTCTTAGCGTTGTAATAGTTTAAAATAGAAAGGTAAAGCTAGTAAGTAGGTTCTAAAAAAATAATTATAAAACACAAGGCTGACATCAAATTCCGATTTGCAATGAAGATTACGAGATATAGTTTAGTGCTCTTGCTATTTTTAGGAGCATATTGTAATGGGCAAACGATTATTTCCGGTCAGATTGATTTTAATGACGTTAAGAACGCGGATGTAAAAATTCACCTTACAAAACTAAATGTAGATCAAATAGGAAATTTAAGATACCTAAAAGAGATTGCATGGTCGCCCGTTGCCGAAGACGGTTCTTTTTCTTTTGATCGCAAACATGTATCCACTAAAGATGCAATCTATAACCTATATGTTGAACGTGTGGAAGATGCCATAACAGACACAATCGCCCAGAGTAATCCTTTCCTTTTATCTAAGTCGGATAGCATCCATTTTCAGAAAGGGCATGGTAATCTAGAAAATTATCTAAGTAGTAGTGCAGCGGACAAAGAATGGCAGCATCTACGGAAATTTGAGCAACAATTATTTCAATCTCAGCTGAACAAAAAGGTAGAAACATCCGAATTAACTAATTACGCTAAAGATTCGCTTCGTATACTAATGGTCAAACTCATTGGGGTATGGCAACTAGAAGAAAAGAAACTTTTGGAATTGGACATTGCCAAGAATCCGAACTATTATTTAGCATTATTGACCGAACTGGAGGACAGCGATATGCCAGCAACGCACTACTTATTTTTAGAAAAGAGACTCGCCTATCTTACCCAGGCATCTATCGAACAAAAATTTGCGTGGAGCACGTCACTCAACTTTATACTTGGTCTTCTAGTAGTTGGGCTGGGAACGCTTTTAATCCTTAGAAAAAAACCCCACAACACAGTCGATGATTTGAGTAGACAGGAACGGA
This sequence comes from Pricia antarctica, assembly GCA_011050085.1. Lineage (GTDB taxonomy): Bacteria > Bacteroidota > Bacteroidia > Flavobacteriales > Flavobacteriaceae > Pricia > Pricia antarctica_A. Next base: position 34,426 of record DRGL01000070.1, on the reverse strand, counting down.
ACATTCAAACGCTTATTCTAGAAGGTAAGACCAATAAGGAGATTGCTAACGAACTTTTTATAAGCCTCAGTACAGTAAAGACTCATATTACTAATATTTACAGTAAATTGAAAGTTTCAAATCGGCGTGAGTTGGTAAAGCGATTTGAAAATTAGCACCGGTACTAGCACCTAAATACGACCAACCTTTTATTTTCATTCAGCTGTTCGTGAACTTCAAATCAAAGCTGATAATTTTTCACTTAGATTAAAATCAGTTCTTAAACAGTCAAAATTGTCTAAGGTTTTCAGTAATTTAGTTCAACAAATATAAAAAATACTATGAAAATTTTAAAGACAATATTAGCCGTAGGTATTATCACACTTATTTCCTCAAATGTATCTGCCCAAGAGATTACTGTCTTTCCAGGTAGCTGGGGAGAGCAATTCTATCAAGATAAAGAAAAACTGACTTGGAAAGAGGTCAACGAAATAATGATGGAAAGTCAAGTGGCCCAGCAGGAGTGGCAAAAGTCGAAAAAACTCGCCTTGGGAGGAATCGGATTCGCGCTTGCCAATTTAGGATCTACCGTTTGGCTGGTCAGCAATTTAGATCAGAACAAACCTCTTACGGGACCGATAATAGCCGCTGCTGGTACTGGCATAATAGGTATGATATTCTTTAAGGCATCTGGAGACAATAAAAGACGCGCTATTTTAAGTTATAACGATGGTCTTGGCGGTGGCACCTCATTTCATTTGGTGCCGGTCAATAATCAGAATGGAACAGGAGTAGCCTTGAAATTCTAAATAACAATTGCTAATTAAATCTTAAATAAAAGGCAGGTACTTTGATGAGTATCTGCCTTTTATTTTTGGTTATTCGGTTTCTATTTCATGCTGTCAACTCAGCAAATAAGTGTTCTAAACTAGTGTTCTTTCTGCTAAGCTGTAGTATTTTGAGACTGTTATCATGCGCAAAATCAAAAACTGTGGGTCTCATATCTTTTGAAGTATGAAAAGTGATTTCATATAAAAACCCGGCCAAGTTTTTAACATGGGTCGCGTATTCCAGTTGATTGAGAAAAACCTTTTCTACCCGATAATCGAATTCAACCTCTATAATCTGCTCTTGATTATCTTGTAAGTGAGAAAGGGTTTTGTCGGCGACCAAAATTCCATCTTTAAGAATAAGTACGCGGTCACAGATGGCTTTGACCTCTTGAATGATAGAAGTCGAAAGCAGTATGGTCTTTTCTTTACTGATTATACGAATGAGTTTTCTGATTTCTAGTTGTTGATTAAAATCGAGGCCTTTGGTAGGTTCGTCCAGTAGTAGTACAGCGGGGTCGTTCAAAAGCGCTCTTGCTAAGCCTAGACGTTGCCGATAAATTTTGGATAATTGTCCGATTTTAGTATCGATTACAGGGCTCAATTCAGTTTGTTCAATGACTGCTGCAATACGACTTTCAATTGTTTTATCTACGTCCAATGTAAAGGTGAGATATTCTTTTATAGAGATGTTTACATCTAAGTTTTCGTGCTCTGGAAGGTATCCTATGTTTTCTTGAACATTCTGTTTCTCGGTCCGCAGGTCGCATCCATTGATACTGGCTTCCCCTAAATCGGCCTGAAGACTCTTCGCCAATATCTTCATTAGGGTGGACTTGCCAGACCCGCTTAGTCCTAATAATCCAACTATTTCTCCTTTTCCCAATTCAAAGGATATATTTTGAAGTACGTTAAGGTTACCGAAAGATTTCGTGATATTCTGGACGGATATCGGCATATCTATTTGACTTGTAGTTTAATTTTGAGATGGGTAAGTTCGGCAACATTCATATTGTAACCGTTCAGAAGGGTTCGCCTTTTGAAGTCATTATTTTTAAATTGTAATGGTTTTAAAAAAAGTTGGTTCTCAACTCTGAACACTTATCCAAAATATGGCTTAAAATACATGCAAACCAGTTTATTCACTCTCCTATCAATTTTAAGCTGTGATTCTATCGAATTTATAACGGCCTTTGTATAAAACTTTTAAATGCCGAGTATACTAAATCCTTTTTCTGATTCCAATTTTGAATTGTGGTCATTACATCAGTCTAATTTTTTAATTATAGCTCAAAGTTAACGTATTCAAAATAGCTATCTAATTAGCAGGGTAGCCAAAAAAAATTATCCAAATAATTTGTTTTTTAAATAAAATTATTACTTTAGCGTAAGTTTAAGATAATAATGTCAACACAATCTTTTTACAACGGTTTCTATTTTTACTTCTTTTTTAAAAGAGAAGCGGGACTGTTGTGATATATTCGAACATATAGACAATTGAAGTCCCGCCGAAAGCGGGACTTTTTTTTTATTGCGATACAAGAAACCAATACATCGAAAAAGCGCTGAACCAATCAATTTACGAAAGCACAAAATCACCTTTCGGTAAGTGACCAATAGTAGAATAATGAAAAAAAGAATAGCCATACAAGGTATAAGAGGTTCTAACCATCATCAAGTGGCGCTTGAATATTTCGGCGAAGACACCGATTTGGTTGAAAGTATGTCATTCGATTACTTGGTTGACCGACTTTTAGATAAGAAGGCCGACCTAGGCGTAATGGCCATAGAAAATTCCATTGCTGGATCTATTATTCCCAACTATGCTTTAATATATCACAACGATCTGCAAATTATTGGAGAACATTACCTCAACATCAACCACAATTTGATGGTGTTAAAGGGGCAAACAATTGCTGATATCCAAGAAGTACGTTCACATCCTATGGCCTTGCTACAATGCAAAGAATTTTTTCGCGATTATCCAAATATTAAATTGGTCGAGGATGTGGATACGGCCGAAACTGCCAAGCGTATACAAAATCAGCAATTAAGACATATTGCAGCCATTGCTCCAAATGTGGCTGCAGTACTTTATGATTTGGACATCGTAGCGGAACGTATTCAGACTATAAAAAATAACGCGACCCGCTTTATCATTGTAAGTACAAAACAATTATCCATCGACGAGGGCGAAAAGTTGATTGCCAATAATCATATCACAAAGGCGTCCGTACGTTTTGTGACCGACCATAAACGAGGAAGTTTGGCCGCAATACTTAATGTTATGAGCGATTGCAATCTGAACTTGACCAAGATACAGTCGTTACCTATTATTGAGAAACCTTGGAAATATGCGTTTTTTGTCGATGTTACTTTTGAGGAATATGGCCATTTTGAAAAGGCAAAAGTCCTGTTGGATATCATGTCGGAAGACTTTACCCTTTTGGGCGAATATAAAAACGTAAGGTTATGACAGTTTCTAAAATTAAAACGGCAGAAAGGTTACAGACCGTCGAGGAATATTACTTTTCAAAGAAGCTACGGGAAGTTCGCGGTCTTATGGCAGAAGGCAGGCCAATCATCAACATGGGCATCGGTAGCCCTGATCTGGCACCTGCAAAAAGTATTTTAGAAAGCATTCAAAATGCCGTGCTTGATAATGGTGCACACCAATACCAGAGCTATCAAGGCCTTCCTGAATTACGGGAAGCCATCTCAACATTCTATAAGAGTAAATTTTCCGTTGACGCAAATCCTGCGAATGAAATATTACCGTTGATGGGTTCTAAAGAGGGTATCATGCATATCAGCTTGGCCTTTCTTAACCCAGGTGACGAAGCTTTGATTCCAGATCCGGGTTATCCTACCTACACATCGGTAACGAAATTGGTGGGTGCCATACCCAGGTATTATAATTTATCGGAGCATAATGGCTGGTTTCCTGATTTGAAGGCACTTCAGCAACAAGACCTATCAAAGGTAAAGATTATGTGGGTCGGTTATCCGCATATGCCTACCGGAGCAACCGCCAGTACCGAACAGTTTGAAAATTTGATTGCCTTTGCCAAAAAGAACGGTATTTTATTGATCAACGATAACCCTTATAGTTTTGTCCTCAATTCGTCTCCAAAGAGTATTTTGTCCGTTGATGGTGCAAAGGAAGTTGCTTTAGAGCTTAATTCCTTGAGCAAAACTTTTAATATGGCAGGATGGCGCGTAGGAATGGTCTTAGGAAACAAAGAATATCTAGAAGCTGTACTTAAAGTGAAAAGTAATATGGATTCCGGAATGTTCTATGGCATTCAAAAAGGGGCAATTACGGCCTTATATAGCGCTGAGGATTGGTTCGATGGACTGAACACGGTGTATAACAAAAGAAGGGAACTGATTTTTGAGCTCGCCGATAGCTTGCAATGTACGTACGATAGAAATGCCGTGGGAATGTTTGTCTGGGCGAAGTTGCCCGAAGGAAGCAAAAACGCCGAAACCTTTATCGATGAGATTTTATATGATAAAAATATATTCATCACCCCAGGCACCATTTTCGGAAAAAACGGGGAAGGCTACATCCGATTTTCACTTTGTGTTACCGAGGGCAAGATTCGCGAGGCAATTGACAGATTTTAATTGAGTGGCTAAAACCAAACGATAAATTCAAAACAAGCAACATCAAATAAAATGAACATTTTTATCATTGGCATCGGTTTAATAGGAGGTTCTTTTGCAAAAGACATTAAACGCCTACGCCCAGAATCTAAGATATATGGTATAGATACCAATCCAAAGCATGAGGAGGAGGCATTGGCATTGGGTATTATCGATGCACGGTCAAGTTATGACGCACTGGGCAGCGCAGACATGGTAATCGTTATGGTACCTGTGGATGCTATGGTCGTGGCGCTTCCCAAAATTTTGGATGCCGTAAGCGATGATTGTGTGGTATTTGATGGGGGATCGACCAAAAGCTTGGTGTGTAAAACAGTGGCTGACCATCCTAAAAGAAGAAACTATCTATCGGCCCATCCTATTGCCGGAACTGAGTTTTCTGGTCCATCCGCAGCTATTGAACACTTATATTCAGGTAAAACGAACATTATCTGTGAAGTAGAAAAAACGGCTTTTAAATTACAGGAAAGAGCCTTGAATCTTTTTCAGGAAATGGGCATGCGAATAAGTTATATGAATCCCGAGGCGCACGACAAACACATTGCTTATGTGTCGCATTTGTCACACATTAGCGCTTTTATGTTGGGAAAGACCGTTATCGAAAAAGAGAAGAACGAACGCGATATTTTTGACATGGCAGGCAGTGGTTTCGAGAGCACCGTACGATTGGCTAAAAGTTCGCCAGCTATGTGGACACCCATTTTCAAGCACAATAAGGAGAATGTTTTGGACACTCTGAACGAATACATTCAGAACCTACAAAAATTCAAGCAATTGCTGGAAAATGATGATTATGAAGGCATTTATAATGAAATGAACGACACGAATAGGATTCGGGAAATTCTGAAAGGAATACCTTTGAACAAACCGAATAAAATATAACTGATATAGAAAAAAAGAGGCAAAACATAGAGATAGTACTTCTTGCCTGTTTACGAAATTTAAATACAAACCCGATATTCCTGCCGCAATAGGAATTGAAAATAAAAGTAGAGTTTTATGGAAAATACGAAACAAATGAGGTCTTGGCTAGACGATATGAAGCTTGACCATCCACTGGTAATCGCAGGACCTTGTAGTGCGGAGACCGAAGAACAGGTAATGGGCATCGCCAACAGTTTGAAAGATACCGATGTAAATTATTATCGCGCCGGTATTTGGAAACCACGTACGCGACCTGGAAATTTTGAGGGTGTGGGGGCTTTGGGACTAAAATGGTTACAAAGAGTCAAAAAAGAAACGGGAATGAAGACAGCTACGGAGGTAGCCAATCGAGCCCATGTAGAGCTAGCCCTGGAGCACGATATCGATTTGCTATGGATTGGTGCTCGATCAACCGTGAGCCCATTTATCGTACAGGAAATCGCAGATGCCTTGGAAGGTACAGACAAGGTGGTGCTCATAAAAAATCCGGTAAACCCAGATTTATCATTGTGGCTTGGGGCTGTTGAACGCCTGCATACCGCAAACATAAAAAAGTTAGGGGTCATTCATAGAGGGTTTTCTACTTATGAGAAATCTAAATACCGAAACATTCCAGAATGGCAAGTGGCCATTGATTTACAGACCCGTTATCCAGATTTGCCCATTATTAACGATCCTTCGCATATTACCGGAAAGCGGGATATGATTTTTGACGTTTCCCAAACAGCATTGGATCTCAATTTTGATGGTCTCATGATCGAAACGCATCACGATCCCGACAATGCGTGGAGTGACGCCGCCCAGCAAGTAACTCCCGATAGATTAAAACAGATAATGCGTGATTTGCGCATACGTAAGGAAAGTTCGCCCGAAACGGAATACAATACGAAATTGAGCAACCTACGCGCCCAGATCGATGTATTGGATAACCAGATTATCGAGACAATGGGAAAACGCATGAAAATTTCCGACGGAATCGGCACATTGAAAAAGACAAGAAACGTTGCCGTCTTACAATCCACCAGATGGAACGAAATATTAGGCGCGATGATTTTAGAAGGAGAATCAAAGGGTCTGAGCGAAGAATTTATTTTGAAACTCTTTAAGGCCATTCACCAAGAATCGATCAACCATCAGGAAAAGGTCATAAATGGATAGTTTCAAATAGCGTATTGCATGAAGGGTACTGTCTATAAATCGACCGGAAGTTGGTACAGTGTGAAAAACGGGAACGGTAGTTTTATCGAATGCCGAATCAAGGGTAAATTTCGTATTCAAGGCATTAAAAGTACCAACCCGATTGCTGTTGGCGATGTAGTCGAATTTGAGATAGAGCAATTGGGAGATGCAGAGGTAGGTACCATATCGGCGATTGAAGACCGCAAGAATTATATCATCCGGAAATCGGTGAACCTTTCAAAACAGACCCATATTATCGCCGCAAATCTCGATCAAGTATTTCTATTGGTTACGCTCAATAATCCGACTACGTATACGCTGTTTATCGATCGTTTTTTGGCGACCGCAGAAGCGTACGATATTCCCGTCGTTCTGCTGTTTAATAAAATCGATACCTATAACGAAGAAGAGCTTGGCGAAATCAAATTTTTGGCCGCCCTGTATCGCGAAATTGGCTATACCTGCATCAGGATATCAGCCTTGACCGGTAAGAATATCGAAAAGGTCAGGGATTTAATGAAGGAAAATACCAGCATGTTTGCCGGGCATTCAGGGGCCGGTAAATCTACTTTGGTCAATGCGTTGGAATCGGGATTGGATTTGAAGACTGCGGCTATATCTGAACAACATTTGCAGGGCCAGCATACTACTACCTTTGCAGAAATGTATGATTTAAGCTTCGGAGGCCGTATTATCGATACCCCAGGGATTAAAGGTTTCGGGGTAGTGGATATGGATAAGGAAGAAATTGGAGATTATTTTCCAGAATTCTTTTTGCTCAAGGAGGATTGTAAATTCAACAATTGCCTGCATTTGAACGAGCCGCAATGTGCCGTCAAAGACGCGTTGGATGCAGAAAAAGTTTCTTGGAGCCGCTACCGCAGTTATGTTCAAATGGTAACTGGCGAAGATGAAAACTATAGAATCGATGTTCATGGGCAAAAATGAGGATGAATGAAAGTAATACTTACGCAATTCAAAATTGCATAATCCTAATCCTACTTGATTGCCAGCTCTTTTAGTAGATGTGTTTCAATTAGCAAAAGTTTAGTTATGAATCGGTTCTTTGGAGAAAATAGTACCATTGTATGAAAGCCGTAATTCAAAGGGTAAAGAGAGCAAGCGTAACCGTAGATGGTGAAATCGTTTCGAAAATAGGTAACGGACTATTGATACTATTAGGCATTGAAAATGCGGACGGAGGAGAAGATATTGAATGGCTGTCTCGAAAAATCGTCAATCTTCGAATCATCAACGATGCCCAGGGAATAATGAACGAATCTCTTTTAGATACTGGTGGTGATGCGATTGTAGTAAGCCAGTTTACACTTCATGCTGCTACCAAAAAAGGAAATCGTCCATCGTATATAAAGGCTGCCAAACCAGAGGTTGCTATCCCCCTTTACGAAAATTTTATTATTCAATTGGAGAAAGATTTGAACAAAAATGTAGGTGTTGGTATTTTTGGTGCCGATATGAAAGTTGATTTGCTGAACGATGGTCCGGTTACAATACTTATGGATACAAAGAACAAAGAATAATGAGTATAACGAAAGCACAGCAGGAAGTAGATAATTGGATTAAAGACCACGGCGTACGCTATTTTAACGAACTTACCAATATGGCTCAACTTACGGAAGAGGTAGGTGAAGTTGCCCGTATAATTGCGCGACGTTACGGAGAACAAAGTGAAAAGGAATCGGACAAAGAAAAAGATTTGGGCGAAGAATTGGCCGATGTGCTGTTTGTAGTATTATGCCTTGCCAATCAAACAGGAATCGATTTACAAGAAGCTTTTGCTAAAAAATTGGATGTTAAGTCCAAACGCGACCATGACCGTCACCATATGAACGAAAAACTAAAATAACAGTACCTTAAGGCATTATAAATTGAAACTACATCTCTCAGTACCTCCAAGCAATCATATTACGGCACAAATCGAGATTACCGGATCAAAAAGCGAGTCTAACCGTTCCTTACTGCTTCGAGCACTTTACCCGGAAATCACCATTGAAAACCTATCGAACTCCGATGATGCCGAAGTCATGGAAAAGGGCCTTCAAATCGAAAATGGTACGGTTGATATTCATCACGCCGGTACCGCTATGCGTTTTTTAACCGGCTATTTCGCATCTCAAAAAGGAAAAGACGTAACGCTCACTGGCTCGCAACGCATGACTGAACGTCCTATTAAAATTTTGGTGGAAGCACTGCGTAGCTTAGGAGCGGACATTATTTACGAAAAAAATGAAGGCTATCCGCCGATTCGGATACATGGAAAACATTTGGTCAAAAATCAGGTAAGCCTACCGGCCAATATTAGTAGTCAATATATTTCTTCGCTTTTATTGATTGCCCCAACGCTTGAGAATGGACTTGAAATTGAGCTGATCGGTAAAATAACATCGGTACCTTATATAGAAATGACGTTAGGTCTTTTAGCTCAAATTGGAGTAGAAAGTTCTTTCGAAGATAATATTATCAAGGTTCAGCCCAAGTCCGCAGTGACCCCCACCGTTTTGACCGTAGAATCGGATTGGAGTTCGGCATCCTATTTTTATAGTATTATGGCCCTTAGTACTATTGGGAGTGAAATAAAATTGTCGGCCTACAAGAATAATAGTCTTCAGGGCGATAGTGTGCTCTCTGATATGTATAGGAATTTTGGTGTAGAAACCCGATTTTTTGAAAATCATATTCTATTAAATAAGACTACCGATTGTCAGCTTGAGTCAGTAGATCTTGACCTGTCTAATGCACCCGATATAGCGCAGACCATTGCGGTAACTTGTTTTGGCTTGGGAATTGGTTGCCAATTGACGGGTTTGCATACCCTAAAAATTAAGGAAACCGATAGATTGGAAGCACTTTATGCCGAACTTACTAAATTGAACGCCGATATTTCGGTAACGGATAAAAGTCTACAACTTAAACCCTCGACCCACATCAGGGAAGAGGTTGCCATCGACACCTACAACGATCATAGAATGGCTATGGCATTTGCACCTTTGGCCCTAAAAACATCCTTGTTTATAAATGATGCCGAGGTAGTATCTAAATCGTATCCCGATTTCTGGAAAGATTTAGAGACTATTCATTTTCACGTAAAAGAAATGTAGTGACTTTTCCGTAGCAACAATACCAGGTCTTCATTGATTAATCTTGCTACCCAAGGCGAATTAAAGACTTTTAATTCAAGGATAGCATTACCTTACACACATCAATTTGAAGGGAAGTTGAATATAATCATCCTTTTACTTGACATCCCCTGTCTGCAGGTCGTATATTTGCAGCCGCAAAAAATAGTATGCGAACATCATTTATTCAACAAATTCGAACTATGCCTATAAAACCGAACAAGTACCAAAAGATGAAATTATCGCATTTCAGTTTTGAATTACCCGATAATTTGCTGGCTGAATATCCCTCGGAGAATCGTGACGAATCAAAACTGATGGTTATTCATCGTGAAACGGGAAAAATCGAGCATAAAATGTTCAAGGACATGATCGATTATTTCGATGAAGGTGATGTTATGGTCTTGAATAATACCAAAGTTTTTCCGGCTCGTCTATACGGGAACAAGGAAAAAACAGGAGCGAGAATCGAGGTATTCTTACTGCGAGAACTCAATGAAGAACAAAGATTATGGGACGTTTTAGTAGACCCTGCCCGTAAGATTCGTATCGGTAACAAACTTTATTTCGGAGACGATGAAGATTTGGTAGCTGAGGTAATCGACAATACAACTTCAAGAGGTAGAACCTTACGTTTTCTATACGACGGATCATACATCGATTTCAGACGAAAATTGAGGGAGCTAGGGCAAACACCTCTTCCAAAATATATAAAGAGAGACGTTGAACCCGAAGATGAAGCTCGTTACCAGACCATTTATGCAAAGCATGAAGGCGCTGTAGCGGCTCCGACAGCAGGTTTGCATTTTTCAAAGCACCTGTTAAAGCGTTTAGAGATTAAGGGAATTGATTTTGCCGAGGTTACATTACATGTGGGTCTTGGTACTTTTAATCCAGTTGAAGTAGAAGATCTTTCTAAGCATAAAATGGATAGTGAAGAGCTTATCATCGACGAAAAAGCGACCGAAGTTGTAAATAAGGCAAAAGCTAAAAAGAAAAAAATATGCGCTATCGGTACCACCGCGATGCGCGGACTTGAAAGTGCTGTTTCATCGGATCATTTACTAAACGTTCACGACGGTTGGACGAACAAGTTTATATTTCCACCCTATGAATTTAGTATTGCCGATGCAATGATTACTAACTTTCACCTGCCCAAATCGACACTATTGATGATGGTTTCAGCATTTATGGGACATGACCTAATGAAAAAAGCGTACAAGGAAGCTATTTTAGAGCAGTATAAATTCTACTCGTATGGTGATGCCATGCTAATTATCTAGCACGTATCTTTTATTTCTGCACGAAGCTCTAGACTATTAGAGTTACGCAGTAATCTTACGAATAGTATCTAAAATCCCGTGTAAACTAAATGTATGTTTATCGGGATTTTTGATTTTCTATCTATGAAATTATGGTGAATCAGACCAAAAAAAAAGACATCCGGGCCCTTACCAAAGAACAGCTTCGTAATTTCTTTGTTGCGGAAGGCGATAAGGCTTTTCGGGGCAATCAGGTATATGAATGGTTATGGCAAAAATCGGCCCATTCGTTTGAAGGAATGACCAATATTTCAAAGGAAACGCGTGATATGCTTGAAGCGAACTTTGTCATTAACCATATCAAGGTCGACCAGATGCAACGTAGCAGTGACGGCACCATTAAGAATGCGGTTCGCTTACACGATGACTTAATTGTAGAGTCCGTACTGATTCCAACGAAAACTCGTACTACTGCCTGCGTATCAAGTCAAGTGGGCTGCAGTTTAGACTGCCGCTTTTGTGCCACCTCCCGTTTAAAACGCATGCGAAACCTGAATCCCGATGAAATCTATGATCAAGTGGTTGCTATCGATAACGAGAGTAGGTTATACTTTGAACGGCCATTGACAAACATCGTCTTTATGGGGATGGGGGAGCCGTTAATGAATTATAATAATGTGCTTAAGGCTATTGATAAAATTACATCTCCCGAAGGCTTAGGTATGTCACCTAAGCGGATTACGGTATCGACGAGCGGTGTTCCGAAGATGATTAAAAAAATGGCCGACGATGCCGTACGCTTTAAGTTAGCGGTTTCATTGCATTCTGCCATTGATGAGATTCGCACCTCCATTATGCCTTTTAATGCCACCTTTACCTTGGCCGACCTAAGGGAATCCCTTGAATACTGGTACGCCAAGACCAATAGTCGAATAACCTATGAATATGTTGTCTGGGAGGGTATAAACGATACCCAAAATGATGTTGACGCTTTGGTAGATTTCTGTCGCTTTGCTCCTTCGAAAGTCAATTTGATAGAATATAACCCCATTGATGATGGGGAGTTTCGCCAAGCTTCCAGTTCGACCTTAGATATGTATGTCAATACTTTAGAGCGTAACGGTATAATAGTTACCGTTCGCCGTTCTCGTGGAAAGGATATCGATGCCGCTTGCGGGCAACTGGCCAATAAACAATAAGAATTCAATACACCATGTTTAGACGGTAGTGGCAAACGCAACGGTCTCTATCCATATAATTTTACCTAATTTTACAGTACCGAACTTTGAAACTTCATCCTTGAAAATCGTATCCAAAATAAAACAGCCTGTTGAGCAGGAGATGGAGCTTTTCGAGACAAAGTTCAGGGATGCCATGTCTTCACAAGTGGCATTACTAAATCGAATCACCTATTACATAGTGAATCGAAAAGGTAAACAAATGCGACCTATGTTCGTTTTTTTAACTGCAAAGCTACTAAATGAGGGAGCAGTGAATGAGAGAACCTACAGAGGGGCTTCGGTCATCGAGCTGATTCATACGGCTACCTTGGTTCATGACGATGTGGTTGATGAAAGCAATAAACGCAGAGGGTTCTTCTCTATCAATGCCCTATGGAAAAATAAAATTGCCGTTCTCGTAGGAGATTATTTATTGTCAAAAGGATTGTTGTTATCTATTGATAATAGCGATTTTGATCTTTTGCGGATTATATCCGTGGCCGTTCGCGAAATGAGCGAAGGTGAACTTCTACAAATTGAAAAGGCGAGAAAGTTAGATATAAACGAAGAAGTCTATTATGAGATCATTCGACAAAAAACGGCTACTCTTATCGCCGCTTGTTGCAGCCTAGGAGCCTGCTCTGTAAAACCGGATTCCCCTGATGTAGAAATATTCCGAAAATTCGGGGAGCTCTGTGGTATGGCCTTTCAGATTAAAGATGACCTCTTTGATTATGGTACAAAAAGTATCGGTAAACCTACCGGTATCGATATCAAGGAGCAAAAAATGACTCTCCCCTTAATTTATGTACTGAATAACTGTTCGGTCTCCGAAAAAAAGTGGCTTATCAATTCCGTAAAAAACCATAACAAAGACAAGGCAAGGGTAAAGGAAGTCATCTCATTCGTAAAAGAAAATGGCGGACTTGACTATGCGGTTCAGAAAATGCTTTCTTTTAAGCAGGAGGCTTTAGAATTACTGGCGCTCTATCCATCATCAGATTACAAAAGTGCGCTAGAATTGATGGTGAACTATGTAGTTGACAGAAAGAAGTAACCTGATTTCTTATTTGAACCCATTGGATTTTGAACTTATAATAGGATGTACCCACCTTAGGTATGTCATAACATAATTTGAATATGTAATTCCTTAGTATAAAACGCTTAGTTTTTTCAAAGAAAATCGCAAATACAAATATCGGTTCATTCCTTATTTTCGACCGTTCGAAGCCTTTCCTATTTGCTAACAATTTTAAGCTATTAGCAAAATCTGAAATAATATAGTACTTCAGGCAACTATTTTAAACTTCCCCGCGTCTATTATATAGAAGATAACTTTAAAGATCTTGAAAATCATACCCTTTTACAAAAACGAAAAGCAGCTGATTAAAAAATCGGCATCCGGCAATCGGGAAGCGCAGCGGCGTTTGTATGAAAAGTTCGCGCCAAAAATGCTGGGTGTATGCAGAAGATATATTAAGGACTTGCAATTTGCTGAAGATGTGATGGTATCGGGTTTTGTAAAGGTCTTTAAAAATCTGGAAACGTTTCGCCACGAGGGCAGTTTCGAAGGATGGATACGGCAAATCATGGTCAGGGAAAGTATTACGCACTTGCGAAAAAATCAATTCGTTGTGTTCGATGAAACAGTCCTCGAAAAAGTACATCCACAGTCTACGGTCGATAGTTTTGATTGGGATACCGAACGTATCCAATCCTTGATCGATGCACTACCGGATGGGTATCGAACCGTTTTCGTCCTGTATGCGATAGATGGATATAGGCACCAGGAAATCGCCAAGGAATTGGATATTTCAGAAAGTACTTCAAAATCACAATTGTTCAAGGCAAGACGCCTATTACAGGAACAGCTTAAGAGACAAAATAGTATAGGATATGGGACGGAATAAACTTGAAAAACAACTGAAAGAACAGTTGCAACAGCGCGAGATAGCTCCTTCAAAAAGCGCATGGGAAAGAATTTCACATGAACTGGATGTTTCCAAACCTCCCAAAGCAACAAACTATTATTGGTACGCTATAGCCGCGGGCTTTATCGGAGTTGCCTTTATTTCTGTACTGTATCTGACAAAGGTTGAGGTTTATCCAGATAGCATTCAAATTACCAATGTCAAAGTGGATTCAAACACAGCGAATCCCGCAATGGAAACCAATAAGGACAAAATTATAAAGAAGGAAACACTTGTGCTAGATGGTATGGCTCAAGAAGACAAATCTACCCAAAGTGACATCAAACGCAGCGCAAATAAAATAAATAATAATGCCTTTGCAAGTTCGAAAATTGAGGAAACCAAAGTGGAAAAAATACCGGTCAAGGTTCAATCATCCAAAGAACTTATAGATGCAAAGATAGCTGAAATCGTTGCCCGAGTTTCTGTTTTAGAAAATCGGAATGATACGGTAACAGAGGCTGAAATCGATTCCTTATTAAGAGAAGCGCAGCGCGAAATATTGAACGGGAAAATTTTCAAAAAAAATGCATCGGTCGATGCCACGGCACTCTTAGCCGATGTAGAAGATGAACTCGATCAATCTTTTCGCGACCGAATCTTCGATGCCCTTAAAGACGGTTTTGTAAAAGTGAGAACAGCTGTTGCTGACCGAGATAGGTAGTAAGGTCATCAAAAAACGGAATTTTACACAGTCTCATCCGCTGTGCAACAAAGAGGAGTTTATTCATCAATCAGAATTCATCAATCAATATCAATCAAGTTTCAAAAAAATTCTTCCCGTTAAGTTTTGTTGGGAAGGATGGAAAGAGAGACTGCTAAAATCTAAAGTCATGAGAACTAGAATCATTTATTTGCTTCTTGTAGTATTTGTATTGCTAACACAAAAATTATCGGCGCAAGACGATGAGACCTTGAAATTCAAGGTTGAACAGTTAGAATCAAAAAAGCAGACCGTTACCCAAATAGAGCGGGAAGCGTTAAAGAATGAAGTGGAAATTATCAACAGTCGTTTAGAAGCGGGAGAAATATCAAAGGAAACCGCACAGGAATTGAAAAAAGAGGCCGCCGAAAAACGGGCAAAAAATATTGAGAATAAATTGGCAATTATAGAAAATACCATTGCCCTTTTAAAACGAAAAGGAGAAGTAGACCTGAATACGAATACCAACAATATTGAAATCGGTTTTGGGTCTGATGACCCTGAGGGCGATGTGCTTTTTGGAGTCAAGTACAACTCTGGAAATCAGAAAAAAGTGGCTTATGATCGACGCACTTACGGAGACCCCAATATTGCTTTTGGGCTTAACAATGCAATTATTGATGGACAATCGATAAATGATTCCCCCTATAAAATAGGAGGTAGCCGTTTTTTTGAAGTGGGATGGGCATGGAATACCAGGGTGTTTAAAAATACAAATATACTTCGATTACACTATGGTGTATCGCTACAGTTCAACGGGCTTAAACCCGAAGGGAATCGATATTTCGTGATGAACGATGGCCAAGCAGTGCTGCAGGAATTTACTTTTGACCTTGATAAATCGAAGCTCCGTATGGATAATTTGGTCTTCCCGATTCACTTTGAATTTGGTCCCTCAAAATTGAAAGAAAATGAAGATAACTTCCGATATTCTATTAGCAATCAATTTCGATTTGGTATCGGTGGCTATGGTGGACTAAACTTGGGTACGCGTCAAAAATTGAAGTATAAGATTGATGGTGACAAAGTGAAAGATAAACTGAAAAGGGATTACAACACCAGTAATTTGATTTACGGTCTTAGTGCATATGCCGGGTTCGATAGTGTTCTGCTGTATGTAAAGTATGATTTGAACCCTATTTTTCAAGATGCTTCAGTTGAACAGCATAATGTTTCCTTAGGGTTGAGGTTCGACCTCAATTGATTGAAATGTCTTTACTATGTTAGTTTTTCTAAAGCGCCTTCTGCATGGGTTCCGTAAACTCTTCTTCATAATAAACCCGCTTACAATGGGAACATTCCGCGAAAACATTCGAGGATATCCTGAAAATCCTAATCCAAAATAAGTGGAACCAGTTACTGGTTCTCGATAGGGTCAGCGTGTCTATCTGTCCGCAAAACGGGCAGGGAACATCATCAAGATGAATATTTTCAGCTTTACCGGGGCGGGTTCCAAAGAAAAGAATCATTGCGTTGAATTTTAGATTAAAACTTATGAGGTATCCTGACCCAAAAATTATATTGTGGAGTGCAAAGTTCACTTTCCATTTGTGAAAGAATGTACAAAAACTTGAATTGGACTTATTCTGATTTTTTAGGATTTGAACTTTTTAGCTACACGTATAACTCTGAGCCAAAAGAAATAACTTTTAATTTTTAGTGGTACTACCAAATTTACAACAATGACCGCTTGGTCCGAAAATTCCGCTTAAATAACGATATCGCAATCCATTTTTTCTAGATGTATATAGAAGTTAATTGTTTTTCTGGAAATGCAAAGTCCAAATACTTAAAGACTATTTTAAGATATTTCCAGAAATCAATATACGAGGGAGATACCGTAATACCAGATTTAAGACGCACCTTATTTTCCATGATACATTTCCGTTGACCATTTCTCCATTTAAAAACTTGGTCAAAACCTTTGGTGAATGTGGCGTAGATACTATCTTTTTGAGTCATTGTTAAAAAAACGCTAAACGCTACCTAAACTTTGAGATATGTAAGGCTATGGCTTAACTTTCCTGAAAAGATAATTATGAAAAAAATACTTTATATAGCAATGTTTTCCGGTCTCATTTTGGGTTGTAAAAATGAGAAAAGTGTTTCGGAAGACACCAAGGAAGAATTAGCGGACAATGGATTAACTACAGTAGAGACTGCTATCGGTCCAATGGAATTGGTGGCCCCATTTGCCTCGGAATCGGTAACCAAAAATAGTGAGGTTATTGAATGGCCCGAGGATAAGATGCCCATAGCGCCTGAAGGTTTTACGGTTTCGAGGTTCGCAGATGGGTTCGAACATCCAAGGTGGACCTACGTTGCACCTAATAAGGATATTTTCGTTGCAGAAGCCAATACTAAAAACAGTGCTGACAGAATTACAATGTTAAGGGATGCGAATAATGATGGGGAGGTTGACGAGCGACACATTTTTATCGAGGGCCTAAATCAAAACTTTGGTATGTTGGTTTTAGATAATTTCTTTTATATCGCCAATACAGATGGTCTTTACCGATATCCTTACAAAGAGGGACAGACGAAGTTGGAAGGCGAAGGCGAAAAAATAGTTGAACTCTCTGCCAGTGGTTATAATAATCACTGGACTCGAAATATCATAACCAATAAAGAACGAAACAAAGTATATATTTCGGTCGGTTCAGCAAGTAATGTAGGTGATCAAGGCATGGAAAAGGAAGAACGCCGTGCCAATATTTTAGAAGTCAACCCTGATGGTAGTGGCGAAATTGTATACGCTAACGGACTTCGGAATCCCGTTGGAATGGATTGGAATCCTGTAACGGGAGATTTATGGACCGCTGTGAACGAACGGGATAAGTTGGGTAACAATTTGGTTCCCGATTATATTACAAGTGTAAAAAAAGGAGGCTGGTACGGATGGCCTTATAGTTATTATGGCAACATTAATGATCCTAGGTGGAAAGACGAACCGCATCAAGATTTAGTTGATAAATCGATTGTACCCGATGTGCCAATGGGAAGCCACACGGCATCTCTAGGTCTAACGTTTTATACGGCCGATACGTTTCCTAGTACATACAAAAATGGTGCATTTGTCGGTCAGCACGGTTCTTGGAACCGGGCAGAATTTGCGGGATATAAAGTTATGTTCGTTCCTTTCGAAAATGGAACCCCCCAGCAGCCCGAAGATTTTCTAACCGGTTTTATAGCCGATGAAGAGGCAGGTAAAGTATATGGTCGTCCTGTTGGTGTGGCCGTGGCCCCAGATGGATCACTTTTAGTAAACGATGATGATAGCGGTATTATTTGGAAGGTAGCTGCAAAATAATACTACTTTTTTTTACCACATTAAAATGAAAATAGAGCCTTATCTTTAGGCTCTATTCTTTTTTTAGAACCGTCAATTTTGATATCAAAATCCACCATAGATCAAGTATACGAAACTGCCCGGTTGGAGGAAGTCATCGGCGATTTCGTACAACTGAAAAAGTCAGGCGCCAATTTCAAGGGGTTGAGTCCTTTTACAGATGAGCGCTCACCAAGCTTTATGGTTTCCCCGGTCAAACAAATATGGAAAGATTTCAGTAGTGGCAAAGGCGGAAATGTCATGGCGTTCTTGATGGAACATGAGCATTTTACCTATCCTGAGGCCATTAAATACGTTGCTAAAAAATACAATATTGAAGTAGAGGAAACGGAACGCTCCGATGAGCAAAAACAGGAGGCCAACGAACGTGAAAGCATGTATCTGGTATCTGAATATGCCCAAAAACACTTTTCAGAAATGCTATGGGATTCTGAATTGGGTAAAGCAATCGGGCTAAGCTATTTTAAGGAACGTGGTTTTACGGATGAGATTATAAATAAGTTTCAACTCGGCTATTGTCTCGATCAATGGGACGCTTTTACGAAGGCTGCCTTGGAAAAAGGATATCAACTCAAGTATCTTGAAAAAACCGGACTTACCATTGTAAAGGAAGATAGCCAGAACTCCAATGCTCCCCGAACATTTGATCGGTTCAAGGGTCGGGTAATGTTTCCGATTCATTCTATGAGCGGTCGTGTTCTAGGCTTTGGAGGACGAATTCTTAAGGCCGATAAAAAAGCTGCAAAATATCTCAATTCCCCTGAAAGCGATATTTACCATAAGAGTAAGGTGTTATACGGTATCTATTATGCCAAGCAGGCCATTGCTAAAGAAGACAACTGTTTTCTTGTTGAAGGCTACACCGATGTAATCCAATTTTACCAACGAGGAATCGAAAATGTAGTTTCCTCGAGTGGTACCGCACTAACCTCTGAGCAAATCAGATTAATCAATCGCCTCACCAAAAATATAACGGTTCTTTTCGATGGCGATGCAGCCGGTCTACGAGCCTCGGTTCGAGGCATCGACCTGATTTTGGAGCAGGGGATGAACGTAAAGGTCTGTACATTTCCAGAAGGTGAGGATCCTGATAGTTTTGCGAAAAATAATGAGCTTGAAGTGCTTGAAGCTTATCTTGTTGACAATGCGAAAGATTTTATTCAGTTTAAAGCGAACCTTTTAGCCAAGGAGGCTGCAAACGATCCGATAAAGCGAGCCGAAACGGTACGTGATATCGTTAATAGTATCGCCAAGATTCCGGATGCTATAAAACGTGAGATCTACATTCAGGAATGTGCTCAAATCATGAACGTCTCAGAAGGGGTGTTGTTCAGCACATTGGCCCAAATGAATAAAAAAACTGTAGCTGATTCTACTAAGAATACGGAACAGAAGCAGAAGGCATTCGATGTGGTTAAAAATGAATCTACGGTCGAAAAGGTTGACGTTCAATATGAACTCGAACGAAAGATTATAGAGTTATTATTGCTCTATGGTAAAGAGGTGCAAAATTTTGAAGACTTGGTTTTAAAGGAAAATGATGCAGGTGATTTGATTTTAGAACCTCTTTCTTTGGAATCTAAGGTCTATGAAAAAATTTATTTAGATCTTCAAGAGGATGAGATTGAGCTTGCCAATGAACATTTCAGAGGTATTTATTATAAACTGATTGAGGCTCTGAATGAAAGCGATGACTTTTCTATAAACTCTTTCCTTTCGGATTTGGATCAAGAGTTGGTATCAGAAATTTCCTCTATTTTAATGGAGGAAGAAAAATATGTTCTGCATGATTGGGGCAGGAAAGACATTTATCCGAAAGAAAAGGGGGCTGGTGTAGCACAATTGGTAAGTGAGACTATCTTAACCTTACGCTGCTTTTTAATTAAGAAAAGAATGTTGGCCTTACAAAACGACACACAAGAGAGTACTGATGATCATCGAGAAACGCTTGAAGAAATTATGAATTATTTAAATCTAAATAAGCTTTTAAACCAGAAGTTGAATAGAGTGCTCTCTTAATTAGAAGTGATTTTTCATCATTTCAGTAATTCAAATAGACCTTGGTATTTGTAGATTCTGCCGCCCGAATGAAAGTTGATAGTTTTATCCATCGAAAAGAATAGCATGTTGTAATTGGCCTGGGTCATGTGTCGCTGAATTTAATCGTTTAACAACATCATTCCCGACAAAACATAAAAAAACCCCAAAGTCACGTAGATTTTGGGGCATGCATTTTATACAGGCTGTTAGTAAAGTTCCAATGCCTTTGCTTGCTGCAATAAGTCGACCATATTATCGACATTCAACTTTTTCATTAGACGAGCCTTGTAAGTACTAACCGTCTTTTCGTTCAGATTAAGTCCGATGGCAACATCTTTATTTCGTTTGCCACTGGCCAATAATTTCAATACTTCTACTTCTCGGGTTGACAATTTTCGGAAGAATCTTCTCGGTTTTTGAGTGCCTTCATCGAAAGCTAAGCGCTGTGCAAGTTCGTTGGTGATGAACATATTTCCTTCACTCACTTTCTTAACCGCAGAAATTATGTAATCAATGTCGGAAGCTTTTGAAAGATAACCAAAGGCACCTGCACGAATTGTACTTAAGGCATACACATCTTCAGATTGTCCGCTATACATCAATACTTTGATTTCAGGATACTCTTTTTTAAGTTTTCGTAACGTAGCGATACCGTTAATTTCTGGAATATCCATTTCTAACATTACTACATCTGGAGTTACTTTTTCCAGTTTCTCGAAGAGTTCTGAGGTAGTTGAAGCAGCCTCAATTACTTCAAAGCCTTTCGCATCCGATAACACTTTTGTAACGCCCATCCTAATAATCGGATGATTGTCCGCAATTAATACTTTGATCATTTTGATAGTTTTTATCTAGATAAAAAACACTAGTAGCACGTGTAAAAATACTGACATGCAATGTAAGGCTTTAAAATCTAATTTGTTCTTCAAAATTGCTTTTTTTTTATTAAACAGAAGCAATTTCTGACATTTATTCGATTAGATAACAAACTTTTAGGTCAAATTACTAATTTAAACTATCGGGAATCTCACAAACCGGAATCGGAATCATCTTATGGCGGTTGGCGGTATTAAATTTATTATAAATGTCGAAAACTTCCTTTTCCCTGCCTGAAAAGTCAGTTTTTCCTTCTTCCTGCATCCGCATGGCCCATTCAAGTTCTGGGTATGATGCTCCAATTTGGTCTTCATCGGTTCTGTCATCTCCCCAAAGACCGTCGGTCGGTGCAGCTTCTATAATTTCTTCGTTAATTTTTAAAAACTTCGCAACTTCGTATACTTCGGTTTTCAACAAATCGGCAATTGGGCTAAGATCTACTCCGCCGTCACCATATTTTGTGTAAAATCCTACACCAAAATCCTCTACCTTGTTTCCTGTTCCGGCTACTAATAGAGAATCTAATGCTGCAAAATAGTATAGGATCGTCATACGTAGCCTTGCGCGCGTGTTGGCCAATGACATGAAACGGTCATCTTCATTTAGTACGGGCGGCAATACATTTACAAGGGTATCGAAAACAGGGGTGAGATCAACAGGTACTCTTTTTACATTAACAAAATTTTGCTGTAGCCAATCAATATGTCTAGAAGCTCTGCCTACTTGACTTTCTGCTTGATGGATAGGCATCTCTAAGACGAGTAGATCTAAACCGGTCTTTGCACATAACGTAGACGTGACTGCCGAGTCAATGCCTCCTGACACCCCAATGACAAATCCCTTCATTTTTGCCTTTTCAGCATACGATTTCAGCCAGTTTACAATATACGCGGTTACCTTTTCTGTTTGCATAGCCTTTTCTTTATGTCTAAATCAATTAACTTTGTAGGCTAAAAATAACGCCTTGACCTTAAATACTAAAATGTATAGGGAATTACTTTACAGTGCTAAGACGATTTTTACCATATCAGTAATTTTCATCATCATTATGGGATGTGCCGATAGTGATAAGGTAGCCGATGACATTGAAAAAATTCAGGTTGATTTGGAAATTGCGCGTTTCGACCGTGAATTCGCAAGTGCTAACCCTGCGAATATTCCCGCTCTTCAAAAAACATATCCGTATTTATTTCCTACTCAATATAATGACAGTGTTTGGATTGCTAAATTGAAAGATTCCCTACAAATTGAACTTTTATCAGAGGTTGATAAGAATTTCGATGATTTTTCAAAGGAAACGGAAGACCTAACTCTACTATTCAAGCACATTAGGTATTATTTTCCTGGTTATGAGATTCCGAAAGTAATAACCGTAACTTCAGATGTAAGCTATAATAGTCGCATCATCTTAACAGATAGCCTTTTGTTAATAGGTCTAGACAATTATTTAGGACCGCAGCATAAGTTTTACCAAAGTTTTCCAAATTATATTTCCGAGGGATTGGACAAACAATTTTTGATAAGTGATGTGGCAAACGCTTTTGCGAATCAAGTAGTACCAAAGCCTAAAGACCGTAATTTTTTAGCTCAAATGGTCTATTATGGTAAGGAATTAGTTTTAAAAGATAAGTTGCTTCCATTTATATCCGATGCCCAAAAAATTAACTACTCCGGTGATCAGTTGGCTTGGGCAGACGCTAACGAACAGCAGATTTGGCGTAATTTTATAGAAAGCGAATACCTGTATAGTACCGATAACAGATTAGGTCAGCGTTTTTTAGATCTCGCTCCGTTTTCCAAGTTCGGACTCGAGCTTGACAATGCATCCCCTGGCCGCATTGGCCGATATATGGGTTGGCAAATTGTGAAAGCATTTATGGACAATAATGAAGTCAGCCTTCAGCAAATGCTATCGCTTTCTGCGGAAGAAATATTTACAAAATCGAAATACAAACCAAATAAATAGAATGGCAAAGTTGCACACCTCTGAAATTAAGTTAAAAGTCGGTCTTGACGAAAACCGCGTTCCTGAGAAACTCACATGGTCTGCCGAAGACGGTGGCATCGTAAATGAAGAGGCCAAAGCCATGTTGCTATCGGTTTGGGATAGCAAAAATCAAGAATCGCTAAAAATCGATCTTTGGACCAAGGATATGCCTGTTGACGAAATGAAAACTTTCTTTCATCAAACCTTGGTTTCCTTAACGGATACCTTTATGAAGGCGACCCAAGATGAGAAAATGACCGCCACAATGAAAGATTTCTGTGCTTATTTTGCGGAGAAGATGGAGCTGGAATAAGTTTCTACGTCTTCTAACTATATAAGAATACGAAGAAAAGAACTTAATTCTATATACTGTAAACCAAACTATTGCTGCAACAAAGCCGACTGGTTTAACGACGGGTTAAATTTCTTTTAGCGTGTATTTTTGGTCTGAAAAATTCAATCCTTCCCGTGAAATAAGAGTGTCAAGTGAGCCATCAAGTAGTATTAAATTTTCACCATCCATTTCTGGGATTTCTATACTATCCAACCCATTTACCTGGGTAAGTTCGAAAGCAAATTCTAGTATTTTCACAGCTAAATCTGTTGCTAATACATAAATCCGAAAGCAAAGCCTTTCTGTAGCGATCATGTATTGCTTTTCTGCGGCAGCTTTGATTTTCAAAATTAAATTACCTGCTTTCTCTTGTTCCATTTCAAGCATGAGATTAGGTGCAGTACCTAAGCAAGTTTTTAATATAGGATACATACGATCCCAAGCCTCTGCCGCTTTTTGCCAATTTTCTCCTGTGATTTTTTATATTGTACAAGCATAGATACTTTTTTCATGAGCTTAGGTTAAATTTTGAAGCTCACTTTTAAGTGGTATCTGAACTTGAAACTAAATTTTTAGGCCCTAGCTTCCAATATTAAATTAAAAGGTGTTTCAGTAGCTCTTCGAAAGCGCGAAAACCCACCAGAAGTTGCCACTTCACGCAAACGTTTTTCACCTGCTTGGGCACCAAGGGCCAAACCTACTTCCTGATTTAGGGAACAGGGCGTACAAAGTGTAGTGGAAAAGGCATAGAATGCTCTACCTACAGGGTTTAAATTTTCCTCTAGGGCATCATTGGCAAAAGGTTCTACTATCATACAGGTGCCATCAGGTTTTAGGGCTTGCTTTACATGTGCACAGGCGCCTACGGGATCACCCATATCGTGCAGGCAGTCAAAAAACATAATAAGGTCATAGTTTTCACCAGGAAATGACTTTGCGGTCGATACCTCAAAAGAAACATTGTTTAAACCTTCAGCTTTGGCTTTTTGCTTGGCGTGTTCTATGGATTTGTCGTGATAATCGTACCCAATAAAGGTAGAGTTGGGATAGGCCTTTGCCATTATGATGGTGGAAGCCGCATATCCACAACCGATATCCGCTACTTTGGCCCCAGTTTTTAGTTTTTCCTCGACCCCCTCCAAAGATGGAATCCATTGTGAAATTAAATTCGCTTCGTACGAAGGACTAAAGAATTTTTCGGTTCCGCAGAACAGGCAGTTGCTATGGTCGCCCCACGCAACACCTTCACCAGTTTTAAAAGCTGTTTCCATTTTGGGTGCATCTTGATAGACGGACGTAACGGAATAAAAAGCCCCGCCCATGAATACTGGACTTTCTGGATTACCAAATACAGCGGCCTGTTCCGGGGTCATTGAAAAGCTTTTACTTTCCGCATGATAAGTGACATAGCCTGAAGCGGCTTGAGCGGACAACCATTCGCGCACGTATCTCTCGGCAGTATTGGTTTCATCGGCCAATTCGGTAGAATTCATCGGTCCTGATTGTGCCAAGCATTTGTAAAGTCCCAGTTTATCGCCCAGCATAACCAAAGGTCCGTTGGCCGCAGCGCCCATTTCCGTTACTACTTTTCCTAACAGTTGATTTAATTTTTCTTCATTTAATTCCATGATGCTACTATTTATTTGAATAATTAATTTTTCTTGAGCTGGGGGAACTAATTTTTACGACAAGCTTAGGGCAGCTGGGATGAAAGGGCTTTCGCTATTTCATTAAAACTTCGCAATATTTCTGTAAAATAAAGTCTTATAAACTGACCTCAAATTCATTAGTGCCAAAGATGGGAAAAAGCTTAAAGTACCGTATAACGGACATGTTGCAGTGTTGTTAAATTTTAAAGCCGAGGTTTAACTTATGGTGCAGAAACTTTAAATTATGTTGGTATACCAGTTTTTGATATGGCTTTTTTGAAGTAGTTTTAATGAGCAATGCTATTTTGAAAAATCAGATTTTTCCTCAAAGTTCTCTGTATCGGGCGTCACTTCTTAATTGTAACCGCCTAAGTTCATTTTATCCAGAATGGACAAAAATCGACATTCGCTTCGGAGGTTTATAAAGTATGGGTCGTATTTAATTTCGCAAAGATATATAGAGTGTCTTTCAAAGGCTATTTCAAGATATTCCAATGCTTTCTCAGTATCACCAATATATCCTAAGGTTTGTGCATCAGCATACAAGCCGAATTCACCTAAATTAGAAGGCGCTCCAACTGCGCGTAAATCACTATCTATGTAATATCTATATACACCATTCAATCCTTTATTTTTATATGAAATTTTTAGGGTATCAATGGATAAAAAATGGGGAGGTACCCTTTCAAAATAATCTACCAATTCTGCTATACCCTTATCGTTAAATCCTTGGGAATTATATAGTTGTACATTTATCCAATAGGAAAACATATTATGCCCGTTTATTTCCTTCAATTTTGAAGTTTCCTCAAAGGCCTTGTCGTATTTGCCTTCGTAAAAATAATATTGTGCACTCTTTAGATTGGCTACATATGACAATGGGTCAAGGCGAAGTGCCTTATCTATATGTTCTCTAGCTTCATAAGATTCACCTCTCACGCTAAATAAAAATTGAGAATAATAGATATAAGCATTTGAGTTATTTGGGTTGAGTTGAATGGCATGTTGATATTCTTTTTGTGCTTTTGCCATATCCCATTCGTACATGTACGCCAAGGTTCCCAAGGCTACATGCGCCTCTGAAATAGTGTTGTCCAACGCAATGGCCTTGAGTGCCAATTCTTCAACTAGTTTTACCGAATCGTCTTTATATAGGTTTTCGCCAGAAAAAAGGTATGCTGTTGCCAGCGCTGCATAGGCCAATGCAAATTCCGGGTCTTTTTCGATTGCCTGTTTAAAATATTGTATACTTTTTTCACCTTTACCATGGGAGTGGTCTTTCAGATTAAAGAAATGTTTTCCTTTTTGGTAAAGGTTATAGGCTTCTATATCTTTTGTAGGTATTCTTTCAATTTGCCTTATTTGGTTAGGGGATAGAACAAGCTCTAATTCTGAGGCAATCTGTTTTGATATTTCGGATTGGATATTAAAAATATCGACAAGATTCCGGTCATAGGTATCTGACCAAATTTGTTCATCCTTTTTTGCATCGATTAGTTTTACGATTACCCTCACCCGATCATCATATTCTTGGACACTGGCCTCCAATAAATGGGAAACATTAATTTCTGAAGCTATTTCTGGACTAGTTTTGGTTGTTTCCGCATATTGGGCCATGCTGGTATCCGAGATTAACTTAATACCTGTAATTTTATTTAAGTGGATCTGTATGATTTGTGCAACGCCAGCTGCGAAGTATTCACTTTCTTTATTATTGCTCAGGTTTTTGAATGGGAGTATGGCAATGGAAGTTGAACTTTTTTCCATTATATCTATTTCATCTCGGTAATTAGCTTTTGAAAAGGCATTTACAATATAGAAACCGATAGGAAGCAATCCCAATATTACCAATACTAATAAAATAAACTTTCTAGGTGATGGCTTGGCCAACCACAATGTTTTATTCTCAGTATTAGAATTTGCAGTAATGGAAGATGCTGATATCTCAATTCTGTTCTTAACCTCCCCTGGGGTATAGCCGTAGAGCTTAAGAAAAGAGGTACTGAAATAAGTGGAGCTGCTAAACCCAACACGGTATGCCACTTCTGAAGCAGTAACGTCTTCTTGCCTTAAAATTTCTAAAGCTCTTTTTAATCTGTATTCCCTGATAAATTGACTTGTAGAGATACCGAGGCGTTTTTGCAGCTTCCGGTGCAGACTTGACCGGCTCATTCCTACCGTTTGGGCGAGCCTATCGACACCGAACTGTTCGTTGTTTAGATTCGAAGCAATTTCATTCATCAATTTTTCGACCAAGCCGTCATGAGAGCCTTTTTTCTGAGATCCTTTAGATAAATTATCACCCGTACCCATTACATTGCTTAATTATTTTCCAGGGGAAAGCCTTAAATTAAGAAAATAATATTAGGATGTTGCTGGCGGACAATTTATTGCAACTCGATATTAGGGTTTAATTTTGTTCGGAGAAAACGTAAAACCCTATTAAAGTACCTACTGAACTAAGAGAACCAGCAAAACCTAGCCGTATGCAATTTCGAAAATATTTTGTTGGCAATTTCATCAGGTATTTCACTTTTGTAAACGAACAGAGCTAACGAAAGTAATGGTTTGCCTGCGAACATGGGCTTTAGCCTTCGATATATATGAGATTGCCTTATCAATAATTGAATCGCTAAGTGTCTTTAGTCAAAGGAATGATTTGCCAGTATATTAGTTCATATCAATAGCATCCTCCTTTTTCAATCTTTCATACTCCTCATTGGTAAAAACCCGAGAACGAATAATAAAGCGAACGCCCATGGGTATTTCTAAAGAGAAACTTGAACCACGACCTTCCGTTACATCGATGGTTAGGTGGGTATGTTTCCAGTATTCATATTGATCGCGAGACATGTAAAACTCGCTGTCTGCTATTTCCCCCAGCAGCACGTCGCTGTCGCCTGTCTTGAACTCGCCTTTTTCGAAACACATGGGAGTAGAGCCATCGCAACAGCCTCCACTTTGATGAAACATAAGCGGACCAAAACGCTTTTTCAGGGTTTCGATAACTTTAAGCGCTTCTTCGGTCGCTGAAACTCTTTCTATTTTTGTAATCATTGTGTCTTATTTTTATTCTAATATAAATCAAAGAGAAGGCCGAAGCCTTCCCTAAAAATTAATTAATTGAATGACCAGTCCTAAAAGAAGCCCAACTTATCCTTACTGTAGGAAATAAGCATGTTTTTGGTATTTCTATAGTGATTCAACATCATCTTATGGTTCTCACGGCCAAACCCGGATTTTTTGTATCCGCCGAAGGGCGCGTGAGCAGGGTAAGCGTGATAGCAGTTCACCCAAACACGACCCGCTTTCACCGCTCTTGGAATCTGGTAGATTTCATGAGCGTCCCGCGTCCAAAGTCCTGCTCCCAAACCGTATAAAGTGTCGTTTGCGATTTCAATTGCTTCCTCTGCATTCTTGAAAGTGGTGACAGAGGTCACTGGGCCGAATATTTCCTCTTGAAAAACACGCATATTGTTATTTCCCTTAAATATGGTTGGTTCTATATAATAACCGTTTTCAAGACCTGAGTTGAGATTCGCTGCTTTTCCTCCGCATAGAATCTCTGCGCCTTCTTGTTTGCCAATATCAAAATACGAAAGAATTTTCTCGTACTGATCGTTCGAGGCTTGAGCGCCCATCATCGTATCTTCTGCAAGCGGATGTCCCATTTTGATAGCTTTGGTGCGTTCTACCACTCTATCCATAAATTTATCGTAGATAGACTCGTCAACTAAGATTCTCGACGGACAGGTACACACCTCACCCTGGTTCAAGGCGAACATAACGGCACCTTCAATACATTTATCGAAAAAAGCATCATCGGCGTCAGCTATACTCTTCATGAAGATATTGGGGCTTTTGCCGCCCAATTCCATGGTAACAGGAATAAGGTTTTCGGAGGCATATTGCATAATTAACCGCCCTGTCGTAGTTTCTCCCGTGAAGGCGACCTTTGCAATTCTAGGAGAAGAAGCCAATGGTTTACCTGCTTCGGGCCCAAATCCGGTTACCACGTTCAACACACCTTTTGGAAGTACATCTTTAATGAGGTCCATCAAGACCATTATGCTTGTAGGCGTTTGTTCTGCAGGTTTTACAACGGTACAACATCCCGCCGCCAAGGCTGGGGCGATTTTCCATGTAGCCATTAAAAGCGGGAAATTCCAGGGAATTATCTGACCAACTACACCTAGCGGTTCTTGTAAATTTATACTCACCGTATTGGCATCGTGTTCTGACATAGTGCTTTCATCGGCGCGTATAGCCCCGGCGAAATATCGAAAATGGTCTACGCACAAAGGCAAGTCAGCCGCGCGAGTTTCTCGAAGTGCTTTACCATTATCTACAGTTTCGACCTTGGCCAGATACTCTAGATTTTCTTCGATGATATCTGCAATCTTAAGCAATACATTGCTTCGCTCGGCTGCGGGTGTTACCGACCAAGTTTTAAATGCGGCATGAGCGGCATCTAAAGCTAAATCTACATGTTTTTTGTTTCCTCTTGCAGCCTTGGTAAAAGGTTTGCCATCGATGGGACTAATATTATCAAAATATTCGCCGCCGCTAGGTTTTACCCATTCACCACCAATAAAATGATCATACTTTTCTTTGAACTCCGGTCTCTTTACGGCCGTGTGTTCTTGTTCTAGTGTTTCCATGGTATATGAAGTTTAAATTAACGTTTCTTAAGAAGATTAAGTTACTACATAAACAACCATCTTGAAAATGGAATCGACTTTGTATTAGGTATTTTATTGATAATTTAACGTTTGGGGACTGGGATTATAATTAAAATAGAATTTTAAAGGTGTTTAAAATAGGAGTTTCGTAATGGAGGCCTGAAATTGATGATTAAGGGGATGTAAAAAATATGAACATGGGGTTTACGAAATGGAAATAGTATATTCAGTTCCGTACCGATCTGACAGATTGCTCCACAATTGAACCGTAATTGGCTTGGATATCGGTCCACATTTAGAAAAGGTTAAGGTATTTAATTTGTAGAAAAAGTGATGGTATATAAGTATCTCTGCGTTTCGTTTATAGAAACCGCTCACTTAAAATATAGCATGGAAGTAAATTTGAGGTCTTAACGTATAGAAGTGTTAAGGGTTAGGTTGGTGATTTTGACTGCCAGTAGTACTTTACCTAAGCGTTTTCTTGAAAAATTCATCATTGATTGCATCAATATACCCAAGAACGTCATCGCGTCCCATTTTTTTAGAAGACGAGGTAACGAAATACTGCGGTGCTTCTTCCCAAACCCCTGCAATCAGCTCAGCCAAATACGCATTTATGGCCCGTTCGATTGCTTTGGGTTTCAACTTATCGGCTTTAGTAAAAATAATACAGAACGGAATGGCGTTTTGGCCTAACCATTCCATAAATTCCATATCTATTTTTTGCGGTTCGTGTCGAATATCAACGAGAACAAATGCACAGACTAGTTGTTCGCGTTTCGCAAAATAGTCGGTGATATATTTTTGAAAGGTTTTTTTGCTTTTTTTGGAAACGCGTGCGTATCCGTATCCAGGTAAATCTACCAAAAACCAATTGCCATTGATCTTGAAATGGTTAATCAATTGGGTCTTTCCAGGCCTACCGGAGATTTTTGCCAAACTCTTTCGCTCCGTAAGCATATTGATCAAGGACGATTTGCCAACGTTAGACCGACCGATAAATGCATACTCCGGCAGGGGCTCGTTAGGGCATTTAGCCACGTCTGTATTGCTTATGATAAAAGTTGCCGTTTTAATATGCATAGGTAGGGAGGTTCAAATTAAAAACCGCGCTTCTCCAACCAAGCATCTAAAATGGTATTGAATTCTTCAGGATGTTCCATCATGGGCGCATGGCCACACTTATCAATCCAAAAAAGCTCGGAATCCGGCAGTAATTCATTGAATAGTTCGGCTACGTCTGGTGGGGTTACGGTATCGTTCTTACCCCAAATGATACAAGTAGGGGTTTTCATTGCCGGCAAATCGTCGGCCATATTATGACGAATTGCACTTTTAGCAATGGCCAAAGTTTTTAAAATCTTGTTTCGGTCGTTTACGGTCGCAAATACTTCGTCAACAATTTCTTTGGTAGCTACCTTTGAATCGTAAAAGACGTTCTCCGCTTTCTTCTGAATAAAATCATAATCACCACGTCTGGGGTATCCGTCGCCCATAGCACTTTCATATAGACCAGAGCTTCCCGTAATAATCAAAGCCTTCACTTTATCTGGATACATTTTGGTATGTAGCAATCCGATATGACCACCTAAGGAATTGCCCAGTAAAATGACATCCTGTAATTTCTTGAATTTGATAAAATCCTCAACAAATTTTGCGAACTGTTTTACATTGGTCTTAAGCATGGGCATACCGTATATAGGTAGCTCGGGCAATAATATCTTATACCCCTTTTCCGGGAAATGATCGGTGACTCCTTGAAAGTTGCTGAGCCCGCCCATTAGGCCGTGTAGTATAATGATAGGGGAGCCTTCTCCCTTTTCGATATACCGATATTTCCCTTCCTCGATAATTTTTTCTTCCATATAAAATGGTTACGGTGGTTGGGCCAAATATAGGCAATTCAAAGTAACGTCGGTGAATCGTATAAAAATTCGCAAGACAAATCGTGATGGAAAAAGAACTTGCGCATTTCAGCAATAGGGAAAGCAAAACATAACACAAGACACCACTACTTATCAACAATGTGGTAATTTGTGGTAAAATGTGGTAATAAAATGTGTATTTTTGAGTTATAGTACTGTAAATCCTTGATTTGGTTGCCGTTTGGGTCTAAAAAAAGGATTTAAAATAACAAAAACCATAACGTGATCAATTTCATTGGCACATACGATTGCAAGGCTGATTCCAAAGGTAGGATAATGATTCCGGTTGCCCTAAAAAATCAGATGTTGCCAATTTCGAGTAAGGGTTTTATTATTAAGAGGTCGGTCTTTCAACCTTGTTTGGAACTTTATCCAAGGGAGGAATGGGATGCCTTGATGTCGAAGGTGAACAAGAAAAACAAGTTCAAGAAAAAGAACAATGATTTTATCCGACGTTTTTCGGCTGGTGTGAAAGAAGTCGAAATTGATGGCACCGGAAGATTGTTGATTCCTAAAAATTTGGTGGATTTTGCAAATATCAACAAGGAAGTAGTGCTAAGTTCGGCCATAAATATTATAGAGTTATGGGATAAGGATAGCTATGAAAAAGTACTAGAAGACACGGCTGAAGATTTTGCCGCGTTGGCCGAAGAAGTAATGGGTGATGATGGAGACGATGGCGATGTATCATAATCCAGTTCTCTTAAAGGAGTCCGTTGACGGCCTTAATATCAGAAAGGATGGTACGTATGTAGATGTCACTTTTGGTGGTGGAGGTCATTCCCGGGAAATATTGAAAAGGTTGGGTACTGAAGGTAGATTGTTGGCATTTGATCAAGATGAAGATGCTCTTGAGAATAGCATCGACGATCAACGTTTTACGCTGATTAACGAGAATTTCAGATTCGTTACTCAGTTTTTGAAGTTCTATGGCATACGGAAAGTGGATGGTGTTTTGGCCGATTTTGGCGTTTCGTCACATCAGTTTGACACTGCCGAGCGAGGATTTTCGACTCGATTCGCCGCAAGTCTTGATATGCGCATGAGCAAGCGCAATGCGCTATCGGCCTATGAGGTGGTCAATACATATGATTATGACGCCTTGCGAAAGGTACTTTTTGAGTATGGTGACCTGCGTAACGCCAATACCATGGCAAAGCAAATATTGGCGCAGCGAGAGCACGCCCCGATAAAGACAACTGAGAAATTGAAAGAAGTGCTTCAGCAATTTTTACCCAATGGAAGGGAGCATAAAATACTAGCACAGATTTATCAGGCTATTCGTATAGAGGTGAACCAAGAAATATTGGCAATTAAGGAATTTCTTCTTCAGATGCCCGATTTATTGGAAGACAGCGGAAGGTTAAGTGTCATCAGCTATCATTCGCTAGAAGACCGATTGGTAAAACGCTATATCCGCGCGGGCCAATTTGAGGGCGAGCCTGAAAAGGATTTTTACGGAAATATTGATGTGCCATTTAAAAAGGTCGGAGGATTGATAGTGCCAACAAAGGAAGAGATAAAGCAAAACAACCGAGCCAGAAGTGCCAAGCTGAGAATTGCGGCAAGAATATGAAAGAGAAAGAATGCTACCGTTAGCATGTAGAGGTAGTTTAAAATACAGAGTGCAAAACAAATTAATAGCGAAGGGTATAGAAAGTAGACCCAGAGCTTACCAAAGTAATCAAGCATCGTGAAAACAGGATTATTAAACATATTAAAAGGAACATTCCTGATTAGCGGAGACGCACCGAAGAATTGGTTGTTTATCATATTCACATCTTTTTTAGCGACAATAATGATTGGCAGTTCGCACAGTGCCGATAAAAAGGTACACCAAATTGCCGCCCTCAACGAAGAGGTAAAAGAATTGCGAAGTGAATTTGTAGATGTTCGCAGTGATATGCAGCAGCTGAAATTAGAATCCACGGTTATGCACATCGTCGAAGTAAATGGATTATTCCCATCGCAGGTGCCACCAAAACAAATTAAAGTAAAATCCCAAATTAATCAAAACCCCAAATCAACAGTAATCCCCAAATCTAAAGACTGATGCCTACTAATGACAAAAATATTATGACCCGCCTGTATGCCGTCTCGGCATGCATGTTCCTGTTCGCGGCTGCTGTGCTGTTCAAATTGGTGAACATACAGGTAGTACAAGGCGACAAGTATAAGGAACTAGCCTTACAGCTTACCGAAAAAATGTTTACGATCGCCCCGAACCGTGGAAATCTGTATTCCGATGATGGAAGTCTCCTGGCTACTTCGGTATCCCGATATACCATCCGATTTGATGCGGTAACGGTAAGTGATGCCGATTTTAAAAAATACATCGTTCCCCTCTCCGATGCGCTTTCCGATATGTTGGGAAGTTCTTCATCGCATTATCAACAAGTGTTGCGCAAGGCAAAGGCCAATAAGAACCGGTACGCGCTGATTGCCAGAAATTTAGACTACTCAGAGTATATGGCGGTTAAAGATTTTCCGCTTTTCAATCGCGGTCCGTATAAGGGCGGTTTAATCATAGAGCAAAAAACGGTGCGGGAACATCCGTTGGGAAAAATTGCCGAACGTAGCGTGGGCTATGAAAATGTCGATGACAACGGCTACTATTCCGGTGTTGGCCTTGAGAGGGCGTTCGGCGAATACTTGAGGGGTGTTGAAGGCAAGCGCCTAAAACAAAAAATTGCCAAGGGCCAATGGAAGCC
>DRGL01000069.1 GCA_011050085.1 Pricia antarctica | reverse complement strand
GCATAAAGTTAGATTGGTAATTTATAGTAGTGGTAATCGATGAATGTCTATATAATTTTTGGAGCATATTAATTGGGATTTTATCTTCCGATATATTCCCAAATGTATGTCTAGCAATGTGCATAGTTACTTTTTTTGATATTTTGGCTTTATCAGCGACCGATACCAAATATTTATTGAATTTCTTGTTGGCCGTTTTTGTTTTAGCATAGACATCTTTTGCATCTTGTAAATTTGCCTTTTTCATTTCCGGAAATATAAAATCGTCATCATTTTGTTTACTGTCCTGATAATATTCCAAAATCGGAAATATTTTATCTGGGATTTTAAGGGATAACAATTTTAAATTCTTGTTCATTCGATAATGCAGCCTTTCGTCATAAATATCGGTCCAACGAATTTTCAATACGTCAGCTACCCGAATTCCGGCAAAATAAAAACTGAAAAGCCAAACATTTCTAGCGTGAGTCTCGTTGTCGGTCAGATTTTCAACGGATTCAAGTTTTATGACCTCATTTTTGGTAAGGCCTATTTTTTCGGTTTCAGGGAACTTAATCCGTATTTTATCTGAACCGAAGGGATAGAGTTTTCTATCTACTATACCCAATTTAATAGCTCTATTATAGATAGTTCTAATCACAATAAGATTATTTACTATCGACCTTTCCGATAGGTTGTGTTTTGTACGGAGGTAAGTTTTAAATCTCTTTAGAAAGTTTTCATCAATTTCTTGAAAGGTAAGTTGTTTTGATTTGGTAAAGTTCAATACGTGGTTAACACGAGCCTTGTCGGTCGAGAGCCTAGACAGCTTTTCGTTTGCTTCTAAATCATCAAGAAAATCTTGTGCCACTTCGAAAAAAGTAACTGATTCGGAAGATGCATAAAGTTTCTCTTTTATTTGATTAGCCGATATATCCTTTTTGCTCGATTGCAAATCAATCAGCATCTTATTCGCCTCAGACAGTTTAGTACTAAGCAAGCCGTTTAACCTATCTGAGTAAGGGTGTGATTTTCTAACTCTAATATTTTTTCCATCCCAATCATTAGGGTCAATATTATGACCTATATAATGATAATTTGAGCGACGGTTTTTAGTAATACGAATACAAAGAGGACAATGCCCTTCTTTATTGGGCTTTTTCCGAAGTACTATTTTTGCGTTTGATGCCATATCTTAAGTATTGAGAATATAAAGATAATCATTTTTGGTACAACATAGGTACAACATTTATTGATTTTAGACCATATCAAATGAAATCAATAAAAATTAAATATTTATTAATCAGTTGATTATAAGTGTATTTAGTGAAATTTAATATCAAATACGCTGGATTCAAAATCCAGTTCCTTTGGAGTGCGGGTTCGATTCCCGCCTCGAGTACAAATAAAAAAGCCGAGACATATGTCTCGGCTTTTTTTATTATAAATCAAAAAATGCAGATTAGATTTTAGATCGAGCTTTTGGCATCGCTTTATTTTATGTAATTTGATTGTAGGGATACTTCTTAAGTAAATTGCTAGTACAGTCCCGCTTAAAAAAAAAACTAGATGCGATGCAGGGTAAGTTTTTTTCTAGCATAGCTTCATAATATTTTCAGCTATTTGTCATCGGTACATTCCTTAAAGGTCTTCAACAAGTTTGCTGGCACTTTGGTGACTACAATCTTAAGTGGGTAATCATGCTGCTTACCTGGTAGCATAAAAGACATCTTCAGTATTTAAAAAATGGCAGCGTGTAGTTTCTGTTAATAGTTCTATAGTTCCGTATAGAAAATGGTATTCGTTAATTGCTTCCAAATATTCAAGTCATATGCTTAACAGGCCAATAACTTTTCTTTTACCCCCATCTTGAGACTGCTTACAGATTATAATTTTGAGAAAAAAAGTTATGAGAAAAATATTGAGACTTATATTCTTTGTATCCATGGTTACCCTACAGGCCAAAAACAATACCCACATGAAATAGATATACGCGTTTCAGAAACCGAAATTGATGCAGCATCCGCAAATACTGCATTACAATCTACGCTGTATGAACTGATTGATCTGTATCTTGCAGTGCACCAATTGCATTGGAATGTAAGAGGGCCGGAATTTTACACACTTCACGACCTTATAGGTGACTTACATGAAAATCTTGCAGGAAAAATGGATATGATAGCATACCGTAAACTTGCCTTTGGTACTCCTTCAGATTGAAGACAAGATATGGTGGCACAGAAAGCAGGTCTTGACAAAATATCGGAAGATTTCATCAAGGACCGCGAGGTTGTCAATATTTTGACTAAACGGTTTAAAACGATGACCGATATATTAGGAACAAGAATTACGGAACTTGGTTACAAAGATGTATCTACACAGGATCTCTTGATAAATGTACGTATAACAGTAGACCTACACCTATATAAACTACGTTCTTTTTCGTGTATAAATTAGGAATAAGCAAATCGGTACGATGGTGTTCAAAAGATGAACCTACTTCGTTTATTGAATGTATAAATTGACTTCAACGCATGAAGTTTTAAGTAAATTAAAGGGGATTACGAGAGAATTTATTCATCACGTAATCCCCTTTATATTTGCAGAAACCAATACTTTTTCCTGAAAGCATCTAAGTCAAAACTTACAACTTATCATGGTCTACCTATTTGACTAGATTCAACCTGGGTGAGAGTTTATTTATATCCTTGAATTTAATAAAATGCAGATTTTCCTTTATATCGAGCTTAACTTAAATAGTTCAAAGTATAACGTTTTATACTGTGGTAAAGCAGTTTTAAACAGGGAAGTAAGCTTTTAATTATAAGACTGAGGAAGTTAAACAGTAATCTGACTATAAGTTATTCTTATATGAAACCCAAGCTATAGCCAATAGTAACGGTAAAAAAAGAAGTAAAATCAATACTCCATTTGAGTATGCCGATATCTTAGGTACTATTTTACTTTTAAAAAAATTATTGTCAATTGCTTCCAAGGGGATACATATTAGTAAAGGAAAAAACCGTTCAACTTTTCGAGGCTAAATCTAAATAATTGCTAAATTCAGTACGATCTCTATCCGAAATTTTATTGCTCTTAAATCCCTAGATTTAGGGATGTATTTTTCCAATTCAATTGATGACAAAAGCAACCATTAAGCGGGAAATGCTTAACCACTTTTCAGGAATAACCAAACAGAGAATCAATCGATACCATTCATAAACTTCTACCCTAAAGTGAATGGTTTAGGTTATAATCCTTTGTCCAATTGCCAATCCATTAGTCTATTTAAGGTAAATTGTTGTTCAAATATAAATTTAGAAAGTACTCCAATTGAAATCTGTTTAGTCGTATCAAATAGTTGTTCTACTTGAGCATACGAAATCATAGGAATTCGGTATTCATACTTTCCAATGATGTTTGGGTATTTCAAATTAATTCGAGACCACGTTTGTAGTGTATTCTATTTGAGAGAATTTTTCCTCTTATAAATGGCCTAAGTAAATTAGCCTTCTGATTAAATAGCTCAAAACCAAGTCCATCGGAAAAGATTTCCGGACTATAATGGTTTATTTCATCTGACCTTCTTATCTGTCTTCCGTTTTCCATAAAAGAGAACTTTGGCCAGAAAAGCGTACTTCGTAGGGTTTTTATTATAAAAATTTCTTTATCGTAATTCAAACAGGCTAATGATATTTAACCTTCTCCGCGGCTCGGATTTGGAGAATCAGACCAATTAGCAGTATAGTACAGGACAGAAAAAGGAACTTGAAGCATTAGTTTAGGCGGCAAACCAAATAGTTCCCTTCATGAGAATATTTCACTTTCTTTATTTTTCCGTATTATTTTTAAGTACTACCCTACAAGCCCAGACCGATCTGGGAAGTTTTGAGTCTGTTCTATCCATTGATAATAATACCATAACCTTAGCCACTACGCAGGCTACGATCAAAGTAGAATTCATTACAAAAAG
The DNA here is from genome assembly GCA_011050085.1 of Pricia antarctica. Lineage (GTDB taxonomy): Bacteria > Bacteroidota > Bacteroidia > Flavobacteriales > Flavobacteriaceae > Pricia > Pricia antarctica_A. Next base: position 223,981 of record DRGL01000069.1, on the reverse strand, counting down.
TACGGTCAGGATACGTGCAGCTTGGGATGGCAAATTTGAGGAAAATGAACCTTGGATGGTTATCAAGTATGATTGGCCTGAAGTTTTGTTTACCAAAACGGAAACTGATGCTGATCTAAGTTATGCCACCAATGAAATTCTGGTAAAACTCACCAAAAATCCATTTTCCATAGCCATACTAGATAAGAAGGGGGATACTTTAATTACGGGGCAACAAAATAGTCCTATCGGAGTGGGCTTTGTTACTAACGATACCATCGGAGCTCAATTCAAATTAGACGCAAATGAGCACTTCTTCGGATTTGGTGAGCGTATGGATTTTCTAGATCGTCGGGGAAAAAAAGTCCGGTTAAATGTTGGCCGGGGGCAGGGACTCCCACATGTTATTGGAGCATATAATCCTTTAGAGGCGAACTATTCTCCTGTACCTTTTTTTTATGAGTACTAAAGGCTACGGCATATTTTTTCATAATGCACACCCAACTAATTGGGATATGGGGCATAGTACTACTAGTGCTTATTCGTTTTATGCCGAGGGAGGAGAGTTGGATTATTACGTTATGTACGGACCGGATTTTTCAAAGATTTTAGATTCCTATACAGACCTTACCGGAAAATCTCCATTACTGCCCAAGTTTGCGTTGGGCCTACATGTGGGCACGTATAGTGGGGGAACTTGGGGGTATGAAGAAAAAACCTCTACCCAGTACGTTATTGATTTGGCTAAAAAATTCAGGGCATTGCAAATTCCTTTGGATGTTTTACACTTAGATTCCACCTGGCGCTTTTTTGGGGAAAATGGAGGAAAGGGAGCCACTACGTTTGAATGGCGTGAAACTTTTGAAAATCCCAAAGCCATGTTCGATAGTTTATACGCCCTAAACCTAAACGCGGTCGGACTACACTTGAGACCTAGATTCGATAACGGTAAGAAGTACCGTCTGTTAGATAAGGCCCGGAAGGAAGGCTTTGTTTACCCAGAAGAAAATGGTCAAGGGGAATTCGTGAATTTCTTTGATACCAATTCTGTCGATTGGTGGTGGGAAAACGGCGTTAAAACCATTGCGGATCAAGGTGCTATGTTTTTGAAGACCGATGAAGGCAGTGCCTTCGGACACAAAGCAAATGAGAGTGAAAAGACAGGGCCACAAGGGGAAGAAATTAAATCACTGCATAATCTGTTCCCATTAGCCTATGCAAAAGCGCCATTTGAAAAATTCCAGAAGTATAATACTATTAGAGGAATGAACCACACCCGTGAAGGCTATGCGGGCATTCAGCGGTATCCGTTCATATTTGCCGGTGATTGGCCCAGTGAATGGCAATATTTTGAACCCGTTATCAAAGCAGGTTTGAACATTGGTTTATCGGGCGTTGGAAATTGGGCGCATTGTATGGGTGGTTTTGAGCATGTCGCCGATCCAGAACTATACATCCGCTGGACTCAATTTGGATTACTGAGTCCCATTGCCCATTTGTTCGGTATGGAACATCCTAATTATAAAGAACCATGGAATTATGGAGAGGAGGCAACTCGAATCTTTACATATTATGATAATTTCAGGTATCAGCTTTTACCCTATTTGTATAGTATCTCCTATCAAAATCACTTGAGCGGTAAACCTTTAATGCGTGCATTGGTGTTGGACAATCAATATGATGAAAATACCTATGAAATTACTGACCAATACATGTTGGGAGAAAGCATGATGATTTGTCCGGTGGTGACTAAAGGCGCCCAAACAAGAGTGGTATATCTCCCTGAAGGTGAATGGACCAATTTTTGGACAAACGAAGTCTTTCAGGGAAAGCAGTACATAAGCATATTGTGTCCACTTGACCAAATCCCCATCTTCATAAAAGGTGGCGCAATAATTCCAATGCAGGAGACCCAAAATTATATTGGTGAAAAAGAAATAGATACTATGGATGTATTGATATATCCCAAAGGCCATAGTTCTTTTGAAAATTATGAAGATGATGGAGAATCATTGAACTATGTAACGGGGATATACGCCACTACACTAATTGACTCACAGGAAGGTAAAGATGAAACAGTGATATCAATTGATGAAAGAATAGGAGCGTATACTTCCCCAACTAAAAGCTATCGTTTATTAATAGCTAGTCGGAACGAACCTAAACAAATTATGGTAAATAATATTGAGGTTGACATGCAATTAATTACTCAGAAAAAACATAGCAGTGTAATAGAAAAGAATAAAATCATTCTTACTGTACCGGCCACCGGAAAACAAATTATTAAGCTGTTGTATTAAATAAATCATTGGTTAGACAAATGCATTACCGTAATTTTTGTTCCCTATTTTGTCGACCAATTAGAGTTTTAATAAAATTAACAGGTAAGTACAGGATAGTTGTCAATAATATTCTGAATAGATTGGCAATATATTAGTATAAAACTAACTGGACATACAACTTAATAGGTTATGAAAAATCTTACTTATCTTAAAAAATTTAAGGAAATATCAATTTGGTGTTTTCTGCTTTTTTCCGTTATGGGTTTCGCGCAGGAAAGAACCATTACTGGAACGGTTTCAGATAATACAGGGGTGCCTTTACCGGGGGTAAACGTGGTTATAAAAGGCACCAATACAGGAACCAGTGCAGACTTTGATGGTAATTATTCTATTACTGCATCAAGTGGAGAAACGCTTGTTTTTACCTCTATAGGGTATAGAATGATGGAAATCTCAATTGGTGAAGGTTCGACCTATGATGTAACTTTGGAAGAAGACAGCGCGCTCTTAGACGAAGTAGTTGTTATTGGTTACGGAACAACTAAAAAATCTGATGTAACCGGTGCTATCGTTAGTGTCTCATCGGAAGACATCAACTCAAGACCTGTAAACAACGCCATTGAAGCTATGCAAGGTAAGGCTGCCGGTGTAGATATATCATCAAATGAAAGACCGGGAAGTATTGGTAATATTACCATACGGGGGGTACGATCTTTATCTGCGTCCAACGCACCCTTGTATGTATTGGATGGTATTCCTCTAATATCAGGTGGTATCGATAACATCAACCCGACAGATATTGAATCCATTGATATTCTTAAAGATGCTTCTGCGACGGCCATTTATGGGTCAAGAGGTGCCAATGGAGTAGTAATCGTAACCACGAAAAGAGGTAAAACAGGAAGATTTACCTTGAATTATAATACAGCTGTAACCACCCAGTATCTTAACGAAGCTGCTCCGAATTTTAATGCTGGAGATTATATTGAATATAGAAGATGGGCTAAGTATTATGAAAATTCAGATACGTATCCAAGAGGGGACCAACCAACTATTGCCAACGATGAAGTTATATTCACGGGCGATGATACGGCATTTAATAATATCCTTAGAGGATGGCAAGGCGGAAGTTGGGACGGATCTAAACTGATCAATACAGATTGGACCGACTTTGTCACAAGAACAGGATACACTACCCAGCATACCTTAAGCGCCAGTGGCGGTGCCGAAAAAATGAAAGCCTACGGTTCATTTGGGTTTATTGATAATACAGGGTCTGTAATCGGTCAAAGTTTTAGAAGATATAATTCAACTGTAAGTGTTGACATTACGCCTACAGATTGGTTTTCCTTTGGAGGTTCATTAAATGGCTCTTATAGCACACAGGAATTTGGACAATCTACATCTGGTAATGTTGGTGTTTCTGCCCAGAGTGGTCTATATCAAAGTGCCCGTAATATTTTTCAGTATACTTTGCCGTATGATAATGAAGGTAATAGAGTTGAATTTCCAGGTGGCGATATAGCGGTGAAAACAATTATTGATGAGGATTTGTATTCACAGGATCAAAGGGTTACCCTAAGGGCTTTTGGTAGCTTTTATTCCCAATTTGATTTTGGAGCTTTTAGCCCAGCTTTGGAAGGATTAAAATTCAGGACTAACTTTGGGCCTGATATACAGACCTTTAGAAATGGAACCTATTTAGATGGACAATCTGTTATTAGAACCGGTTCTAGTTACGCCTCACTTCGCAAGAGACAGCGTTTATCCTATACCTTGGATAATCTTTTGCTATATAATCGAGTTTTTGGAAATCATGACGTTGGGGTTACTTTGCTTCAAAGTGCCACAGAATTAACTGAGGAATCTAATTTTATGGCCGCAGACAACATCCCATTTTCCAGTCAAAAATGGAACGCGCTTAGCACCGACAATGTTGCCCTTTCCGGATATGATTCTGATTTAATAGAACGACAATTATCTTCGTATATGGCCCGAGTAAATTATGGCTATGCCGATAAATACTTGTTAACTGTATCAGGGCGATATGATGGGGCTTCTCAGCTGGCGGAAGGTAATAAATGGGCATTTTTTCCCAGTGCAGCCTTAGGCTGGAGTATCAACAAAGAAAATTTCTTAGTAGATTCAAATTGGATAGATCAATTGAAACTTCGTGTAGGTGTGGGTGTAACCGGTAATGCGGCAATTGACCCTTATTCTACACAGGGCGGCCTTTTACCTTTGTTTTATCCCATAGGGTCAACCCCCGTGTCAGGTGTACAACTAGTGGGAACTGATGCCGATGAGGCCACCTTTGCGAATAAAGATTTGGGATGGGAAAAGACTACCCAATATAATTACGGATTAGATTTTTCATTTTTCCTAGGCAGAATTTCCGGAGGGTTGGATTATTATACTTCAAACACTACAGACCTCCTGTTACGGAAATCAATTCCTACGGTTACTGGTTATTTAAACACCTTCGCTAACGTAGGCGAAACAAAAAGTAGTGGTGTTGATATTACGCTAAATACGGTCAATATACGCACAGATAATTTTCAATGGTCTACTGATATCAGTGCTTCTTGGCAACAAAACGAAATTGTTGAACTGGCAAATGGAAAAGAAGATGACATCAATAACAACTGGTTTATTGGAGAATCACTTGGGGTAATTTATGGTTATGAATCTGCAGGCATCTGGCAAGAATCCGATGCTGCTGAAATAGCTTTGTTCAATGCAAATGGTCAGACTTTTTCTCCCGGTAATGCAAGGCCAGTAGATCAAAATGGAGACTATGTTATAGATGCCAACAATGATCGTGTGGTAATTGGGAATACCATTCCTAAATACCTTCTAGGGGTAACAAATACTTTTAGATATAAAGATATTGAGCTATCTTTCTTTCTTTTTGGTCGTTTTGGGTACACCTATAATACTGGTGGTGAAGGTCTGCCGGGTAGGTACAATGCACGTAGTGTAGATTACTATACCGTTGTTGACACCGACTCTGAATATCAAAAACCTATATATTCTGCCGGTAATGGGGACACCTATTTCGAAACGCTAGGATACCGAAGTGGTTCATTTATGAAAATTAGAAATGTATCCTTGGGTTATAATCTTCCACAGAAATTGGTAAGCGACATAGGGCTTTCAAAACTCCGCTTTTATGTCCAGGCGCAAAATCCAGGCATGTTATTTTCTAAAGTCGATTGGATCGATTTAGATGTAACTAGACCTGCTGACAACGATCAAGGCTATTCCCTAGGTAACTCTGCTTCAAACCGAGGATTCTCAGTTGGTATGGACGTTCAATTCTAACAAACCTAAATTCATATAACTTTAAAGAAATATAAAATGAAGAATTTTAAAAAATATGTTACTTACACATTTTCAGTAGTGTTGTTGGTAGGTATTCTTAGTTCTTGTGCAAAAGATTTTCTAGATGAAGAATTGACAACGCAACGAAGTACAGAATATTTCGCAACGGAAGATGGAATTCGCTCTTTAGCAAATGGAGCTTATTTTAAGGTTTTGGCCTCCCCGTTCCCATCAGAGCAACAATTCGCCACAACCAATTACGGCACAGACGAATTTCATGTAGGTGGTGATGATACCAACAGTCCATGGAACAATTACGACACAAGGTTCAACTCTGTCGTAATCACTACAAGAACACAAGCGCAAGAACCCTGGGATAATTTTTATGCCGGAATAGCTATGACCAATCAATTGATTGAGTCGATTGAAGCAATAGATTCAAATAGCCCGGATATCAAACAAATTGCGTTGGGTGAAGCGTACTTCTTAAGGGCTTATAATTATTTAAAATTGGTAAGGCAATATGGAGGTGTTCCTTTAAAATTAACGGTAAGTACAAGTGTAGAATTAGAATTTACTAGAGCTAGTGCAGAAGAAGTTTTGGCACAGGTTATCGCCGATTTTACAAATGCTTATACTCTATTGGACAATGCGGTACTATTCCCTGCAAGAATCAGTAAGGACGCTGCGGCACATTATTTGGCAAAAGCCTATTTGACAAGAGCCAGTGAAATAAATGACTCTTGGAATGGGGAAACCAAAAATGCAGATTTGCAGCAAGTGGTTGATTTATCGGATGAAGTGATAGCCAATCATCCCCTTTCCGGAAATTTCCAAGAATTATGGAACTATACTGAACCGGATGGTGCAAATGAGTTTTTACCGGAATTAATTCTTTCGGCACAATTTAGTAGGGATCAATCTCTTGCGCCATCTAACTTTAGTACCGTGCCATTTACAGCAAGATATGATGATTTACCAACCATGAAACGTGACCTTACTGGAATGCGACCTTACAGTAGGCTTGCTGCAACATATTTTACATACGACGTGTATGACCATGTAAATGATTCCCGGTTTTGGAAAACGTTTAGGACCAAGCACCGTGTAAATAGCGGTGGAACCTTCGAAGGAATATCCTACACTCAGGGAGTAGATTTGGGTATTATGTATATTATTAATACACCAGATGATACCAGATTCGGGTCGACACTAAATAATAATGACCCTAATATTCTTTACAATGGGAAGACTATACCTCATGTCTATGTTGCTTACGCAGCAGACGGTGTAGGACTATTGCCAAACCCAAGGTTTCCCTCTTTGACTAAGCACTATGATGCGGCACGTCTCTCAATTAATGATAACCGAGGTCTTAGGGATGAAATATTGGCCCGTTCGGCAGAAACATATTTGATGGCAGCGGAGGCAAAAATTAAGCTGAATTCTTTTTCAGAGGCCTTATCGTATATAAATATTGTTCGTAATCGTGCTTCATATAAGAGCGGGGAAGACAGAAAATTCTATATTGATGGTGCCGAGGCATATCCTACATCAGAATTTACACAACCTATTGAAGACAATTCATACATAAGGGAAAATTCATACTATGAGTCAAATAATATTCCTGAAACTACCGATGCAACAGATTTGACTATTACCGGCACTGCTAGTTTGCCAGCCGAAGATGAAGCCATTATTGCCGAGTTGGGTGTGTCAGGGGAATATGACCGAATGATGAGTTTGGTTTTAAATGAGCGTTCTAGGGAGTTAATGGGCGAGTGGCATAGATGGGAAGATTTAAGTAGGACATTGACTTTAGTTGAGAGGGCGAAAGCGTATAATCCTGAAGCTGCTCCAAACATTAAAGATTACCATGTATTGAGGCCTATCCCACAGACCTTTTTAGATGGAGTATATACAGAGGGGAGAACCTTGACGCCAGAAGAAAAGCAGGCCCTTCAAAATCCAGGGTATTAAAAAAGAATGAGTTGTTTGAGTTAGATGGAAAGACCCTGTTCTATTTTGCAGGGTCTTTTTTAAATTATGCTTTATTTGTTTTTTATGCGTGCCATAAAGTAATACCAAAATAAGTAGTGTGGAATTGTAACATCAAAGTTACATATTGAAAATCGCAAGTAATGCAAAATGCTTGGGACATTCACATTAATAAGTAATCGGAAGAATTTTTTTAAAAATCTATGAAACAATCATTCAATATCAGCTGTGCCTTCCTTTTATTAATTTCAGTAGCTTGTAATGATTCTATAGAAAAAGGACAAAAAATTCAGTTAACAAATACATCTCAGTTTATACTTAACGAAAAGCCGATTTTAATACAAAGAGAGAAGTTGCAAAAACCATCGGTTAATACGCTTCTGCCTATTGTAATCTCAAGCAATGATACTTTACCTTCCCAGATTAATGATACAAACAATGACAATGAATGGGATGAGCTTTTCTTTCTAGTTGACATGCAACCGAATGAGAAAAAGCCTGTTAGCATAGCCTGGGTAGACGAACTACCTGCTTTCAAGACCCGAACGAGTGCAAGGTTTGGAAAAAGAGATTCAGAGGATACTCCGGTAGAGCCTAAGAACAATGAAATACTATTGGCCAATGAACTACCTAAAGCCCTGGGATACCAACAATACCAGACAGATGGTCCCTCTTGGGAAAATGATTTAGTAGGATTTCGACATTATTTGGATGGTAGAAATTCAAAAGATGTTTTTGGTAAAAAGACAGCTGATATTTCTCCGGAAAATGTGGGTATAAATGCAGAAGGTGCCGTTGAAGATAACTACCATGTTATGGAAGATTGGGGCAGAGATATCCTAGCAGTTGGTAACTCGGTAGGACTAGGTGGCTTCGCCTTGTCAACGGATAAAGAATTATTGCGATTGGGGGTTACGGTTGACGACTCCATAAATACTATAGAAACAACAACCTTTAGTATCGTAAATGAAGGACCCGTAAACTCAGTATTGGAATACCATTATGAAAATTGGAAACCTAATGACCGCACGTACCAGGTAAATGAATTAACCACTATTTGGCCGGGTATGTATGGCTATCAGAACAGGGTGTCAATTGAGGGTCTTAAAGGCGATGAAAATCTAGTTGTAGGTCTAGTTAATATAAATAATGACCAACCATTGGAAGTTTTGGAGCAGAACAATACATATGTGATTCTAATGACACATGACAAACAATCCTATGAAAAAGAGTGGTTTTTAGGAATGGCGCTTATTGTACCGAAAATCAGCTATTTGGGGTATACCGAAGCTCCTAAGTCTGGAAACCTATCCAATACCTATTTAGCAAAATTTAAAATAAACAATAATGAGCCTATTACGTATTTCGCGGTTGCAGGCTGGGAATTAAGTGACAAAAAATTCGTAGACCGTAGTGTATTTAAACAATATGTGACCAACTTGGCAAATGAATTATCTGCTGAGGTAACGATTAAATATGATAAAAATGAGGAATAAAACGTATGATTTGATTGTAGTTCTTGTTTTGTGTTTGGCCTATCCATCCCTATGTACGGCACAAGAACCTGTAAATGATGTTACTGCACCATTACATTTACTACAACCGGAGTATCCTACACCTTACGGTGTCAAGTCCATCGAAGAAATCGTTACAACGTTGGATAGGGTTTACGATTACCTTGAAAAAGAATCTGCATCTCAATTAATTAATTCTAAAACAAACGAGGAGGTCACCAATTTCAAAAATTTGGATGAAAACACCATTTTTGAACCTGGCGCATTTCGATTAACAAGTTATGAGTGGGGCGTTACCTATGCGGGTATGACACAAATAACGGAGGCCACTGGCAATCCCAAATATGCAGAATACACCAATAAACGCTTAAAACTCATTGCCGATATTGCTCCCTTTTACTTAGAAAAGTATAAAACAGATCCTGAATTTCCATCTCCTATACACCAATCCTTAAAACCTCATGCACTTGATGATGCCGGTGCAATTTGCGCAGCAATGATCAAAGCCAAAAGAGCTGGTTTGGATGCAGACTTGCAGCCCCTGATCGATAATTTCATGAATTATATTAGCGAAGGGCAATTTCGTTTAGCCGATGGTACCTTGGCCAGAAATAGACCCCAAAAAAATACCTTGTGGTTAGATGATTTGTTTATGAGCGTTCCGGCCTTGGCCCAAATGGGCAAACTGACCGGAGATGTCAAATATTATGATGATGCAGTAAAGCAAGTCCGTCAATTTTCCGAACGTATGTTCAATCCGGAAAAAGGACTATACATGCATGGGTGGGTAGAGGCGATGGAAGAACACCCTCAGTTTTATTGGGCACGTGCCAATGGTTGGGCCATAATGACGTTAGTGGAGTTATTGGATGTTTTACCCAAAACCCATACAGGGTATAAAGAAGTCTTGAAACAACTTGATATGCATGTCAAAGGTCTTGTTCCTTATCAGCATGGTACCGGATTTTGGCATCAATTGATTGACCGAAACGATTCTTATTTAGAAACTTCTGCGACGGCCATCTATACCTATTCAATTGCAAAAGCAATCAACAACGGGTACATAGATAAAATGGCCTATTCACCTGTAGTTTTGCTGGGTTGGAACGCCGTCGCTACGATGGTGAACGATAAAGGTCAAGTGGAAGGAACATGTGTAGGTACGGGAATGGGCTTTGATCCAGCTTTCTACTACTATAGACCTATCAATGTTTTTGCCGCTCATGGTTATGGCCCGGTACTGCTTGCAGGTTCAGAAGTCATTAAGCTTATTAAAGCCAACGCCTTTGAAATCAACGATAGTTCATTACAATTGAAAACAACAGAAAACGAATAGCCAGTTGCGATAAAAAAGAGTTCTTTTACATTAACCCATCAAAAGCATTAACATAATATAAATTGCGAGATGATGAAATTTGGCCCGAACTATCTGAGTTGTTTTCTGAAGGCCATTTCATTATGTTCTTTATTATGATACAAGGCGAAAAATCATCATTACTATTATCTAAATGTAGCGGTATGGAATTTTTCACTCAAATAAAATCTTAATTTAAATCTTTCGCGAACGAAGTGGCAAGAATGATCATCAGATCTAAAAAGTAAAAACTGAACTACAATTAAGCTACCACAATTTAAGAATTACTTATATTATTTAGTTTGCGACTTTGAACTCTATGCCGTCTAACGCCTCGCTAATGGGGATTTGACAGCTTAAGCGACTATATTCATTGGCATTGTCGTCAAATTCAAGCGTATCCTTTTCAAATTTACCCGCCCTGCCTATCTTGGGCATATCCTCTGGATAGACATGAACGTGACAGGTTCCGCAAGAGCAGACCCCACCACAATCACCATCAATGCCGTCGACGTTGTTAGCAACCGCCAACTCCATTACGGAACCGGAATCGGCATCAAGTATAATCCTTTCATTTTCTTGCGTGATAAATGTGATTTTAGCCATAAATTTTTATCTTGTTTTACAAGGCTTAGCGTTTTATAATGTATGGATTTCCCTATCTTCTATTGCATTTAACTTTGATGTGGTTATAGCCGACTTTACGTTTAAATTCTCCCCATTCCTCGATATTTTCACTGTAATCCAGAATTTCCATTGAGCCAACTTTATCGGCCAGTACTTTTAAAAGTAATTTCAAAATCTGACGTGCGTGGGTTGCGCCCAAACAGTTATGATGGCTAAACCCGAAGCCGACATGCGGATTCATTTTTCGATCGATAACTATGTCGTTGGGATTTTCGAAAACCTGGTCATCACGATTAGCGGACGCCCAGCATAGCGAAATCCGGCTATCCGCTTTTGCTGCATGCGCGCAGACTTTCGTGTCTTCGGTAACTATCCGCCCCATCTGCGTTAATGGTGAAAAATAACGAATAAATTCTTCTACGGCCTTTCCTATAATTTCGGGCTCCTCACGGAAACGTTCTAGGGTTTCAGGATGTTCTGCTAAATAAGCAATAGTGTTGGTGACCGCATTGATTACTGTATCACGTCCACCTGCAAAGGTTAGTACCATCACGCCCTTAACCTCCTCTCGATTCAATTTTCTACCTTCAAAATTAGCATCCAGCAGAAAAGAATACATATCATCACTCGGATGCTCGATTGCACGGTCTATCTCTGTATCAATATAGTCGTAAAGCATAGTGGCCTTATTCCCATCTAGCGCCTCGCCCTCGCTACGAAAAACATGGGTACCCCATGAAATCCATTTTTCTGCCTCGGTGTGAGGGGTGTTTAATAACAACGTCAAGGCTCGAGATTGTAAGGGTAGGGCAAAGTCGGCGATTACTTCAACAGTTCCTTCTTGTAAAATAGCTTCGATGTTTGTAGCAATCTGAGCGATCAATTTATTCTGGTACTCCGGTTCTAGTGGACGTTTGAACCAAGGTTCGATTAGGGTTCTGTACGCACCGTGCAAGGGAGGGTCTAGTTCAAAAGGAATTTGCCGTGTAGTACGTATATTGACTTCGGAGGGCACCACAATTCTACCCGGTATTGTCTCGGAGCTAAAGTGCTTGTAATCGTGTGCCGATTTACGAACATCATTATGCCTTAAAATCATCATTACTGGATCATTCTGGTCGTGTATCTGGCCGTAGCCCTTCTTCAACCTGGAATCGCCGAAAGGGTCGGTAAGCTCACTCTTTTTCATATGGGCTCGCTTTAGTCGATCTTATAGTTTTGAATTTTCCATTTGGTAAAAGTTAGAATAAAAATAGCGATATCTATATCCTTTTAAATAGTATTCTATTGAAAAATATAGCTTTTTAATTTTTAAGCCTAGGAATGGAATCCAAATTTTGAACCACGTACCTGGCCCGGAAGCGCAGCATTCTAGTTTTAAGGACCGAGAGAGGAATTTTAAACGCCTTTTTCCAATACTCCCCAGCACGAACTGACATTAGGGCTGAACTGCGCTATTGTTTTGAAAAACCCCAAACAGATTCGGCATCGCTCAGTTTTTGTAGCAATGCAAGCGAACAAGCGAATATTCGGAAATATACCTCAAATCGCTCCAGCTTTGAACATACTTCAAATAGCGCCGAAAGGTATTATATCCTAATAATCCACGAAATCAGCAAACGAGATGATAGCAATGGCAGCGGAAACAAGTATCGTAAAAATCAAATTTTAATCCTAGGTATTCTTTAGGAAGTAGCCGGGTCAGTTAGTATGGTGGACAATATTTTCCCGGTTATTAGTAAAATGATGGGACTTTCATTTTTACCTTTCGGAACGCGTATCCAATTTAAATTTCCAATACGGTTTTATACAAAGATCTAGATATTATATTAAAGGTTTTGACTATGTAGTACAGATTCTTCTTTTTTTATCTTTAATTCCAAAGATTGAACCAGTACACTTCGTCGTCTTATCAGGAAAATAGGTGCTAGGCACTAGACAAATGATATAATGGTTTTGGTAAATTTCCGTGATGGAATTAAGAGCCTGATAATTGTAAGATTTACACATGATTTTATTGAACAAAACATACCCTTTACACAAAAAGATGGTAAATTATACGCCGGGTTACTAATCTGCCCAAAGAAGGAAAGTTAAAAAACTAACTTTCAGAAACTTTGAAGGCTGGTAGCGTCACATAATTCAGTAGTAATTAAGTATGTATAAATTGACCCGTTCATCTTCAAAAATAATAATGTATGAAGTATATTGTCTGTGAAAAGCCCGGTGAGTTTCAGTTGAAAGAAAAGAAAGCACCTGAAAAAATTTCTGGGGAGGCCCTCCTCAAAATAAAAAAGGTAGGCATCTGTGGTACCGACCTCCATGCCTATGGTGGTAACCAAGCTTTTTTTACCTATCCAAGAATATTGGGGCACGAGCTGGCATCCCAAATTGTTGAAATCGATGACAATGCCCAAAACTTAAAGGCGGGCGACAATGTAGTCATTATGCCCTATATGAACTGTAAGACCTGCATAGCTTGCAGAAATGGCAAAAGTAATTGTTGTACCCAAATGAAGGTTTTGGGTATCCATACCGACGGGGGAATGCAAGAGCTATTGTCTGTTCCTATCGATTTGCTGGTTCCTGCCCAAAACCTAACCGATGATGAAATGGCCATTGTTGAGCCTTTGGCCATAGGGGCGCATGCAATTAGACGCGCACAGTTACAAAAAGGGGAGACTATTGTGGTGATAGGCTGCGGACCTATCGGTATCGGTATCATGAAATTGGCCCAAATCAAAGGTGCAAAGGTGATCGCAATCGATATGAACCAAGGGCGGCTAGATTATGCAAAAAATGTTATCGGGGTCGACCATATCGTAAAAGGAGGTCCAAATGCTATTAGTACGATACAGGAGTTGACCAATGGCGATATGTGTACCGCAGTTTTTGATGCTACAGGTCATAAAGGGGCACTTGAATCCGGTCCTGATTATATGGCGCATGGTGGTCGGTATATTTTGGTGGGCCTCTCCAAGGGTGAGCTTACATTTACGCATCCTGCAATTCACGCTAAGGAAACGAGTATTCTTTGTAGTAGAAATGCGACCCTAGAAGATTTTAAGTATGTCATATCCGTATTGGAAAAGGGCGAATTTCCTACTGATTCCTTTGTGACGCACAACGTTCAATGCGATGAGATGATCGCTCATTTTGATAGCTGGTTAGACCCCGAGAACGGAGTTATCAAGGCTACCGTAAATTTTTAATAGTAAAGATGAAAGAGCTAAATAGGGAAACGACCGATAAAAAGGAAATGTTGCCGTTAAGAGTAATGCAATTTGGTGGGGGAAACTTTCTCAGGGCCTTTGTTGATTGGATGGTTCAAGTGCTGAACGAAGAAACCGATTTCAATGGAGGTGTAGTTGTCATAAAACCAACAGAAAGAGGGGATTACAAAACTTTAAAATCCCAAGACGGACTTTTTACGGTCATTTTAGACGGAATCAAGAACGGAAACCTGATTGCCGAAAAAAGAATTATAGATTGCGTTCAAGAGGTCATAAATCCCTATTCGGAATGGGATGCCTATTTGAAGTTGGCCGAAAACGGGAATTTACGTTTCATAGTTTCAAATACCACGGAAGCAGGAATTAAGTTCAACGCCAAAGATGGATTTAATGACGCCCCGCCAAAGGAATATCCAGGAAAACTGACGCTTTGGCTTTACCATAGGTTTCAATATTTTGAAGGAAGCGCTTCTAAGGGATGTATTCTCTTACCTTGCGAATTGATCGAGAACAATGGCGACGTGTTAAAGGAAACTGTCATTAAGTACGCGCAACATTGGCAATTGGGCAATGATTTCAAGAGTTGGTTACAAAACTCAAACCACTTTTGTAGTACGTTGGTCGACCGCATCGTATCTGGTTTTCCGGAGGCTAGGGAAGATGCCATTCAAAAGGAACTGCACTATGAAGACCGACTTATGGCCGCTGGGGAATACTATCACAGTTGGGTGATTCAGGGTCCCGGATGGATTAAAGATGAGCTCCCCTTTGCGAAAACTGACCTCAATGTCCAATTTGTAGAAGATTTGGCACCCTATCGTGAAATGAAGGTTCGGGTATTGAACGGAGCACATACGGCAATGGTTCCGGTTGCGTATCTTTCCGGTTTACGATTGGTAAGTGAAGCCATGGACGATGCTGATGTAAGTAGTTTTGTGAACGCTCTCTTAGTACAAGAAGTTGGAAAGACCCTCAAGTTTCCTGAGATGGAAATTGAAAGCTTTGTGTCGGATGTTTTAGATCGTTTTCGAAATCCCAATTTAAAGCACCAGTTGATAAGTATTTCAATGAACAGTACATCAAAATTCGTTGCTCGGTTATTGCCTACATTAAAAGATTTTTATGCAAGTCAGGAAAAGCTTCCTGAGCGAATCGTTTTTGGGTTAACGGCTTTAATTCGATTTTATGAAGGGGAATGGGATGGAAAGAAAATAGAGGTTAAGGATGACGACTATGTGATGCAATTTTTTGAGACCGAATGGAAAGCATTTAGATCAAAAGAAATATCATGGCAAGAATTGATCGAAAAGATATTGGAAAACCATAAGGTCTGGGGAGAAAACCTAAATCAAATACCGGGGCTGACGGCTTTGGTGGAAAAATTTTCGATTGAGATAGAAAAAAATGGACTTCGTTCTGCCCTTAAAACCATTTCATAAAAAACAGAAAGCATAATTTTAAGGAAATAAAAACAATATAAAAAGACAGTATGGACTTAGGCTTAAAGGGAAAGGTAGTTGTCATCAGTGGTGCTGCGGGAATGAAAGGTAGCATAGGCGAGACGATGTTGCGCGCATTGGCAAATGAAGGCGCTTTCCCTGCGATTATAGACCGTAACGATCGTGGTTTTGGCTACGTTGAAGAATTGCAAGGGCAAGGCATTGATGCATCCTTTTTCCAAACCGATGCCACCGATCCCGATCAAATAAAAAAAGCGGTGGAAGGCATTGTCGAAAAGTATGGTCGAATCGATGTAGTAATCAACAATGTAGGGGTAAATGATGGAGTAGGCTTGGATGCGTCTTACGAAGAATTTATGGATTCCCTAAAACTGAACCTCGTCAGTTATTTCTTGCTTGTAAAATACGCGCTTCCTGAATTGAAGAAATCCAAAGGCAATATCTTGAATATCGGCTCAAAAGTAGCTTTGACCGGGCAGGGAGCCACTTCAGGCTACGCAGCTGCAAAGGGGGGCGTTTTGGGCCTGACCCGTGAATGGGCGGTCGATTTGATCAAATACGGTATCCGTTGCAATGCCATAATCATTGCCGAAAGTTGGACTCCCGCTTATGATAGTTGGATAAAGACCTTGGATAATGGGGAAGAAAAATTGAAATCTATCGTAAAAAAAATCCCTCTTGAAAACCGTATGACCGAACCCCAAGAAATTGCCGATACGTGTCTCTTTACGATTTCCGAAAAATCATCACATACCACCGGTCAATTTATTTATGTCGATGGCGGTTATGTACATTTAGATAGATCCCTACTGACAGAATTTTAACGAAATAACCAACCTATACCCATGGCCAAAAAAATACCTATAATAAAAAAGGAACTGTTGTTCCCTTTTATTATCATAACCTCTCTATTCGCTCTTTGGGGTATTGCCAATGACTTGACGAATCCCATGGTATCGGCATTTAAAAAGGTAATGCCCGAACTCTCAAACGTGCAGGCAAGTTTGGTGCAGTTCGCGTTTTATTTCGGATATTTTTTCATGGCCTTGCCAGCGGCACTCTTCATTCGGAAATTCAGTTATAAATCTGGAATTATCTTGGGGTTGGCCCTTTATGCCATTGGTGCTTTTTTATTTTATCCAGCAGCGGCCCTCGAAGAATATAATTATTTTCTGATTTCACTTTGGGTTCTCACTTGCGGACTCGCTTTCTTGGAAACCACCGCCAATCCGCTGATTTTAAACATGGGTGATAAAGAAACGGCCACACAAAGGTTGAACTTGGCACAGGCCTTCAATCCGATGGGCTCGCTTACGGGTATGATTATAGCACAAGTCTTGGTCATTGAGGTACTTAAATCAGATGATTATACCGCGGAAGCATATCACGCTTTGGGGTCGGATCAATTGGCCGCCATTCGTGAAAATGATTTGGGGGTAATCAGTATTCCCTATATAGGCTTAGGTGTTTTGGTGTTGGTAATCATGGCGGTGATCATTTTCACAAAAATGCCGAAAACGGCCGAAGAAGATAAAATGTCTCTCTCTAAATCGTTCGAAACACTTTTTTCCAACAAAAACTATCTCAAGGGGGTATTGGCCCAGGCCTTCTACGTGGGTGCACAAATCATGTGTTGGACCTATATTTATCAATATGTAGACTACCTAAACGCTGGTTTGCCGGAATCTGAATTCTTGACCGCCACTTGGTTCAATGTTACCGCTATGGTGGTTTTTCTGACCGGTAGATGGGTAGGTACCATTTTGATGAAGACCATTAATCCCTCGCGGCTTTTGATATATTTTGGAATGGGTGGGGTACTAATGTCGGCAGGTGCGATGTTACTTCCGGGAACGGCGGGATTGATTTCCCTTGTGGCCATTTCGGCCTTTATGTCGATCATGTTTCCAACAATTTATGGAATTGCTTTGAACGATATGGGCGAGGAAGCAAAAATAGGATCTGCAGGTCTGGTAATGGCCATTGTGGGGGGAGCGCTATTGCCGATATTACAAGGCAGTATACTTGACTGGGGCGGCCCGGGTTTCGCCGATGTAAGCGTTTTAGGTTTTATTCCCGAAATTAAATTTTCTTTTATCTTACCCTTGATATGTTTGTTGATGGTCGCTTTGTATGGCGTTAGCAGTTATAGGTCATCAAAACGAATTCTAAAAGCATAAAAGGGAAATTTTGACCCTGAGTTAATGCATGCCCAGACGAAATTTTGTAATTCAATGCCAACAGTGCGATGTGTAATATCATACCCGTAAAGTTCAGAAGTTTCCGGGGATGCGGGTACTCATCGATGTCTCAGAAGGGATCGAGCACCATTACCGAACCCTAATTAACACTTGTATTTCGAAATTTCAGCGATTATCAATTTTCCAAAACTTAAATGTAAATTATTTGGGGATAGGCAAATAAACTCTTTTGAACATATCTATAGCCAGAAGATTTGGAGAAGTTACTGCACCATAATTTGAACCGCCTCACAACTTTTTAAATCCGAATTCAAAATAATTTTTTCAGAAGTGCTGCCATCCGTAAGTTCTATGGATACCGTATTTGGGGGAGATTTCCCTAAATTATGGGCGTATAGAAAAAGTTCATTGGTTTTGTACGAATCTAATTTGAAACTGATATTTTTTCTACCATAAGTTAGGAAATGTTTTGAAACTATTGCTTTACCATTGAGGTATATGGATACGATATCACCGTCTTCTCGACCGTGATCCCAAAGACTGACACTAATGTTTTCATTTTCGAAGCTTAATTCTTTGACATAGGATATCTTACGGCCTGCAAATTCGTTTTTTATGGGAGCTTCAGTTGGATTAGTGCGGTTATTTGCCCTTTTCGCCAAAGCCGCTTCTTTTCTTGCGTCTGCAACCGGGTTTCGAATTGAAAAATAAGAGGTTACATGTTTTGCTATCCGGTATTTATCGTCGGGAAATAACTCGATGCCTACAACTTGATATTGATCTCCCGAACCTACATTTTTTGCCAGTGCAATACCCTCGGCCAGCGAATTATTTTTGAAACTTCCCAATTCTTGGACTACCATATCATCTTTGGCCAAGAAAAAACGAATAGATTTTGTAGCATCGATATTGGCGGTGGTCCATTTAATTTTGGCCGCTTCGGAAACGGTCCATATAGTACCTTCCCCAGGGTCTGAAATTTTTATAGCTGATTTTGGAAGATTTGATTTGTAAACTTTAGATTTTCCTTTGATGGTATTTGTGGCTATAGAAGTCTGAAACGATTGCTTGATCGCTACACCGAATACGGCATGGGAGAATAACATGAATAACATCAAGAAAAAATAATTGAATTTTCTTAGGATAGCGAATTGGTAATGCCCGGTTGCCATAGTTCTGATTATCTGTCTTCTAACAACGTCGATAACCCCAAAATGTTGGGTGTAGACACTATTTTTTTCCACATTTCTTATAGTATTCTCCACAAATTCGATAATAGGCACTGTATAATTTCAATATAATTGTAGTTTTAGTATGAAACCAAAGGGTCTGAATTATGGAAGTAGAAGCTTTAAAAAACTGCCAAAAGGAAATTGCTCCATATATCCATAGAACGCCCATTTTGACTTCAGAGACGATAAATAGAATGTTGGGGGCGGATGTTTATTTTAAATGTGAGAATTTTCAGAAAGGCGGGGCCTATAAAATACGTGGTGCTACCAATGCCGTTTTGCAGTTGTCGGATGCGCAAAAAGAAAGGGGAGTAGTCACCCATTCATCAGGGAACTTTGCCCAAGCCTTATCCTTAGCCGCTCAAAGTCTAGGTAGCAAAGCCTTTATTGTCATGCCTTCGACGGCTCCACAAGTAAAAAAGGATGCCGTTGCGGAATATGGTGGAGAAATTATAGAGTGCGAACCCAATCTTAGGGCAAGGGAGGCCGCTGCCCAAAGCATCGAACTGGACACCGGTGCGACATTCATCCATCCATCCAACGACCAAAACGTAATTATAGGGCAGGGTACGGCCGCTTTGGAAATGTTGGAAGAACTGCCCGATCTTGAATTCATCATCGCTCCAGTAGGTGGTGGCGGACTGATTGCCGGAACGAGTTTGGCCGTCCATTATTTCGGTAAAGGGTGCAAGGTTGTCGGAGCTGAACCGTATGAAGTTGACGATGCGTACCGTTCATTATTAAGCGGTAAAATCGAAACAAATGAAACCGTAAACACTATTGCAGACGGACTCATGACCCAATTGGGCGATCAGAGTTTTCCAATTATCCAACAATACGTTGATAGTATTATCAGGGTAACGGAAAACGACATCATTACCGCCATGCGTCTGATTTGGGAGCGGATGAAAATTATCGTAGAACCCTCAAGTGCAGTCGCTCTGGCTGCCGTATTGTCGGATAAAGAACGGTTCGCCGGAAAAAAAGTGGGCATCATTATTTCGGGAGGTAACGTTGATTTGAAGAAACTTCCTTTTTAAAAAAATCAAATATCTGCTGGCCTTAGCTAATATCATGTTCAAACGACTGAGTACGTTTTTACCTGAAGGCATGCAAACATTTTACCCTAATCGCTTTGTCCCTTGTCTAATTCATTTGGGTTATTCGGTAAAGAACGTATAGGTTCAATAAAAAACGTATTTTTAAAAAAACAAAAAACCTATATGGGAACGAGAAGAAATTTTTTGGAAAAAATCACCATTTCTACGGTCGGACTATCACTAATAAATTCGCCTGCCAGTCTTTTTGCGGCTTCGAACGAAACTTATCAAGGCCCCGAACTAAAAGTGGCTTTGATGGGCCTTGGTAGTTACGCCGGTCGCGTTGCAGATGCCATGCAAGATTGTAAGCGAGCTAAAATAACCGGCCTTATTAGCGGTACCCCTTCTAAATTGAAAGAATGGGGCGACAAATATGATGTAGCTGAAAAAAACAGGTATAATTATGAAAATTTCGATGCGATAAAAGATAATCCAGAAATCGATGCAGTCTACATCATCACCCCGAACGGACTCCATAAAGACCAAGCTATACGGGTCGCAAAGGCGGGAAAACATGTAATCAGTGAAAAACCAATGGGCATAAACGCCGCTGAGGGCCAGGCTATGGTAGATGCCTGTAAGGCAGCGAACGTAAAGCTCTTAATCGGTTATCGCATGCATTTTGAGCCGAAAACGGTAGCTGTAATTCAAATGCGCAAGGATGGGGAATTTGGACAACCGAAATTTTTTCAGGGGCAATCCGGTTTTGTTATAGGTGACCCTACCCAATGGCGGTTAGATAAAAAATTGGCCGGCGGGGGTGCCATGATGGATATCGGTATCTATTCTATCAACGGCGCTCGTTATATGTTGGGGGAAGATCCTATCTGGGTAACCGCTCAAGAAACCAAGACAGACCCCGAAAAATTCAAGGAAGGTGTCGATGAGACCATTCAGTTTCAAATGGGCTTTCCAAGTGGGGCCGTAGCGAACTGTTTATCTACCTACGCTATGAATAATCTTGACCGGTTCTTTATGACCGGAAGCGATGGTTTCGTTGAAATGCAACCCTCTACAGGGTATGGACCCATTGAGGGCAACACACACAAAGGCAAATTGACCCAACCCCACGTTACCCACCAAACTTTGCAAATGGATGGTATGGCCGCCATAATCTTTGATGGCAAGCAACCCATTGTTCCGGTAGATGGTGAGGAAGGCGTGAAGGATATGAAGATTATCGATGCGATATTCGAAGCCGCTAAAACCGGTGGTAAAGTCGATGTAAAAGTCTAAATTTTCCCATTTGGAATTGCGGATGTCTAAATTTGTTTTTTACAATCTGCATGAAGGTTTGTTTGATTATCTAGGATTTCGAAAGGATACTCTTTCAGTATTCTATAAATTCAATTTTTCTAAAATCGATAGGATGGCTATTTGACTGAAAAGAAAGATAGCCACCTTTTACGGTAGTATCATTGTTCTCCATTAACGTCTTTGCAGTCTCGTTATCGGGGTCATAAGTAGGGTTGGCATAGCTTAAAATTTCTATGCCATTTACGTAATGGGTGATTTTCCCATTCTTAATGTCAAGTTCTGCGGTCACCCATTGGTCGCCGTGAAAGGTTTTAGCTATTGTTGGCTGAACACAGGTTGTCGTATTCTTTTTACCGTCTATTTCAAAAAACATACCGTTGGCACATGCGGCACCTACGGGGCGTTCATCGGTACCGTTGCCGCCGTGTAAGTTGTACTCAAGACAGATGGGAAATGGTTGATTTAAGCCTTGGGTTTCTGGAGGCTGTCCGTGAAATTGTATGCCACTATCACGATAGCCCCATTCGGGAGCACCGGCAGCGGTTTCACCTACAAAGCGATATTCAATTTTCAAGCGATAATTGGTTAGCCTCTTATCAAAGTAAAGCGTGCCAAAACGGTCTTGCAGGTCGTCTCCGTAGCCATCATAACGAATGCTTAAAATACTGTCTTTGACCCGAAAGGTGTTTCCGAAATTTTCACCTAATGGATAGCCACTTATTTTCATGGTAAAGCCCTGCAAATCTTTTTTGTTGAATAGGGGTATCCATTTTTCATTTGAAATAGTTTCAGTGGATGTGTATGATGTATCCTTTTTTTCAGCTTTTTTATCTCCACAGGATATACACCCGATAAGAAATGAGAAAACTAGCAACAGTTCTTTGTTATGTAACATTTATACTTTTTTAAATAGTTCATCCTAAAAGTAAAGATATAATCCAAATGAATCACTTTCAAAGCAGGTTGAGATAATTTCGTTTGATCAGCTTTTGCTACACCTCAATCTTTACTATGGCGATTGCGTTCGATACTTCCAATTTTACATCAAGTTGTGATGCTGTTATTGTCGGATATCGGTATGTACGACATTTTCGCTACCAATAGAATTTCCTTTGAAACGTCACGCGAATGAACTTTTAGGCTACAGGTTTAATAAGTAAGATTAGTCAAATATAACCCTGTGAAAGCGAGAATTATAGTTTTATGATGATACGCCTTACAGCGCTGTGGTATCTTAATTAGGAGTATTTGAATTCTTCATGAAAGAGCGGTTAAAGATGTTTATGGGAAGAATATATAATTAAAATTTTTATTCTTATATAGGATATATTCCAAAAAATAGGAAATATTCCATAATTTAGCTGTTCCGTTTCAGATGGATATTGAGGCGATGATTTTGGCACTAGAATAGCTTATGGATAAAACGATACTTCATATTGATTTGGACACTTTTTATGTGTCCGTTGAGCGGAAAATTAACCGCGAACTTCAAAACCGGCCTTTGTTGGTTGGGGGTACGGGTGACCGTGGTGTCGTGGCCGCCTGCAGTTACGAAACGCGGGGTTTCGGGGTGCACTCCGGAATGCCCATGAAAATGGCACGTGAACTTTGCCCCGAAGCGGTCGTTATTCGGGGGAATGCAGGTACATATAGTAAAGAATCCGATATTGTTACCGAGATTGTCAGAGAACAAGTGCCACTGTTCGAAAAATCCA
This sequence comes from Pricia antarctica, assembly GCA_011050085.1. Classification (GTDB taxonomy): domain Bacteria; phylum Bacteroidota; class Bacteroidia; order Flavobacteriales; family Flavobacteriaceae; genus Pricia; species Pricia antarctica_A. The sequence goes on along the minus strand of DRGL01000069.1, from coordinate 200,705 downwards.
GTATCGATGAGTTCTATGCCGACCTTACGGGAATGGACAAGTTTTTTGGGGCGTACAAATATGCTACCGAAATGCGGCAGAAAATCATCCGAGAAACAGGCCTTCCCATATCTTTTGGCCTATCGGTCAACAAAGTCGTCTCAAAGGTTGCTACCAACGAGGCCAAACCCAATAATCAGCTGAAAATCGATTATGGGTTGGAAAAATCCTTTCTCGCCCCATTATCCATAAAGAAAATCCCCATGGTGGGCGACAAAACCTACCAGACCCTTCGCAATTTGGGCTTACGTCAGGTGCGAACGATACAGGAAATGCCGATAGACGTTATGCAACGTGTACTAGGTAAGAACGGTGGGGTCATTTGGAAGCGCGCAAACGGTATCGATAATACGCCCGTAATTCCCTTCTGCGAACGGAAATCCATTTCAACGGAACGCACCTTTAGTAAAGATACCATCGACGTTGAAAAATTGAAGGGTATCCTTATTGCCATGACCGAAAATCTGGCTTATCAACTGCGACGGGGCGAGAAGCTGACGGCCTGTATCGCGGTCAAGATTCGATACTCCGATTTCAATACGTATTCCAAGCAGTTGCGTATTCCCTATACCAGTGCCGACCATATTTTGATTCCCAAGATTTTGGAAATGTTCAAAACCCTCTATAATCGACGATTATTGGTTAGGCTGGTCGGCATTCGGTTTAGTCACTTAGTCAGCGGCAACTATCAGATCAATCTGTTCGATGATACCGAAGAGGTTCTTAATCTGTATCATGCAATGGACACTATTAGAAAAAGATATGGGGATAAGAGCGTGCTGCGCGCTTCCGGCCTTGGGGCCAAAACCATCGGGCGTATGCACAATCCGTTTAACGGGCAACCACCGGTGGTATTGGCGCATCGAAGGCAGTAGCGGTTAGGGCGTGTAATCTTGGTTTTATTTTCAGTGAGCGGAGTTATAGTTGGACTTGGGAATTGTTAGCGAATCAAATTCGAATGCAATCACCAAATTTAAAATGAATACTAAACCTCCCATTTTCCAAAATCTGATGGGCTAGAGGCTGATTTTAGTTTGAATTAAAAATCAGCATAGTTAGCGATTTCTAAGAACCTTATCAGGTCTTGGAAAAAAAATAGTAAATGAAACCTGTACAAAATGAAAAGGGCACTATAAAACCTAGGCTATTTTCCTTATTAAATAAACATTATTTATACACTGGAACTTGTACTTGAACTGCCACACATACTACAGTATGCGCTACGGAACCTTTTCCGAAATCGAGCTATTGCAATTGGCTAAGGAAAACCAGGTTGATTGCTTAGTATTGACCGATATCAACAACACCTCTGCAGGACTCAATTTTGTACGCAAGGCACCGGAATTTGGCATTACTCCCATTTTAGGGATTGATTTCAGGAATGGGGTCGAAGCCTGTTTTATCGGTATTGCTAAGAACAATGATGGCTATTTAGAGTTAAATGACTACCTCTCCGAACACCTGCATCATGAAAAGCAATTCCCCACTAAAGCACCCGTTTTCCAAAATGCCTTTGTGGTTTACCCTTTCGAAAAGGTCGTTCAAAATGAACAAAAAGTATTTGCCGACAATGAGTTTATCGGAATTTCGGTCAACGATTTAAGGCGTCTTCCGTTTTCGCGATTACTAAAACGCAAGGATAAACTAATCGTACAGCAACCGGTTACTTTTCGGAACAAAAGGGATTTTAACGCCCATCGACTCCTAAGGGCCATAGACAACAATACGTTGCTTAGTAAACTGTCTACCATGGAGCAGGCCAACGAGCAAGAAAAAATGTTTCCGCTCGAAAATTTGATGGCCGATTTCTCGGAATACCCTTTTATTTTGGAAAATACGGAGCGATTATTAAAATCCTGCTCCATCCACTTTGATTTTTCCGAGGGCCGTAAACCCCAGAACCTACAGACTTACACCGGAAGCGAAACGGAAGATGAAAAACTGATCGATCGGCTTTGCCAAGAGGGGCTGCCCTATCGCTATCCCGATGGTGGTGAAGGGGTTATTCAACGCTTGGAAAAAGAGATGAAGCTAATTAAACAAATGGGTTTCGTGTCCTATTTTTTAATCAATTGGGATATAATTTCCTTTGCCCAAAAACAGAATTTTTTTTATGTGGGGCGCGGCAGTGGAGCCAATAGCATTGTGGCCTATCTGCTTCGAATTACCGATGTGGACCCTATGGAGCTTGATCTTTATTTTGAACGCTTCATTAATATTTTTAGGGCCAACCCGCCGGATTTCGATATCGATTTTTCACATCGTGACCGGCCGATAATGACACGTTATATTTTTGCCCGTTTCGAAAACGTAGCCCTTTTGGGTACGTATGTAACCTTCAAATGGCGGGGAATGGTACGCGAATTGGGCAAGGTATTCGGTCTGCCCAAGGAAGAAATCGATATGCTCTGCGATGGCAACCTTCAGGCCTCCCGGCTAGATAAGGTCGCCGCCTTGGTCGTAAAATATACCAGTTTATTGCAGGGTATGCCCAACTATCTAAGTATTCACGCCGGGGGTATTCTGATTACCGAAAAACCGATACATTGGTTTTCAGCAACGAATATGCCGCCCAAAGGTTTCCCCACGACCCAATATGATATGGTTATTGCCGAAGATGTGGGTCTTTATAAATTCGACATTCTCGGGCAAAGGGGTCTATCTAAAATCAAGGAGACCTTGGATATCTTGGAACGCGATAGACCGGAAGAATTCGCCAAATTCGATATTCACGATATCAAAGCCTTTAAGAAAGACAGCAAGGTCAATACCTTGATCAAGACGGCACAGTGTATGGGGTGTTTTTATGTAGAATCACCCGCGATGCGAATGCTTCTCAAAAAACTGGAAGTCGATACGTATTTGGGTTTAGTGGCGGCAAGCTCAATCATTCGGCCGGGCGTAGCCAAAAGTGGCATGATGCGGGAATATATTCTTCGGCATCGAAATCCGGGCAGGGCAGAAGAAAAAGCACATCCTGTCATGTTGAATATTATGCCAGAGACCTATGGAGTCATGGTCTATCAGGAAGATGTGATTAAAGTCGCCCACCATTTTGCAGGCCTGGATCTTGGCGAGGCCGATGTGCTACGCCGGGGTATGAGCGGGAAGTTCCGCTCGCGGGAGGAATTTCAACGGGTCGAGCAAAAATTTATCGAAAACTGTAGGAAAAAAGGCTACGATGATACACTCATATACGAAATCTGGAATCAGGTCGCCAGCTTTGCGGGCTATGCCTTTGCAAAGGGCCATTCGGCTTCGTATGCCGTTGAAAGCTACCAAACCCTATTTCTACGCGCCTACTATCCCTTAGAATATTTGGTGGCCGTACTCAATAATGGTGGCGGATTCTACAGTTCCGAATTCTATGTGCACGAGGCACGGATGTTGGGAGCCAGTATTCATCCACCCTGTATCAATACCAGTAATAACGGTAACCGCGTATGTGGAAAAGACCTTTATCTCGGCTTCGGGTATTTGCGAGAATTGGAAGATAGAGTCTCAGAACGCATTTTAAGAGTACGTTCCGTAGGTGGGTATTTTGAATCTTTGGAAGATTTTCTTGATCGGGTTGCCATATCCATAGAACAGGTTAGCATCCTCATTCGTATCGATGCCTTTCGGTTTACACACATAAATAAACATGAACTTTTATGGAAAGCACATTTATTCTTGGGAAAGACACAGAAAATTGATCATCCAAAATTGTTCCGTCCCGATTATCAAGATTTTGAGATTCCTCTATTACATACTACGGATCTCGAAATGGCCTTCAGCCAAATCGAGCTATTGGGATTCGGGTTGTGTAGTCCTTTTGAACTTTTGGTCGATTCCCCGAAAAATACGACAGGCAGTAAAGATCTAGAACGCTTTTTAGATACGTATATCGATATTTACGGGTACTTGGTAACTGTAAAGACTACCAAGACCCATAGAGGTAAAGCTATGCAGTTTGCCACGCTGCTCGATCAACAGGGGCTGGTTTTTGATACGGTACTTTTTCCTCCAATAGCGGCAAAATATCGATTTCGGGGTAAAGGCATTTATCGATTTTACGGGAAGGTGGTCAGCGAGTTCGGTTTTCTAAGCATCGAGGTTATTAAAATGCGAAAGGAAGATTATGTGCAAGATCCAAGATATGCTGATATGAAGACTAGTGCAAAAGTCTTCGAGGCAAAAAAAAAATCGGAGATTAAGCTTGCTGATTACCCAGAACCGGAATAGCCAAGGTTTCGAAGTGGAAATTATTCTTATCACAATGTATAGTGGTTATAAAAATATATCCTTAGTTTGTTTCAGTATATTAGACTTACAATTAATAGGAAGCTTTCTAAGTATAAATAAACTTTAGCAATCAACTTAAAAACCAAAGCGATACGTGTAGATTCTCGCCGAATTCAATTATAAGCTTTACCAAAATGGGAGATAAAAGATAACGTCTGAAACCAAAAAGAGTCCGATCATTGAAGACCGGACTCTTTTATCGAGAACACTATATGAAAATGAAAAAATTAACTCCGTAATAATTACAATACAAACATACTACCGACGGGTCGCGCCGACAATTCTTTGTTGTGAAATGGCCAAAAGTTGTGGTGTAGAACCCTAGTTTAGTTATTTGGTGAATTCACATCCGCCTAATTAAGGTGTAGTTTGTCAGTTTCTACCCCATTTTCGTCGATATTTTTTGATTTAGCACAGTGGTTAATCAACCTTCGATCTACATTTGTTATTGTTGTTGTAGCCAACTATAAAAAGCATAATTTTACGCCCTTAAAAAAAAAGACTTCATGTTAAAAAATAAATACTTATTAGTTTTTGCTTTAATACTAGTACTATCAGCTTGTACAAAAGACAACGACGACGATATAGTTACACCAATAGCGCAAAATGGTGCGGAAGCCTATGACGCTAAAGTCGTGACGGAATGGTACGACCTTATCAAGACCCTCACCATTCAAACCCCAGGATATACACCACCAGTCGCCGCCAGAGCTTTTGGTTATACCAGTATTGCACTTTATGAGGCAGTCGTACCAGGTATCCCCAATAAGGTTTCACTTTCGGGTAAACTGACCGATCTCAACTTTAGCACCCAATTGGAGCAAAATAAAATCTATCATTGGCCTACCGTAGCGAATGCAGTACTTGGCAGAATGACAGAGTACTTTTATGCCGATACCAGCGAGGATCGTCTTAAGGCCATAGCTGGATTGGAAGAGAAATTCGATACGGCTTTTTTGGTAGAAAATGGAAGTGACGTGCATGAGGTTTCAGTAAACCTGGGTAAAGATGTGGCTAACGCAATTCTAGCATGGTCGGAAACCGATGGTGGTAAAGATGCCCAGTTTAATAATTTCCCAAATGATTATGTGCCACCCGTGGGTGATCAGTTTTGGGTGCCGACCGCTCCAAAATTTCAATCTGCATTACAACCCTATTGGGGTTCAAACAGGCCTTTTTTAATGTCAAATATTACCGGTGGCGCTCGACCAGTACCACCACCACCATTTTCCGTAGATGAAAGTTCGGTTTGCTATCAAAGGGCTTTGGAAGTCTATAATGTTGTAAACTCACTTACGCCCGACCAGAGAGACATTGCCGAGTTTTGGTCAGACGACCCTGTTACAACGGCAACCCCTCCCGGCCATTCCATCTCTATTCTGAACCAATTGATTAAGGAAAATGATTCGCGTTTGGACCTAGCGGCTGAAGCCTTCGCAAAACTAGGCATTGGAATTTCAGATGCCTTCATTTCTTGTTGGAAAATTAAGTTCGAAACCAATTATCCTAGACCTATAACCTTTATCAATAAACATATCGATGCCGATTGGCTCCCTGTTTTAAGTACGCCCCCATTTCCAGAGTATACATCTGGACACTCCGTGCAATCGGGTGCACTGGCAGAGATTATGACCGATTTCTTTGGTGAAGACTATCAATTCACTGACCGCACCCACGAAAACCGAACGGATATCAACGGTACCCCAAGAAAATTCGACAATTTTTACGAAATGGCTGAAGAAGCTGCCCTTTCTAGGTTGTATGGAGGCATTCACTTTCAGGAAGCTATCCAATTGGGACTGGATCAGGGCTACCAAATCGGGAAAAACGTAAACGATCTTAATTTAGATAAATAATTAGTTTATACGTATCGGGGGTATTTACTAGGAGCTAATGCTTTTTTTATTGAAAAGCGGCATGGCCCGTAATATCAGCCCCGGTAATCAACAAATGTATATCATGGGTGCCCTCATAGGTGATAACACTTTCAAGATTCATCATATGGCGCATAATGCTGTATTCACCGGTGATGCCCATACCACCCAAAATCTGTCGGGCTTCACGGGCTACTTTTAGGGCCATATCAACATTGTTGCGTTTTGCCATGGATATTTGTGCAGTGGTTGCCTTACCCTCATTTTTCAATTGGCCCAATCGAAAGGATAACAACTGCGCTTTGGTAATTTCAGTAATCATTTCGGCCAATTTCTTTTGTTGTAGCTGAAATGCCGCAATCGGTTTACCGAATTGTTCGCGCTCCTTTGCATACCTGAGTGCGGTATCATAACAATCCATAGCTGCACCGATGGCACCCCACGAAATTCCATAACGGGCGGAATCAAGGCATCCCAAGGGCGCTCCAAGTCCGCTTTTGTTGGGTAAAAGGTTTTCTTTCGGCACTTTTACATTGTCGAAAATCAGTTCTCCAGTGGCAGAAGCCCGTAACGACCATTTGTTATGGGTCTCGGGGGTAGAAAAACCTTTCATACCACGTTCAACGATTAAACCATGTATTCGACCTTCCTCATTTTTTGCCCAGACCACGGCGATATCCGCAAAAGGGGAATTGGATATCCAAAGTTTTGCACCGTTCAAGAGATAATGGTCGCTTTTATCCTTAAAATTTGTGGTCATTCCACCTGGGTTAGAACCATGGTTGGGCTCGGTCAAACCAAAACAGCCCATAAATTCCCCGGTAGCCAGTTTGGGTAGATATTTTTTCCGCTGTGCTTCATTTCCATACGTGTAGATAGGATACATTACCAAAGATGATTGTACCGAAGCGGTGGAGCGAACCCCGCTGTCACCACGTTCGATTTCTTGCATGATGAGTCCATAACTGATTTGGTCTAATCCAGCGCCACCATATTCTTCAGGAATGTAAGGTCCGAAAGCACCAATTTCCGCTAATCCGCTTAAAATTTGCTTGGGAAATTCCGCTTTTTGGGCGTATTCTTCAATAATAGGCGAAACATCGCGCTTTACCCATTGACGGGCCGCATCGCGAACCAGCTTGTGTTCTTCAGAAAATAAATCATCCAAATTGTAATAGTCCGGGGCTTCAAACAAGTCAGGTCTCATGTAGAAATTTTAAATCAAAGATAACGATGAAATGCAACATAAAATTACAATATTGTTGTAATTTAAATCAATTCTGTGATTCAATCTTAGCAGATACTTTATGAGGCGAGTATTTTATATTTTAATTATTCTACTTGCACTTTCGTGTGAGGACGACAACGGAGGAGGAAAAGTTGGAGGCTGTGCACCGTCATCAAGTACTTTCATCGACCGCCTTTCGGATAAGTCGTCAAATGTAGTTGTTACCGAAGAATTGGTTATTGAGTATGTTGACGCCCTCGGTACTAATTTGATTGAGAACAAAACTTATAATCCTGGGGATATCTCCCTGTACTTTAAAAATAATACAAGAACTGATGTGGTCGATCTCCAAAATGAAGAAACAAGATATATGCTTAGGGTTTCGGGATTTTCTGAAGGGAAAAATAGGTTTAATATAACACTATCTAACACTGAAATTGATACAATGGAACTTTTTGCTACCGAAGTTGATTTTAGTCCTTGTACAGGACCCGCATTTGCAATAGATTCGGTCTTCTATAACGGTGAAAAGCGAAAGCTGATTACTACCAGCGATTGTCTTAAGAAGTTAACAATCACGAAATAATGGATTTTTACATTTTCAGATAAAAATCTTGGGTAAGCCTTTTGTATTCCGCAGTGTATTGGTGCCTTTCAAGTTCAATGGTGAGTTCATTGATGTCACAATCAATTTGTGTGTAACCGAATTCAATCAAACTTCTTTTGACATCGACCTTAGGGTTTCCTTTTACCCGGGTTATTCGCTGAGGATATAAGCCCAAAGAAAGAGCTAGCGTCAAAAAATTCACTTCTTCTTTGAATGGGATAATGGTTGCAAAATTCCCATCCTTCGAAAGTAACGAATCAACTCCCTTGAGAAGTTCATCAAAGGGAAGGGCAGCATTTTGTCTTGCGGTATCACGTGATGTATTGCCACTTGAAACATCTTCTGCATAGAAAGGCGGATTGCAGACAATCAAATCATATGAATCATCCCACTCCTCCACGAACTCGTCTAAAGCGGCATGATAGCAGAACAATCGGTCGCCCCAAGAAGAGGCTTCAAAATTTTCGACACACTCTTCATAGGCATCTTCATCGATTTCAATCGCGTCTATAGTATCGGCACTGCTGCGTTGTGCAAGCAATAAAGCGATAAGACCAGTTCCTGCCCCAATATCAAGAATAGACTCCAAAGTTTCATCCAAAGAAACCCATGCACCAAGCAATACCCCGTCGGTACCCACCTTCATGGCAGACCGGCTCTGATTAATTGTAAATGCCTTAAAGCTAAAACGATCTTTCAAGTTTCAATAAATTATTATTTTTACTATCCATTTTTTAGAAAAGGAATTTTTTCTAAAAAAAATTGCAATTAAATCAAACCTTTTTTTAAAATCTTCGTAAATGATTTTGGCTTACGAATTTAGCTAAAATCAATTACTATGGGATTTATCGTAAAAACATTATATATTCTTTCGATCCTTTTAGGAATTTTACACCTGACAAGTTTCAGTAACCCAGATTGCACATTGGTTACATCGCAAGGGCCCTATTTCGAAGATTCCAAAGATATCCAACCTTTTACAGATTCGGACTGTAATACGTACGCTTTTGGTGAAGTTTCCAATCCTGATATTTTGGATACTGCAAAGTTGATTCCGTACAGTAATCATTCGACGATAGTCAAACTGAAGTTGGTAAATACGGTAGATCTAAGAATGAATTACGCACACAGCCGCCGAAGGTGGTAATACCGTATTTGATTTAACTCTGGTAGCCATTACCACGGATTAAAGTCTACAAATGTTACTGAGTTGAATGGCGGCACGGCCATTTCCTAAGAGTTATTGGCTTATGACGGCTATAGCAACGTACATCTTAGCGTTGAGGATTTGGGAACTTTAGTTGCGCAAGGTGATATTGGTCAAAACGAACTTACTGGAGAAAGTGTAGATTATAATCTTGGAGCCGTTTCCGACGCTTCTATATTTGGCAGCGCTAAGTTCGCAGAACGTGTGAATGGTGAAACCTTGTTCACTATAGCTTTAGAAGGCACTACAGTTGGCAATGCTCATGCCTGCCCATATTCACATGGAATCAGTTGCAGATGTTCCGGGAGCCATTATCATTTCGTTGCTAGAAGTAATAGGTTGACCGGAATGCTGGCGAAAACGTAATTGCGTTCGATGGTCCCGACGGCTTGGATAAAGGTGGAGATGCAATACATTACACAGCTATGATTGCTATTGATGGTTATATTAACGTTCATCAAAGTATGGAAGATTTGGGTACGTTGATCGCCCAGGGTAATGTTGGTGCAAACCCACAAGACACTGGTGAAGAAGATGTAGTAGCTATTAACTATGACCTGACTAACGCGTGCTTGAGCGCTTATTATTTAATTCGGACGACTTGGAAAATGTTGAGAATGCCAATCTAACTTTGAAGCGAGGACAGACGTACACATTTACAATTAGCGCATCGGGACACCCCTTTTTCATTAAATCCGTTCAGGGCAATACATATGCTGATGCCTATACTACTGGAGTTACGAATACCGGTGCGCAAGACGGAACGCTTACTTTTGAAGTACCTATTGATGCACCCGAAACCTTGTTCTATACCTATCAGTTTCATTCAGTTATGACGGGTGTAATTGCTATTGAAGACTAAACGATAAGGCTATTTATGTATTCACCCGTTACGGTCAAGATAACGGATTTTTCATACATTAACATCACTGCACCGAACCCGCTTCCCTTGTTTCCGAGCCTTCTAAATCCTTCAATGCATCTCCCAATCGTGACCGCATGGTATCGGCAAGCTCCTTAATTTTCGCAACGACTTCCGGATATTTTTCCGCCACGTTTTTGGTTTCGCTTTCGTCGTTTTCCAAATCGTAGAGTTCGATTTCGTTCAATTCTACCATTTTGTAATCACCGGGCAGACCATCCTTACCGGGCTCTTGCCCGTTCATGGTCCGATACGTATGCGGAAAATAGAGTTTCCATTTTCCGTAGCGAACACCGTGGAGTTCGTTGACCCGATAATAAAAGAAGTAGGCTTCTTGTGGACTCTCATTTGATTCCCCTGTCAGCACTTTCCAAACATTCATGCCGTCTATTGTTTTTTCCGGAAGTTTCGCACCGGTGATACTGGCTATGGTAGGAAGTAGGTCAATAGCCATTACCGGCACGTCAAAGATTTTCCTAGCAGGCAATTTTTCGGGCCATCGCGCGATAAAAGGTTCACGCTGCCCACCTTCCCAAGCCGTGCCCTTGCCTTCCCGGTAAGGCAGGGCGCTTCCAGCGTGGTTGCCGTACGCCAGCCAAGGGCCGTTATCGGACGTAAAAATGACCAGGGTATTATCGGCTAGATAATCCTCCTGTAATGCCTTCAAAATTTGCCCGACAGACCAGTCTATTTCCATGATAACATCACCATAAAGTCCTCTTTGAGATTTCCCCTTGAATTTATCCGAGACAAAGAGCGGTACATGGGGTTGCGGATGTGGGACGTATAGAAAGAACGGATTGTCTTTGTTTCTATGGATAAAATCTACACTGCGTTCCGTAATTTGGGTAGTCAATTGAGTCTGGTCGGTCAAGGTATCGATAACGGTTTCGTTCTCGTACAGTGGCAAGGGTCCAAAATTGAAGACGGGACCTTGTTGAGGATGTAGGGGCCACATATCGTTAGAATAGGGGATGCCGAACCATTCGTCGAATCCGTTTTTGGTAGGAAGGAATTTGGGGTGGTCGCCCAAGTGCCATTTGCCATAAATAGCCGTGCGATATCCTTCTGCCTTGAGCATTTCCGCTAAGGTTGTTTCGGATGGGTCCAGACCTTTCTTACTGTCGGGCATCATAGCATTATGGATGCCGATGCGGTTCGGATAACATCCTGTTAATATACCGGCTCGGGAAGCTGAGCAAACGGCCTGCGCCGCATAGTAGTTGGTCAGTTTTATACCTTCGGCAGCCATCTGGTCCAGGTTGGGTGTAGCAATATCCCCCGAACCGAATACGCCTACATCGCGATAGCCTTGGTCATCGGTAAAAATGAGGACGACGTTCGGAGGTCTCCGGGTTTTTTCTTCAGGGGCAGGTTTATTTTCTTTACAAGTACAAAGCCCGATAAGCATGAAGAGGAAAATAATGCGGTTCATTGTGAAAGATTGAAAGTTCTAAAGTAAATATAGCTTGAAAAAAAAATATGAAATCCAATTTGGATAGCTACACTTCTTTATTGCACCGTTAAATGTCAGTTGAACTACGCTGCCATCGACAAATCTAAATTGAGACAATTGGTTACATCGTAATCCGGATGAAAGGAGAAGTAATGTATCGAAAATTTATTTCCGAATCTTGTTTTATCCCATGTGAAAGTACATGTTGACGCTTTCTGAAAAATTGTTTTTTGATAACTCTGAAACCAGAAATCAATAATGAGGCATATTTTTCTCCGGGAAAAAAAGATGTTTTGAAGGATGGGCTATTTTTTTCCCATCCTTAAAGAGAATCTAAAAATGCAATGGTTTGATCAATGCTAATTTAATGAGATAACGATATGCAAAATCAAGTCTCTAAAAAATACAGCAATCGTAGTTATTTCGTCACCTATGGGAGTAAGTATAACAATACCTTAGCCTAAAGTAAATTTTGATGTTGGTATATGGGCGACCGGATTACTGAAATGTCTATTTTCTTTCGCTATTAGATTTTAAATAGACAAAAGGGAAAACAAACAAGAGAAAGAGTCTAGATAGGGTGTTTTTGGAGTTAGGGTGACCGCTAAACCAAGGTAACTGAAAGCAGAATACGTTTTAAGAAAGATACAGGTCAACTAGTCCATCAGGTGTGGATACTTTCACGATTTTCTTAGATCTATCAAGTCCAATAAAGATTTCATCGGTAATGGGAATTAATACTTCTTTGCCATCTTTTTCTACTTCAAAAATGGCTTGGGAGGTCGTGTCGTTGACGCCAGTTATGGTTCCGATATTTCCGAGTAGGTTATCTTCAACAGTAAATCCGGTAATTTCGTGGAAATAGAATTTATCGCCTTCTAACTTGGGCAGCATAGACAGAGGCAGAAAGAGTTGGTGATTCATGATCCGGTCTGCGGAGGCTTCATCTTTTACTTCCTCAAAGTCAATGCGAAGCAATAATGATTTGTGTAACCGACAGCGGTCAATAAAAAATGGAACCAGATTACCGCCTTTCATAGCGATAAGTACTGATTCCATATTTTCGTAAATCTCAGGTTCGTCGGTTTCGATCTTAACGAGTACCTCGCCTTTATAACTATATTTTGAAACGATTTTACCTAGGTAGAAACAATCTTCCTTGCGCATCGTTATCTACTTTATTTCTTAGCGTCCGCTTTATCCTCTGCTTTTTTGTCGTCTGCAGGGTTTGGGGTATCGGCATCTTTCTTAGAGATGTCCTCATCGGAAACCACCTCTTGAACACTAGGTGCCTCTTTTTTGGAATCGTCTTCAGCGATTTCCGATTTTTCTTTTACCGGTGCCGCGAAATTATCTTTTGCATTTTCCTCATCCGGTTGTGCGGCTTCAGGAGTTTTAACTACCGGTTCGGTTTCCGGCTCAGCTGCAGCTTTCTTATCGTCGGTCTTTTCTTCTTTTTTATCCTCTACCTTAGTTTCGGCTTCCGGTTTTTTAGATTCTTCAGGCGCTTTTTCTTCACTCTGCTCTACCTCCGCTTTTGGTTCCGGTGCTGTTTCCGTTACGGCCTCAACCTCTTCGGAAGCATCTTCGCCTTCTGGAGTTTCAGGAAGGTCAGCCTCTGTGGCCGCTTGTATCCGTTTTTCGTTAATTTCTTTCTCCGCTTTAAGGGCTTCGGCTTTGGCCTTAGCTTTTTCCTTATCCAAACCACTTACCTTATCGGAAATTTTAGCGTCTTTCTCTTCCAACCAAGCCTTGAACTTTTCATCTACCTGATCTTCGGTAAGTGCACCTTTACGAAGACCACCTAAAAGGTGATGCTTCATCATTACGCCTCTGTAAGAAAGAATATTGCGTGCGGTATCGGTAGGCTTTGCACCGTTTTGTAACCACTGTACCGCCTCGTCAAAGTTTAAATCAATGGTAGCGGGATTGGTATTGGGATTGTAGGTACCTAATTTCTCTAAATACTTACCATCTCTTTTGGCACGGCTGTCGGCCGCAACGATCCAATAAAATGGTTTTCCTTTTTTACCGTGTCTCTGAAGTCTAATTTTTACTGGCATATCACATTAATTTGTAGGGTGCCCGACCCTGATTATTAATTCAACTTTTTTAGTGTTTTTCGCTTCACAAACCTTTTGAGCGCAACCGACAACAAAACTGACTGCAGCTCGCTTTTTCTTGTAAAGCGGGTGCAAATATACGCCATTTGTTTAAATGCGCAATAGTGGGCTATGGATAATTGATTAAAATTATCAAGCGTAGGTTTCAATTGAAATATAAATGATTGAGATACCATCGTATACGAACTCTTCATTACTGACACCTGTTTTCTACTCACGTTCCGCTAACATATCCTTACCCCGTATCAACTTCGATTGATGTTCTTTCACAAGGCTATCAATACGCTCTATAATCTCAGGATGATCTTTAGCAATATCGAATTTCTCGGAAGGGTCTTGGTTGAGATTATATAGGATGGGGGTTTTATGCTCCTCCCGTTCCCCAAATTGTCCATAGGCGCCTTCGGTGATGAAGTGGGCTTTGTAGTCACCCAGCCGAACGGCATAAAGCTCGGTACCGCGATAATAGAACATAGTATCCCTAGGACTATGCTTTCCTTCGAACAAAACACCGCTTAAATCGACGCCGTCTATACTGCGATCGTCCGGAATTGTTGCACCGGCCAATTTGCTGAAGGTCGTAAATAGGTCTATCGTGCTGCCAAGGTCGCTTACAACACCCGGCCGTATCTTTTCTGGAGACCAGAAGATGGTCGGCTCTCGCATGCCGCCTTCCCATGTGGTTCCCTTTCCGGCTCTCAATAGTCCTGCGCTACCGCCATTGTTTTCAAAAGGAAGCCAAGGCCCGTTGTCGGAAGTAAAAATTACGATAGTATTTTCAGCAAGGCCTTCCTCTTTTAGGGTGGCCATGATTTTGCCCACGCCATCATCTATTTCCTCCACAACATCGCCATAAAGTCCCCGTGCGCTCTTGCCTAAAAAGTCTTTTGATGCAAAAAGGGGTATATGGGGCAGGTTGTGGGCTAAGTATACCAAAAATGGTTTGTCTTTATTTTGTTTAATATAGGCAATGGCTTCTTCGGAATAGCGTTTGGTTATGTTGTTTTGATTTGCGGGGCGTTCGATAATTTCTGTATTTCTGAGAAGGGGCACATTAAAATGCTCGGTCTTTATACTGTCGTTTGGGCGCTTCCAATAATCGGAGTACACCTTTCCCGAAAGTTTGTCCATATCGTTGGAGTAGGGGATGCCGAAATAGTAATCGAATCCATTGTTTGTAGGAAGAAATTGTTCTTTATGGCCCAAATGCCATTTTCCGATACAGGCAGTACGATATCCTACCTCCTTTAACTGCTCCGCTATGGTAATTTCTTCGGATGGGAGTCCGTTTTTTGAATCGGGAAAGAGTACCCGCTGTTTGTTGCTCGCCATACCGCTGCGAACCGGTAGCCTTCCCGTAAGAAGCGCTGCCCTGCTGGGGGTACAGACGCTCGCACCCGCGTAAAAGTTCGTCCATTTTTGGCCTTCGAAAGCCATCCGGTCCAGATTCGGTGTTTTGATGGTAGGGTGACCGAACACGCCCAAGTCCCCATACCCCAGGTCATCGGCAAAAATGATAACGAAGTTGGGCGGGCGTTCCCCATTGTTTTGTGCCTTGACGAGGAACATCCCAATAAAAAAAACGAAGAGGAAAAGTGATTTATTTATAGTGGAGAATGGTCTTCCAGTTTTCATTTGAATCGGCTTTTTGAAAACTGAATATAAGAAATTATTGGCTCTGGCCAACCTAAGAACTACGTTAATAACTCTTGAGAAATCCTTTTTTTTAAGCTTGTTCGATTGCCTAATTTTACGGTATGGGTTGATTAGTTTTTTAACCCGATAAAAACCCTACAATGTACCTTATCTTCGACACAGAGACTACGGGACTTCCCAAGCGTTGGAACGCCCCCATTACCGACACCGACAACTGGCCGCGCTGTATACAGATTGCTTGGCAGTTGCACGATCGCATGGGAAATCTGGTCGAGCATCAAGATTATTTGGTGCGTCCTGAAGGCTTCAACATTCCCTATGATGCAGAGCAGATCCATGGCATCTCTACGGCTTTAGCAGAGCAGCAGGGACTGCCTTTAGCTGAAGTCCTGGAAAAGTTCAATGCAGCTATGGCCAAGACCAAATTTATTGTAGGCCAGAACGTTGGATTTGATTTGAATATCATGGGGGCGGAGTTTCACCGTTTGGCGGTAGACAATCCGCTTCAGCAATTACCGGTCCTGGATACCTGTACAGAAGAAACCGCGAAGCTTTGTCAAATTCCCGGCGGACGCGGTGGTAAGTTTAAGCTTCCTACCTTAACGGAGCTGCACGAATACCTTTTTTCAGCTCCTTTTGCTGAAGCACATAATGCGACGGCCGATGTCGAAGCTACCACACGCTGTTTTTTGGAGTTGGTACGAAGAAAGTTTTATCCGATGGAAAAATTGGATGTGCAGCCGGATTATTTCGAGAACTTTTCCGAGGCCAATCCACAGGAAATCCAACTTATCGGTCTTAAACATATCAATCTTAAAAAAGCATCCCAAAGAATAGCCGAAACACTTGGCCTGAATGATGCGGAAGAGATATCCAAAGAAGAGATAAAGGAAAATATCAAGACTCTTGCAGATGCACAATTCAGCCATCTGCACAACCATAGCCAGTTTTCGGTCTTGCAGTCGACCATAAACATTAAAGATTTGGTGAAATCCGCCGCTGACAATCAGATGCCGGCGGTAGCACTGACCGACCACGCGAATATGATGGGCGCTTTTCATTTCGTTAAGGAAATGGGCGCGCACAACAAAGGTGTTCGGGAAAGAAACCAAACTTCCAAGGAAAATGGAGAGCCTGCCAACGAACAGGAAATTACCCCCATTATCGGCTGCGAATTTTTTGTCTGTGAAGACCATACCAATAAGAATGTAAAAGATTATGGGTATCAGATTGTACTGCTGGCCAAAAACAAGAAAGGCTATCACAATCTTTGTAAAATGTCGTCAATTGCCTATACGAACGGATTTTACTATGTGCCGCGTATCGATCGCAAGGTCATTGAGCAATACAAGGAGGATATTATCGTGCTTACCGGTAACCTCTATGGCGAGGTACCCGGTAAAGTGTTGAACGTCGGTGAGAACCAGGCCGAGGAAGCCCTGCTCTGGTGGAAGCAACAGTTCGGCGATGACCTCTATATTGAAATGATGCGCCACGGGCAAGAGGATGAGGACCGGGTCAACCAAGTGCTTTTACAATTCGCCAAGAAGCACGAAGTGAAACTGGTGGCTACTAACAACACCTATTATTGCGCTCAAGAGGATGCCGAAGCGCACGATATTCTGCTTTGCGTGAAGGACGGGGAAAAACAGGCCACACCCATAGGCCGGGGCCGGGGCTATCGCTACGGACTCCCCAACCAAGAATACTACTTCAAGTCTGGCGACGCCATGAAGAAACTCTTCAAAGACGTGCCCGAAGCCATTTTGAACGTACAGGAAGTAGTAGATAAAATAGAAGCCTTCGAACTGGCACGTGATGTGCTCTTGCCCAAGTTCGATATTCCAGAAGACTTTAAAGTTGCGGAAGACAAGGCCGATGGTGGTAATCGTGGCGAAAACGCTTATTTACGGCACATCACATACGAAGGTGCCAATAAACGCTATCCCGAAATTACTTCTGAAATAAGGGAACGTATTGATTTTGAATTGGACACGATCAAGAATTCCGGTTACCCTGGTTACTTTCTGATAACGGAAGATTTCATTCGCGAGGCTAGAAATATGGATGTTTCCGTCGGACCGGGCCGTGGTTCCGCTGCCGGTTCAGTAGTTGCCTACTGCTTAAAAATTACCAACATAGATCCATTAAAGTACGACCTCCTTTTCGAGCGGTTTTTGAATCCCGATCGTGTGTCGATGCCCGATATCGATATCGACTTTGATGATGAGGGCAGGGGGCGTGTGATGGATTATGTCATCAAAAAATACGGGGCGAACCAAGTGGCGCAAATTATCACCTATGGTACGATGGCCGCCAAATCTTCGATTCGGGATACCGCAAGGGTTCTCGATCTTCCCTTGGGCGATGCGGATAGGATCTCAAAGTTGATTCCGACTATGTCGAAATTGAGTAAGATATTTGGGGTGTCGGAGGCCGATTTAAAAAAGAAGTTTCGATCCGATGATCTTGAAAAAGTCAATCAACTATTAAATATTGCTGAAACTGATGACTTAGAGGGGCAGACCGTGAACATGGCCCGTATTCTCGAAGGCTCGGTGCGAAATACAGGTATTCATGCCTGCGGAGTGATTATTACGCCTAGCGATATCACCAATTACGTTCCTGTAGCGACCGCTAAGGATTCAAATCTTTACGTGACCCAATTCGACAACTCCGTTGTAGAAAGTGCAGGCTTGTTGAAGATGGATTTTCTTGGATTAAAGACATTGACCTTAATTAAGGACACCGTCAAGATCGTAAAGGCCAAACACGGCATCGATTTGGTGCCGGATGACTTTCCGTTGGATGACGAAAAAACCTATGAACTGTTTCAACGGGGTGATACCATAGGGATTTTCCAGTACGAATCCCCCGGCATGCAGAAGCACATGAAGGATTTGAAGCCATCCGTTTTCGATGACTTGATTGCCATGAACGCGCTGTACCGTCCCGGTCCGATGGAATATATCCCTAGTTTTATCCGAAGAAAACACGGCGACGAAGAAATCGCCTATGACCTTCCGGATATGGAAGAATACCTTAAGGAAACCTATGGTATTACCGTCTATCAAGAGCAGGTGATGCTATTGTCCCAAAAATTGGCAGGTTTTTCTAAAGGTGACGCCGACGTACTGCGAAAGGCCATGGGTAAAAAAATATTTGCGCTACTGCAAAAACTAAAGCCCCAGTTCTTGGATGGTGGCGAAAAAAAGGGACATCCACGGGATGTGCTTGAGAAAATCTGGAAAGACTGGGAAGCCTTCGCCGCCTACGCTTTTAACAAAAGTCACTCCACCTGCTATGCGTATATCGCCTACCAGACGGCCTACCTGAAGGCCCATTATCCCGCAGAATACATGGCGGCGGTACTCTCTAACAATATGAACGACATCAAGCAGGTAACATTCTTTATGGAGGAATGTAAGCGTATGGGGCTTGAAGTACTCGGGCCCGACGTCAACGAATCGTACTATAAATTTGCGGTCAACAAAGCCGGTGCGGTACGTTTTGGTATGGGCGCCATCAAAGGTGTCGGCCGTTCCGCTGTGGAAACCATAGTGGCCCATCGTAAGAAGGACGGTTCTTTTAAGTCCGTTTTTGATATGGCCAAACGTATCGATTTACGGGCCGCAAACAAAAAGGCCTTTGAAAGCTTGGCCGTCGCCGGTGGCTTTGATTCTTTCGGGGTGGCCCATCGTGCCCAGTATTTTCAGGATGAGGGCGATGGTGTGACCTTTTTGGAAAAAGTGGTCAAGTACGGATCAAAATTCCAGGAGAACGAAAATTCCGCTCAAGTAAGTCTTTTCGGTGATTTCAGCGAGGTTCAGATTCCCGAACCTACAGTGCCGCCTAGTGAGGAATGGGGTACCATGGAAAAACTTCGACGAGAGAAAGAAGTGGTCGGTATCTATATTTCAGGTCATCCCCTTGATGATTTCAGAACAGAAATCGATGCTTTTTGTAACGCTGAGGTTTCGAATATCAACACTTTGGAGAATTATGTCAATCGGGAACTGGCACTCGCCGGAGTCATTACCGACGTACAGCATCGCGTTTCAAAAAACGGAAAGGGTTGGGCGATGTTCACGATGGAAGACTATTCCGAATCGTACGAGTTCCGAATTTTTGGGGAGGAATATCTCAAGTTCCGGCATTTCTTGATGATCAATTCATTTGCCTACCTAAAAGTTTTTGTAAAAGAGGGGTGGACGAACCGAGACACCGGTCAAAAGGGCGAACCTCGCATTCAGTATAATAGCTTTATGTTATTGCAGGAAGTTATGGAAACCTATGCCAAGAAACTGACCATTAGATTGAATATTGACGAACTAAAAGAAGAAGGCATTCATCAGTTAAAGGATACGTTGGTAATGCACAAAGGTAGCCATCCCTTGAACTTTGTGGTATATGAGATGGACCAGCAGATAAAAGTCAGGCTATCAAGCCGGAAGCAGAAAGTACAGATTTCGAGTGAACTTTTGGCGAGTTTGAAGGAGAATGCGGTTCTTTATAAGCTAAATTGATCGGCTAAACCAATAGCGTTATAGTCAAAACGAATCTGTATGGAGTAAGAAATACATGTAATATTTGACTAAGTTTGCATAATATATAAAAGTAAATAGTATGGCATTAGAAATTACGGACGCCACTTTTGACGAAGTAGTCCTAAAAAGCGATAAACCTGTAGTAGTAGATTTTTGGGCCGCATGGTGCGGACCTTGTAGAATGGTTGGTCCGATTATTGATGAGGTGAGTACCGAATATGAAGGTAAAGCCGTTGTTGGTAAGGTTGACGTAGACGCCAACCAAGAATTTGCCGCCAAGTATGGTGTGCGAAACATTCCTACCGTACTTGTTTTCAAAGGCGGTGAAATTGTAAATAGGCAAGTTGGGGTTTCTCCAAAGAAAGCCTATACCGATGCTATTGACGCGGTATTATAGATATCTTTGATTCCTGAAAGGGATATAGTTAAAAAAAAATCCTGCCTTTGGCGGGATTTTTTGATTTTTGATTTTTGATGGCATCAGTACCTTCATTTCAAACCCAATGATTCAATTTCAACAAGTTTACACCATCCCGAAAATCGTATCTTACTGCTATGGATCCGCACTCTGAATTAAACAAAGCTTCCTTATTTCAAAACTTGGCGCTATTGGCGAACCAGGTCGTTGAAGGTTTTATAAGTGGTATACATAAGAGTCCGTTTCACGGTTTTTCCGCTGAATTCGCCGAACATAAAATCTACAATAACGGCGAAAGTACCAAGCATATCGATTGGAAGCTTTTCGCCAAGACCGATAAACTTTATACCAAACGCTACGAAGAGGAAACCAATTTGCGTTGTCATATGATATTGGACAGCTCGGCCTCGATGTACTATCCCAAAGTGAAGAACTTGGGTATTGACGACCTTAATAAAATTGGATTCGGTGTTTTGGCCATAGCCGCCCTTATGAACGTTTTAAAGCGGCAAAGGGATGCAGTTGGCTTGAGTATCTATTCCGATGCTTATGATTACTACGCCCCGGAAAAAGGCAGCGAGCGTCACTACCAAATGCTTTTGGCAAAACTGAGCGAGACAAGTTTAGATATTGAACCCGCCCATCAAACCAATACCTATACCTATTTGCACCTCATTGCCGAAAAGGTAAAGCGCAGAAGCCTTATCTTCTTGTTTACCGATATGTTTCAGACCGAAACCGACGATGAAAAGTTGTTTGATGCGTTACGACATTTGAAGCATAACAAGCATGAAGTGGTAGTATTGCATCTTTTGGATAAACAGACCGAAGTACACTTTGACTTTGAGAACACGCCCAAACGTTTTTTGGATGTAGAAACCGGCGAACACATCGATTTATATTCCGATTCCATCAAAGTCGCCTACCAAGATAGTGTGGCCCAGTACTTTGAAGCCTTGAAGTTGAAATGTGCCCAATATCGCATCAAGTACGTCAGTGTTGATATCGGCAACGATTTTTCAACCGTATTTAATACGTTTATGACTGAGCGACAGAAATTTATATAGGGCTGTAGATTATTTTCAAAAAATTGTTTGCGCAATTCAATAACCGATGTATATTTGCAGTCGCTAAACGCCACGGTCTGGTAGTTCAGTTGGTTAGAATACCTGCCTGTCACGCAGGGGGTCGCGGGTTCGAGTCCCGTCCAGACCGCTAGGAGAAATCCAAATTAGTCCAAAAAGCCTCTAAATCAATGATTTAGGGGCTTTTTTATTTTCACATTAAACCAAATAAATCCATTTGAATTCAAATAAAAGGTGAGCAATTCGGTGCCTCTTTTACCCGTTGAAAGATTCGTAAAAATGAGCTTTTTTGAGTGTTAACGAAATCTACAGGTGTTTTTTTGGTGGAATTCTTTTTATAACTTCAAACAGGAACCATTAAAATTCTGTTCGTGTTCGGCACCGTATCCATACTGTTCTACCCAAAGAAAAGGAAATCTGACACAGATGGCCTGGTTCCCTTGTATGCCCGAATAACGGTTAACGGACAGCGAGGTGAATTTAGTTTGGGAAAAAAGATAGACACAAAGAGATGGTGCTCTACGGGCGGGAAATTACGGGGTACCACGAAGAAGGTATCCGAATTCAATATTTTTTTGGATTACGTCAGAAACCGCTGCTACCGGATTCATGAAGAACTTCTGAAAAGTGGGGAACCGATAAGTGCCCAAGCCATTACCGATACCTATCTGGGTAAGCGGAAAAAAAAATGGATGCTTTTGGAAATCTTCCGGAACCATAATGATGAAATGGCCAGTTTGGTGGGAACGGAGTTTTCATCGGGAACCCTGCAACGCTACAAAACCGCATTCAAGCACACCAAGGACTTCGTTACCCACAAGTATAATAGAAAGGACATTCCCGTAGAAAAGGTGAATCACGAGTTTATAACAGGCTTGGAATATTTTTTGAAATCGAAAAGGAAATTAGGGCATAATTCAGCGGTTAAATATATCATCAACCTCAAAAAAATAATCCGAATTGCCTATGCCAATCAATGGATTTCCAGAGATCCTTTCTTTCATTGGAAAGCCAGCTGGAAAACGAGGGAACGAAAATATCTGACCGAGGATGAATTACGGCAGCTTATTGATATCGAGTTTCATAATGAGAGGTTGAAACGAATACGGGACATTTTTATATTTTGCTGTTTTACCGGACTGTCATATGTAGATGTGAAGAATCTGACCGAAGAAGCAATAGCAATAGATGTTGAAGGTCAAAAATGGATTAAGACGCATCGAAGAAAAACCAAAACACTAAGTAGTATTCCTTTACTTCCTATTGCAGAGGATATCCTAAAAAGGTACCAACAGCATCCGTTTGTTGTCAGGGGCGAAGGTATTTTACCAGTTTCGACCAATCAGAAATCGAATGCCTATCTAAAGGAAATAGCGGAAGCATGCGGTATCAAAAAGAACTTGACCACCCATTTGGCGCGACATACATTTGCAACAACGGTAACGCTATCCAACGGTGTTCCTATTGAATCGGTAAGTAAGATGCTTGGACATACATCACTAAAGACTACTCAAATCTAAGCCAAGGTAATCGACCGGAAACTGATGGAGGATATGGCCTTGGTAAAGAATCACTTTACTCCGACCAGTACCCAAAAACTTGTATCTACTGATAATTAAAAAAATGGAATAGCAAGAGGCTAACGCGTTTACGCGGTGTTATTTAATTGATTCCATTTATAATGCACTGGATTTTAGATGTTTAGATAATATTCTTATAAGAGAACGACTGTGCTAGAGGTGGCTTTTGCGGCAAACGCCCTTGAAACCACTGATAATAGGGACCAATTTGCGGCAAATCCAACAACTACATTCCGACTGGATCACTTTGAAATAAGTTCTTTCAAAATAAAGCTAGGTACACCATAATTGAATCTTTCCAAAAGGTTAGAAATAAATAAGAGAATGGTTACTGCCACTAGCGTAAGTAGGTTGCGCCCTATGCGCAAAAGTTAGGGGTAAGAATTTGGGACTTGCAGCACGAAACATCATTTCGTTCACTATTACCTTAATACACCGGAAACACTCATTTGAAAACTCTTTTGGACCTATAAAAATAACAGAGATATTAAATAAGATCTATGGGACAAATACAGTTCTTGCAATGCAAATTGGTCATATATTTTTTTTCACTTTCTTTAAATGGGGTATGGACTAAGAATAATGATGGGCTATAACAGCTCTTTCAATTGGTTTCTTAATTTCGTCGTTTCAAGTATTAAACCATTTTATAATGAATCTGAATGGATCGCCGGGAACGAGGAAAAACTGATCGAGATAGTCCTTAATGGGATGCAAGGTGACATAATGGTCAAGGAAAAGACCTATAATGGACTAATGCCGGATCACGGTCATTTGGACGACCATGCCATTGCCTCCATAGTAACGTATATCCGAAAAAGGTTCGGTAATGAATCATCTCCGGTAAGTGCTTTAAACGTCAAGGAAATACGAAACCGAACCATCGATAACAAGTAGACAATACCTCTAAATCAATAATAAATGTATAAAGATAGGATAAGGACAAAAACATTTGTTGCCGCAGTTTTAGCCAACATGCTATTCATTTATGCTTTTTCACAATCTTTGGACGATAAGTCTGCCAATGGTAGTCCCAGTAAATTAGCAGAGGGTTTTCAGGAGCCACTTTTGGTCAAATGGTGTAGTGATTTCAATATTACGGGAAAAGGCGATAATGCCGAATGGGACAAGACCGAATGGTCGGCCCTTACCAAACTGGATCCGGAGGGATCTGAGTATAAAAGTAAATTTAAAGTCTTGGCATCGGAAAATGGGATATATGTCCTCTTTCAAGGCGAGGATGATAAAATTACTACTTCGGATTATAAGGATATGGATAAAATTTGGAAGGGTGATGTTTTCGAGGTTTTCTTCCAAACGGACACACAGGAGACAAAGTATTTTGAATATGAGGTAAACCAATTTGAAAAACAACTTCTTTTGACCATCTCCAACTCCAAAAACGGAGTAAGTTGGATACCCTTTAATGGATATGATAGGAATACGTATGGAACAATCAATAAAGTTGAAGTATTGGGTGGGCCACAAGAACTGGACGGAAAGATTACCTCATGGAGTGCGGAGGTCTTTATATCATATAGGTCATTAGGACTCCTATCCTTTGTCCCCCCAAAAAGCGGCACCTTATGGAGCGCAAATTTTTACAGAATTGATTATGATACCGGTACCGAGGTGAAATGGTCCTGGTCCCCGACTATAGAACAATCCTTTCACGATTTGGATAAGTTTGGAACCATTAAGTTCGAATAGCCGATAGCATGATGTAAATTGAGGACGGAACAATAAGATCAATAGCACATTAGGAATATTAGTAATGATGTATCTGTTTATGCGATTGGCACAAAGTAGGAATGTTTCAACCCTATGTAGTGTACTTTGTACGATTTCCATGGTCAGGGCACAAACCATGACCGACACTTCCTATAATCTCTTGATCGGCACTGATACCAAGGTGGGAACGGGCGATGGAATCTATGTGTACGAATTTAATAGCGAAACTGGAAAATCCAGTTATAGGGACAAAGCGGCGGGAATAAAGAACCCATCTTTTTTGACGGTTTCAGAAGAAGGGAAACATGTTTATTCCGTTAATGAGATAGCTGGTGGCAAAGGAGAGGTAAGCGCATTTTCATTTGATACGGCCACTGGCAAATTGGACTATATCAATAGTATTGGTTCAGGCGGCAAAGGTCCTTGCTATAGTTCGGTCGATAGGGCCAATAAGTACGCTTTAATGGCCGACTATAGCGGTGGCAGTTTGGCCGCCCTTCCGATTAGACCCGAGGGTTCTTTGGGCGCTTCCATCCAATCCATCCGGTATGAAGGAAAAAGTTTCGTACCTGAACAGCGGGGCCCGCGTATCCATGCATCGGTACTGTCGGAGGACAATAAATTCCTATTCGTTCCCGATTTGGGAACCGATAAAATACACACATACAATGTCGATGTCGCCAGACCCAATCCACTACCGCCATCCGACCCCGCGTATGTGAAGGTAGAACAAGGAAGTGGCCCCCACCACTTTACTTTTCATCCCAACCATAAATTCGCCTATTCCATTCAAGAGCTTATGGGGATTAATACCTTTTTCGAATTTAACAATGGCAAGTTGAAGATTTTGCAATCGGTGGATTTGGTGTCAAAAGATTCCAATGGTCCCGCAGATGCAGCAGTTATCCATATTTCACCGGACGGCAAGTCCCTTTACCGTTCACTATGCGGTAACTTGAATGAATTAATAATCTATGCCATGAACGAAAAAGGAATTTTGAAATACATTGGCCGCCAATCTACCTTGGGCAGGGGGCCAAGGAATTTCTCCGTTTATCCAACGGGCAATTTTCTATTGGTCGGAAATAGCGATAGTGATGAGAATGTAGTTTTTAAGCGAAATAAAGCAAAGAGGTTGACCTATACCACTGAAACAATAAAGGTAGGCTCGCCCGTATGCTTGAAATTTGTACCTACTAAAATAAATAACTTACATAACTATCATTCTATTTCAACTTTTTAGATAGACATGACAATTGGCAAAGCTTGGACAAGATAGAAGATGAATAAATTAAATATAAATTAAAATGCAACAAATGAAAAACAAAACAAGTAGAAGGGAATCATTTAAAAAAATAGGAATGGGTCTTGCAGGACTTTTTGGCGTAGGGGCCATGAGTGCCATGAAAAAAGATGACGTCTTACGAAAAGAAGTAGTGGGCGATATCGTAACGGATCAAGATATACCAATGTACTCAGGGGCGGTTAGGCATGGCAATACATTGTATGTTTCGGGAAAAGGGGCCCAATTTGAAGGGGACATCAAAACACATACCGATTTTACACTTAAAGAACTTGAAAAAGAATTGGTAAACAACGGTTCTTCTATGGAGAAGGTATTAAAGGTAAACGTATACTTGGCGGACATAGCGGATTACAAAGTTATGAACGAGGTCTATCGTGGTCGTTTTGGTGCAAACCCTCCAGTACGTACAACAGTAGCGGTTTATGGTGGGGTACCCGGTATCTCCTTGGTGGAAATGGACTGTATTGCCGCATTGGATTAGATATCATCGATTTGCCAGAATTAATAGAATGTAATGTTCAACTTTGATATCCAAGAGTAGGGGATATTTCATTAAACCAAGTAAAAATGACTATAAATACGAAGCTGCTATTCAGCATTTTCTTTGGTGTTTTCTGTATTGGAATTTCCAGTTCACAGACCATTTCCAAAGATGAACTGATTTTTTTGACCTCGGAATGGAAGGGCGACCGGTTTGATGACGGCCGCCCCAAAATTCCTGAAAGCCTAATAGAAAGGGCAAAGAAAATAGGTATCGACGATGCATGGACCGTGCTCGAAAATGAAGGATATAAGAATCAGTTCGAGGGCGATTGGAAAATGGTACACAACGATGTCCCCGTTGTAGGTAGGGCACTTACCGCACAGTTCATGCCGAGCCGCCCCGATGTCGAGAGGAACATTAAGGAGAGGGGGATTAATTCCCAAGGCAGAAAGGGCAATACCAATTCCTGGCCTATAGAGTTGCTTTCCAAAGGAGACGTATACGTGGCCGACAGTTTTGGTAAGATCGATGCGGGGACGCTTATGGGTGCCACCTTGGCGACGTCAATATATAGCAAGTCTGACAACGGAGTTGTTTTTAACGGCAGTGCAAGGGATTTGGAGAGCTTAAGCCAGATGGATGGATTCAATGCCTTTGTCCGCGATTTTCACCCGTCCTTTTTGGAGGAAGAAGTGCTTATGGGGCTCAATACGCCAATACGGATAGGCCAAGTAATGGTATTGCCAGGTGATCTTGTCCTTGCAAAAAGGGAGGGCGTTCTTTTTATTCCAGCGCATTTGGTCGAACAGGTAGTAAGCACTGCTGAATTTGTTGCCCTTAAGGACCAGTTTGGGTTCGAAATGATAAAGTCCAAAAAGTACACCACAGGAGAGATAGACAGTCAGTGGACAGAACAGCTAAAAAAGGAATTTTTGGTATGGTTGGACAAGCATCCTGAATTAGGAAAGATGTCCAAAGAGACACTGGACATGGTTTTAAGTAAGAGAACCTGGTAACGGGAAAAGAGAAATTGATCAATAGCAGTAACCCAAAACTTGATAACAGATTGAAGACCAGCTGGTAGGGACAGCCTTCTGGATATTGGTGGCATCTTAATGCTATTGGTGCTAATCCATAATGTATTCGGTTATATATTGGGGTATTGGTACGCTCGTTTAGTGCGTTTGAACGAGCAAGATGCACGCACCATTGCATTGGAAGTGGGAATGCAGAATGGTGGACTCACTTCGGGTATAGCCAATTCATTGGGCAAAATAGCCGCCATGGGTCTGGCACCTGCAGTCTTTGGACCCTTGATGAATAGTACTGGCTCTATTCTCGCTTCCTATTGGCACAAAAGAATTCCGAAGGATAAAGAATAAAACAACATACTATGGCAATTTTAAGTAAAATGACATTTTTTTCTAGCCTTTCCTAATATCCTATACAAAAGTAAAAGGGGAAAAGTATTTAAATAAACCAATTAGTTGCCTCGTCGTATAATATCAGGGAACTTTAATTAAATTTGACTATGGAGCATACCTATCTGAGAAAAATCACATTAATCCTTATGACGGTAATAGGGTCTTTTTCCACTATCCTCGCGCAAGAGGGGTATACGTCCGAAGAATTTAATCTACTGATAGGCACCTATACCGAACCCGGCAAGAGCGAGGGCATATATGTTTATAAATTCAATGGCGATACTGGGGAATACAGTTATCGCGCGGAAGCTACGGGAATCAAAAATCCATCTTACCTGACCGTTTCGAAAGATGGGAAACGGGTGTATGCCGTCAGCGAAGTAGGTGGTGGGGAAGGATCGGTCATCGCATTTTCTTTTGACCCGGTCTCCGGAAAACTTGATTTTTTGAACAGGGCGAGCTCGGGTGGTGATGGTCCCTGCTATGTTTCGGTTGACGATAAAAACAAGTTTGTTTTTGTGGCCAATTATGGCGGAGGAAGTTTATCCGCCGTTCCAGTGAACGCCGATGGTTCGGTGGGATCCGATATTCAATCCATTCAATACGAAGGGAGCAGTATCCTCAAGAACCAAGAGAGACCACATGTCCATTCAACGGTGTTATCCCCCGATAACAAATATCTTTACGTAGCTGACCTGGGAACGGACAAGCTGAATATTTACAATGTAGACTTTACCACATCTTCCCCATTGACCCCGGAAGATCCCCCTTTCGTAAAAATCGAGGCCGGCAACGGTCCACGCCATTTTACTTTTCATCCCAACGGAAAATTTGCCTATCTGATACAGGAGATGACGGGTAACGTGACCGTCTTCAATTATCATGATGGAAAGTTACTTCCCAAACAGTCGGTCACCTTGTCGCCCCAAGGGTATAAAGGGCGGATAGATGCTGCGGACATACATATTTCGCCCGACGGTAATTTTCTTTACGGATCGCTTCGTGGCGATATCGATGAGATAGTCATCTATGCCATCAACAAGAAGGGGGAACTGACCTATTCAGGCCGCCAATCTTCTTTGGGCAAGAACCCCCGTAATTTCGCCATAGATCCCACTGGAAATTTTCTGTTGGTCGGAAATGGAGGCAGCGATGAAATCGTTATTTTCAAACGGAATAAGCAAACTGGATTGCTGATACCTACAGGAAACACCATAAAGGTTAATTCCCCGGTCTGCTTAAAATTTGTGCCTTTAAAATAATGAGTTAGTTTTCAATTCTGAGCAAGGCGATGTTTCCCTTACCGATTTATATGGTAATTTTTCATATATGGAAGCTGGAAAAGGGGGCAGTGAACAGGTATAAACGCCCAAGTACGATGAGCAGCCCTTTATATATGCCGATATGCTGAAAGCGTTGGAGGAAGCTGCAAATGCGTTTGATACTACCAAAGCTACATTCGGGTCAGCCGATTTATGGTATGATGGAAGCGTTGATCAATAAATCAATGGAAGAACAAATGGAACAGATACAGACCCAAAAATGGGTAGCGTTATTTTTGGACGAATATGAAATATTTTCGAATTGGAGGCGTACCGGATACCCCGAACTTGTAACGGTAAATTATCCCGGCAATCTTACTGGAGGACAGATTCCGACTCGTTTTGTGCTTCCCGATTCGGAAGGAACCATTAATATGACTAATTTTCAAGAAGCAGTAGATCGGCAAGGGCAAGGAAATTCGTTAATTAGCAAGGTTTGGTGGGATATTTAAAACTTTGCCAAAACCCTCTCCGTTATAAAACGTTTGGGTTTCATCAGTTGGCCAAAAGTGAAATCAAGTTTTCAGCTAAGCCTGTAGTAATTTTTTAACGAACAATAATTCCGATTGCACAACGGACCCCGCCCCGGCCAACAACTATCATTGAGTAACATACTATTACTATGAAAAGAAGAGAAATTATTAAGTGGGCCGCGATTACACCGGCCACCGGTGCCATTGCCGCAAGCCTAATCCCTTTCCAGTCTGTATTCGGCGCCCCCTATGCGCAACCAAGTCTTAAGCGCGACCTTATCAAAGAACTAGGCTTGCGAACGTTTATCAATGCAGCTGGCACATACACCAGCATGACGGCCTCGTTGATGAACGAGGAGGTCATAGCGGCCATCAACGACTCTTCCCGCGAATTCATAATGCTTAATGAAGTACAGGACAAGGTTGGGGAAAAGATAGCCGAGCTGGTCCGCTCCGAAGCGGCCATGGTAACCTCCGGTGCCTCATCGGCCTTAACATTGGGTATGGCGGGCATACTTACGGGAACGGACGAGGAGCGCATTAAACGCCTTCCCCACCGTTTGGAAGAAGCAGGAATAAAATCGGAGGTCATCATCCAAAAAGAACACTATGATGGCTATCAACATGCGCTCGAAATCACGGGAATCACATTGGTTCCCGTAGAAACGGCAGCTGATGTCGAAAAGGCCGTAAACGAAAAAACGGCTTCGATGCACTTTTTGAATTGGAAAACCCTCGAAGGAAAGATAAAGCATGAAGAATGGCTTCAGCTGGCTAAAACACACAAGCTTCCGGCCACTATCGATATCGCTGCCGATGTACCCCCAGTATCCAATCTTTGGAAGTTTAACGATATGGGCTTTAGTTTCGTGGCCCTTTCGGGAGGTAAGGCGATATGTGGTCCTCAAAGTGCCGGAGTTTTAATGGGGAAAAAGGATATTATTGCCGCCGCAAGGCTGAACCATTCCCCAAATGGGGGCACTATAGGCCGAGGAATGAAAGTCAACAAAGAAGAAATGTTGGGTATGTACGCTGCGCTGGACAGTTATGTAAAAAGAGATCATGAAAAGGAATGGAAAATGTGGGAAGACCGGGTTGCCGTCATTACTAAAACTGTCAAAAAAACCGATGGTGTCGAGGTCAGTGTGACCGTTCCCCCGATTTCAAACCACACACCGAAAATGAATATAAAATGGGACAATTCAAAAATCAAAATATCACGTAGTCAGCTGGGAGACAAATTACGGAACGGAAATCCTTCAATCGAGGTTATCGCTTGGGGAGAAGATGAAAACAGCATCGACCTTACCGTTTTCATGCTGAAACCTGGTCAAGAGAACATTGTCGGGAAACGGATTTTTGAGGAACTTTCGAAGGCATCGTCTTAAAGTACACCCTGCCCTGATATAAAATTCAATTATGCATGAACACCTATCATCCTATTGTATTGCCATAAATTAAATCGAAGTATCAATAGCATATGAAACACATTATGCTGTCACAACGCTATAAAGCCCAAATAACAGAGATGCATGCGGGTAATAATTATAAAGAATCTAAAGAAATAAATTTTATCCATTTTCAGATCAATACTTCAGAAAATTATTCGCCCTTTTTTTAAGGGATGGCTAACATAAAGTAGAAGTAATAGCTATTTTCACTTTGTCATCTATACTTAATTAAACTAAATGACTAGGGTAACATTTTTATGTTTATTACTGAAAGGTTGAGCGTTATGGCAAAAAAATCGATGGATAGGGTCGAAGAAGCAACAGAATCGTTGCCAATCATAGAAATTATAGATTCAAAGCTTCATTTCACACGGCGTCAAATACTGGGAATTACCTGTATGGTAGGGTTAACGGCCTTGACCAGCACCGCAGCTGCGGCTATTCCGCAGATTGTGCAAGAACGGCCTCGTATCGCCTGTCTTGTTAGCTATTATGACGCCATATTACAAACGGTCGAGGCAAGTAAATTGCCAGTGGTTTACAGCCATGGGGGCTTCTACGGCATCGTACCCCATCCACGCTGTATAACCGACGAAGCTGCCGAAGCCATTGCATCAAAAGGTGGGGTAATCGGTATTCACTTCGGAAGCCTCTTTAACAATTCAAAATATTGGGAATGGCAGAAAACTCAAACATCGAAAGAGACTACCCCGGCCTCGGTTCAGGGATTTGAGATAAAGACCATCGAAGACGCAGATAGTGTATTGTCAATGCAGGTGCCACTAAATTTTAAGGGAATCATTCCTGACGAATATTGGATGCATGTTGATCAACTCGCTAAAGTAATCGACTATGGCGTGAATTTAGTTGGAGAGGACCACATAGCAATAGGGTCGGATTTAGATGGAGGTCCGGAATTGCCACGTGAAATTAAAGACATTAGTGATTTTCCGCAGATGACCTTAGCGATGGAAAGGCTTGGCTATACCAATGAGCGGATTAAAAAGATCCTTGGCTTAAACTGGCTTCGGGTAATTCGGCAGGTTACACAAGGATAAACGAATGAAAAGAGGAACTTCCGAAGGAATCGTTTTTGTCTTAGTTTTTCGATTAATTTTAAATTATTCGGATCGATCTCAAATTTCTAAAAAAATGTTTTGAATGATATGAACAAAAAATCGGAAGCCTCTTATCAAATAGCATCATTGGGCAAAAACTGGTCCATCTATTTTTTCATCCTTTTGGCCGGTATGAGCCTTTGCCAATGTTCCCCTGAAATGCCCGCGGGCGATCCTGACAATGGTGGCTTGTTTTTACCGGACGAATTCGAAGCTGTGGTCGTGGTCGATAGCTTGAAAGGGCGGGCCAGACACCTAGCTGTAAATGACAATGGCGACATCTACGTGAAATTGAGGTTTCCCGATTCGCTTGGTGGGAACGCTGCCCTTCGTGATACGGACAACGATGGTAAGGCCGATATAGTCGAAACTTTCGATGACTATCTCGATAAGAGCAGCTATGGAACCGCGATGCGTATTCATAACGGTTATCTCTACTTTAGTTCCGTAACCCGCATATTCCGTCAAAAATTGACCGATAAGTTGGTTCCTGACTCCCAAATTGAACTCATAGTCCGCGACACCCAGCCCCCAAAGCAGCACGATGCCAAACCCATCGCGTTCGATAAGAAGGGTAATCTCTACACGGTTTTCGGGGCACCGTCCGATGCCTGCCAAGAAGATGACAGGGTATTCATGTCACCGGGTATAAATCCCTGCCCTATCTTGGAACATAGGGCAGGGGTTTGGAAATTTGATGCAAATAAAAAGGGACAGCTTCAAAAGGACGGCAAAAAGTTCGCAACCGGCCTGAGGAGTATCGTAGGTTTGGAATGGAACGAGCAGGATGACAATTTATTTACCGTAGTACATGGTAGGGATTACATTTACAATACTTGGCCTGAAAAGTTTA
The DNA here is from genome assembly GCA_011050085.1 of Pricia antarctica. Classification (GTDB taxonomy): domain Bacteria; phylum Bacteroidota; class Bacteroidia; order Flavobacteriales; family Flavobacteriaceae; genus Pricia; species Pricia antarctica_A. Next base: position 167,517 of record DRGL01000069.1, on the reverse strand, counting down.
CGGTGTGGGAAGGTGCAATGCTCCCTTCAGAAGTTTTTTTAAAGCTCGAAGAGGGTTCCGATGCAGGTTGGCCCTACCATTATTATGACCAGATTAAAGAAGATTACTTTCTTAGTCCCGAATACGGCGGGGATGGAGTGAAGCAAGGCGAAAACCTTGATTCATTGGTTAAACCATTGGTCGGTTTTCCGGGGCATTTTGCACCCAACGACCTGTTGTTCTATACGGGCGACCAATTTCCCGAACATTATAAAAATGGTGCTTTTGTTGCGCTTCACGGTTCTACTAGTCGTGCCCCTTACCCACAAGCAGGATATTTCATCGCTTTTGTACCTATGGACAAAGGAATGCCTTCAGGACCTTGGGAAGTATTTGCCGATGGTTTTGCCGGCATCGATACTATCATCAACACCAGCTATGCCAAGTATAGGCCGATGGGCCTTTCTATGGGCCCTGATGGCTCTATTTATATATCCGAATCCGAAAAGGGTAAAATATGGCGTGTTATGTACAAAGGGGCAAAGGAGAAATTCGGGAAAGCACAATTGGCGAAGATGGAGGAGCGAAAAAAAAACGCCCCCAATATAAAAACGCCAGATGAGGAGAAGGACATTGTGGCTACCGCGGAAGACGGTTTTTTTGCGAAAACGGGAAATATGGCCGAAGGTGCGAGATTGTACAATACCTATTGCGCACTCTGCCATCAAAAAAACGGTAGGGGCAACGACCGCTTTCCACCCCTCAACTACTCCGAATGGGTTAATGACGACAAGGAGAGATTGATCGATGTAGTGCTAAACGGACTCGAAGGAGAAATACTGGTCCATGGCAAATCCTATAACAATGTGATGCCCAAGCAAGATCACCTTAAAGACGAAGACATTGCATTAATACTGACTTACATTAGACAGAATTTTGGCAATCTTTCGAGTGGCATTGATTCCGAGGAAGTGGCCAAAGTCAGGAATGCAGACAGTAATTCAAAGTGATATTTAATAAAGACAACGAAAAATTATAAAAAATGAAAACCGAAAGAAGATCGGCAATTAAAAAGATTTTGGCCTCGACTACCGTTTTGGTAGGTTTCGGCCCTATCGCCGTGGCAAAAAATAGAAAATCGGAAGAAGAATCCAAGTATTCACGACCAAAAGTCGATTATTTTGAAGAATTGGGAGTGACACCAGTAATCAACGCGGCAGCGACCATGACCTTTTTGTCCGGATCTTTGATGTTGCCCGAGGTGATCGAGGCTATCAGTGCGACGGCGCACGATTTTGCCGATATGTACGAACTACAGGACAAGGTCGGGATTAAGATAGCTGAAATGCTGCACTGCGAGGCGGCGATGGTAACCTCTGGAGCCGCTGCCGCATTAGTATTGGGCACGGCGGCCGCTATTACGGGTATCGATGCCGATAAGCGAAAACAATTGCCGAACCTACCCGGGGAACGTCCCGAGGTCATCATGCAAAAAAGCCATCGCTATGTGTTCGATCAGGCCATCACCACTACGGGCGCAAAAATAATCGAGGTAGAAAACCCGAAGGAAATGGAAAAGGCGATCAACAAAAACACGGTAATGGCCCTTTTCTTTAATGCCGCTGTTTCATGGTATGGAATAGAGGATACCATAGACCATGAAGCGTTTGTTGCCATCTGTAAAAAGCACAAAGTACCTTCCTTCATAGATGCCGCTGCGGATGTTCCACCCGTAGAGAATCTCTTCAAATATCAGAAGATGGGGTTTGACCTTGTTACTTTTTCCGGTGGCAAGATGATCCGTGGACCCCAGAGTGCGGGATTACTTTTCGGCAAAAAAGACCTGATTGAGGCCGCCAAGCTACATAGCAGCCCCCATGAAGCACCTATAGGCCGGCCAATGAAGGTGAATAAGGAGGAAATGTTCGGTATGTATGCCGCTCTCAAATCCTATTTGGAACGCGACCATAAAAAAGAATGGCAGGATTGGCTCGATCGCGCCGACGAGATCCTATTAGTTTTAAAAACTGTTCCGAGTGTAAAAGGCGAGATAAATGTACCCAAGGGACCCGCCAACGTCGTTCCCAGCCTACATGTAACCTGGAATCAAAAACAGGTGAAGATAACCCCAAAGGAAGTCTATGAGGCCTTGAAAACGGGATCGCCCAGTATCGTAAGTAGTCTAGGGAAGAAAAATGGGGAAGCGCTGTTGAGTATCGGCGTGGTATTGCTAAGACCGCAACAGGTAGCCATTGTTGCCAATAGGGTCAAAGCGATTTTAAATGAGGCGTCAGTCTGATGATGACTTACGCTCCTGATTTTTTAGGTAATTATCGAAATTTAACCCATAATATAGAACTACAGCCAAGCAAGTATGAAAAATTTCTGCCTCTTACTCCTGCTGATATCAAATCTTACGGCAACCAAACTAGCTGCTCAAACCTATAATATCCTAATTAAAGGAGGCCATGTCATCGATGCCAAAAACAACATCGATGAGGTAATGGATGTGGCCATCAACGACGGAAAGATTGCCAAAGTAGCCAAAAATATCGATGCCAAACAGGCGGTGCAAGTGGTAGATGCCAAGGGTCTTTATGTAACTCCCGGTATCATCGATATTCACGCCCACGTTTTCGCCGGAACGCTTCCCGACCATTATCTTGCCAATAGTTTTAGTGCTCTACCACCAGATGGATTTACATTCCGAGTCGGCGTAACCACGGTAGTGGACTGCGGTGGCGCAGGCTGGAAATCGTTTCCGACCTTCAAAAAAAACATTATCGATAGATCCCAGACTAGAGTACTTTCCTTTTTGAACATTGTGGGTGAAGGAATGAGGGGTGGTGCCTACGAACAGGATACCAGCGATATGAGCGCTAAGTTGAGTGCCAATGTGGCCAAACGTTTTAAGGATGATATCGTTGGGTTTAAAGTGGCCCATTATGAAGATGCGAGTTGGATTCCGGTTGACCGTGCGGTAGAGGCCGGGGAACTAGCAGCAGGTATACCGATAATCGTTGATTTTGGGGGAGATGATAGCCATACTCCGCTATCCATAGAAAAACTTTTTTTTGAGCACCTACGGCCCGGTGATATATATACCCACCTCTACACCGAACTCGATAGAAGGGATCCCATAGTGGATACGAAGACACGACAGTTGAGGCCTTTTATGAAGAAGGCCAGGGAAAGGGAAATTATTTTCGATGTTGGATATGGCGGTGCCAGTTTTGATTATGGTCAGGCTATTCCGGCCACCGAAGCGGGGTTTTATCCCACTACCATAAGTACCGATCTGCACACCGGCAGTATGAACGGTGCGATGAAGGATATGCCAAATATAATGTCGACTTTTCTGACCTTGGGCATGCCGCTTCCCGAAGTAATCAAGGCCAGTACATGGGCACCCGCAAAGGCAATAAAGCGGGAAGAATTGGGTAATCTCTCGGAGGGTTCACCGGCAGATGTGGCGGTGTTCAATTTGCGACAGGGCAACTTTGGCTTTTGGGATAGAAGGGGCAAAAAACTGGAGGGCAAACAAAGGTTGGAATGCGAAATGACCATAAGGGCCGGAAGAATCGTTTACGATCTCAATGGAATTGCCACTCCTATAGTCGTTCGTTAACACGATTTTCATAAATCTACTAAATTAATTCAAAACCATGAAATGTTACTTTTTATTATTCGCATTAATCCTATCCTCAGCCGGAAATTCCATAATCGCCCAAGAGTATGATATCGTTATAAAGGGAGGTCATGTCATCGATGCCAAGAACAAAATCGATGCTATAATGGACGTGGCCATCAAAGACGGCAAGATTGCCGAGGTGGCCAAGAATATCGATGCGGAAAAGGCCGTTCAAAAGGTCGATGCCAAAGGACTGTATGTTACTCCCGGTCTAATTGATATCCACGGTCATGTTTTTGCCGGTACCGAATCCCGCCATGCTTACAGTAATGGTTTTAGTGCCCTTCCCCCTGATGGTTTTACCTTTCGGGTAGGGGTTACCACGATAGTCGACTGTGGCGGTTCCGGTTGGAAATCGTTTCCCACCTTTAAGGAGAACATCATCGACAGGTCCGATACCCGAGTGCTAGCCTTCCTCAATATTGTAGGTGAAGGGATGCGCGGCGGAACCTATGAGCAGGACACACTGGATATGGATTCAAAATTAAGCGCTAATGTAGCCAAGCAATATAGTGAGGATATTGTAGGTTTCAAAGTAGCCCATTATAACGGCCCTGAATGGACGCCGGTCGACCGGGCCGTAGCCGCCGGTACTATGACGGATCTTCCAGTAATAATCGATTTTGGCGGAAGCAACCCCCCATTGTCAATCGAAGCGCTCTACATGGAACACCTTCGCCCGGGAGATATTTATACACACGCTTTTGGGCAGCTAGATAGTAGGGAAGCGATTGTGGACTTAAAAACGAAAAAAGTAAAACCATTCGTATTCGAGGCTCAAAAAAAGGGTATTATTTTCGATGTGGGATATGGGGGCATCAGTTTTGCCTATTCCCAAGCCATTCCAGCGCTGAAAGATGGTTTTTATCCAAATACTATTAGTACCGATTTGCATACGGGCAGCATGAACAATGCCATGAAGGACATGTTGAACGTTATGTCAAAATTCATGTTAATGGGTATGGATTTAAAAGAGGTCATCGCGGCCAGCACATGGCATCCCGCAAAAGCGATTAAAAGGGAAAATCTAGGGAATCTTTCCGTAGGTGCACCAGCGGACGTAACCTTGCTGGAGGTAAGGGAGGGGAATTTCGGTTTCTTTGATTACACCGGTTATAGAATGGAGGGGCAGAAAAAATTGGAATGCGAACTAACGATACGTGATGGAAGGATTGTATACGACCTTAACGGAATTGCCGATCCCATATCTATGAGATAAAATACCGTGAAATTAAAACAAACCAAAAGCCAAAAAATGAACCTATCTTCATGTTTAAGATCAAGAGTTTTTTACATTTATGGCCCATAAAAATAATTTTTAATTCAAACAAGGAATACTTAATCAAAACCAAAAAAAAATGGAAAATAAGACAACAAGAAGGGCATCTTTTAAAACTATTGGAATGGGGCTTGCCGCTATTTTTGGCGTAGGTAGCGTAAATGCAATGGGCAAAGGATCGGTCAAAGCGAAAAAAGAAGTAGTAGGAGATATTGTATTCGATCAGGAAATACCACTTTTTTCAGGAGGAGTCAAACACGGGAATACTTTATATATCGCTGGAAAAGGGGCCCATGTAGAACCTTTTGAAATAAAGGCACATACCGAAATAGTATTACAGGAACTTCAAAAAGAGCTTGAAAAACACGGCTCGTCGATGGAAAAGGTTTTGAAAGTCAACGTATATCTTTCCGATTTGGCAGATTATGATGGGATGAACGAGGTATTCAGGGGCCGTTTTGGCAAAAACCCTCCTGTTCGAACTACGGTTGCGACCTATGGAGGTGTACCGGGAGATTCTTTAGTGGAAATGGATTGTATCGCCGCGTTGGACTAATATTTAAAATCGCTTTTATCCGATATATCTAACATAATAAAGCACACACTCAAACATGTGTGACTGTTGGCCATTTGTTTTTTCTGACCCATTCACTTTTCTCACGAACGATTTCCAAGGAAGAACTTTTTTTTCTTACTTCCGAATGGAAGGGGGAGCGCTTCGATGATAGTCATCCAAAATTACCTGACGAAATATTGGAAAGGGCAAAGAAAATAGGAATCGATGATACGTGGACTGCTTTGGAAATCCAAGGAACGGAAATACCTTTCCGAAGGAGACCTACAGCGGCTTCTCGACCAAAGTTTTACAATGGAACGTTTGTAAAGGGTGAAGGATATTTTTCTTTTCACCTGCTTTACCGGTCTTGCCAATAGAGTTGTAAAGACCTTTGGTTAAGATCACATCGTCAGCGATACTAACGGGGACAGATGGATAAAGGCCAAGCGGAAAAAGACCAAGAACCGGAGCAGTATTCCCCCTGCTACTGGTCGCGGATGCCATCTTGGAAAAATATGCGGCGCACCCCTTACGTACTGATGCGGAAGGGCGTATTGCCCGTACTGAACAATCAGAAGCCCAATGCCTACCGCAAGGAAATAGACGACCTCTGTGGCATCAAAAAAACCTGACCACCCATTTGGCCCGGCATACCTTCCCTACCACTCTTACGCTCACGAAAGGGGTGCCCATTGATTCCGTCAAGCGGATGCTGGGGCATAGGTCGCTTACATCTACACAGATGTATGCCAAGGTCTTGGTCAACAAGTTGGTCGAGGATATGTTGCCGTAAAAAAGTCGAATTAAAATATGTGATTCGAGAGCCTCCCCCGCGACTTTGGCTTTTATATAGTACTTAAAATTTGCTACTTAATCTGGCACAGCGCTCTATATTTAAATGGTAGGCAAATTGCATTTAATGCATACTGTGATGTACGCCTATGAAAATAAACTGAGTTGAATCCAGTACATCATTTATTCCTGAAAATCTCTCGACGATGGGATTCCGCATATTTTTTGAAACACTAAACCATAGGCAGTTTTAAAATATTCACAAAAATCGGGGCAACTTTAAAGGATTAAGAAACCATGCGAATCGCCTTATTTTTTTGTAGTTAAACTGAGGGCATGCAATTTTTTGCAATTATGGACATTATGATATAAATAGCATTTCAATCATCGTGTATATGAATAAAATTGAGATAAAAGGCCCCAGTGAAACCTTGGAAAGGATTTCAATATTTTTGAACAACAACCACATCAAACATGATGTAGTTGGGAATGAACAAATAAGTCAGGGCCTCTGCGAGATTGAGGAAAGTATAGAGTGGCCACTCTGGTAGCTATGAGTAAGGCCGATAACCTTAATTTTTTATATTATTTAGTTTAAAGCTATTCCTACACTTCGAATTTTTAATAAGGCAAAATTAGGTAAGGCTTACCAAAGCCTAACATGTATTATTCAAACCATCCCATTTTTTTACAAACATTTTAAAAAAAATAAGGATTGCTCCCGCTAGCCTGTATCGAAAAAACTATAGGTAGAATGGTGATTTTGAAGTATGATGGGATAGTTTAAGAATTTGTTGAAGGTCGGTAATGGAGAAGATGGTAAAGAACAGACTACATTGTATGTATTAATTGTCGACCGAGATTATTTAGCAAGGTAGTCTTTCATTAAATTCGTTTTACACCGCTCAAAGAATTTAAATAGATTCAATCCCCGGTGCCTATATCGGGGATTTTGCTTATCTACTATATTATTAGTATGTATATCACATCGTTTAGCGGATATAATTAAATGCATACCGGGCCCCTGACTTTAACATTAAAAGCTTGGTTGCCATAACCAATTTTGATTTTACACCTTGTTTGCCTAGGATGGGAACTATTTAAATCTGCTAAGGCTAAGCTATCCCTCCCGACATATTAGTAATTTCTTATTCTTGACGAATTTTTCTACTATTTATCGGCCTGTTTTCATGGTCGGTACAATTAAGACTTACTTGCCATCTTTTGTGTTCTGACTCCATGATTATTTAGTTATGATTCTGTTGTGCTTCTAAGGTAAAAATGCTTATCAGCAGCCCAATTTCAATTGAACCTCCTAAACATTTAGATGACCAAGTTAATGACAGCGGGCCAGATTACTACCATATGCATCCTGCTGTTTATGGCAACATTCCAAGGTTTGGATGCGCAAATTACGTTGACCCATAACATAGGGAACACACCTGTACTAACGGACATGACATCCTGTGAGCGAGAGGAATATTGGGCAAGAACCTTTACCCTTTCCGAATTTGGGATTTCTACAACTGAACAATTTATCATCAAATCAGGAAAAGTTGCGATAAGCAATTCCTATGAGGGAGCTAGGGTTATCTTTAATATCTTCAGCATTGATGCGGATTTCCCCGCTACCAAGCCCAGAATACTCGGATATGGTCAGCTTGCTTACGCTCCTGAAATTGGGGATATGCCGGAAATCGTTCCGATAATCTTTGCCACTCCTATAGTTGTTCCTGCCGGAATACAAGGGATTTTAGTGGAGGTTGCTCAAGGGGAAGACCCTTATAATCCGGACTTCAAAAAATTTAAAATCGCGGGTACCCCGTTTGATAATGATGTTTCTTGGTTTAAGGGATGTAGGAAATACTATTCGCACATTGCGACGGAAGATTTGATTCCGTCCGTTCGGAATGCTAATTTTCTAATTAATGTGACCGGCGAAAAAATGAGCATATTGAACGGTGACGGAACGGTTTTGCTTAATCCCGGTTTGGGCGATTCGCCATTTAAAACCAGGCAGTATGCTTGTACTGGTGGCGGTCTGAAGTTTGCCAAGACTTTTTTATTGGAAGACTTCGGTGTGCCAAAGGATAAAGAGTATATTATAAAATCAGGTCAGGTAGCGTTTTCACAGGTAGGGGTCAATAATGCAAGGATACAGTTCAATATCTATAGGATAGATTCCAACTTCCCTAGTTCGCTTTCAGCAGCAGATCTGCTGGGTAGTAGTCAGGTGGTCGGAATAAACTATTATAGTAATCCCCCTGACCCTCGAATTTTTAACGTCGATTTTGAAACTCCAATAGTCGTACCTGCAGGTACGGAAAGGATAATGGTTGAGGTTTTTAATCTAGGATGTGGGGGCTCCTCATGTCATGTCTTTATGGCGGGCATTGAACAGAGTAGGGGATTATCATGGATCGAATCTGCGAATGGCGGATGTCCACCATTTGGGGGATACAAGGCGACCGAAGAAATGGGGCGTCCAGAAATCAACTATTTTATAAGGGCCATGGGAGAGGTTAGGTCGCCATTCCCTTTTCAGTTGAATATTGATGATGATTGTTCTGAAGATACCTTTAGAACTTTCAATTTGAACAAACAGGAAGACATAAATTCTATCCGCTGGAACTTTGGGGATCCGGCCTCGGGAACGGATAACGTTTCTACCGATATCAGAACTACACATAACTATACCGATACCCGGGAATACTTGCTTTCAGTTGACATTTCAGGCAAGGACGGGAAGGATTATAGGCTCGAAAAGCTTATTCAGGTGTCCGGCCCCCCTGAAGTTGAACGGCCAATTGATTTGATTGTTTGTGAGGATGTACCCGGCTCTGGGATTTCTTCCGCTTTCTCTACCGAAAGCATCCACGACTTTATTTTAAAGGGGAGGAACGATATTGATATTACCTACTTTGATGGTAATGGAGTCAAACTTCCAAGCCCGTTGCCTAAAGTTTTGACCAACGCTATCCCTGAAAAGGAAACAATTACTGTAAGAATTGCCTATAAGAATAGGCCTTCCTGTTATTCTGAAACTTTCTTCAATTTACTTGTCAACCCTCTACCCATCGTGGATGTTGCTGCTGAACTGGTACAATGTGCAGACGATGCCGGTGGCTTTGCAAGTTTTAATTTAAAGGCTTTGAAAACTGATTTAAGTTCACAAGACCCGGCTCTTGAGATTAGTTTCTACCACGATGATGAAAGTGAAATCGACAATGTGGAAGACGTAAGCAACAAAGTTGAATTTGAGGAGAAAATTACCATTTTGGTGAAAAATAAAAAAACCGATTGTTCATACAAAACCCAAATCAAACTAGTTGTAAAACCTTTGCCGATTGTTCCCGATTTACCCCCGTTTGTAGCATGTGATGATAATGGGGATGGAATAGCGGAATACTTTGATACGTCCGGTCTATTTTCAAAATTGGTAGGGAATCAAGAAGGGATTACGGTATCCTATTTCGATGGAAGTGGTACTAAACTATCCGATACTTTTCCCGATTGGTTTACCAACACCGTCCCTTACGAAGAAACCATTACGGCAAGGCTCACGGATATCGTAACGGGCTGTATGTCTCAAACTAAATTGATTTTTCAGACCTCGAATACACCGGAAATCGGCACATTGGAACCTCTTTTTGCCTGTGATGAGGGAAATGGAAAAGGAAGCTTTGATACATCCCAAATCGAAAGACAATTGATAGGTGACCAGCAAGGATTGAAGGTATTTTACTTTGACAGCGATGGAAATGGGCTTCCAAGTCCTCTACCAGCATGGTTCCGAAATACCGAATCTTGGAACCAGACAATTACGGTTAGGGTGGTAAATGCCCGGAACAAATTCTGCTTTTCCGAAACGACCCTAACCTTCAAGGTAAATGAATCCCCTAGTATTGATCTACAGAAGAGGTATTTCCTTTGTGACCTGACACCTTCGTTACAAATAGCCGCCTCCTCAGATTTGGATTCCTTTGCGTGGCGAAACGGGAAAGGTGAAGTAATTTCCGAAAGCTTCGATGTAGAGATTTTTGAAGCAGGAAAATACAGTCTTACCGTTGCCAGATTCGTTAATGAGCTGTACTGCGAAAATTCGTGGGAATTCGATTTGGTAAGGTCGATGCCTCCAAACATTACCGACGTAAAATTTGAGGAACTATCCGATAATAATACCATTGAAATAGAGGCTACAGGGGATGGTAATTTTGAATACTCTTTAGACGGCGTGACCTTTCAGGAAAATCGGCTATTTGAAAAGGTTATTGGGGGGATGTATACGGTTTTTGTGAGGGATAAAAATGGATGCGGTAGGGATTTTAAGGAAATAACCCTACTTGATTATCCCAAGTTCTTTACTCCGAACAATGATGGTACTAATGATTCCTGGAATATAATCGGCATTGCCGGCTTTCCGCTCTGTAAAGTGTATATATACGACCGTTATGGCAGGATGATAGCCCAACTAGATTCAAATTCTACGGGCTGGAACGGGGAATATTTGAATACAAAATTGCCTTCCTCAGATTATTGGTTCAGGGCCTACTTGGGAAATGGGAAGGAATTTGCCGGACATTTCAGCTTAAAAAGGGAATAAGACTTTTCCATTAAAATAGAAATAGCGTGCGGTCGATTCCGGGCAGCTAATCGCCACTGTTTTACCAACTGGAGCAATTAAGATAAATTATGACTATTAGTTTTAAATAATATTTTTGTATTTCGATTTTGAAGTAGGAGTGAGCCCTATTATAATTTTACTTTGCGGCTGCCTGCCTGCCTGCCGGTCGTCTGGCTTATCTGCGGTATCACTATAGAACGATACAGGTTTCTTGCCTAAAGTTTATCTTTAATACTTGTTGTTTATAGCAATCTATTTCGTTACAGTCACCTTTATATTCTAATTAGTTCAACACTTTTGTCGAAATTGGGTGACCCGTATTTAGGATTTCGAAAAGCCTTGCCGTTGTTTAAATAAAAGTTCAAGAAATCTAGCTTACTTATAATAAATATATAAATAAGTACGTTTAAATTGCTCAGAATGTAAGAATTACTTTCAATTTGTTTAAATATGGATAAGTTAAAATACTGGCTCAGATGGATTGCTATACTTCCTATATCGATTTTAGCAGGAACCCTTGTTACTATACCATTACATTTTATTTTATATAAAACTTTGAGCGGCGGTAAGAATCCATTTATTTCACCCTATCCGGAATTGCCCGAAAGAATTTTATCTCCTTTTTTTATTGCTTTTACCGTTGTTTGGGTTGCTTCATTTATTGCACCTCGTTATAAATTCAAGGTATCAATGATAGTTGCAATAATTTGGGTTTTCGCCTCTGGAGGTGTTTTGGCAATGGGATTTTTTGAAGTTCATACCGATTCTATAAGTTATAGTTTGATAGGGGGCGGAATACCAGTATTTATGGGGGTAATTGGTTCCTTTGTTGGTGCTTTTCAAGTAAAAAAGAAACAAGAAGGATCTGATATCTACGAATATGATTGGGAATAAGGTTTTTGAATGTAGGTTTTTTAAATATAAATTTAAACTGAGCGCTTACTGAGGTTCTATTAACGATAGATTATAAAACTGTTTTTAGAAAAATTCTTTTGTATTTGTATTCTAACCTTTAAAATTGCAAAATGCAATTAGCCAAGAGTATTTCAATCGTAATCGGGATTTTTGCAATCTACTTTTTATTGATGAGTCGTCGATCTGCGACAGAAATTATGGATGAGTATAAGCTCTTGACAAATCAGACTAATACTGCATCAGGATATTTAACAGATGCCAAGCAATTTGATGAGGAGGTAGAATCCAACGATGGACGGACTGTGGATATAGTAACTGGCTTTTCTTATAAATATAGTTTCATAACCTCCAACGGACGAACAATCGAGAAAAATAGCGGTAACTATGGAGACCTACCGTTCAACAAACAACTATCGGATGTGCCTTTCAAAATTAAATTTGAATATCTACCCAATGAACCTAATGTAAATAGGATCAAACACCTATCCATAAATGTCAACAGTCTTTTCGATTGGTTTTCGCGTCGGTTGTTAATACCACTAATCGTTTTTGTAATACTCACCACTGCATGTTTTCAATATATCCAACAACTATAAAACATGGAAAAGATTATTTTAATTAGTATAAAATTGATTCTATCTCTGCTTTTTGTCGGCTGTCTTTTAAGTTGGCCATACAGCTATTTCGAACTAGTTAGATTTATTGGAATGATTGGGTTTGGAGTGTTGGCATATGATATTCGCGAGAAAGATAAATTTTGGTTTGTTTTATGGTTGTCTTCGGCTACTTTAGTAAATCCATTTTTCAAAATAGCCCTTGGTCGTGAACTATGGAATGTTATTGATGTTATATGGGCTATTCTATTAATCAGTTCAATATTTTTAAGGAGAAAGCCAATAAATTATTACAACAAACAAGGTAGCGTTTAGGTAAACTCAAATCTGAATCAACTCAAAATCCAATTTCTTGATAGGCCTTGAATAATTGAAGTACTCACCATTGTGTTGATATAAGGAGAGTTAGTTTTAGATATCCAATTATTTATCAACTCGTGACCTTAATTGGTAATAATTAAATACTTTATGTGTTAAAATGTAACAAGCCATAACCTGTTATTCTATCTCTAAAAGTGCTATTATCTTTTCCCCGATGGATTCATCTAACTGATTTGTACCTTCTTCAATGACCGAAACGAAGCCCATTTTACATAAGTGATTGATTCTTCCAATACCACTTTCGATTTTGAAATAATCGTCAGTATTATATTCCCTAAAGTTATTTGTATCTTTTTTCCCTGGATATAATAACAATGCTTTCTCAGCATTCCAAAAACGACAATACGCGTACATTTGCCTTAAATCATTTATAGAAGCCGAATTTGACGCAGGTCTCTTCCACTTTGTATCAATAATATAAGTCTTAGATCCTTTTCTTAGTACAATATCGGGACGTAAGGAATTATTGCCCCAAAAGTCCTTTGATTCTTGTCCTACTACCTCAATAGCAGTACTCCGGCAAGCATTTCTTACTTGCTTAAGAACAAATTCTTCCCAAAGTTGATTCATGTCAAAAAGTAAGGATAACATCTTTTCCCGACCGCCAGATATATCAGGAGAATAATTTAGAATAATGAGACGAGCGAGTTCAAGAGCATCTTGGTAGCCATTAGACTTTCGATCTAATTTAAAATTTTCCAAGTGATATGTTAAGATGTTTTTATTTTCCACTATTGGGAAGTGCAACAAGACCCTTTTACAAAAATCATTTAACCGGGTTCCGCGTGAAAATTGGTCTACAATATCTAAAGCCTTGTATAAAATCTGATGAAGTAAATGATTTGTGTCATAAATTTGATGCGTAGTATAAAAACGTTCTTTATGCACAAGGTTATGCCTAATGTTCCCAGCAAACTCCAGCTTCCCTTTTAGAGCTTTGGTGTTTTTAGTTTCCTTTCTATACTTTTTTACCAAACCTCTCCTGATAATACTGTCAACTTCATGCAAATAGAGTTCAAAATAAACCTCTAATAAATTTAGATGTTGTCTTCTCACATGGGCTGGACCGGTCGAAGAAGGTTTTAGTTTACCACAAGCTTGGAGCATTTTTAATAGAACACCTTTCCAGTTATCTTCATTGTCGTCCCTATCTGCTTTAGGATTAATTTCAATAGTTAAACCATCTACTTGAATTACACCTACATACTGATTGAATTTTATACCTTTTGCAATAGCTTCAAAATAAATACCTCGATGATATTCATTAAGCTTCAATAAAGCATCTAAATGAATTCTGGTGAATCCATAATCACCGATGCGAAGGCTTTGGTGTTCAAAAACTGATATGGTATTGGTTCGGCCCAATTACTGATTTTTCTCAAGTTCTTTATTTCCTAGTAACAACTTAATGGCAGGGAGTATATTTTTTTCATCTATTGGTTTAAGAATAAAGCTAGGCGTCTTAAAATCATTTTGGCCTTCATATTTGAAGGCAGCAAATTCAATCTTCTTATTTTCTACCTTTTCAATAAAACCTTCGCCTAATACCAGACCAAGTTTACCATAGTCTCCATAAAAATATTCTTGTAAAAGAGGTATTATTTTGTTGGTAAATCCCAATACCAAATCTTTTTCAGTACTTAAATTCATTAAATAGGCATGACCAATAGTATGATCTCTATCCACTAATAATTCTACGCGCTCATTTATGGTCTGTAAAACTTCTTTTAAATTGATAGAACCTACTGTCAAACCATCCAAAAGCGTAGGGTCAGGGTTCATTTCAACAAAAGAGAATCTTCTTCTTAGAGCAGTATCCAAGGCCTCTACACTTCTATCGGCAGTGTTCATGGTGCCAATGATATAGAGATTGGGCGGTACCCCAAATTCAGTTTTGGAATAGGGTAGCTTTACTCTCAGTTCTTGAGGTTTGCCAATTCTTTTGTCATCTTCGATAAGGGTAATGAGTTCCCCAAAAATTCCCGAAACGTTGCCCCTATTGATTTCATCAATAAAAATAGCGTAATTGTTATCCAAATCTTTTTCTGCCCTTTGACATAGTTTTTTGAATATACCGTCGTTGATTTCATATTCTAGTTTTGAGCTTTCATCTTCCAATTTCGGTTTAATGCCCTCAATAAAATCTTCGTAACTATAGGATTGATGAAAAGTAATAAATTCATAATTCCTTACGGCTTTGTCCTGCCTTGGTTGGTATTTATTTATCTTCTCCAATAAATCAATCCCCTCTGGATATAGATGCTCAACTTTTTCTTTTATAACACGCCATTCCGAATCCTCTTCTTTAAAAAACAAGGATGGTTCGCTGCTATCGGCAACATTCACATTTGGGCAATCGGCTACCGCATGTGCCTGCATTCTACTCCATGCAATCGGGCGGATATTCTTTGCTTTTGATAAACTGGATTTTGCCTTGACAATTTCATGTTCAAGGATTTCATTTACAGACTTTTTACCTGAATCGTATAAGACGATGGCAAAGGTTTGCCACCAAGTTAAATCAGCAACTAGATTTATTATAAATTGTTCTTTAGAGAGTGAGCTTTCGCTAATTGTAAAATTCTCAAAGTACTTCTCTTTCAGCTTAAATGTTTTACCTGTACCTGGTGGTCCGTAGAGAATTGTATTTAAAGGATAATCCATTTTTTTATGATTTGTAATACCAATATTATATTCGGGGTAATACTCTTTTAATAGTTCGAGTGCTTTAACATAGTTACCTTTGGCGTTATAGTACTCATCTGTAAATGAAGTTCTATTGAGTATCCCCTTTTTATCTTTTTGAATATCATAGTTATGAAGAATTGTCATCACCAGAAAACCACCACCTCTTGCTGGGGCCTCCTCATCTAAAATATCTCTCTGTATTTTTCTGTGACTCAAAGAATTTTTTAGATAGGCGTATAAAACTTTTGCATCAATGGTAGGTTGATTACTGTTTTCTGATTGCCAAATATTTTCAATGTGTTCTTGCTTTGTCACTTCGCTTATGGTTGCCCAATAGCCTCCAGTAAAATCTACCTCAATTGGAGAAAAGTCTTTCTCCCATTTTACGTCTAGTTTTTTTCCATTATTATAGTTTTTCAAAACAAATCCCCTAGCCTTGATAGCCATTACAGATTTTGTTTTCTCTCTTGTAAATACCGGCTTTATGGCAATCTTACTCCCTTCAGGTATAGCATTTACTTCATCTATGAATTTATTATCGTACCCGTTTTCCCAAATACCATTCTCATAGAATCGATTTGTTTGATCGGTAGGATTAGATTCGTCCCAGTAAGCACCTACTAGAAAGTACTTTATTTGTTCACTAGTTTCTTTATTTAAAGCTTTTTCCCCGAATCTATAGTCATTCAGATTTTTCATCACTTCACTGAATTTTCGATCAGAGACTAAAACATCTTGACAACCACCCTTCTTAAAGATGGAAAGTATAGTCTCATAAGTTTTATCTAGAAAATCAAAAAGCTCTGAAAAGTTATGGGATATTTTTCCAAGGTCTTTATCAAAAAGTTCACTATCCTTTTTATCAAACCCACCAATTTGTGAAATCAATTTTTTGTAGCAACCAATTAATTCTTCACGTTTTTCTCCTTCAAATGCTACTTGAAGCGAACAGTTGAAGCCATACTCTTTAGGTTTGAACACTAGCCCAACACTTCGTGTTTTATAAATGCCACCAGTGGCATTTATGAGCCCTACAAAGGCATAATCATCGTTTCCTTGAAACCAGTGGCCACTCTCGAACCGTTTCGCCTTTCCAGAACGCTGGCGCGTTAGAAAATTAAAACTGGGATTAGTTTTTTTATAAATTAATAGTTGTTCAATTATG
Source organism: Pricia antarctica (assembly GCA_011050085.1). Classification (GTDB taxonomy): domain Bacteria; phylum Bacteroidota; class Bacteroidia; order Flavobacteriales; family Flavobacteriaceae; genus Pricia; species Pricia antarctica_A. Next base: position 150,833 of record DRGL01000069.1, on the reverse strand, counting down.
GTCTGATGAAAATTCATCCTTTATGCTTTTTATTATTTCAAATTAACCCAACAAAGGCCACTCGGCATACTGCCCTTCCGCTTGTTCGATAACTTCTTTTAAAAGTTTGTCCAATTCCGAGAATGGAACTTTACCCCGTAGTTCCTTTTTGACCGCTAGCCGTATGGCGGCTTTAGCATTTTCTTTTTTGGTCCAGTCTAGTTGGAGGTTCTTTTTAACAGATGCCACAACTGAATGGACTACATCTTGAATGGGGCCGGATTGGTTGAGCAGTGCACTATTCGTAGAAAGTAAATCGTAAAAAGCGAGTTCATCTTCGGTCAGCCCTAATTCTTTGGTTCGCTTGTCGTCTTCCTTCATCTCATTCGCAATATCTAACAAGTGCTTTATGGCGGCAATGGAATCCAAACTGTTCTTATGGTATTTGCCTAAAACTTTTTCAAGCTCGTCTTTAAGCTTACGTCCTTTTTTAATGTTTTTGACCATGCGTACTTTGAGCTCATCATTGATAATGCGACGTAGTAGTTCTATTTTAATGTTTTCGCCCCCTTTATCCTTTACGATGGCCTGGAAAGCATCATCTATAATAGATATATCAATCTTATCGAGATTGTACATGGCGGCCAAATCCACAATAGCCTGAGATTCTAGGGATTTGCTAATAAGGTCTTTTATGCGGTCGTTTTTGGTGCGTTGTGCTCCTGGAGGATATTTTATTTTACGTAACTGTTCCCTGAATTTTTGAAGGATGGCCACCTCTTCTTGAATGGCCCATATACGTTCATCTGAATTGGTCATAGCCATCAATTCGCTCAACTTTCTCTCTTCTTTTAGATATCCCTCTGTTGTTGCATCATCTTTTAGTAAGTCATTTAGGACACTGGTGGTCCACTTCATTTTCTCTGTTGCGGGCATTTCATTAATGATATTCAATTCAAAACCACCCACTAAAGATTTAACTATGCTTAGTTGCTCTAAACACAATTCCACTGCAGCATCTAGGTCTAAGGTAGGTTTACCAGCTCCACCGCTACCCGTATATTTTTTGGTGGCTTCTGCCAAAAAGCCCGAAATACCAATAAAATCGACCACCAAGCCATTAGGTTTACCTTAAAAAACCCGATTCACACGGGCAATGGCCTGCATCAAATTATGGCCTTTCATAATCTTGTCCACATACATGGTATGGGCACAGGGCGCATCAAAACCGGTGAGCCACATATCACGTACAATCACCATTTTAAGTGGGTCTTCTGGATTCTTAAATCTCGATTTTACCGCTTCCATGGCATCTTTGGTGCGCATGTGAGGATTCCAACTTACAGGGTCTTTGCCCAGATTACTTGTCATAATCACAGCAATTTCTGGGCAATCTTCCAAGGCGGTCAATGCATCGTACATTTTAACGCAATTACGGCGGCTCATACACACTACCATCGCCTTACCGTCTAAAGTTGCGGTACGTGCCGTAAAATGAGTTAAAATATCATTTGCAACGGTCTTTACACGGTCTTCTGCCCCGGCAGCATCTTCAACGGCCGCCCAAACGCCCACTGTGGTATCTTCTGCCTGCTCTTCAACTTCTTCTAGTTCTTGGGTGTATTTCGCCTTTATATTGAGCGGCACCATTTTGGGTTCGTAGTAAATGGGTACCGTAGCACCATCTTCTACGGCCTGTTTAATATCGTATGTGTGAATTGTGGGACCAAAAACTTGTTCTGTATCGGCATCTTTACCATCTACGGGCGTACCGGTAAAACCAATAAAAGAGGCGTTGGGCAATGCCCTACGAATGTTCTGGGCAAAACCACCACTTTCAAAACCGTATTGGGTACGGTGCGCCTCATCTGCCATGACAATCAAATTAAAGCGTTCACTTAAAATGGGGTGTTGTACTTCTTTCCCGTGTTCTAAATCTTTCAACCGGAATTTCTCTATGGTCGTAAAAATAACACCACCACCGTCCGAACTCAGTAACCGTCTAAGGTCATCGGTGCTTTCGGCGTGCTGTACATCACCTACCAAATCTTTGGCAAGCACAAAGTTTTCATAAAGCTGTTGGTCCAGATCGGAGCGGTCTACCTGTATCACAATGGTCGGGTTCTTCAATTCTGGCCGTTGGCGCAAAATACCAGTTAGTATTGCCATACTGATGCTTTTACCACTCCCTTGGGTATGCCAAATAACGCCTAACCGCCCATCACCAAGTGGTTTTATATTTTCCAAGCTACTTTCTACGGCGCGGCTGATGCCCCAATACTGGTGGTACTTCGCACCCTTTTTTATAATCTTTCCGTTGTGGTCTTCATGAAAAATGAAATGTTGCAGGTAATCTAATAATGTTTTTTTTGGGAATAGACCATGTAAAAGTGTTTCTAATTGCAATTCTGCTTTTTGCTCGGTATCGTCTCCTTCTAAACTTTTCCATGGGGCGAACCATTCTAGGGCGGATGAATACATGCCGTGTAAGGCCTCTAAACCGTCTGATGCAACACAAATGGCATTGTAATCGAACAACTGCGGAATGTCCAGCACATAGTTATGTAGTTGCGTGTGGGCATTTTCTACCCCTACGGTGGAATCAAAGGGATTCTTAAACTCGAACACGATTAGCGGCAGGCCATTGATAAAAATAAGTAGATCCGTCCGGCGGCTGTTCTTGCCTATAATTTTGACTTCGTCGGAAACGATAAAACTGTTCTTTTCTGGATTTACGTAATCTATGGGGTAGAGGTGTTTTGCCTTTTCATTACCCTGGGCATCTTTCCAGGCAATGTCAATACCTTGGGTTAGTTTTCTATGAAAATCTTGGTTGCGGTAGGCCACCTCCATGCCCTCATGTTGGGTAAATTGGGCATAGGCCTCGTTACGTGCCGTTTCTGGCACGTCTGGGTAGGTAGTCTTTAAAAAAGTTTTGAACTCTGTTTCTAATACTACCTTTTTAAGGTCACGTTCTAGTTCATTGCCCGTTATATGAGAATAGCCTAAATCATGTAACCAATCTATGGCCGCATTTTGGGCGGTATGTTCGTTAAGGCTCATAGGGCTGCGCTAACTAGTTTCTCTGCATCCTTTACACGTACTTCCCCTGAAATAAGTTTGGGGAGTGAGGTGTCTCGGAGTTGAATAAGGGATATGTTTTCTAAAAGATTGGACTCTTGAAGTTCCATACTTTTCAATAGTTGTCCGTGAAAACCAATCTGATGCTCAATTGGCGGTACAGCTAATAATATTTGTTCTCCAATTAGTTTGGTAGTTAAACTTCCTCTCGTACTAAATGAGTCTGAAATATGTCGGAATTGATTGTATCTAAATCTGAGGTCATAGTATAATGTTAAAGGGTGTATCTTCTTTTTATTAGCACGTAAGCATAAAACTGATTGGTTTACAGATGTATCTATAAGAAGAAGCGATGTTTGGCCTCTAGTTTTGCCCTGACCTGCCGAAGCGATAACGATATCATATTTATACGCCATTTTTGAGCTTGATTTATCAAGACCGAGTTGAGTGATTGTTTTTTCAGTTTCTAAAATAAGATTTGCTCTAGTCTCTCCAGATGAAAGCCAAGGTATAGAACCATTCCAGTATTCCTGCACTTTTGTCTTAGGAGTGCCTCCAGAATATATTTTCTCGCACAAATCATCCAATCTTTTCACCTCCCACCCCTCAGGAATAGGGCCCAATTCAGAGTCAATAAAGTTACCTTCTTGAAAGGGCCCAAAATCTACGAACCAATGTTTGTAAAGTGCCATAGCCATGTCTTCGAGCGTTTTGTTCATGGCCAGGTTGTTTTCTATTTTGTTATCTAGGGCAGATAGAATGCTGGCGATGACGCGTTGTTCTGGGAGGGGTGGGAGAGATATTTTTAAGCCTCTTATTGTTTTTAGGCTAATTGTTTTATAGCTGGAAACTACCGCTTGTTGTTCTATCTGTTCTTTAGAAATAGGTGAGCTTAAAATATAATAGAGAAATCTATTGTCAATTTTTTTGGGGATTATGAAAACTGTGTTTTGACCTAAACAAAAAGGAATTTTGGTGCTTACGTATGATACCTTTCCACTATGTGCTCCAACTCGAGAGAAAACTAAGTCACCTATTTGCGATGAATGATTTTTAGAAAAATCATCAAAGACTTCTTGAGAAACTAAGGCTGCACCCTCTAATTTGAGATTACCTCCAACTATTTCTTGAGCCCTAATCATTGGGTAACCTGAATCTGAGTATTTTGGTGTTTTATGTAAAGAGTCGATTACATCTGCAACTTTGTCCAGCTTATATGTTTTCCAGTTTTTGGGCATTTGGTTTTTAGTTGATGGTTGTAGGTTGATGTTGCTTATTTTTTGGTTCGTATTGCTTACTCTTTGAAAACTCTTGTAAAACAAGAAAAATGGTATTTGTTTTTTGCGTTGCTTAAGAGGTATTTAGGGTTTCTTAAATAATTATAGTTTGGTCAATCAGCATTTTATGTGTTTCATTTTTTAGTGTTTTTTTATGCCAATAAGTTCACCGTTACTTTGATCATCATATCTTTATCATTGGGGTGGCTTTGGGCGATCATCAAGGTAAGGGCCACCAAGGTGGTGTCCGCCACGATTTTTTCTCCATTTTTAGTGTACAGTAAATTATTCCTTTCTAAGAACCATACAAAGATAAAGGCGGCAATACGCTTGTTGCCGTCTGTAAACGAATGGTTCTTTACCACAAAATAGAGTAGGTGAGCGGCTTTTTCTTCGGTGGTCTTGTACAGGTCTTGCCCATCGAAGGTCTGGTAAATGTTTTCTAATGATCCCTTGAAAGAATCGTCTTTTTCTTTACCGAACAGGCCTTTAAATTGGGTTTGCCGGCCTAATTCTTCAATGGCTTTTTTGGCCTCGTTATATTCAATTTTTATGACATCGGTATGGCCGTCTCTAGGCAATTGTAGCCGTTGATGGTCATAATCGTCCAACAAATCCAAAGCTGTTGCATAATTCGCAATAACTTGAATCAGGCCTTTTGTCTCGTTGGTGGCCAAAGGAAATTCTTCAATAACCTGTGCCTGCAATTGTGCCAATCGTTTAAACTCGGCCAATTGCTTTTGGCTTTGTTGCAAGCGTTTTTCGTTAATGGAATATCCTTTAACTAAATATTCTTTTAAAATACGGGTTGCCCATATTCTAAATTGAGTGCCTTCATTTGTTTTTATGCGATAGCCAACCGATATTATGACATCTAAATTGTATTTTTTTGTTTTATATCTTTTACCATCAGAAGCAGTTGTCAAGGATTCCTTGACAACTGAAGCTTTATCTAATTCTCCTTCTTTAAAACAGTTGTTAATGTGCAAACTAATGTTTTGCTTGGTTTGTTGAAATAATTCGCTCAACTGTCCTTGCGATAACCATGCAGTATCACCATCAAACTGAACCTGAACTTCAATTTGATTGCCCTTTGATTTATAAATAAATATATCTTGCATAACTGCTAATTTCTGAAGTAGGGTTATCATTAAACAATAATATTTCGCATTCTATTTGGTTATGAACTAGTGCAATTTTTGCACTAGTTCAATGCTAATTTCTGTTCATTTTTCTACTTTGTTCACGGAACATGAACACTACTATTTAGTGAACATAGCTAATTAAAATTTATCAAAATTGGCCAATATTTCCTTTTTTAAATTCTCACCTTTTTCAAATTGTTCCAGTAAAGTAGCCTTTAAACCCTCCATTTTTTCTTCAAAAGGAATACCATCATCTTCTTCTGCCTCTGTACCCACGTAAATACCAGGGGTAAGCTTATAATCTTGTTTTTGTACCTCTTCTAAAGTGGCGGCTTTACAAAAGCCGTCAACGTCTTCATGGCTTTTGCCTTTGGTTCGCCAGTTGTGGTAGGTATCCGCAATTTTGTCGATATCACTATCTTCAAAAACCCGTAGTTTACGACTGGCCATAGTACCCATTTTGGCAGCATCTATAAACAGTATTTCATTTATACGTTCCCGATGCTCACCGTCTTTGCCATCTCGATTTTTGCTAAGAATGAATAAACAGGCAGGGATGCCTGTAGTCAAAAAAAGCTTGTCCGGCATACGAACAATACAATCGACCATACCATTATCGACCATATATTGTCGTACGTTTTTTTCGCCTCTGGTATTGGAGGTCATGGCGCCGTTTGCCATGACGATACCTGCAGTACCGGTATCGCTCAAATGGTTCCAAAAGGTTTGCATCCACATATAATTGGCACTGCCATCAGTAGTAAATTCTTCCCGCGGACCAAAAAGACGCGGGTCATTTTCAGGTAAATCCTCAGGGTGCCAGTTGCTCACGTTAAAGGGTGGGTTGGCAATGACAAAATCGGCTTTCAGCTTAGGGAATTTATCATCCAATAGGGAGTTGCCTAATTTAATGTCGAATGAAAGATCACGCAGTAGTAAATTCATCAAACATAAACGCAGTGTTTGCGAGGTCATTTCTTGTCCGTAGATAGAAATGTCACCTTTATCGCCACCGTGTTCTTTAATAAACTTTAAGCTTTGTACGAACATACCGCCACTACCACAAGCGGGGTCGAAGATTCTGCCTTTATAGGGCTCTAATAGCTCTACCAACAAGCGAACAATACTGCCGGGCGTAAAGAATTGTCCGGCACCAGAACCTTCGGCCATGGCAAAACGGCCAATGTAGTATTCATAGATACGGCCCAGAATGTCACTCTCTGGGTTTTCCTTTTCCGAGAATTTAGGGTGTGATAATAAGTTGATGATTCCGCCAGACTGTTTGGCGGAAAGTTCACTTTTCACAAAAATACGAGGCAGTAAATTATTCAATTGTGGGTTGTAGAGCGTAAGTAATTCTTGAATGACATCAAAGGCATCATCGATGATTACTTTGATATCGTCTTGCTCTGCATTATCCTTTAAATATTGCCATGAAGCGGTGTGCGGAATCATAAAGGTATTACGTGACCGGTATTCATCTGGGTCGGCAAGAACGTATTCCTTTTCGGCTTTATCGGTCGTGTAATACTCAGAACCTGGTTCGTTAAGCGTATTTTTAAGGTCTTCTTTTACAATCTCAAACCGTTCACTAAGGTGTTTTAAAAAGACTAGAGGTAAAATGTAATTCTTGTAATTATTCTCGGAAACCGCACCACGAAGTTCGTTGGCGGCATCCCATAATTCTTTTTCAAAGTCAATATCTGCTTTGGCCATGTAGTTCTTAATCGTTAAAAAAATAGTTTAGATAGTTGTTATAAAGCTAATAGCCTATTAAAGATTGTATTAGCCAATTGTGTTAAAAATAGGAAAAACTAATCCCCTAACTACTGTGTTGTAAGAAATTTCTTGAAAAAGGTGGATGTTTATATAAAACTTATTGAGTTTAACTTAAATCAGAACCTGTTGAGATCACAATATTGACATACATTTTAAACGGTAAATGGAAGGTTATATTTAAACCCACCCAGATTGCCAAAATCTTTAAAGAGTATAATTATTTTAGAAACTTTGAGAAGATTATCAGTTTGCACGGGTGAAGTTCCGCCGCTTTATACATCCGGCGTTTTGAGTAAGCCATGAGAATATAAATACTTGGTCGATAAATCCGCAACTTGTATTTAGGATATTAAATATGCTAGTTGTAAATCCAAATTATTCACAGGAAAAAGTTAAGAGTACTATTAATACTATAAAAGTTTCAATCACAATGTAACCGATAAATTTTCCATTGAATTGATTTGTTAAAGGCGAATTATGTGTGAAAACTTCTTGCAATTACTTTGATATTGATTTAGGCATCCAATAAAATTATTACAATTTGATGAATTTTATGATCGATGGAATTTATCTAATTTGTAAAACGTTAAATTTTCTTAAAAGGTGAGCATCGCGGTGAGTCCAAAAAACGACCCCTTGGCAGCACAACAAAACAAGGCATTTCCAAGAAAAGTTCGAGTCCCGTCCAGACCGCTAGGAGAAATCCAAACAAACTACAAAACCTTTAAAAAACGATTTAAAGGTTTTGTAGTTTTATTTGATGTTTATTAATTGCAATGACTACTCCTGATTAAAATAGTTTGTCTATCAAATCAAAGCTTTTTTGAAGTGCTACTCGTAAAACGACTATTTATTGAAAGCATCTTTTAAATCGGGTGATAATTTTACCCTATTATTTGAAAAACGATAGGAAATACCAATGTTTATAAGATAATCTGCAAAGGCTGCATCTCCCATTCGAGGGGTTCCGGTTATATCTTCCGTCTGTTTATCGGTAACGCTTTGAGGACGGTTTCTGCGCACGGCAAAGGGTACATTCAAATTAAGCGCCATGTTGCCTTTCATTACACTGAAGCCTGGGTCTATGGAAAGCACATTGCCCGGTCTTCTAAACCCATTGTTGCCCCCAATCAAATCTTTTACCGGCACTCCTTCGTATCGAACACCTAATGAGCTGGAAAAAGAAGGTGAAATAGCGTAGCTCAATCCGCCTCTCAATGCAAATTGATCTGGTACCGCCATAATCGCCTCGTTTTCGAGTAGGGGGCTCAAGGTTTCACGAAAGGTTCGTACTCCATTGGTTTCCCTAGGATTAATCAGATAGAAGCCACTGGCATATCCAAAAAAGTTAGTGGCAATCTTTTGATATATTTGAAAGTCCAAAGTTACCCCAAAACCCCCATCACCGGGCTGTATGGACTGATCTACGGGTCTAGTTTGGGGTTCCCCATTGGGTCCCACATTGTAAAAAATATCAGAGGCATTATAATTTCCCGTCGGAAGTTTAACGCCCAAACCTAAAGCAACATTTCCGTCAGGAGATTTTTCCAAATCAAAAAGCCAGAATCCCAAGCCCAAACGAATATCTGCCAACCCCCTAGAGAATGTCGTATTTCGTTCTTCCCTTCCATGTTCGTACAATGAAGAGCGGGTATTGATTACCGTGGGTATGGTAATACTTGTATACACCCTTTGCGTTATACCGTAGGTGGCAAAGAAATCCCAGGCATGGGCATTGTTTACTACTTCGGTGTTATTGGCAAGCCGATCCGGTTCTTGTTCGGTACCGCGAAAATGTCGAAAAGATCGAAAATATCTATAATTCATCCCAATCTGGAGGTCGCCCGGACCCAGAAGATTATTTTCAAGACTACTGCCAACACCAGATGAGAAATGCCGTATGGCAACACACCCCTGCGCGGTTGCCTGATAATAGGAAAGAACGAAAAATAGCGCTAGACAATGAATAAGATTTCTTGACATATTTGATATGGTTTATGGTATGGTTTTATAAAAAGCTATGTTGAAAAAAACACTAACTTGACTCAACTTGAAATTATTTTGTTGACCTTGGCCAAGGTATTACTATTGGGAATTCAAAAGGTTTAAGCCTAAGCTTAAAAGGATTAACGAAAGCTTAAAAGGATTAACAAAAAATTAAATCCCGTTAGCGAATCCTTGTTTTTGGTTATTTCGTAAAGATTTTGAAGAAGAGAAACCTATATATAGTATTGTTTTTGGTATCGATTGTCGGTCTTTCCATTGTGCAATACCAGTATCTACGAATAGGTCTGAACTTGGCCAAAGTTCAGTTCAATTCGAAGATTGTACATGTTGCCGATAACATAGAGGAAAAATTGAACATCGAGAATGAACTTTCTTTTCTTGTGGCCAGTGCTTTGAAGAAGGATACCTCCTTTTTTACCGTTAGTGTAGATAGCCTTGACAAAAAATCCGGTCATATTTTAAATGATTACATCGGAGACCAACTAACGAAGAATGGTTTGGAATCTGAGTATTCCTTCAGGTTGTATTCCAAGGATAGTGTTTACTATCTGGGCTCGCCCACGAACTTTAATACGGATGATGATGTAGACGCTTACCCAATTGCATTGCAAGGCTATCTGACCAAAACAATAGGTAGGCCTATTGTACTGGAGCTACAGTTCAAAAACTTGTACGTTTATTTTTTATCCAAATTAAATGGACTTACCCTACCAAGTCTATTATTCCTGTTAGGTATCTGTGCTACGATAATCTGGGTGTTACGGACGTACTATTGGCAAAGCAAGGTCATTACCATCACCAATGAGTTTATTACCAATCTTACCCATGAATTAAAAACCCCGGTTTTCTCCATTAGTTTGGCAACCAAATTATTGGATGAAGATGCCGATACAAAGCAAAGAGCTTTGTTGACCCTTATCAGGAAACAGGTAAAACGCTTATCGGGCCATATTGACAAGGTTTTGGAGCTGGGAAGATTGGAATCTGGACAGAGTGTACTTATTTTGGAAAAAGTTGACTTTAAGCCGCATTTATTAGCTATTTGCGAAGAATTTCAAACCTTGATCGCCATAGAAGAAGGGGTTTTTAGCTATGAGCTTCAAGAAGATGCATACATCATAAACGCAGAGATTTTTCATTTGGAAAACGCCATTAACAACATTCTTGACAATTCCAAAAAGTATTCGGAAGTACCGGTTATCAAATTGCAGGCCTATCTCAGCAAAGGGCGCCTGGTTATTTCGATTTCCGATAATGGTAAAGGGGTTTCGAAAGAAGATAAGCATCGGATTTTTCAAAAATATTACCGCGTTCTGGATGGTGATCTGCATAAGGTGAAAGGATATGGTTTAGGACTCAGTTACGTTAAAAGGGTGATTGAGAAACACAGGGGCAAGGTCTTGATCGATAGCGAGGAAAATAAGGGTACCGAAATAACTGTAATCATTCCAATAGTAAAATGATGGAGGAGAAAAAAAGAATACTTTTAGTAGAGGACGATGCGTCCCTGGGGTATCTATTATCGGAATACCTAAAACTAAAACAATTCGATGTCTGCTGGACCAAAGATGGAAAAGAGGCACTACTTGAATTGAACCGCCATAAATTTGACTTGGCGATACTGGATGTTATGATGCCCATTATGGACGGATTCACCTTGGCCAAAAACATCAACGAAAATTTCCCTGCGTTACCTTTTATTTTTTTGACCGCTAAATCCCTAAAAGTGGATGTTTTAAAAGGTTTCTATCTCGGGGCTGTAGATTACTTAAAAAAACCAATTGATGAGGAGGAGTTGGTCATTAGAATCGAGCGTCTTTTATCCAGACTCAACGCTAATCCGAATATCGAAACTGCAAATGACATTTATAAAATAGGGAAATACGATTTTAACTCGCTCAATCAAGAACTCTTCTGTATGGGCAACAAGATAGATTTAACCGTAAAAGAAAGTGAACTGCTAACGTTTTTGGTAAAGCGAGGGAACCAACTCTGTCATCACAAAGATATTTTAATCCAGTTGTGGGGAAAGAACGACTATTTTAATAGAAAAAGTTTAAACGTTTTCATTACCCATTTAAGAAGACATTTGGAATTGGATGCCGATATTAAAATTGAAAATGTACACGGTAAGGGTTATATATTACGTCTACCAAGCTTTGAAAACTGAGGTTTAAGGCTTACCGATTTTTCATGATTAAGATAGGTCATTGGCTCTTTTCTAACCCTCAAATCGGACCTTTATTAGGGATGACTATCCAGTAGCTATATTTAGACTCTAAATCAATGGGTATTGGGGTAGTATGGCTATTTACGGATGTAAAATCTTCTAGAATTCCCAGTCGTTTTACTACAGAGTCAGACGAAAAGGTATATCTCTTTGGCATAACGTGGAAAGAGACTATGGACTATGTTTTCACACACCTCAGCATCATGTCTCAAGTACCTTTCAATGAAGCCTGGGCCCACTTCAAGACCGAAGAAATCTAGGGTTAGACGAAGGCAGAAAAAATAGAGCTGCCATCAACGATGAGCAATCTAGAGCGCTACCCGCAGGCAAGGCTTCCAAGGTTAATATTGATTGTTTGGAGAATAATAAGCAACGCATATTCGGGGTAAAGGACTCCCGTATCATGGACATACTGTACAGAATAAATTTTAAATGGGCCATACGCTTTAGTGCGAAAAAGATGAAGAACCAACTTCATGTAAATCCTTCAGACTAGAAACTCAACAGTAGAATTTGCAAAAGTTTAACTACTACTGTTAAGTGCTTTACGTGATGGCCTTCATCATTCGTAATTACAGTGTTTATATTTTTCAACCTTTACAATAGGGTAGAATCAAATAGATTACATAACATGCTTTTCTGTTGATTCTCGTTGAAAATATAGGCGCTTGGGAGTGTCCAACTCCGTCTTGATTTGACGGCCTCAAGCATTAACACAAGGTATATAAAGGCATCTTGATGTCGCAAAAGACGTACTAAAACCTTGGAAGCCATTGAATTATACAAAAACCTCGAAGTTCTCATTGCTTTATCCCTATCACCTCTACATTGATTAAGCCAAGCTGATTTATCCAAAATTCAGTGAGCCCTACACGTCGTTAATTCGTTATAATATAATGAAGGAACAAAATAGTGTTTGGCGGTTGGAAGTTTTTTTGATTCATCAAGGTACGGATAATACGAAACCTATGGTGCACAAGATTATTTCTTGCCGAGGCTTTGTTTTTTACTTAAAATCGGGGGCTATATGATAATGATTACATAAATAAAGCGTGTTCGATTTATCATAACCCGAAAAATGATTAAAATTTTTCGAAAAGAGATCATTAGCAATGTTTTTACATAATTTTAACGAATTCAAAAGCAATAGAACCCTCTAATAATTCGAGTATTTTACTACCAATTAAACTAAAATAACTTACCTACAATCATCCATTAACTCTAAAATTATGAAGAACAACTACAAAAATGAAAGACCGCCACTAGGGCGTTTCAAGATTGTCGCCAGCCTGAAAACGACTGTCCTATTCTTGATTTTTTCCCTATATCTGGCACAGGCCAATGCAAACGATTCGAACCCCATCATTCAACAGCAGGTCTCAGGATTAATTACCGATGCTGAAGGCGTACCCTTGGCGGGTGCCAACATTCTAGAAAAAGGCACCACAAACGGTACCCAGACCGATTTTGATGGTAATTTTTCGCTTGAAGTGGGCGATGACGCCGTATTGGTCGTTTCCTATATAGGCTTTGCTACCAAGGAAGTGAGCGTCGACGGTCAATCGACTATCGAAATAACCATGGACGAGAATGCCGCGGGCCTTGAAGAAGTGGTAGTCGTAGGCTACGGAACCCAAAGTAGGGCAAAAGTTACCGGGGCTATAAGTTCCGTTGACGGCGATGCCCTTACCCAACGCCCCGTGACTAGTACCACAACGGCCTTGCAAGGTCAAACGCCAGGTCTGACCATTATAAATCAAGGTGGTGCACCTGGGGTAGAGGATGCCGGCATACGAATAAGGGGCGTGGGTACCTTGAACAGCTCCAACCCTTTGGTTTTGGTAGATGGTATAGAGCAATCGCTTAGTACCGTTGAGCCTCAGAACATAGAATCGATTTCGGTGTTAAAGGATGCATCATCAGCAGCAATTTACGGTTCTCGCGCAGCGAACGGGGTAATATTGGTAACCACAAAACGCGGTACGTCGTCGGGCACTATATTATCTTACAATACGTTTGCGGGCGTTCAGAATCCCAGCTTTTTTCCTGAAAAGGCGGATACCGAATCTTGGTTAAGACTTGAAAACGAAGCCCAGGTAAATGCCGGAGGCTCACCTACTTTCTCCGAAGAGTATATTCAAAACGCCGTTGCGGGAACGAGACCCTTTGAATTTCCATGGGCCAATTGGGAAGAGGGCATATTCAATAAAAGTGCCCTCATGCAGCAGCATACGTTTTCCATCTCGAGCGGTGGGGAAATCGGGAAAATTTTCGCATCCGTCAACTATAGCGACACCGATGGTATCCTCAAAAATTTTAATAACAAAAGGACAACCATGCGTATCAATGCGGATCTTTTTGCCAACGACAAATTGACCTTTAAAGCTGGTCTTTTATACCGTAACGGAGACTTCAGCGGACCAGGCCATGCTATAAATGGGGCTGGAGTTGCTGGCCAACAAATCGTTCAAGGCCTCCTTCATATTAATAGGAACGTGGTCATGGAATATCCGGATGGCACCTACGATCTTGTTTCGGGACAATGGAACCCCCGTGCCATGGTCAACGAAGGAGAAACTAAGCGTATCACGGATGATGTGGTGGCCCAGGGCGGCTTTGATTACACCATCAGTGATGCCCTATCTCTCGAAGGTAACGTTACCTACAGATTTGATAACATGGGTACTTCCCGCTTTATGAACAGTCTTGCCGGCATGACGAACTACGTAACGGGAGAACCCCAAACCGTAGGGGGATGGTTTGCTACCAACGAGCTGTTCGAAACCACCCGTCGGGAAAGGGAGTTTAGCCAACGCTTATACCTGAACTATAACCAACAGTTCGGGCTCCATGAACTGGAAGGACTCATCGGATACGAAGAGATTCATAACACACTCAAAAATGTGGTGGCAAGTCGACAGAATTTTTTCAACAATGATTTGAGGGATCTTGATGCGGGCGGGGTAGACAACCAGAATATCAGCGGTTACAACGAAGAATGGCGCCTACGTTCGTTCTTCGGAAGAATCAATTATTCGTACGATGACCGTTACCTGCTTCAGGGAAATTTGAGGTATGATGGATCTTCAAGGTTTGGTGACGGCAACCGTTGGGGCGTGTTTCCTTCCGTTTCTGCCGGATGGAACCTTACCAATGAAGCCTTTATGGAGAACATTGTAGACAATACGATGATAAGCAACATAAAGCTAAGAGCCTCTTGGGGTCAGCTCGGAAACCAGGAAATTTCGGGCGCAAACCAATTTAGGACCGGTCTCAACAGATTCAGGACGGCGTATGACTTAAATCAAAGATACCAGTTCGGAGGGAACATTGTATCGGGTTCCGCTATTCGGGAGGCAGGAAATCCCGATATTACATGGGAGACCTCTACGATGACCAATATCGGTCTTGATGCTTCATTTATCGATGGCAGACTGTCCCTAGTGGCCGAATATTTCTGGAAAAACACCGACGATATTTTATTGGAACTCCCAATTTCGTCCACCATCGGGGTCGATCCACCGGTACAAAATGCGGCAAAGGTATCCAACAATGGTTATGAAATCGGATTAAACTATAGCGGAGCTTTTAAAGAGGATGACGGATTCAATTATTCCATTGGAATCAATTTTTCCGACGTGGTCAACAAAATCGAGGATTTAAACGGTGCAGGACCTTTCTTCCCGGATAATTTTACGATTTGGACGGAAGGTGAATCCATGAACACCTTGAGGGGATTAACCTCTCCAGGATTGTATCGTACACAGGCCGATCTTGATCAGTATCCCGCTACTTTACATCCCAGCGTAGGCATAGGTGATATCATCTATGAGGATATTAACGGTGACGGACAGATCTCACAATCTATCGCCCCCGGTGGTGACCAAGTCATCATCGGTAACGAAGACCCCCGATATGAGTTCGGCTTTAGGTTTCAGGCTTCTTACCATGGCTTCGACTTTTCGATGTTTTTGCAAGGGGTGTTAAAGCAGCAACATTTGCTCGACGGGGCCATACCTGAAGGGCCCGCTTTCTCCAACTTTATCCACAAGGAAATGGCAGAAAGGGCGTATCATCCTGAAAGAAATCCGAACGGAGATTGGCCTTTGGTAACGGCAGGTAATACTTGGAACATCGTAAAATCAGATTTTTGGTTGATCGATAATAAGTATGCCCGACTCAAGAATTTCCAAGTGGGGTATACCGTACCTCAGGAGATTTTTTCCAAACTACGTTTTTATGTTTCGGGTGAAAACATGCTGACCTTTACCCCCCAAAAGCTTTTCGATCCGGAAACCCCAAGGGGCAGGAGCCAGTTTTTTCCACAAACAAAAACGATGAGTGTCGGACTGAACATTGTATTTTAAAAACGATAAGATTATGAAAGTATATAAGCATATAAAAAGTATAGTACTGGCCGCCAGCATTCTTTTGAGCGGTTGTAGCAAAGGCTTGGACGAAGGTTTGGATATACAGCCTACGGGTGCCGTATCGCAAGATGTGTACTGGTCTACGGAAAGAGATGCGCAATTGGCCGTTAACGCCATTTATAACGAACTCGACGGTACGCAGTCGGTTATAGCCCTTGACGGGGTTACGGATATTGCATTTCATTCCGCTTCGAACGTTCCGACCTTCAACGATGTCAGGTTAGGGGAGATTGATGCGGCAAACGGTACGATTACGGCTATTTGGGAAAGATATTTCAGGGGAATTGCCAAAGCGAACGACGTACTTGCCAATATCGATCTGGTGACCGAAGGTGACCCACAGGTCTTGGCTAGGTTGAAGGCCGAAGCCAGGTTTCTCAGGGCCTTTTACTATACGCAGTTATCCAGTTTGTGGTGCAATGCCCCATTAATCACGGAGCCTCTTGACGTAAACGAACAACGCCCGGCCAATAGCAGGGAAGAAATCGTAAGCTTCGTAATTGCCGAACTTGACAACATCATTGCGTCCGAAGACCTTCCCTTAAGCTATAACGCAGATAACACCGGCAGGGCTACCCTTGGTGCCGCGCTGACTTTGAAGGCTCGGGTAGCCATCCGGAACAATCAGTTCGAAATGGCTCGAGACGCCTCGCAGGCCGTAATGGATCTAGGTATTTATGGGCTTTACCCGAACTATCAGGAACTTTTTCAGGTAGTCGGTCAAAATTCGCAGGAGGTGATCTTTGACAGACAGTTTGCTGTCGGGGGTGATACGTATAATAATTTCGCCTATTCGGCAGGTTCAATTGGCGGAGGTTCCGGTGTAGAACCCATGAAAGGGCTTTTCGACGTATATGAGTATAACGGACCCATCAATCCCGATGACCCTTATGAAAACAAAGATCCAAGATGGAATATTATTTCCTACTATACAGGGCAGCCCATAGGTAATTCGATTTACAATTCCTGGCCTACCAGTACCACTCCTGATAGGGTATCCAGTACTGAGTTTTCCACACTATATGGCCATAACCTAAAGAAATGGGTAGATTACGATGCTTTTGCCTCGAACCCAAACCTGAGCGACATAAATATGATCCTTATGCGCTATGCCGACGTGTTATTAATGTATGCAGAGTCTAAAATAGAGCTGAACGAGATAGACGAATCGGTATATGACGCCATCAATCAAATCAGGGAAAGGCCGACCGTAGAAATGCCGGCCATTACGACGGGAAAGACCCAAGAAGAACTAAGACAGATGCTAAGAGACGAGCGGGCGCGCGAATTGGCTTTCGAAGGCTTACGCTTGTTCGATATCAATCGTTGGCAAATTGGCGAAGTAAAAGCTGGACTTTTAGAAGGAATGTTCTATATTAATGCTTCGACTGGCCAGTGGGAAGTTCTTGATTACGGACAGGTCGCCCAATTTAATCCGAACAGGGATTATTGTTGGCCTATCCCACAAAAAGAAATGGATATTAACGATGTAATCACCCAGAATCCCGGTTACGCAAATTAAACAGTATGGAAGAGGAGCATCCACAGAAAAACTACGACCGAAGAACCTTTATTAAAACTACAGGGGCAACAACCCTCTTTAGTGCCGCGGCATTGAACATGGGTTTTGCCAATCCACTGTTCTCAAGTAATAAAGAAACTTTAAAAGTAGGGCTGGTCGGTTGCGGCGGTAGGGGCACCGGAGCTGCCTCACAGGCGATTTCCGCTGACCCCGATACGGTTTTGTATGCCATGGCGGACATTTTTGAAGACCGGCTTGTCAGTTCCTTGGAAGTGCTTGAAAAAACGCATGGGCAAAAAATAAAAGTCGATAAAGAGAGGCGATTCATCGGTTTCGATGCGTACCAAAAACTGATCGACTCCGGAGTCGATGTAGTTGTATTGGCCTGTCCCCCAGGATTCAGGCCCGATCATCTCACGGCGGCCATAAATGCCGGAAAGCACGTTTTTTATGAAAAGCCGGTAGCCGTAGATGCTCCTGGCGTACGAAAAGTTTTGGCAGCTGCCAAAAAGGCCAAAGAAAAAAACCTATCGATGGTATCCGGCTTTTGTTTTCGGTACGATTTGCCGAAACAGGCACTTTACGGAAAAGTTTTGAATGGGGAAATAGGGGATATAAAAGCGATTTCGACCACGAGAAACGGGGGTGAACTTTGGTATAAAGAAAGGCAGCCCGACTGGAACGATATGCAATACCACATGCGCAATTGGTATTATTACAATTGGCTATCAGGAGATTTTCTCGTGGAAATGTTCGTTCACAGTCTTGATATGATGACTTGGGCCATGGGCGAAAAAATGCCCTTAACCGCTACAGGAACTGGGGGAAGACAGTGGCGTACCGATGAAAAATACGGAAATATCTATGACCATTTTGCCTTGGAATATGAATATGATAACGGGGTAAAAGGCTATGCTTTTACACGCCAGCAGAACGGGGGGTCATCAAAAAACTCCGTTGAAATAATGGGTACCGATGGCAATGCCATTTATGAAGGTAATAGGCATGAGATAACAGGTAAAAATCCGTGGCGATATCGAGGGGAAGAAAATGATATGTACCAGTCGGAGCACGATGCCCTTTTTAAATCCATCCGTGAGGGAAAAGCCATTAACGATGGCGAAATAGCGGCCAATAGCACCTTAATGGGTGTCATGAGCCGAATGGCGGCCTATAGTGGCCAGACCATTACATGGGAAGAAGCCATGAACTCAACCCAAAGTTTGGGACCAGATCAGTATAATTGGGATTTGGAGTACAACGGCCCAGAAATAGCGATTCCGGGAATCACAAAGGTTTTAGGATAAGTTTATACAATCAGTAAACGCGTTAACTATGTCTGTACCATTAAAAGATTACGATGCTCATGCATCGCGAAGAAAATGGCTAAAGAAAGCTGGGCTATTAACTGCCGCTTCCTTGTCACCTTCGCTTATTTTGCCCCAAGATAATGATGCGAAGAAGAAGGTATTATCCAACAGTCTGCCCATAAAATTAATTGTCTCTACCTATTCTTATTGGCATTTTGAAACAAAAAAATATCCCATAGAAAAGGTAATCGAAAACGCAGCCCAAATCGGTTTTGACGGAGTAGAAATCTTACATCGCCAAATGGAAAACGAAACGGTGCCCTATATGAATCACTTGAAACGAATGGCATTCGAAAGAGGACTGGCGCTTCCGTTTTTATCCATCCATCAAAATTTTGTGGAACCCGATGCAACGAAACGCAAAGAACATATCGAGCACACGCTCAAGTGCATTAAATTGGCTGTACAGATGGGCATTCCAGCCATAAGAATGAATACGGGTAGCTGGGAAGGAAAAAGAACTGCCAATTATTATGAGACTGGTATTCAAAAGCCAATTGACGGTTACTCCGATCAAGACGCCATAAACTGGGTAATCGATAGTATGGGCGAATGCTTGAAGGAAGCCGAAAAAGCAGGGATTTTACTTTGTCTTGAAAACCATTGGGGCCTATCGACAAATATCGATTACCTCGAAAAAATTTATAAAGCCTTGGCATCATCCCCCGCGATGGGATTAAACCTTGATACCGGAAATTTCGTTGGAGAACCCTATGGGCCTTTTGAAAGAATGATTCCGTACGCCGATATCATACAAGCGAAGACCTATTATGGCGGCGGGGAAGTATATGATAAGGATATGGATTACGACCGCTTCGCACGAATTATGAGAGATGCGAATTTCACGGGTTATGTTTCATTGGAAATGGAAGGCAAAGAAGACCCTGAGACCGCCGTGCCAAAAAGCTATGAGATGTTGCGAAAAGCCTTTTCGGCTTAAGCAGGGTACACCAATGATGCGAAACAAGCAAACAGCATATGAAAAAGTTTAGTTCTATAGTCACTTCAGTCTTATCTATTTGCTTCCTCTTAATTTGCAATCATGGAATCGCACAACACGAAGCTTTTGAATTTGAATTTGGTACCTCGACTACATTAGAAAAAACCCTGTCTGAAACATCGGAAGACCAAGAGACCATTAATTGGATCAATGTCAATACGGTAAAAAAGGGATGGAAGGTAAATGATGATGGCGTATTAGTCAACCAGGGCCACCCCATTGGAGTGGTAAGATCTGAAAAACAATACGAGAATTTTATCCTTCATGTCGAATGGAAACATATCGAGGCCGGCGGAAATTCAGGGGTGTTTGCCTGGAGCGGGGCCAATCCTGAAGAAGGCAATGTTTTACCTGACGGCGTAGAAATCCAGATGCTTGAACTCGATTGGGTGAATATTAACGCCAAAGATGGTGTTCAACAGCCTATAGCCTACGTTCATGGTGAGGTCTGGGGAGTAGGTGGGGTTGTTACCGACCCAGACAATCCTAGGGGCGAAAGAAGTAAATCCATTGAAAATCGTGCTAAAGGTAAAGGGGAGTGGAATACTTACGATGTGGTTGCCGTTGACGGGGTCATTAAATTGTCGGTGAACGGGAAATTTGTTAACGGTATCTCGAAATCTACCCAAAAAAAAGGATATCTATGCTTAGAATCGGAGGGAGCGGAAATCCATTTCAGAAATTTTAAGCTCATAGAACTTCCCCCTGGGGTAACTTCTGAAGAACAAACAGCCGTCAAACTCGAGTAAATCAAAACAAAGGAAGAGACAGAGCTGTTTAATATTCACTCTTTACAACCCTGTACAATTTAGCGTTTAGTGTTAATTCAAATCATTTTATCCTCTTACTTTCTGATCTAAAATAAAACAAAGCGAGAATGCTTTAGTGCTTCCATCTGCCCTTGGAATTTGCCAAAAGTAAAGAATGGTGATCAGGTACAGCTATGATACTATAAGTTCCCACTGATTATAACTACTTATCGCTAAACGCTACGTAGTGAAGGCATTTTCGGAAAAAATAACGAGGTACCGCTCTGAAGTTTTATTGGTCAAACTCCCCTATAATGGCAAGGGTATCCCCTTTATTTACCGGCGGGGTTCCTAAAATAAGTAATAGGAGACCGTTTGCATCCGCATAAACCGTTTCCTTTACGGAACCAAAAAAATCGGTTGTGTATCCTAGCTTCATTCCGGTCACAACATAGTCTCCGGCTTTTTTAAGCGGATAAAATATACCATCAACCGTACTTTCGTTATACGTGCGATTTGTAATAAGTATGGTTGGGAGATTTGGTACGGCTTCTACCTTGGGTGTGAAATTAAGTTGCTGAAGTAAATTCAATACAGCGCGTTCAACCTGATTTGCTGATTCACTATCAGGGATACCAAGGCGACCACATTCAATGTCAATAGAGGGGATTCCCCTTTTGAAAGATTCCGCAGAAGTATAAAGACTGGGATTTTCGGCTTTCATATACGCCTTCTCGTCGGTGTCGAAAATTACGACATGATTAAAACCCATTGCTAAAGCCATTTCCTTTCCGGTTGCTGAAATCTCTGGCATATCATCATTTCGATAATACGCACCATAGCTCATAAGATCTTCTGGCGCATCACCAGCGTGCATATCTAAAAAATAATCCACCCGATTGATGACACTGTTACTGATAAAATAAGCAATTTTTTCGCTTATGCTTCCCTCTTCCTTACCCGGAAAAGAGCGGTTTAGGTTTTTTCCATCTGTGGGATTTACAAAAGCTGATCTTCCTAAAAAACTCTTTACGTTAGCCAATTGTACCAAGATTACCGTTCCTTTTAAGCTATTGGGGTCAATTGACTGTATCAAGCGTTGAGCCCCCAAGATAGGCGGATACTCAAAGCCATGTATTCCGGCAGTAATGCCTAGGGTTTCTCCGGCTTCTGCTCCATTAAAAATGGTGATGGGTATAAAGGTTGAAACACCTTGGTGCTCCACAGGTATTTTAAAATGGGCTTTTGTTCCCGCAGCTACTTCTTTGCCGTCAAAATTAAATGAGTTTTGGGCAAAGTTGTTTTGTGTGAAAATTAGAATAGCTAGAATTACGATATTTTTCATCGATTGAATTATTTAAAGTTAGTACTTAGGGTTTTGTTTGAGTCAGATTCAAATTCCGGAAAATCGTCCCAGGCCTTTTTATCGATCGAGTTTCCTTTAAACAGACAAGGATAAAAGAATTCGGAAATCTCTTGGTGATATTTCTTTACAGATTCGAGGTAGTCAATATGGTCTTCCAAATCTGTTTCTGCAATACGGTTAAAGGTATTTTGAAGCAATAAACTGGGAATGATATAGCTCAGCCGTTTACTTACTTCCTGACGTCTTTTCAGCTTTTCAAAAAGCAGTTTTGAATCCTTCTCCGCGGCTTTATCTGCAATAAACTGCATCCCATAATACCAACCGTTGCTGTAGATATTTTCTGGAATTGGAAATTGTCTATATTGCGGATAGGCTTGATAGAACGGCTCCATGGCCTCCCTTTTGGGCATATCCCATTTTTCATGATAGGCTTCCCGCTGGGTGACCGTGGTTGAAAAAGCTTCTGGAATAGCGATAAATCGGTTAATGAGTACGTTTCCCAACGCCGGTAACAGTACGACCAAAAATAACCAAACCCCCAAAAGCATGACGGCATTATAGTTCGAATTCTTCTTCAATAGGGTCAGCACATAAACCAGCCCGAACCAGAAGAGTTCATAACTTAAGATCAATGCGAAAATCAAACCAAAATCAAAATTAAAAGGTAATTCGAGCAACCACAAAGCTGCTAGTAGCAACAGTATTGAAAGACCTAAAACAGCCAAAAAACGCACGGAGAATTTTAAAAGTATAATCTTCAAAAGCGAGTACGGTTGCGAAGCGACCACAGCCCATACCCCAGATTCACGCTCGGGATGAAATCAAATTGAAACAGAGTGAAATGATGAGCAACGGAATTAAAACCACAAACAAAAAACTCAAATCCAAATTTCCGGACAATAAGGTCATTGGATTGGCGAGTTCCGTGTCATACAATTGCCCTTCGACCGCCAGAATGCGTACTTTGAGACTGTAATTGTTTATATCACGCTGCCCGATTGAAAATGCAGCCCATTCACTGGGTTCGTTCTGCGTGTAATAAAATTGATAATAGGTAAAGTGGCTGAGATCATCAGAGAAAAACTGCTTGTTTTTGGCTAGTTCCTGTTCTTGTATATCCGCAATGGTATCAATGGTTTCTTCTTGATGTGCAATCGTATTTTTTCCGTGGAAAATAGCATAGACACCAATGGTAAAGACTACTATAAAACCTAAAATACTAATAGGGTTGCGTGCAAAGCGCTTGTATTCAATAGCGAATAGTTTGTAAAATGTTGTATTCATTATAATTTTATTTTTTTGAATCCGAAAGCGAAAGAAGACATCATGAGAATTGCCCAAAAAAAGAGCGCGAAAAGCGTAGTGAATTGATTGGATAATGCCCAAAACAAGCCTCTTTTGTTGTACTGAAACGTTTCACGTTCTTTAAATCGAGACTTATCTAAGCGTTGGGTTCCGCTATGTTCGGCATCGATTTCATGTTTATGGAGTTCGTTAAAATATTGGGTTTGCTTGTATCTATAAGCTTCAGTTTGTTTTTGAAAATCTATGTAATGAGCCATATCTGTACCGGTCACGGCCATAGACAAATTACGAAGCATTGGATACGGATTAACGAATGATAAATACGAAGCAATGCTGTTTTGCTTAGCATATGTAGTTATCAATTCATCAAAATGTGCGCGATAC
This sequence comes from Pricia antarctica, assembly GCA_011050085.1. Classification (GTDB taxonomy): domain Bacteria; phylum Bacteroidota; class Bacteroidia; order Flavobacteriales; family Flavobacteriaceae; genus Pricia; species Pricia antarctica_A. Next base: position 127,209 of record DRGL01000069.1, on the reverse strand, counting down.
AATTCTGTGGTAATGCGCTCTCCTTCCGCCATTAAATGCCCCACGTAGTTAAAGGGGAGGTCTTTAACGTCGTTTACGCCAAACTCCGCCAAGGTTTTTGCTTTAAACCTGTTGTAATACACATCATCCGGATTGTGAGAATCGCCTACTTTTTCCAGATCTTCTGTAATATTGGTTTCAAACTCCAATTTTGAAATTGCAGGATAAATTCCCTGACCTATATTTTGCGCCATTTTTGGAAGAATAATTCCGCAGAGCATCCACAGCACTATTAAGCAAATGAGTGCCGTGCCGCCACGTGAACTTTTAGCTGAAACCACAACTGTGACCCAAGAGCAAATAAAGAAATATAACGTGTATAAACCAACTGCAAAAATGCTCCGCATTACTACTTCTGTGGTAAGTTCCTCAGGATATACAGCAAAGGCAATTGTGAAAATCAGAAGTACCGCTCCAATGAAAACCGCTGTGGTAAAACTGAAAATTCCCAACGTTTTTCCCCAGATAAGTTTTTTTGCCGAAATCCCTTGCGCAAGCATAATTTTGAGCACTCCATTTGATTTTAAATCCGCCAGTGTTCCGTAGCCGATAAAAAATATAAATAAGGGTACCAACAGTTGCAGGATCAGCGCCATACTGAGTTCGCCAAAGCGTAACATGCCGTTTGAAAATCCGGCTTCACTGAGGTTTACGGTATTTTGCCGGTGTGCTTCCAGAAATACGGAATTTCCGGCAAAAGATTCAATTCCGAATTCAAAAAAGCTCAATGCGGGGCGTTCCCTAAAAACGAGATACCCGTAATGCGACACCCGGTGCGGATTTCGGTCTGGCTGATTGACGTAATCATCATGCACTTGCTCTTGATATTTCTGGCGTATGCTGTTTTGCTCCACTTTGTTTTCAATCCCAATAAAGGCCGAAAACAAAAGAAGCACTGCAAATACCGCAATCAGCACCATCGCTGTTTTGGTTCTAATGATATTTTTCCACTCTACTGCTATAATGTTCTTGATACTATTCATCTTTAAAAAGTATAAGTTACTGTTGCTAAAAAGTTACGCGGTGCTCCCGGAAACAACCTTAGGTAGTTCTGCGCCCCGACCCAATATGCTTTATCGGTGAGATTTTTCCCTATAACTGCTAGTTGTATCTTGCTGTTATGTGGAGTAAAATAGACTGCCAAATCAAACAAGGTATAGGCCGGAGTTTTGAAACTGCGATCGTATGTGGGTACCTTATCCCCGGAGTGTTGCGCACCAAATCCTAGTCCAAGTCCGCGTAATTCAGAAGTGCTTAAAAAGTTATAACGCGTCCACAAGGTGGCCGTGGTGAACGGCGAATTTTGCTTTCGAGCGCCTATAAGATCCGGGTCGCTATCTTCAATGATTTTTGCATCATTGTAATTAAACGAACCGTACACTTGCCAGTTGGGTAACAGATAACCCGTTACATCCATCTCAAAACCGCTACTGCGCTCTGCTCCTCTTGTGACTAGTGAGTCTGGAGTTGAAGGTACGTTGGCATTGAGCAATAGGTTTTTCTGATTGATCTCATACACCGCTGCGTTGATATGCAGTTTGTTTTTGAGTAAAGTGATTTTTGCTCCTACTTCTTTTAAATCACTTTCTAAAGGTTTGAACCTGCTTGCCGAATCATCGGTGCTTCCATAAAAACTTTCGGTATTTGGCATAATACTTACCGTATTCGATTGCGGTTGAAAGCCTTCAAGATAGGTTCCATAAATATTGATATGATCGTTAAGGGTGTAGGTAAGTCCTACACGGGGCAACAACTTCTGATTTGTAAATGAAATTTCATTTGCCTCACCGCGATGGGTAACATCGCTAAACCATTCCTGTCTCAAACTGAACAACAGGCGAAACTTTTTATAACTGAGTTGCTCCTGCACGTAAGCCGCATGCGTCTCCGTTAAAGCGGTTGGGAAAGCTGTTCTACTGCTAATGTTATAATCGGTAAGATTGCTCAGTGTATTGTTTGGTGCTTCTAAATTAAAATGCGGTACATTGGGCCTTGGCAATACCATTTCTTCATAGGTATAGGTTTGATACGCTTCCGCATTATCTGGAATAAAGGCATTGGTTACCGTACCATCAGTTAGCAGGTAGCCACGAGCTTGATTTTGCCCGCCGCCTTTCAGTTTAGCCCAGCTATGCAGATCATAACCGACCAGCAGCGTGTGTTTCAATTCACCGGTATTGAACTCAAAATTAAAATAGCTGTTGATATTGTCTACACGCCACGACTGCTGTCGTTGTATAAAACGCATCGCTGCTAACGTAGGCACCGGGTTGTTGTCCAGATCTACACCAAACCCGTTTGTGGTCCGGTTTTCCTGTACATCTTCCTTCCAGGTTTGCTTCATATAAGTCGTTGTAAAATTTATATGATCTGAAAATCTATGGTTAAGATTGCCAGTAATAATGAGTTGCTTCGAATTTAAAAAGTCATTGGGCGCACCCAGGTTTAAACTGATCGGCGTACTGCTTAGATCGGTCACTCCGGCTTCGGCTCCAAAAATAGGCTGACCGCGATCTAAGTTTCCTTTCATATCGCTGTAGATCAATTCAACATTGATAGCCGTTTTTTCGCTGGCTAAATAGGTAAATGAAGACGATAGTAATAAGGATGTATTACTGATGTAATCCCGATAACTATTGGCTTCCCTGTATGCTCCGTTTAACCGATACAGTAAAGTCTTCTCCTCGTTCAACGGCCCAGTCAAATCTATAGAACCCATAATGTTACTAAAGCTTCCGGTCGTAAACTTGACCTCGTTGCGCGTAACGTCCAATGGTTTTTTAGTCACCAAATTGATACTTCCTCCAGGGTCTACACTAGAAAATGTAGCACTTGCAGGACCTTTTATCACCTCTACACGTTCTACATTGGCCAATAAAGGTTGCAGAAAGTAAAATTGACGCGTACGCATACCATTTATTAACTGCCCCTCTTCATTCTGACTGATTCCACGAATGGAATATTGATTGTAAAAACTAGAAGGGGAAACGCCACTTACGTTCTTCACTGCATCCGAAAGTTGTATGCCCTGTTGTTCGTCTATCAACTCCTTCGTAACCGTACTTATCGCCTGCGGAATATCTTTGTTCAAGGTCGAAGTTCGTGTAGCCGAAAAAGAATACTCACTGGTATAGGTTTTCGCCTTACGCCCTACTAATTCTACCGCATCCAATGCAAAATTTTCAGGTTTTAGAAAAACCGCAACAAATTCATTTTCCGGGGTTATTGTAACGGTTTTATACCCTAAATAGGAGATTTCTAATGTGCCGCTTCCGCTAATGCTAAAGTTTCCCTCAAAATCTGTTACGGTGCCTTGTTTGGTATTTTTCATTTGTATCGTAGCTCCTGGTATGGGAAGCTGTGAATCTGCATCTTTGACCTTCCCGTTTATCTCTTGCGCATTGCCGAAAGCAAAGGCAAAAAGGACAGATAGGTATACTAGGTTTCCTATAAAAAACATAGGTAGTAGGTTCAGGGATTATTAAACCGTTTTTAAGTACAGTTCTTCGAGTTCGTTTGCAGAAATATCAGCGGCTCTTAGCTGAGCAACAAAATCACCGGATCTTAAAATTCCGATACTATCCGCCACTTGTTTTGCTCTAAAAATATCGTGCGTCGCCATGAGAATAGCCGTACCCGATTCTGAAAGCTGCTTAATTATCTTGGTGAATTCATTGGAAGCTTTGGGGTCTAGACCGCTCGTTGGTTCGTCTAAAAACAATGCCTTTGCATTTTTACTTATCGCAATGGCAATTCCCACTTTTTGACGCATTCCTTTAGAGTAGCCACCTAAGCGTTTAGAATATGCTTCTTCTTGCAAACCTGTTTTTAATAAGAAATCACCCAGTTCTTTTTTACTGTATTCAAAACCTGCAAGGCTTGAAAAATATTCCAGATTTTCAATTCCGGAGAGATTGGGATACAGCATCACGGTTTCTGGTATATAGGCCAAGTGGTTCTTAGATTCCTGCGGATGCTCCTGAACATTGATTCCGTTTATAATTGTATTACCCGAAGTAGGTTCTAAAAAGCCGAGAAAAAGATTTATCGTAGTGCTCTTACCTGCTCCGTTTTGCCCCAGCAGGCAGCAGATTTCTCCCGGATTGATTTGAAGATTGAGTTTATTTAATGCCAAATGAGAGCCGTACCTCTTAGTGAGGTTAAGTGCTTGAATCATACATTTAGAGATTAAGATTATGAAGATATTGCCCACGATACATGGGGGCTAAAATGTGTTTTATTTGAATAGGGATAGCTGAACTATCAAAATTGAACAGCGCTATACCCGCAGGTAGCCTGTGAATTTTGATTTGGCTAAAAAGGAAGTACAATGCCTAATAAACACGGGTTAGCACCTAAAAACAGGCTTAACCGTATTGCGTTATTCTGAACGTTTATAAATGACTTTTGTACTTAGGAAAGAGCCGGAGGAGGCTTATTGAAAAAGTAGTCCGATTTTAGAACTTTTAGCGAAGGTGCGTTGTAGAAGGTGGTTATTGCAATAAGCTGCACCTCTTCAAAAACCGTATAATCAAGCGATAAGTTATCAGGGGAGGTAAGTAAAGGAGTTTCCTGATTGCTGTTTAGCACCATATGGCACCACTTACAATCTACAACTTCCTGATTGTCTTCAAATACATGGACAATCGTATGCACATTTATAATCCTAAGTAGGGCAAAAGCCGCTAGAAAGAAGATAGGGATTATATGTGTCTTGATTGTCTTTGACATTTTGGCAAATATAGCTTTAGTTTAAATGGGACAAAATAATTTTTTCAATTAAATCTCATTCTTGTAAAACTAGAAAAAATCAGAATCCCGCTAAGTTGCCTTATTCCTTATTTTTACACTAAAAACTATGAGCTTTTTAACGGCCGAGTGGCAAAAACTCGTTTTCCTCAATTACAAAATTAATAGTCAATTACTCATGCCTTATCTACCAGCCGGAACCAAACTGGACCTATGGAACGGGGACTGCTATGTCAGTTTGGTCGGTATGATGTTCGATAACACCAAGTTACTAGGCATCCGAGTGCCATTTCATGTTAAATTTGAAGAAGTCAACTTACGCTTTTATGTGAACCGAATTGAAAACGGTATTATTAAAAAAGGTGTGGTCTTTATTAAGGAAATAGTACCGAAACCTGCCTTGACCTATGTGGCGAAATTGGTCTATGATGAGAAATATGAGACCCTTCCTATGTCGCATTCGTGGTTGTTGGAAGAAGATGTATACACCATTACCTATAATTGGAAAAAAAAGGATACATGGAATACTATGCAAGTAACCGCAGAGTCCAAGATGCATAAAATTACAAGGCATAGCGACGCTGAATTTATCATCGAGCGGTATTGGGGCTACGCTAAGGTAGACGATACTAAATCTTACGAATACGAAGTAAAGCATCCTAGATGGGAAATTTATGCTATCAATCAGTATGAGTGCAAAGTGGATTTTAAAACACTCTATGGCGAGAAGTTTGACTTTTTAAGTCAGGCAAATCCGGATTCTGTGATGTTGGTAGAAGGTTCGCCCGTATCCATAGAAAAAAGGCGGGCCATTACATCTATTAGCAGAAAGTAATCTAATTTTCGGGAAGGGTATTCATTGCTCGTTTTACGAGGGCAGTCTTTCGATTTTAATATTTAATATGTATGAGCACCAAACTTAATGCTCGCTTGGACAAATGTGTCAAAAGTTTTAAGATTTAAGGATACTAAATCAATTCCTAATGAAGGGTAAATTTTGAATCAAATAAGAACTTCATCCGAGCTAATAATTGTTAACAAAAACTTCACTTTAATTTTTACATTTGCAGACAACGGTAGCATGGTCTAACATGTTGCAGATAAACTCATCCTTATGAAATGGCAAGGTAAGCGTCGAAGTTCAAATGTTGAAGATAATAGAGGACAATCAGGTGGGTCAAGAGGGATAGGTGGCTTTAGTCCTATGCTTTTGGCGCCGTTGCTTAAACTTCTATTTTCTAAAACGGGACTGATAATTGTAGGTATCGTTATCGTAATCTCTTTTGTTACGGGGTATAACCCTTTGAACCTTATCTCTAGCTTTTTCGTGGGCGGGAACAATCAGACCGTCACCAATGGTGCCTACGAGGGTACGCCGAAAGAGAACGAAGAGGCGGAGTTCAGCGCGGTTATCTTGGCCAGTACCGAAGATGTTTGGAACGGTATCATCGATAATTATCGAGAACCTACCTTGGTGCTATTCACAGGTTCTGTCGCTTCCGCATGTGGGTCGGCTTCAAGTGCAACCGGACCATTTTACTGTCCAGGAGACGAGAAGCTTTATCTTGACCTGAGCTTTTTTGAAGATATGGAGAATAAAATGAACGCTCCAGGTGATTTTGCCCAGGCCTATGTAATTGCACATGAGGTGGGCCACCATATCCAGAAACTTACGGGAACGATGGATAAGGTCAACAAAATCAGGGGACAGGTGAGCGAGGTGGAATACAATGAGTATTCCGTACGCCTTGAGCTACAGGCCGACTTTCTGGCTGGGGTTTGGGCGAAGCGTTCCCAAAATAGGAGCGGAATGATGGAACCCGGTGATCTTGAGGAGGCCCTGAATGCGGCAAATGCGATTGGTGATGATAGACTTCAACAACAGTCGACCGGAAGGGTAGTGCCCGATGCGTTCACGCACGGAACCTCGGCCCAGCGGATTCGATGGTTTAGAAAAGGTTTCGAAACTGGCGATATCTCACAAGGGGACACATTTAGCGCTAAATCACTTTAGCCTTAGTTTTAAATTGAGGTTTGTGATTGAGGTGCTGTACTATTAGCTCTTTTTTCTATTAGCATCCAAATCATTTCATTGTAATGGTCTTAATTGCTCAGACTGGAGTTTAAAGCCATCAAAGGTATGGGCGCATATAAAAAGGAGGTATCCTTATCGTTTGGGTGTAATAGAGATTCGGTAGATTAATCTTTGGAAACCAAAGCGTCAAAACATATAGTATATTACCCTAAGCTATCCGTATTCCAATGCTTGATCTAGAACTCCAATTAAAAAATCCAGTTTGGCATTCCCTAGGGTCGACCCACCAAAAATTTGTCACCGAATATAATGGGGTGAAATTTTATAATTCGGAAGTCTGCGCCTTTGGTGCTTTCACCGATGAATCAAAAACAGCCATTGCTGTCAATGAATATATAAATACCTCAAGTAGCTTCTTCTTCGTTTCCGAGAATCAGATCCCCATAATAGATGACACCAAAGTTGTTTTGGATAAAAAAATTGAGGGCTGTCAAATGGTGCTAAACACACTCCCCGAGGTTTCAATAACGGAAAATATTGTGCTGTTGGATGCTTCCTATATGGATGAGGTTTATGATTTGGTATGTTTGGTAATGCCGGGTTATTATAAAAAAAGAACCTTTGAAATGGGAAGGTATTACGGGATATTTAAGGAGGGTAAATTAGTTTCCATGGCAGGCCAGCGCATGCAAACTAATCTTTTTATTGAAGTTAGTGCAGTAGTTACCCACCCCAATTATACTCGAAAAGGATTTGCAATGCAACTGATTGCCCATAATGCTCAAGGTATTTTAAAGGAAAACAAAACACCAATTTTACATACCAACAAAGGCAACTTTGCCATTTCCCTGTATGAAAAATTAGGATTTAGGTTAACTAGGGATATGAACTGGTGGTTGTACCACAAAAAAGAGGATGATATCGGGTAGCATTAGCCGTATCTTGCCTTGTCCTAATTCCTTGAAAAATCTGATTTTAATGCAATACTTAGTTAAAGTCAGTTAAGCTTTATAAGAAAGTAGCTAGCTGCTAAAAGTGTCTTTCACCCTTTCACCACTCATATACTCCGAGGGTGTCATATCGAACTGTTTTTGAAAATTACGTCCAAAACTGGTAGGAGAATTGTAGCCTACGATCTCGGCCACTTCGAATACGCGATACTTACCCGTCTTCAACAATTCTGCCGATTTTTTTAATCGGGTTATATTGATTAGTTCATTCGGGCTAAGGTCTGCGATGTCTCTTATTTTTCGGTAGAGGGTGGATCGGCTCATGTTCATAATCTCTGCCAAGGTCTCTACGTTGAGATCGTGATCGGCCATGTTTTCGTATATGACCTTATCTAAATTTTTGATAAAAGTTTCATCGGTTTTTGTGTTGGCAATACTTTTGATATGGGCCAAGGGCGAACTGGCATAATGCTCTAGTACATGTTTGCGGTTTTCAAGAAGATTGGCAATGTGTATTTTGAGGTGCTTTACGGAAAAAGGTTTTTCGATATAAGCGTCCGCACCCGACTCCAAACCTTCCATTTTGGCTTTTAGGGCACTTTTGGAAGTAAGCAAGATAACCGGGATATGGCTCGTCTCCAGATTGGTCTTTATATTTTTGCAAAGCGTGAACCCATCCATACCCGGCATCACGATATCGCTGATGACCAATTGAATATTGTCCGTTTGCAAGACCTGTACTGCCTGATCTCCTTTTGTAGTCTTGCGCACATTGTACTCTGCCTGAAGCTCCTTAGCAACAAAATCGAGAAGTTCTTCACTATCTTCAACCAAGAGAATCGTGCTTTTACCATTGTCAATAGAAACGGTCAAGGGGTGTTCTTTTTCCGCGGGCTGTATTTTATGGGATTCGGTTTCTTCGATGGCTATTTTATGAAGCTTGAATTCCTGCTTCTGATGTATAGGAAGTTCCAGTATAAAACGGTTGGTCTTTCCATTGCCCAAATCAAGCTGTAATTTTCCGTGATGCAATTCGGTAAGGGATCTTGCCAGCGCCAGCCCGATACCTGTACCGGTTTGGCTTTCGGATGCGGTCAATCGGTAAAAGGGCTCGAACACTTTTTCCTTTAGATGTTGGGGAATGAGCTTGCCATCGTTTTGAAAGCACAGTTTTACCGTATCCTCATCTGCGGTCAAATATATATCCACTTCGTTTTTCGCATATTTTAGGGCATTACCAACAAGGTTGGCGGCAATTTTTCTAAAAGCTTCTGGGTCAATGGAAGCATAAACATTTTCATCGCCGAGATGCAATCTAAAATCTATTTCCTTGTCCTTTATGGCCTCGCAGAACCGCTCTAGTGTTTTACGGAGCAAATCGGCAATATTGGTTTCTATAAAGGTGAGGCTGATTCGTTCGGTCTCGGTCTTTCTAAAATCCAATAATTGGTTGACCAAGTCTAAAAGGCGATCGGTGTTTTGTTCAACGGTAACCAGATTTTCAATGATTTCCGGATTCCCTGATAACTTATCCATAGCTTTTTCCAAAGGACTTTTAATCAAGGTCAACGGAGTCCTTATTTCATGGGATATATTGGTAAAAAACTCGATTTTGGCCTGATAGACTTCCTTTTCCTTTCTGTGGTTTAGCTGTTTTATTCTTTGGATGTTTTTCGATTTGATGCGTTGATGGTATTCCCGGAATCCTAAATAGAACAGTACCCCTAAAAGCAAGGTGTACAAGGCATAGGCCAGGTTACTCTTCCAAAAAACAGGATGCACTTGAATTTGTAAGGGTACGGTTTCCATTCCCCAGACCCCACTATTGTTTTTTGATTTTGCTAAAAAGGTATATGAGCCAGCGGGCAATTCGGTAAACTGTACCCTGTGATCGTTCTCAAGGTAAATCCAATCCGGGTTGAGTCCCTCCATTTTATACCAATATTCGGTATTTTCAGGCGCCGTATATCCTAAGGCGGCAAAATTCAGGCCGAACGAAGATTGCGTATGCGAAAGCTCAATATGGGTCGATAAGGCAATAGATTCCGAGATCGGGGAATCTTCCTGGCCCACGGATACTTTCTGATTGTTCACCTCAAGTCCCGTTATATAAATCGGAGCTTTGAATGTGTTTTTCTTAAAGTCATTAGGGTCGAAACTGACCATACCGTTGACACTTCCAAAATACATTCTGCCCTCGTCATCTTTGTATGCCGAGTTATAGTTGAACTGGTCGCTGGTCAATCCGTTGGCCTTGGTAAATATATTTTTGGTATCGTTCGCCATATCAAAGGCAACCAATCCGTTTGCGGTGCTTATCCAAAGCGTCCCTTCTTGGTCTTCGAGCAGGGCGAAAAATACGTTGGAGGGGAACCCTTCGGCTACCGAATACTTGGTGAAGCCTTTTTTATGCGCATTGCGTAAATTCAGGCCATTTTCGGTAGTAACCCAAATATGCCCTTTTGAATCTTCAAAAATACCGTTGATATGATTGTGTGCGATACCGTTTTCGTTCGATTCTGAATAGGTGTAAAATCCTTTCTCATCGGTGTTTGGATTATAATAGTAGAGTCCGTCGGAATAGGTACCTGCCCAAAGCGTTCCGGTACTGTCTTCTAAAAAACAGGTATAATGATGGTTTTCGGGAAAAGCCTCGAATAGTTCGAACCGGTCGTTCAATGGATCGTACCTCTGTATACCCAAAGTCGTTGCTGCAAAAACATCTTTGGCTTGGGTTTCATAGATTGCAAAAACAAAGTTGCTTCGTAAGGCACTTTTTTCACCAATGTTATAGTGGGCAACAATCTTGTCGGTCTTTATATCCAAAATATCAAGACCGTTGTCGAACATACTGATCCAAAGTTTATCGCCCCTAGGCAACAGGCCATGAATATTGTAATGGGTCAGAACACCGTCTTCGTTCTTTTCCTTCGAAGTGTAATTGGATATCTCACCCGACTTTGGATTGTATTTGTTTAGTCCGCCATCTTCCGTACCAATCCATAGGTTGCCAAATGTATCGGGACGTATCTCCCTGACCGCATTTCCATTTAGGGAATTTTGGGCCATGGGAAAGAATTTTTTAAAAGGGGAATACTGTCTCGGATGGTAGTTGATACCTCCGAAATAGGTGCCGGCCCAAACACCGCCTTCTTTATCGACGGTCAACGAATACACGGCATTGTCGGAAAGGGCATAGGGATCATCATATTTTTTGGTAAGGTTGGTATAGCCCCCTGTTGCCAGATTGTAGATATGTAGCCCAGATTCGCTAGCCACCCAAAGTTCATCTTCATTCCGTAAGGCAAAATCACGTACATAATAGGTTTCACCGCTAAAAACCGCTATGTCCTTTATTTTTTCCTCTACGAGATCAAAGGCAATTACCCCATGGTTTTGGGTGCCTAGCAACAGGGTTTGTTCATTTAAATTGAACAATTTGTCAATTCGTAAGGGATGCTTGATATCGGCCGGTATATCTAAAATATATTCTTTGAATGTATTTGTCTTTTCACTATAGCGATATAGGGTATTCACTGACGCTACCCATATTTCATTTTTCTGGGAGAGAATGATATCGGTGGCATTAAAAAAATCTTCTGGGGGAAAGGGTACTTGCTTATCTTGGGGGAGGTTGTATTTGTACAAAGTGCTTTCGGCGATATACCACAAATTGCCTAGCGAATCGTTTTCAATACCCAAAATCTGGGTATTTTCCGTATTTGCAACGCTATCAAAATTTTCAAATCGGTCATTGTACCTAAATAGTCCGTTGTCGGTACCTACATAGATGGTATCGTCGAACTCATGAAGACATTCGACATAATTGCCTTTAAGGCTTTTGGGATTATCCGGATCATTCTGATACAACTGGAACTTATAGCCGTCAAAACGGTTCAATCCGTTTTTGGTTCCAAACCATAAAAATCCTTTTTGATCTTGTAATGAAGTTAGAATGGTATTATGGGATAGCCCATCTTCAACCTTATAATGGTCAAAATAGAAATCTTGTCCTGAGAGCAAACCCGTACCAAACAAAAACAAAAAAAAGGCGATAGGTATATTTTTCAATGGAACGGTATATACGAGATTAATATGGCGAAAATTTTGATTGGGGTAATCCTTATGGTTATCCTAGAATTAAATAATGCGTTGGCTAATGAGACTATTAGCAAATAGGTATAAAGGGAATACAACAATATGTGTCAAAAATGGACAAATCGTTTCATAATCCTCCTAAAATAATAAAATTTTTTATTCTGTTGGGTTTCTATGCTAAATTGGTCTGCAACTAGTAAAACGGTTTCCAAAATGAATTTAGATTTCCAATTTCCCGAATGTGGAAACTGTGCTGAACCAAGTTAAAAACGTACTACATGAATCCAAAAAAATTATTGCTTGCCCTGATTATCCTTCTAATTTCAATACCGATGATGGCTCAATGGAAGCCTGCCGGCACTAAAATAAAGACCCAGTGGTCCCAAAAAATAGACCCAAAAAACGTACTGCCCGAATACCCGCGCCCTAGTATGGAGCGGCCCGACTGGAAAAACCTCAATGGACTGTGGGAATATGCCATACGGCCAAAGGGGGCATCGAATCCGGAAAAGTTCGACGGTGAAATTTTAGTACCCTTTGCCGTAGAATCTAGCCTATCGGGTGTTATGAAAGATGTAGGGGCAGATAATGAACTTTGGTATCATACCGCTTTCGAAGTACCTTCCGATTGGAAAACCAAGGATATATTACTACACTTCGGGGCGGTGGATTGGAAGACCGATATTTGGATCAATGACGTGAGGGTAGGTTCTCACGAAGGTGGATACACCCCTTTCAATTTTAACATAACACCATTCTTGACACAAGGGAAACAAGAACTGATTGTCAGGGTCTGGGACCCTACCGACGAAGGTCCGCAGCCCAGGGGAAAACAAGTTAAGGAGCCTAAAGGTATCTGGTACACACCCGTTACGGGAATCTGGCAGACCGTATGGCTGGAGCCGGTCGCTCAAAAAAGTATAGCGAACCTACGAAGTGAGCCCGATATCGACAGCGGTACGGTAAAGATTGACGCTGAAATCATTGGTGGTACCTATGGGGATATTGTCGAAGTGAGCGTCTCTGACGGCGAATCAGTAATAGCAACGGCAAAATCCGCCGTGGGCGAGACCTTAGTATTACCCATCGAGAAGGCCAAACTTTGGTCGCCTGAAACTCCATTTCTATACGATATGCAGGTAAAACTGATGGAAAGAAATCCGCAGTCAGGGGAATATACCCTGCAAGACCAGGTGAAAAGTTATTTCGGCATGCGAAAAATTTCGATGAAGAAAGACGATTATGGTATCATTCGAATGCAGCTAAATAATAAGGACTACTTTCAGTTCGGCCCCTTAGACCAAGGCTGGTGGCCCGACGGCCTGTATACGGCGCCCACTGATGAAGCCCTTAAATATGATATCGAGAAGACCAAGGAACTGGGCTTCAACCTTATCCGAAAGCACGTCAAGGTCGAGCCCGCACGCTGGTACACCCACTGCGATCGTATGGGGATTCTGGTCTGGCAAGATATGCCCAGCGGTGACCAATCGAACGGTCCACAATGGCAGAACCATAATTACTTTGAGGGTTCGGAACTTAAAAGGAGCGCTCGGTCGGAAGCCATCTATAGAAAAGAATGGAAAGGTATTATGGATTATCTGTTTTCCCACCCCAGCATCGTGTCTTGGGTACCCTTCAATGAAGCCTGGGGTCAGTTCAAGACTGAGGAAATTTCGGAATGGACGAAAGCCTATGATCCCAGCCGTTTGGTGAACGCGGCCAGTGGAGGCAATTTTTACCGCACCGGTGATATCGTCGACCTGCACAATTATCCAGGGCCCGCCATGTATCTATACGATGCCGAGCGCACAAACGTTTTGGGCGAATATGGAGGAATCGGTCTGGCTTTGGAAGGTCACCTTTGGCGCCCCGACGAAAACTGGGGCTACGTCAAGTTCAAGAATTCCAAGGAAACCACCGAACAATACGTAAAGTATGCCGAGGAACTGAAAAAAATGGTCAAGTCGGGATTTTCCGGTGCCATCTATACCCAGACTACCGACGTCGAGGGCGAGGTCAACGGATTTATGACCTATGACCGAAAGGTAGATAAGATGAACATTTCCGAAGTGAAAGCGGCGAACCGGTCCATTATCGAGGAACTGGGCAACCAATAAAAGCAATGGTGAATTCACTGAACCCTTTACTGAATTTTTTGATGTTCATGGCCCTAATATCGAGCGGCCAATACTTGCATGCCCAAAAAGCTTCCGAGAATGTAAAGCCGAACATCGTACTTTTCATAGCGGACGACTTGGCGACCGAAGATCTTGGAGCTTATGGCAATACGGAAGTACGTACGCCCAATATCGACCGATTGGCAGCTGAATCGATGCAGTTCACCAATGCGTTTGCATCTTCGCCGACCTGTTCTCCATCACGAAGTAGCATTTTTACGGGTCTCATGCCTTTTAAAAATGGAGCGCACGGTAATCATACCGGGGTAAAAAAAGAAACAAAGTCTTTGGTAGATTACTTTGAACCCTTGGACTATACCGTTGCCATTGCTGGAAAATACCATGTTGGGCCTGAAGAAAATTTTGCTTTCGAACGCATTATGAATTCCAATGTTCCCGAACCTGGCTTTGAAGACAAGCCGGGCCTTCATTATGATCTGAATATGGGGCCGGTAGAGCAGTGGCTAAGGGTGCGAAAAGAAAAAAACCCCTTTATGCTTGTCGTGGCCGACCATAGTCCGCATGTGGTTTGGCCCGAAAAAACAGCGTATAGTCCTGAAGAGGTAACAATGCCTTCGTTCCATATTGACACCGAAGACACCAGACATTCCCGGGCACGGTATTATGAGGATATTACGAAAATGGATGCCAATTTGGGGAAACTTCTCGCTGGCTTGGAGAAAAATGGTCTCGATGAAAACACCATTGTGGTATTCATATCCGATCAAGGACCGCAGTGGGCCTTCGGGAAATGGAACCTGTATGATTACGGATTAAGTTCCCCATTGTTGGTGCGGTGGAAAGACCATGTAAAAGCAGGCTCCTCGAGCGATGCGTTAGTCTCATTGACCGATCTGCTGCCCACTTTTTCGGAGATGGCCGGAGACAAGGCCCCAACAGGTATCGATGGAAAAAGCTTTTTGCAGGTACTATTGGGGAATACCGAGACACATCGCGACCTGGTATACGCTTCCCATACTGGGGACGGTACCATGAACCGATCGCCCATGCGGATGGTCCGAAGCTCAAAATATAAATATATCTTGAATTTAGCGCCAGAAATAAGGTACAACACCCATATGAACAAAGCGAAAGACCATGATGGGGGGCGGGAATATTGGGATTCCTGGCAAGAAAAATCCTTTCGGGATGTCCATGCCGCAAATGTATTGTATAGATATCATAATCGACCCAAGGAAGAACTGTACGATCTTAAAAATGATCCCACCGAACAAATAAATTTGGCTCAACTGGAACCAAGCCAGGAAATCTTGTCAAAGTTTAGAAAGCAATTAGCCAATTGGAGAAAAGAGCAAGGGGACTTCAAGACAGGACCTGAGGAACTGTCGGTAAAACACCAGAAAGTCGTGGTACCCTATACGTTTTGATATTTTGAATATCCAAACGTCAAATTATACTGAGTAAAAAACAACCTTATTAGGTGCTTAACGGTAGTATGACCCTTGTAATAGTCGTGTCATGCCAAGAATTGAGATGGTAGACTATAGTAAAGCAGGATGCCTCGACATTGTTTTTAGTATGTCCGACGATATGGGAAGTTCCGGCCATTAATTTATCCTAGTTTGATGACAGGAAACGAAAAAAGGGAATCCTTTTAAAAAGTATGGAGCTTGAAAAAATGATATGATACATTGTAGGGCGTTGTTCAGATGGCTGCCATTCTTTTCGAACGATATCGTGACCGGCGCGGGGTATCATTCCTGGAGTAAAAAATAGTGCGTAGATGATTTCAAAATCGATTTCGGAAAATGGAGTTCAAAAACGGCGGACCTAATAAACCGATAGAGACGACTTTTGAGGGTGGTGCTACACACTACTACATTTAGGAAATGTTGCCTTAAACAGATAAATCAAAACGAAGGAAATGGGTAGTCGCCTTTCCTTTCATTTCATTTCAAAAATTAGTAATAAGACATTTGATATTGATGGATAGTAGTAGAAAAAGTAGCGTCTTACTCTGTATGGCGTGGTACGCCTTTTGGTTTTCTGGACAGGCCCAAGAAATCGTCCCGGATGCTACAAAAGAAAAAACCGCTTTCCAAACGAGCAGCCCTTGGATGCCCGAAATCGATGTGCGCTCCGATATTGCCATTGTTTATGGGGTTAACGGGAACCCTACCGACGGGCAGCAGGAATTGACCTTTGAAGAACGCCTAAAATCGTGGAAAGACCGGGGCTACGATACCCATTTTATGACTGGTATAGCTTGGGGCTCATACCAAGATTATTTTTTGGGCGAATGGGACGGTAAGAACCATCTGGGCGAGGGGCAGGTCGAACAAGACGGCGATACCATTTGGCATGGGCATAACGTACCTTACATTGTACCGAGCACGGCCTTTATCGAATACATAAAAAAGGAAATTATCGAACGCGTTATCGATGCCGGTGTATGCTCGATATACTTGGAGGAGCCCGAATTCTGGTCCCGGGCGGGATACAGCAGCGCGTTTAAGGAAGAATGGCAAAAATTCTACGACTTCCCATGGAAACCGCAGCACGAATCACCGGAAAATACCTTCTTGTCAAACAAACTGAAGTACCAATTGTACTATAATACTTTGAAGGAAGTTTCATCCTATGCCAAATCCTATGGAAAAAGCAAGGGCATGGATGTCAAAATTTATATTCCCACCCACTCGTTAGTGAATTACTCGGCATGGCAAATTGTGAGTCCCGAAGCAAGTTTGGCCTCCCTGCCGGGTATTGATGGCTACATCGCCCAAGTATGGACGGGTACCTCAAGGGAAGCCGTTTTTTTTGACGGGAAGGAAAAGGAACGTGTCTTCGAAAACGCCTTTTTGGAATATGGTTCCATGGTTTCGATGACCGCCCCGACCAAACGGAAGCTTTTCTTTCTAACCGACCCTATAGAGGATCGGGCCAAAGATTGGGCAGACTATAAACGAAATTATCAGGCAACCTTTGTAGCACAGTTATTGTACCCCGGAGTAGCGGATTATGAGGTGATGCCCTGGCCCGAGCGTATTTACACCAAGCCGTACCGGGTAGCCGATAGCGATAAAAAGATCCTGATTCCCAAGTTCTATTCGACCCAGATGCAAGTGATGGTCAACGCCCTCAACAATATGCCGGTATCCGAAAATCGGGTGAACGGTAGTAACGAAATCGGAGTACTGATGGGCAATTCCCTAATGTTCCAGCGCTTTCCGACCCACGACGGATTTGAAGACCCTCGTTTTTCCAACTTTTACGGGCAAACTTTGCCCTTGCTGAAACGGGGCGTTCCTGTGCAGACCGTTCATATGGAAAACCTTTCCTTCGAGGCGACCTTAAAGGATATCAAGGTCTTGGTCATGAGTTATTCCAATATGAAGCCCGACGCGCCAGAAATCCATCAACACATTGCTGAATGGGTCGAAAAAGGCGGTGTTCTAGTGTATGTAGGCAAAGATGACGACCCCTATCAATCGGTCATGGAATGGTGGAATTCCGATGGAGAAAAATACAAAGCACCCTCTGAACATTTATTCGAGCTTATGGGCGTCGAAACTTCCACGGCGAAACAGAACTTCAAGTTCGGGAAAGGTAGTGTGCATTTGATTACGCAAAATCCAAAGGATTTCGTAATGAACGCAAAAGGGGATACTTCGTATATCGACATCCTAAAAAATGCATATGGGAACGATGCAAAAGCGGGCGAACTGACCTTTAAAAACAACCTGTATCTCGAACGTGGGCCCTATGATATCATTGCCGTTATGGACGAAAGTGTCAGCGACAAACCTTATGAAGTGAATGGCCCTGTAATCGACCTCTTTGATCCTGCACTTCCCGTACTCGAGAAAAAATCGGTAAAACCGGGCGAACAGGCCTTTCTATATAATATTAATCGGGTTCTGGAAAAGGCACGCCCGCAGGTCTTGGCCTCGGCATCACGGATTCATGATGAACAGGTAGATAAGAACAGCTTTTCCTTTGTTTGTAAAAGTCCCGTAAACACCGTCAACAGTATGCGTATTCTTCTACCTGCTGCACCGAAAAGTATCATCGTGAAGAACGTAGAAGGAGAAATGCTAGCCGATGTTACATCGGATTGGGACGAAAGCTCTAAAACCGTGTATGTAAGTTTCGATAACGAACCTGATGGTGT
The DNA here is from genome assembly GCA_011050085.1 of Pricia antarctica. Classification (GTDB taxonomy): domain Bacteria; phylum Bacteroidota; class Bacteroidia; order Flavobacteriales; family Flavobacteriaceae; genus Pricia; species Pricia antarctica_A. Next base: position 109,023 of record DRGL01000069.1, on the reverse strand, counting down.
TGCGGTTAAATTAATATGGTGATGTTTACATTTAGAAAAGTAGTTAAAAATATCGCATTTAGTATGATCGGAGGAATCGTTTTCTCCTGCCAAGGCCAGCATACGGGCAAAGCCGATCAAAAGGAAACGGTATTTGCAAAAAACCCCGTGCAGTACGTCAACCCCTTTATCGGTACGGCCCCGTTGACCGACCCCATTCAAATTGGCTATACCCCTCCCGAAGGTTGGCGGGTCTGGGCCGGACTCACTTTTCCGGGTAGCGCGTTGCCAAATGCCATGGTACAGGTCAGCCCGATTACCGAATACGGGTCGGGTGCCGGTTACGAGTACGAGGATACCGAAATACTTGGTTTTACCCATACCAACAAAGGGCATTGGAACCTTTGTAACATCCCTATTTTGCCACTTTCAGGCGATGCAAAACGACCTTTTAAATCAAAATTTTCACACGAAAACGAAAAGGCATCACCGGCCTATTATGAAGTTTTTTTGGAGGACTATGGAGTCAAGACCAGACTGACCTCTACTTTAAGGGCGGCCATCCACGAGTATACTTTTGAAAAGAATTCAAATAGAAAAATCCTTTTTGACCTTGGAAGGGCGAACAACGAGGTCCGCAGTTGGAAAATCGAAAAGGTAGGCGAAAATAGTATCAGCGGTTATCAGGATATGGGGCGCGACAAAATCCACTTTTTTGCCATCCTGAACACTCCTATTTCCTCTATGGAAAAGGTCGATGAGGGGAAAGCGGAGGGCCACGCCATAATCGGAATTTCGGATACCGATGGCCCCGTTATACTAAAAATAGGATTGTCTTTCGTCAGTGCCGCCAATGCCAAGGAAAATATGGTTGAGGAAGTCGGCGAAAAATCTTTTGAGGACGTCCATACGGCCGGAAGCAAACTTTGGAACGGTTTTTTATCCAAAGTGGAAATAGCCGGAGGCACCCAAAAACAGAAAACACTTTTTTATTCGTCGCTGTACCGTTCCTTTTTATGGCCCGCATTGCGCAGTGATGTCAATAGCGAATTTACGGATACCAAAGGAAATGTTCGCAAGGAAGATTTTAAATATTACACCATTCCCTCGCTGTGGGACACCTACCGGAATAAACTGGTGCTACTCCAAGTGTTACAGCCCGAGGTTACTACAGATGTTATCAAATCACTAATGGATATCGGGGAACTTACCGGCTTTGTACCCACTTTTTTCCATGGCGACCACGGCTCTGCTTTTATTGCCGGAGCCTATGCCCGTGGAATACGGGACTTCGATGTGAACAAAGCCTATAGTCTCTTGCTTAATAATGCGTACAAAGAAATGCCCGATGGCCGTAGCGCTAGACCTTACATTAAGGAATACATACAGAAAGGATTTATTTCGGATCCGGATATTAAAAACCCTCATGTTGAGACCAAAGCGGCTGCAGGCGTATCAAAGACTTTGGAATACGCCTATGACGATTATGCCTTGGCACAATTGGCCAAAGCAATGAAAGATGAATTAAAATATAAAGATTTAATGGAACGCTCGCAGAACTACAAAAATGTGTTCGACAAAAAGACCCATTTTATGCGGGGCCGGTTGGAAAATGGCGACTGGATTACCCCTTTCGATCCGCAATATCCCTACTACGAATATATGTATCGCGAGGCCAATGCTTGGCAGGTTTCGTTCTATGTGCCGCACGATATGCCCGGATTGGTCGATCTGTATGGCCCTGAAAAATTCGAGGAAAAGTTGGATTCCCTATTTACACTGCCTTGGAATCCCGAACACATCGCCAGAAACATTTCAAGTTTCAAGGGGCAATATTGTCAGGGCAACCAGCCGGACCACGAGGCCCCTTTCTCCTATTATTTTGTGAACAAGCCCGAAAAGTCACAAGCGGTTATCGACGATTTGCTAGAAAACTATTATGGTATGGGTGATGATGGCATCGCCCTTCCCGGAATGGATGATGCCGGTGAAATGTCGGCCTGGTATGTATGCGCCGCATCGGGACTATATCCGCTTTCCCCTGCCGATCCCGAATATCTGGTAAGCGTTCCCATTTTCGATGCCGTAAAATGGAAATTGAAAAAAGGGAAGGAATTGCTAATTCAAAATACTCACGGGAAAAGAAAAATGAAAAGGATTTTGGTCGACGGGAAGGAAAAAGACGGTTATTTTGTATCGCACAATCTGTTTAATGACGGGGGGAAGATCGAAACGGATACGAAAGAATAATTGGCCAATTGAGAACAAAATCCAAAAATGGAACGTATGAAAACAGGATACCTATTTCTAACGGCTCTGGCCTGCATGGCTATCATTTTTTGCTGCTCTTGGTACAGCTCAGAAAACAGGGAACATTTGAAATCGAACACCTTTGTAATCGATACCTTAGCCACGGGCTTGACCTTACCTTGGGAAATTGCCTTTTTGCCGGATAGCACAATGCTCTTTACCGAAACTGATGGAAAAGTAAGAATCTACAGAGACGAAAAGCTTCTTGAAAAGCCCGCCCTAGTCATCAAGAAGCTGGACACGCTCAAGAAAATGGGCTTGTTGGGCATGGCGGTACATCCTAATTTCAGTACCAACCAACAAATCTACCTCGCCCACAATTACCGAATAGGGGATAACTCCTTCTTAAAAGTGGTGCGTTATCAGCTAGAGAGGGATACGCTCATCCAACAGCTGATTCTCGTCTCTGACATCAAGGCGAACCAAAACCATACGGGTTGCCGCTTGAAATTCGGTCCTGACGGCAAACTTTACATTACCACCGGAGACGCAGATCAACCCATGTTGGCGCAGGACCTGAAATCCCTGAACGGAAAAATACTACGGGTAAATGACGATGGAAGTATTCCAATTGACAATCCTTTCGTGGAAAACGATACCGCCAGAAAGGAAATCTGGTCGTATGGCCATCGAAATCCACAAGGTTTGGATTTTCAGGCCGGCACCGATTTTCTGTACAGTTCGGAACATGGGCCGACCGGGGGCGACGAAATCAATAGAATCTATAAAGGGGCCAATTACGGATGGCCTATTATTCATCATTCCGATACTCAGGAGGGCATGTTGGCCCCCTTATTGGAATATACGCCTTCTATCGGTCCCTCTAAACTGGTATTTTACAATGCCGATGCGTTTTCCAGTCTCAAGGGTAAAATGCTCTTGGCCTGTCTTAGGGGGGAAAAGATTATCGAACTTGCTGTCAATGACAAAAATGTAACTGAGGAAAAGGTGTTGTTGCCCAAGGTTTATGGCCGTATCAGGGCGATAACGGTTGGGCCCGAAGGCTATCTCTATATATCCACTTCTCAATACGATCCGCCGGAGGGAACACCTGGACCCAAATCCGATTTGCTATTACGTATGCGGCCAGCGGCCAAGGGTGAGAGCGGAATAGCGCTAAATTCGTTCGTGAATGAGTCTTCGATGACCGATACGTCCACCGAAGGTATTAGTAATACCCCGAAAAAGATTTACGGACAATTGTGCGCCAGTTGCCATGGTATAGATCTGAAAGGAACGAAAACGGCCCAAAGTATGCGCGACGGAAAATGGAAATACGTGTCCGATAAAGCTAGTATGGTAAAGATTATAAATGGCGGCATTATCAAAAAAGGGATGCCAGCTTGGGAAGGGGTCATCGACCAAGATCGGGTAGATGCCCTAGCCGATTATATCTTTGAGATAACTGATAAAAATAACAACTGAACGCGTTCGAAAGAATTAAATAGCAATACTTAGAAAATCATGAGTATACAAAAAGTCAAAATTTTGCTTCCTATCATTGCCTTATTTCTTTCCTTGACTGCGAGTTGTCAGGAAAATAAGACTTCAAACACCTTCACCAATCCTTTGCTGCCAAGCGGCCCCGATCCCTATAGCACCTACCATAACGGATATTATCACTACACCAGTACGGAAGGAAATAAGCTGGTACTGAAAAGGGTGAAAAATTTGGCAAATCTCAAAAATGCAGAGGTTAAAACGATTTGGACACCGCCCGAGGGAACTCTGTATTCACATGAGATCTGGGCACCTGAAGTTCATTTTATCGATGGTAAATGGTATGTCTATTATGCCGCCGATGATGGCAACAACACTACCCACAGAATGTATGTCGTCGAGAACACCTCGGAAGATCCTTTTCAAGGTAAGTTTCAATTTAAGGGCAAAATAGCTGCCGCAACCGATAAATGGGCCATCGATGGTAATGTCTTTCGGCACAATGGACAGTTGTATATGATATGGTCAGGTTGGGAGGGGGATCAAAATGGACAACAGGATATTTTTATTGCCAAAATGAAAAATCCGCTTGAAATCGATGGGGAGCGTGTAAAAATAGCTTCACCTACTTTTGAATGGGAAAGACATTGGGATACGGGAACGTCCCTTGAAAATCCGCCTGAGGTATTGGTAAACGAGGGACCACAATTCTTGGTCCACGAAGATAATATATTCATTGTATTTTCGGCGAATGGTTGCTGGACGGATTATTATAGTTTGGGGCTGTTGGCGTTCACCGGCACTGATAATTTGTTGGATGCCGATAGCTGGGTTAAGTCCGAAGAACCGATATTTACCCAATCTCCTGAAAATGGGGTGTATGCGCCAGGTCATAATTCGTTTTTCAAATCGCCTGATGGTACCGAGGATTGGATATTGTATCATGCCAATTCTAAGCCCGGAGAGGGCTGCGGACCTTCGCGATCACCCAGAATGCAAAAGATACAATGGGATGAAAAAGGCTATCCGGTTTTAGGAAAACCCAAATCAGAAAAAGAGGAAATTCCAATTCCTTCGGAATAATATAGTTTTGCAAAAGGATTTTTATAAAGAAAATGCAGAGATGAATTTTATACGCATTTAGCTTTGGCCCCCTATTTGACAAAACCATATCTAACATTGAAACGATTCATAAAAAATTGGAGTTGATACAGATGTTTTCCTATAAACAAAGGCTAAAAAGTAGAGGGGATGCTTGCAACGTACTTTTCCTGTTATTCCCGGGAAGGGGAAGCACCTTAAATATATGCGATAGATGTACAGTCCATTTTCAATAATCGGTAACATGAATATTTTGAAATATAGTTTAGTAAGCTTTTTGACGATAGTAGTATCATTTTCATTTGGTACCGTTTCCGCACAGCAAAACAAAACCCTTTTTAAGCTTTTGTCCAGCTCGGATACGGGCATTACTTTCAACAACGAACTTGTTGAAAGCGATACCTTAAACATCCTTAACCAGGCCAATATCTATAATGGAGCAGGGGTAGGCATTGGTGATTTTAATAAGGATGGATTAATGGATATCTATTTTGCCGCGAATATGGTCTCCAATAAACTATATCTTAATAGAGGCGATATGCAATTCGACGACATTACCGAGGTTGCCCAGGTCGACGGACAGGGCCGCTGGTGTACGGGCGTATCGGTGGTCGATATCAACGGCGATGGATGGCCTGACCTCTACGTATCCGCATCCTTCCGAAACGATCCCAAATTACGTACCAACCTCTTGTACATCAACAAAGGGCCGGATAAGAATGGTATTCCCATTTTCGCGGAATCCTCAGAGAGCTATGGTCTTGCTGACGACGGCTTCAGCACCCAAGGCTATTTTTTCGATTACGACAAAGACGGCGACCTTGACCTCTATCAAGTGACTAACGAAATCTATGACCCGCGCACGCCCATCCGCTACCGGACAAAACTGAACGACGGCAGCGCCAAAAATGCAGACCGACTCTACCGGAACAACGGCGATGAAACTTTTACTGACGTTTCGAAAGAGGCCGGAGTAACTTTGGAAGGCTGGGGGCATGCCGCTGCCATCTCAGATTTTAACGGCGATGGATGGCCCGATATCTATGTAGCCAATGATTTTATATCCAACGACCTACTGTACATTAACAATAAAAACGGCACATTCACCGACCGCCTTGATGACTATTTCAAACATACCGGCTGGAACGCTATGGGTACTGATGTGGTCGATATCGACAATGACGGTCATGTCGATGTAATATCCCTAGAAATGCTGCCCGAAAATAACCTTCGAAAAAAACGGATGTTGAGCGGTAACGAATACTACAACTATATCAACAACGCACAATACAACTATAACCATCAATACGTGCGTAACGTAATGCAGATGAACAGCGGACCGACACCCGATGGACACCCAGTGTTCAACGATAGGGGATTCATGATGGGGGTTTACGAGACCGACTGGAGCTGGTGCCCACTGGCGGCCGATTTCGACAATGACGGCTTCCGCGACCTGATTATTACCAACGGGCTCCCCCGCGATGTCACCGATCTCGACTATATAGCCTATGGCAGCGGGCAGCGGGCCGGGGCTCAAGATTTTACCCTCGCCATGACCGATTCGCTGCCGGTGGTAAAACTGGCGAACTACGCCTTTAAAAACAAAGGGGGTAGTGAATTTGAGAACACCACAGAAAAGTGGGGTATGAACAATCCATCGTTTTCCAATGGTGGAGCCTATGCTGATTTCGACAATGATGGCGACCTAGATGTGGTGGTCAACAATATCAACGATACCGCCTTTGTTTATGAAAATACCCTAAAGGATACTAACCGGTATCTTAAAATTTCGTTTATGGGACCAAAGGTTAATCCAGAGGGTATCGGAGCGACCTTGCGTTTGCTTGATTCGGAAGGGGAACTGTATTACGAGCATTATCCGATACGAGGCTACTTATCGACCAACGATACCAAGGCACACTTCGGGCTGGGCCATACTAATAGCATCGATTCCCTGATTGTCGCCTGGCCTGATGGAAAAAAACAGATACTTACAAATATTACGGATAAAGAATTGACCGTCGATTACCGCAACGCAGCCGAAATATCACCCAAAGTATCCGAAGCTACAAGCGAGACTATCTTCCAAAATGTCGCTTCGGACTATGGCATCGAATTTATACCTGTGGAAACGGATTTTTCGGATTATAACATACAGTCAACCCTTCCGCACAAGTTGAGCCAATACGGTCCGGGCATTGCGGTCGGCGATATTGATACTAATGGATTCGAGGATTTTTATTTGGGAGGATCTTCCGATAATCCAGGGGTATTTTTTATGCAGGATGCCAGTGGAAAATTCACGGCGGATGCATCGCGTTTGGCCCAAAAAGAAGATGTGCTGTTCGAAGATATGGGGGTGCTTCTCTTTGATGCCGACGGCGATAACGATCTAGACCTTTATCTGGTCAGTGGAAGCTACGAGATTCCCGCCGAACATGCCGTAAGCAACGACCGTTTCTTTTTGAACGATGGCAAGGGTATCTTCTCGAGGGCAGATGTCCTGCCTAAAGACTTGGCCAACGGCTCATGCGTAAGGGCAGCAGACTTCGATGGTGATGGCGACCTTGATCTGTTTGTGGGGGGACGTGTGGTATCGGCCGCATATCCCGCACCACCGAAAAGTATGTTACTACGCAACGACGGCGGAAAATTCATAGATGTGACGGATCAGTTTTACCCCGAATTGCAACGTATAGGTATGGTTACCGATGCGCTCTGGAGCGATTTTGATGCAGACGGGACACCTGATTTAATCTTGGCCGGGGAATGGATGCCTTTGACGTTTCTGAAAAATATGGGAACCTCATTTACCAAAATTGAATCCGGTCTTGAAGACAAAATAGGATGGTGGAACAGCTTGGTATCCGGAGATTTTGATAAGGATGGCGATATGGATTATGTGGCCGGCAACCTAGGCCTGAATTCCAATTATACCGCCACTTCCAAAGAACCTATGACCATCATTGCCAAGGATATCGACCAAAACGGGTCGATGGACGCTACGGTGTTCTGCTATATGAAAGGTGATGACGGCGAGAGAAAAGCCTACCCTATAGCTTCGAGGGACGATTTAATCAGTCAGGTTATCACTATGCGGAAGAAATTTCCTTCCTACAAATCATACGGTTTGGCAGATATCGAAAAGCTTTGGAGCGAAACGGATAGGGAAGGAGCTTTAGTATTGAAGGCGACCGAAATGCGCTCCTCATACATCGAAAATAAGGGCGATGGCACCTTCGAAATGAAGCCCTTGCCGCGTGAGGCCCAAGAGGCACCTATCTTTGGTATGTCGGCCGATGATGTCAACGGCGACGGAAACCTTGATCTGATATTGGTGGGCAACGATTACGGTATGGATCCATACAGTGGGCGGCATGATGCCTTTAACGGTCTGGTCATTAGAGGTGACGGCAGCGGGAATTTCATCCCTATGCCCTTGGACGAATCCGGTTTTTTTGTGCCTGGAGATGCCAAGGGATTGGCAATAGTGCACACCGCAAAGAAGGAGGATGTACTGATTGCCACCCAAAATCAGGATAGTATTGCCGTATTTTCCAGAAAAAGTGTTAATAGCGACAGATGGATCGATTTGAAAGCAGATGATTTTTCCGCAGTGATTTCATATAAGGATGGAAGTAAAAGGAAAGAGGAATTTTACTATGGTAACACCTACCTATCGCAGTCTTCTCGAAAATTTGCGGTGGAAAAGACCGCTAAAAAGATTACGATTATTAATTTCAAGGGCAATAGAAGAGAAATAGACTTATGAAGCGAATTTTTGTAGTAATGTTAATGGCTTGCGGTTTCGTCTATGCCTCCCACGAACCAGTTTTAAAGGATTGGAGATTGGAAACCGAAAAAGCTGACTACATTCATCGGGCCATGAAGCAGGTCACCGACGTGATGGTGTACGATATTTATTCTCCACCCGTTACCAGTCGCACCTACGCCTATATTTCAGTTGCGGCCTATGAGGTCATGATTCAAAACAATCCCGACTATATCAGTTTATCCCGGCAACTGCACGGTTTGAATCCCATCCCCAAAATTGACAGGAAAAAACAGTATAGCTTTACGCTGGCGGCGGTTCATGCCCTACTTACCTCCGGAAAACATTTTGTTATTTCCGAGGAAAAAATCGATGCCTTTGAGGCTATACTATTGCAGGAATTCAAGGATAAGGGGATACCTGATTCCGTTTATGAGAACTCCATCGCTTATGGGCAAAAAGTGGCGGATCATATCCTCGCTTGGGCCGATGAAGATAATTTCAAAAAGATACAGTCGATGCCCGATTACAGGGTCAAGGCTGATGCGGGTTCTTGGAAACCGACTCCCCCCGCTTATATTAAGGCCATCGAACCGAACTGGAACAAATTGCGCACTTTTATGATTGATTCGGCGGAGCAATATAAGCCCGTTGCACCCCCGCCATTCTCAATCGATACGACTAGTAGGTTTTATGGGGATGTAATGGCCGTATATAAAAAAGTGAAAAACAACACTCCGGAAGAAAACGAAATCGCCAACTTTTGGGACTGTAATCCGTTTAAGATGAACTTGCGGGGGCATGTCATGTTCGCCACTAAAAAGATTTCTCCTAATGGGCATTGGATGAATATTACCGCGCTAGCTTGTAAAAAAACAGAGGCTTCTGCCTTACAATCTACCGAAGCCTATGCCCGTCTAGCCGTAACCTTGGCCGATGCCTATATCAGTTGTTGGGACGAAAAATACCGAAGTGTAGTCATTCGTCCAGAAACCTACATTAATCAACATATCGACCCCGATTGGCTACCGGTTCTGCAAACCCCTCCTTTCCCCGAATATACCAGCGGACATAGCGTAATCTCTTCGGCCGCTGCCATGCTATTGACGGAGCTCTTCGGAAATAAGTTCACGTTCGATGATTCTACCGAGACGGAATTCGGGCTTCCCGTACGCCATTTTGATTCGTTCAGGGAAGCTGCCGAAGAAGCTGCAATAAGCCGTTTTTATGGGGGTATCCACTACATGCCCGCCATCGTTAATGGGCAGGATGAAGGCTTTGCGATTGGTGAGTTCTTTGCTGCACGATTGAAAACCCGAAATTAACCTCTTATTAAGTAGCTGAATAGACCCCAGATTTCGTCTACGGGTGAAACCATCCTGTTTACCTTGGAATAGCTCAATTTTAATACCTCAATACCAAATCCCTTTTTGATCTTCAGGAGCTTTTATTCCTGTTCGCTTATTTGATAGGTTATTCAGAACAGCTCCTATTTGAAAATAGTTGGTAGCTTGCGAAGCTATGGTTTCCAAACTTGACAGTATTTCAATTCTGAAGGCAATCCATCCATATACACATTTATAGATCTATTGAATTTCAAGTCGTCTTGGAATTCGAAAAAGTTTCTACGCCCAGATTAGGTTTTTGCATTTAGTTCGGTAGGCAACAATCCGTTCCAAATCCCCACAATTTGTGTCAAAGCATGCAATTTCTTAACACTTTCTTAAAATTTGACCGATTTGTACGAGAGAATGAGACGAAATGTGGCCGCAGCATTGCCATAATGGTTTTATTTCGTTGCTATGGATTCAGTGATGTATCGTGGTAAGGCAACAATGCGTTGCAATTTCTTTCGAAATTTTTCCGCATAGGTTACCATAAAAGAACACTGATTCACTGACCTAATCTATTTCATAAAAATGATGACCAATGAAAAAACCACCCAGTAACCGAATGAAAAAGCTATTGATTTCGATACTTTTTGCATGCGTGTTGATGTATCAAGGGTACGGACAAGATGAGCAGACGCCAATTACCGGTAGCGTTACATCTTTGGAAGGAGAGCCGCTACCGGGGGTATCCATTATCGTAAAGAACACGACTACCGGAGTAACCTCCGATTTTGATGGTAATTATAGCATAGAAGCTCCAGCTGATGGTACTTTAGTATTCAGCTATATCGGTTTTAAGAAAAAGGAAATACCGGTAAACAATCAAGAAACCATTGATACCCAAATGGAGGAAGACGTCGCAAATCTTGATGAGGTGGTCGTGACCGGATATGCCACGCAAGACAAAAAATCAATAACAGGTGCGATATCGACCGTTGGAGCCGAAGAACTTGAGAACGTGCACGGTGGGTCGACGGTGAGTTCAGGTTTGGCCGGTAAACTTTCCGGAGTATCGTTTCGAATGGCAGACGGTAGACCGGGGGCTACGGCCAATGTGCAGATTCGAAATATGGGTAACCCGCTTTATGTAATAGATGGTATTACCCAAGATGCGGGTGTATTCAACAATCTATCCCCTAATGACATAGAGAGTATTTCCGTGTTGAAAGATGCCTCTGCTTCTGTTTATGGAGTAAGGGCGGCCAACGGTGTCGTATTGGTCACAACAAAACGAGGTAGAAGAAATACACCTAATGTTGTAAACATAGATTCCTATTACGGCATACAAAACTGGTCCCGTTTTCCCGATCCTGTCAATGACTCCTACCTATATCAAGTAGCCAAAGCCGAAGCTGAGGTCAATGAATTCGGGTCGACTGCATTGACACCCGAAGAATTGGAACGCTATCGCATAGGAACGGAAAGAGGCTACCAGTCCTTTAATTGGAAGGATTTTATCATCGAAGGCGATGCGCCGCTATATAATATCAATGTCAATACGACCGGGGGTTCTGAAAAAATCAACTACTATTTATCAGCTACCCATCTCGATCAGCAAGCGGTTTTCGGCGATGAACACAGCTTTAGCCGGTCAAACGTACAAAGTAACATTGATATCAATGTTTCCGATCGACTCAAAGTTGGTGCCCAAATAAGCGGTAGAATCGAGGTGACCGATAATCCGGGTATTCCAGGTGGCGATGATTATTTTCTTCCCAGGTTCGCCATCCTTAGAAATTTACCCTTTGAGCGGCCTTACGCCAACGATAATCCCGATTACGTAAATGATATCAGCAACAACGAAACCAACTGGGCCTGGCACAATAAAGAACTTGGTGGCTATCTGTTAAACAAGTGGAGGTCAGGCCAGACCAATTTTACAGCTGAATACAAGTTTGGTGGCTTTCTAGAAGGTCTTTCCGCAAAAGGTTTATATTCCTATAATATTGCCGATCGTGTCGAAAACATCCATGAATATACATATGATGCCTTTACTTATGACGCTGAGAACGATGAGTACAATCGTACGGCAGGTAGCACCAATCCGTGGCGTACTAGGGAAACGCAAAAAGTAATCAAGAATAACTTTCAAGGTTCTCTACAATATAAAAAGGCGTTTTCGGAAGACCATAACGTTGAAGGACTATTCGTCGTAGAAAGACAGGAGGAAATGAACGACAGACAATTTGTTCGAGCGGTGCCTGAAACCAACGTTTTGCCCTTAATCTACTTCCCAAACGTGGTAACCTATGATGACAGTGCTTCTGAACTGGCCCGTATAGGATATATTGGTAAGATCAATTACAATTACAAACAAAAATACTTCCTTGAAGTATCGGGGCGACAAGATAAATCATGGAAATTCGCACCGGATAAACGCACCGGATTCTTTCCCTCTGCCTCCGTAGGTTGGAGAATAACCGAAGAAAATTGGTATGACAATATTGCCGGCGATGATGCCTGGGTCAATGAATTCAAATTGCGGGCATCCTATGGTATCGTGGGTGACGATGATATTGGTATAGGCGCATATGATTATTTACCGGGATACAACTATAATGTTGGTACGGTTATTCTAGATGGTACACCTATCATTGCCGCTAGGGACAAAGGGCAGATTGTAGACAATATCACCTGGTTTAAAAGTAAGATTACCGATATCGGATTTGATTTTACGATGTTCGATGGAAAGCTATCCGCGTCCTATGACTGGTTCTATAGGTTACGGACTGACCTAAGGGGAAGAAAATATGATATTTTGGTACCCAACGAACTAGGCTATGCCTTACCAGACGAAAATGTAAATACAGATTCGCAACAAGGTTTTGAAGGCATAGTAACATACAATAACAAGTGGAACGATTATGAGCTGACAGTTTCGGCAAATGGTTCGTATGCCCGAGGGAAATTCATTTCATCCTACAAACCCATTTTCAATAATTCATTGGATGAATACTATAATTCAAGGGAAGGTCGATGGGACAATGTCGGTTTTAGCCTTAAAGAGATCGGGCAATTTCAAACTCAGGAAGAAATCAATAACTACCCTGTTGACATTGATGGTAGAGGAAACACCACCCTTTTACCGGGCGATTTAATCTATGAAGATGTAAATGGGGATGGCGTAATTACAACCGACCAAAATGACCCTATTACAGGCGGAGATTTGGTGCCTACTAATTATCAATTTGCGCGTCAGCCCATGATTAATTTTGGTCTGAATATACGTATGGCCTATAAAGGGATAGATCTTACGGCAGACTTTTCCGGAGGTTCGGGGTATTCCTGGGCCCAGAATTTTGAGACCCGTAGGCCTTTTCAAAATGGAGGTGCCTTAAACTCCATATTCTTGGACAGCTGGAGAAGAGGAGACCCATTTGATTTAAATAGCCAATGGTCTGCAGGAAAGTATCCGGCATTGCGTTTCAATGCGAATCACAGCAGTTATGCAAACTCAGATTTTTGGACCCATAATGTGACCTATCTCCGAGCTCGGACCTTGGAAATCGGATATTCGATTCCGAAAACCCTTTTAGAGAAAGTAGGTTTCAGTAAATTTCGAGTGTATGCCAATGGGTACAACTTATTTTCCTTGGATAATTTAAGCAAGTTCGGTGTAGATCCAGAGGTTAACGATGAAAACGGCTTGCAGTATCCACAAAATAAATTTATCAATGTTGGGGTTAACATATCTATTTAAATCAATAGTCACGATGAAAAAATTTACATATATACTACTACTAACCGCAGCGTTAGCCTTCACAGGCTGTGATTCCGATGAAGAATTTTTAGATCGGCCACCGGCGGAAGTGTTGACGGAAGAACAATTGTTCAGCGATCAAGCGGCAATTCTTTCTGTATTGGGAGACTTGTATGATCGATACTATGATTTTGGAACAGTTCAAGATTGGTCGACATTGGCTAATTTCAATGTGTCTTTTTGGTCTGAAAACGGCCGTTATGGTGAATTTCAGAACGATGGATGGCCAAATAATTTAGGAAGTACTTGGGATTATGGCTATATCCGAGAAATCAATTTATTTTTGGAACGGGCCGAAGCGTCTACCACCCTTGACGATCAAACCAAGGCCCGCTTTACGGCAGAAGCCCGGTTCTTACGCGTATCCTATTACTTTGAACTGGTCAAACGCATGGGTGGCGTTCCCTTGGTGCTCGAGACCTTAGAGTACGATTTTAGTGGAGATGCCTCTTACTTGCAGCGACCTAGGGAAACCGAAGCGGCTGTATATGACTTTATCATTACAGAATCCAATGCATTGGCAGATATTCTTCCAAGCGATCCAACCACTAAATCAAGGGCGACCAGAGGAGCGGTATTAGCACTTCAAACACGTGCAGCTATCTACGCCGCATCCATAGCGAAATACGGGGCCACAACTCCCTTGGTATCACTGCCCGGGGGTGAGGTTGGTATTCCAGCTTCTAGGGCAGAGGGGTATTATCAACAGGCCTTGACTTCCGCGCAATCCATCATAGATGGCACGGCAGGTGAGTACTCGTTATATCAGAAAAAACCTGATTTATCCGATAATTTTGCGAGTATATTCTACGATAAATCGGCCAATCCGGAAGCGATTTTTGTTGAGGATTTTCTATTGGCCAATAAGGCGCACTATTTTACGGGCGCTAATCAGCCCCGCTTTGGCGCTGAGGAAGAAGAAGGAGGTAGAATTAATCCCAGCCTTCAGTTCGTACAGTCTTTTGAACTATTGAATGGAACCTACGCCCCGCTACCGGTTGAAGATGCATCGGGGGATAAGATTCTTTACGAAGCTCGGGATAGTCTCTTTAATGGGCGTGACGCGCGATTACAAGGAACTGTGATGGTACCCGGATCATCGTTCAAGGGGCTGGAAAACGATATTTGGGCAGGGGTACAACTGGCAGACGGCACCATAATCAGTGGTGAAGTACGTGGGCAACAAAAAGAGGTTCCCGGTACGACGGGCCAGCAACAGGTGGTCGGCTTTGACGGCCCGATAAATGGTGTGGAACACACTGCCCAAACTGGATTTTACATTCGAAAATATCAAGACCCTAAAATTGGCTCCGGTAGACGAGGAACACAAAGTGATGTCTGGTTTATTCGGTATCGATTCGCCGAAGTGCTTTTGAACGCCGCCGAAGCTGCTTTTGAGCTAGGGCAGCCAGAGTTGGCTGCAGGCTACTTGAACCAAGTCCGTGAAAGGGCAGGTATCACCGTGCCATTAACGGCCGCCGAAGTAGACTTTGATAGAATCGTACACGAACGTTATGTTGAGCTTGCCTTCGAAGGTCTTTATTTCTTCGATTTGCGAAGATGGCGTTTGGGACATATTATTTTTGACGGCGTTGAGATTACCGAGGATCAAGTAACTCAGAATATTGGGTCTGCCACAAAGAGACAGACACAGCCATGGGGTGTATGGCCTTATAAGTATATAGAACCTGGTAGCCCCGATGATGGTAAATGGATTTTTGAAATTGTAAAACCGGATAGGGTTACCGGTGCAGATCGCTTTCGATTTGGAAATTACTATTCTGAAATAGCACAGGATATTTTGACCAACAATCCTTTACTAGTAAGAAATCCAAATCAATGATGAACCCTTATAAGCATATAATCATGAAAGTAAAATATTATTTAGGCATGCTGGGTGTAATCATAGCACTCTCATCATGTGAAGTCGACAATTATGAAGAGCCCAACGCATTTTTGACCGGCCGCATCGTTTATCAGGGCGAACCGATTTTAGTTGGCCAAAGCGAGGTTAACTTTGAACTGTACCAATCGGGATTTGGCAAAGACGGCCCTATAAGTGTACTGGTAGCACCAGATGGTACATTTAGTAGCAGACTTTTTGCCGGTGAATATAGATTGGCGCTACTCGACGGTCAAGGACCTTTTCGAAAATTACAGGATTCTATTCCGATCAGTCTACCCGATTCAGGTACTTCGTTAGATGTTGAGGTGGCTCCTTACTACATGGTTCGGAATAGTCAATTCACAAAAAATGCTGATGCGATTACGGCCACTGCCCAAATCGAAAAAATTCTAACCGGTGATCAGGGCACGGATGTCGAAAAGGTCACGCTATTTTTGAACAAAACACAGATTGTTTCCAATAATGGAGACCGCAACATTGCGCAAGCTGATGCAGATGTTACAGATATATCCAATATTTCCGTTTCGGTAGAAATACCGAATATCCAACCGGCCCAGAATTATATTTTTGCGCGTATTGGGGTTAAGATGGTCAATGTTGAAGATTGGATTTTTTCACCCGTTGAAAAGATCGATTTTTAGGTTTGAATGAAAGTTGTTTGAGTTAGTTAAGTTGAATTTTACCGGATTTTCTTCTTTGAAGGTCCGGTAATTTCTTTTAAACAGTATGCTGTGGAAATTAAGTGTATACAGAATGTATTTCGATTCTTGGGGTTGTCGGCCCTCGCTTGTTTTTCCCTTTTATCTTGCAAAACGGAAAAAAAAGAACAAGTAACAGCTAATTCTAAAGTAAAACAGGCAGAATATACTAATCCTTTAAAGGTAGAATTCGGCGATCCCTATATTCTGGACAATGGCAACGGCACCTACTACATGTACGGAACAGGCGGAGGAGCCAAAGATGGTTTTGCTACCTATTCCTCTACTGATTTGATCAAATGGAAAGACGAGGGCCAGGTATATTTCGGCAATACCGAAACTTCTTGGAACCTAAAAAGTTTTTGGGCACCCGAAGTCTACAAGATCGATAACCGATATTATTTATTTTACAGTGCCGATAAAAAGGATAATCCTACCAATGAAGCTGAAACGTTTAGCATTGGGGTGGCAGTTTCCGATAGTCCCAAAGGTCCGTTCGAGGATATAAAGAACGAGCCCCTTTTTGATCCTGGATATCCCATAATCGATGGCAATGTATTTCAAGACGATGATGGAAAGTATTTTTTATATTATTCGCGCGCCTGTTACCAGCATGCAGTGGAAAGTGAAATTGCAGACTGGGCCAAAAAAGAAGGTCTTTACGATGAAATCGAGGAAAGCTGGGTCTATGGGGTGGAACTTTCCCCTGATTTTAAAAGTGTTATCGGCGAACCGGTACTTTTATTACGACCGCCCGAAAAAATCGAAGATAAAAACGCGGAATGGGAAAGCCGTTCGGTAACTTCCCAAGAAGTTAACAGAAGGTGGACGGAAGGTTCCTTTACTTTCAAACACAATGACACCTATTATATGATGTATTCCGCCAATCATTATGCGGGACCCAACTATGCCGTAGGATATGCCACTGCAAAACATCCATTAGGGCCATATACAAAGGCGGAAAACAATCCCGTACTACAGAAAAATGTAGATCAGGGCGGTGATGTTACTGGAACCGGCCACAACATGGTGCTACAGATTGATGGTGGGAAAAAAATGTATGCCGTCTATCATGGCCGCACCAAATCCACTGGCGATAACCGGGTCGTTTTTATGGACGCGATGGAGATTTTAGAGGATGGAACATTGGTAGTACATGGGCCTACTACTTCACCACAACCGAACCCGATAACGGAATTGTAAGCTGAGGTAACCTATAGCCATATGCACTAATCTAGTAATTGTAATGTAATAGAAATAATAAGGATAGTATTGCGGAAATTGACTGGATATTTTGGAATTTTAAAAGGTAAATAAAATTGGGAAACTGCAGTTACTTGAAAATTATAGTATAATGAGCACACACTTAGATAGTCAAACTTCCATAAAGCCTAATGTGTTGGTTGTGGGCTGTTTTGATACCAAGGGTGTTGATTTTAAATATTTGTATTCTTGTCTAAGTGATACAGGCGTTGCAGTAACAACTATCAATACTGGTGTTTTGGGGACAACAGATCTTTTCCCGGTAAATTTTGAGGCCGAAACTGTGGCACTGGCGGCAGGTTACGAGCTTTCGACGATACGTGAGAAAAATGACCGTGGCTGGGCCCTGGAAGTAATGGGAAAAGGTGCGGCAAAAGTTGTTGCCGACCTACTTAAACAAGAGAAGGTCAACGGAATTATAAGTATGGGCGGCGGCGGCGGTACATTTATCGCCCTTGCCGCCATGCAATCGGTACCTTTCGGAATTCCGAAATTGTGTCTTACCACCTTGGCGACGAAGGACTTATCGGAAAAGGTCGGGGAGAAAGATATTGTGTTGATGCCCTCTATCGTTGACGTTGCCGGTCTGAACAATATAAGTAGGGTATTGATCTCGCAAGCCGCTGGCGCAATTTGCGGTATGATGGCAACCTCTGTTCAACAAAATAATGAGACTAAGGGTAGCATCGCTATCAGTATTTTCGGGAACACTGCTATTTCGGCGGAGAGATGTGCTGAATTATTAAAGTCCGAAGGCTACGATGTACTTGCCTTTCATGCGGTAGGTACCGGAGGCATGACTATGGAATCGCTTACCGGCGATGGCGTTTTTGATGCGATCCTTGATCTTACAACGACCGAATTGGCCGATGATCTTTTCGGAGGAATATGCAGTGCTGGTCCCGATAGATTGACGGCCGCCGGCAAGTTGGGCATTCCACAAGTGGTAGTCCCCGGTTGTTTGGATATGGTCAATTTTGGGACACTTGACAGTGTTCCCGATAGGTATAAAAAAAGGCAATTGTTCAGCTGGGCCCCAGATGTTACGTTGATGCGTACGAACGAGGAAGAGAACAAGCTTCTGGGTGAAACGATTGCCAGTAAGGTCAACACTTCCCAAGGGCCCGTAACCGTATTGTTACCTCTTGGGGGGCTTTCAAAGATTGGGGCGGAAGGAGAGAAATTTTATAATCTTGAAATAGACAAGGTACTTTTCGATTCGATAAAAAGGAATGTCAAAGACCATATAACTGTTCAAGAAGTGGACGCAAATATAAATACGGTGGCTTTTGCGGAACATGCCGTAAAAGCGCTTTTGAATCTGATGTAAATGCTAAGGCAAAAGCTAGGAGAAAATATGGGTAAACTTTCTTTGTGTATTTTGATGCAAGGAAATCGACATAGGAAATCGGTTCTCTACGTCTGTTGCTAAGTAACTAGAATGAATTTGGCCCCACGATATTAATTTTTGCCAAAGTTATTGGGGTTCACGTTACACGGTCTAGATTTTTAAAGGCTTTAAGGATGCCTTTTAGTCAACGCCAAAGAAAGCCGGTTTGAGTTTGTAATAAAGGCTATATATAAAAAAAATTAATAATTAAATACGTAGAAAGCAATGCCAAATAAATGGACAGGAAAGGGAAATCCCTACACCAAACAAGAAGTTAGGGACCGACTGCAAAAGGTAGTGGACCAAAAGAAGGCGATCATCGCCGCTGGAGCAGGAACCGGCATCAGTGCCAAATTCATCGAAAAGGGCGGTGCCGACCTTATCATCATATACAATTCAGGAAGATTCAGGATGTCCGGTCATGGGTCTACCGCGGGCA
The DNA here is from genome assembly GCA_011050085.1 of Pricia antarctica. Taxonomy (GTDB): domain Bacteria; phylum Bacteroidota; class Bacteroidia; order Flavobacteriales; family Flavobacteriaceae; genus Pricia; species Pricia antarctica_A. The sequence goes on along the minus strand of DRGL01000069.1, from coordinate 89,571 downwards.
TGATGGCCTATGGCGACGCCAACGCGGTGGCCATGGAAATCGGGGAGTTCGAGGTGCTGCCTGTGGTGGAAGAAATTCCTGTAATCTGCGGTGTTCACGGTACCGATCCGCGTCGACGGATGTGGCACTTTCTGGGCCAGGTCAAAGACATGGGTTTCTCAGGGGTGAACAATTTCCCGACCCACTGCATCATCGACGGCCATTTCAGAAATGTACTCGAGGAGACCGGGATGCCCTTTAGTAAAGAGGTGGAGATGGTCAACTTGGCCACACGGATGGATATGTTCTCAATAGTGTATGTAGCCAAACCAGAGGAAGCGGTACAAATGGCCGATGCCGGCGCTGACGCCATAATCGCCCATGTGGGCACCACGGTAGGCGGATCGATTGGGGTCACCGATGCGACCGTAGGCATGGATGCCGCCCTTGAACGCACCCAAGCTATTGTCGACGCGGTCAAAAAGGTCAATCCCGATACTTTTTTTCTAGCACATGGCGGTCCGATAAATACGCCTGAAGATGTCCGATATGCGCTGGATAAGGTAGATGGTCTTCATGGTTTTGTAGGGGCATCCTCTTTGGAGAGAATGGGAGTAGAGGCCTCATTAACCAATTTGACAAAGGAATTTAAGAAGTTGACCCTGTAAGTATTCCTCTTAGCGTAAGATTTAGAATTATGAAGCAAACCTGGAAATTCGTCAAAGAGAAAGACCAATTCTTCGAAAAGGCCTTCGGACGTGACCATTACTGGCATTACCATCCCGAAGTAATCGAAGGTGCGGAATCCTATATGGTCAAAGTGGTCGTGCCGGAAGGGGATGGGCACAATTTTCACAAACATCCTGAAATGCACGAGATTCTATACATTTTAAAAGGAAGGGCCGAGCAATGGATAGAAGACGAAATGCAGTTATTAGAAGTGGGCGATTCCGTCTACATCGATGCCGATGTAGCGCATGCCACTTTCAACGCCGGTGAAGGTGAACTTGAATTTCTTGCCGTACTATCTCCGACCGAAGGTTGGGAAGCCGGTACTTTGGATGTAAGCCAAGAAGAACCTTATTCAAGTTACCGATAGAAGCAAACCGAAATACCATGAACCCTCAATCTCAGCCCCGTAATCAAAAATAAAAAACCAAGATGAAGAAGTCCTTAGCATCCCTTTTATCGATATCGTTCGGGATAGTAGTATTCACAGGTTGCAAAAGCGAGAAAGAACCGCCTCCCGCTTTGGCCTATTCCGGGGAAAATCCCCGGGTACAGGTACCGCTCAGTCCCGAAGATTCCCAAAAGCACATACAGCTCCCGGAGGGTTTTACCGCTGAGCTGTTCGCCGCGGAACCCGAAATCATCAACCCCATAGCATTTACCTGGGACGAAAGGGGAAGGTTATGGGTGGTACAATCACAAGATTACCCGCATAAGCTGGGCAACGATGTCGGCGGTGATCGGATTACCATCTGTGAGGATACTGATGGGGACGGAAAAGCGGATAAATTCACCGATTTCGCTACAAAGCAAAGTCTATCCACCGGTATAACATTGGTAAAGGGCGGCGCCATAGTTTCACAGGCTCCGGATATGGTTTTTTTGGAGGATAACAACGGCGATGATAAAATGGACAAGCGTACCGTGCTCTTCAGTGGTTTTGGCACTTTCGATACCCATGCGGGACCATCGAGCTTGCGTTACGGTATTGACAATGCTTTATGGGGAGCGGTGGGCTATTCCGGTTTTGAAAATAAATTTAAGGGCGACTCGATACACTTCGAACGCGGTGTCTACAGATTCGGAAAAGATGGTTCCTATCTGGAGCCGGTCGGGCAGTTCGACAATAACACTTGGGGTATGGGCTATAACGAAAACTTCGAGATTTTCGGGTCTACGGCCAATAATAACCATGCCTGCTACGTAGGCATCCCCTTAAAACATTACAACTATTTGGATAAAATGCCTTCATGGGCCCTCAATGCCGATTTTATTCAAGGGCATTATGAAATTTCGCCGGTCGATACCATCCCACTACAACAAGTAGATGTTCGAGGGGGTTACACTGCTGCAGCCGGCGCCAATTTTTACACCGCGAGAAACTATCCCAAAAAGTACCAAAACCAAATGTATGTATCCGAACCTACCGGGCATTTGGTGCATATCGCCAAGATAGAAAAGGATGGGGCAGGATACAAGGAAGTAGACGGCGGCAATATTTTCGCCAGTACCGATGCTTGGACGGCCCCTGTTTTTGCTGAGACCGGCCCTGATGGGAACCTTTGGGTGGCGGACTGGTACAACCCCGTAATTCAGCACAATCCCGATAAACGGGGAATGGACAACCAGATTTGGAACGACGATAAGGGGGAAGGCAACGCCCACATCAACAAGTTGAGGGATTATGGGCATGGAAGGATTTACATCATTACATACGAGGATAGCGACGACAGCGAGATTACCAATTTGGATCGCGATGACAATACTGCACTTCTGAAAGCATTGCAGAGCGATAACCTTTTTTGGCGCACTACCGCCCAACGTATCATCGTAGAAGAAAACAAAAAAGAACTTATTCCCGATCTGATTACAATTGCGGGAGATGCTTCGCAAACCGACAAAGATGGTTTGAACGCACCGGCCCTTCATGCACTATGGACACTCGATGGTCTGCACGCCTTAAATGGCAAAAACGGTGAGGCAAATACCGTAGCCAAAGAGGCGCTGTCCAGTTCCTCATATGCGGTCAAGCGCGCCGCCTTGGCCCTATTGCCGGAAACCAAAGAGGGCAGTGAACTGTTGGCCTCATCGGGACTTCTATCCAGCGACGACCCACAGGTCAGGCTGGCAGCCGTAGTTAGGGCATCCGAACTTCCCGAATCCGGGGCATTGTATACGGAGATGGAAAAAGTGGCGAAAGAAGAGTCGATCACATCCGATAAATGGTTAAATGCTGCCGTCAAAGTCTATTTTAGGGAATTGAATACCGAAGAGGTTGAGCCGGCGTCCGTAGAGATTATCGTGCCTTCCGCAGATGAAAAATCGACTACATGGCGCTATACCAATGAAAAGCCCGCGGAGGATTGGATGGCATCGGGCTTCGCAGATACTAATTGGAAAAGCGGAGAGGGTATGTTCGGTGGCCAGGTCGGGGACCGCATAAAGACTGAATGGAAATCCGACGATATCTGGCTAAGAAAGGAGTTTACGCTTGACGAGGCCTTGGATGAGCCGGTAATCAAAATCGCTTTTGACGACAATTATGAGCTGTATATCAACGGAGAGGCGGTGCTTGCGGAAATAGGTGCCAGCGGGCAGTACAAGTTCATGAAAGTGGATGAAGAGAAGAGCGGTTTGTTCAAAAAGGGGAAGAACCTGATGGCCGTACATTGCAAAAATACTGGTGGCGGACAGCACATCGATGTGGGTATCGGAAAGATTGGCAAGGTCAAAGCCGATGTAATTTTCAATTTGAAAACGGTCAGCCAAAAAATGGCCTATAACAAGACCGAGCTGCGGGCCAAGGCTGGGCAGACCGTGGAGATTATATTGGAGAACGTCGATCAGATGCCCCATAACCTGGTTGTTATTGCCGCAGGAAGCTTGGATACGTTCGGTCCTTTGGTAGATGAGTTCGTAGTAACTCCCGATGCCGTAAAAATGGGCTATGTACCCAATTCGAGATATGTGCTTGGCGCTACGGAAATGTTAGATCCCAATGAAAGCGGATCCATCATTTTCACTTTGCCCGACGAACCGGGTACCTATCCGTTCGTATGCACTTTTCCAGGGCATTGGCGCTTTATGCAAGGGGTAATCATAGTTACGGCATCAGATGCAAATGACGCCAAGGATAATGACGTCTAGTTTTTAAATCCTATTAGAAAAAGACAATCACAGTATTAAATTGAATCATAAAATGAAAAGAACAACAATTCTATTAGCGGTAATTGGTATGACATACGGCTGCAAGGTACAGCAGCTACCAAAAGAGTATACAACGGAACCATCAAAGGGATACTATGTTTCCGATAACGCGAAAGCCACCAAAATTGCCATCACAGGCGGTGGCGGCTCCCATGATTTTCTGAAATTCTTCGGTGTAGCAGACGGCGAAATACTTAGCGAAAACGGCAATAACACGGTCATATATTCCGAAGACGTTGAGGAAATAGGCACCCTGGTCCCAGCTGTAGACATTTTGATGCTAACCAATAACCAGCCGTTGGACGCAACAGCGAAAAAAGCAATTTTCGACCAAGTGAACGCTGGGAAGCTTAACATGCTTATCTACCACCCCAGCACCTGGTACAACTGGGAAGACTGGCCTGAATATAACAAGCAACTCGTGGGCGGAGGTTCCCGTTCTCACGAAGATCTACAGGAATTCGAGGTCACCGTGGTAAAACCGGACCACCCGTTAATGAAGGGCGTACCAAGAACCTTCAGGATTGTAGATGAGCTCTACCGCTGGGAAAAGGATCCCGAAGCGGAAATCGAGGTGCTAGCCATGAGCAAAGGCTTAGAGTCTGGCGAGGAATATCCTTCAATCTGGGTCGTAAAGCATCCAAAGGCAAAAATTATAGGGAATACACTCGGTCACGATGAAAGGGCACACGACCTTGAGGCGTATACCACTATTTTAAAAAATAGTGTGGACTGGCTTAAAAAGAATTGACCATACTATGTGCTGCAGAACACTATCGGCTATTTGTTTCCGGTCTTATTCCGTTGGCATTATTCATAAAAGCATCTGATGCAAAAAACGTTTTGGATTTATTTTGTAATGATATGCGCCTTCTCACAGGGGCAAATTGCTGTTTCCTTACCTGAAAACGCTGAAGAAAACGAAACCCTAATTCGGTATACAGAAAATGAGGTTGAAATCACTTGGCCGATAAAAGATGTAGAAACATGTCGATTGGTGCTAGACTTGAAAAAAGGGAAGCCTATTTTTAGGAGTATGGCAATAGGCAAAGATGGAAGTTATACTACTATTGCCTCCGATATAGAACCGGTTTTTCTCTTGAACGTAGGCAATAGAACTCTAAAACCGGAAAATGGGTGGACCATTTTTTTCGATAAGGTGCCTGAGAGGCCCTATACCTCTCATCGTCTCGATTTTGAAAAAAATGAGGTGGAAATAACAAAACATGGAAAGCGTACCGTAATTGCTATTTCCGATATTTCGGCACCCGAATTCAAGGGTTCTCTAGAAATAACGATTTACAATGGCATTCCCCTTTTTAATATTGCCGCCGTAGTGGCAACGGAAAAAGATTCTACCGCAATAATTTATGATGCAGGTTTAACCAGTACACAGCCTTGGAATACGATAGCCTATGCGGATACATCCGATAGCCTACAGGCAATAAAAACTTCACAAAGTAACACTTCCGTTAACGTACCCGTAAAATACCGGAGTATCATAAGTGCCAATGCACAAGGTTCGCTTGCCGTTTTTCCACCTCCCCATCAATATTTTTATCCCTTAGACGAAGCCTTTAACCTCAAATCCGTTTGGTATGGCGCAGGGTATAGGGATATGGTTGAAGATTTTGGTATAGGTATCCGTCATGAACCCAAAGGGGATGAACGGTATGTGCCTTGGTTCAACGCGCCACCAGGTTCGCAGCAACGTCTGAATTTCTTTTGTATGCTAGGTGCTGGGTCACCCGGTGAACTTCTGGAAGAAGTTAAAAGATATACCCATAACGATGAATATGTGCCCTTAAAAAATCACAAGACCTTCGCCAGCCATTTTCATAATGAGTTTATCATGAGCGTAGTAATGGCTGAAAAACCAATACCCGAAAGTCCGGAATTTGTAGACGTTTTCAAGAACATGGGCGTGAATATCGTTCACTTGGGAGAGTTCCATTATACGGCGCATCCGAAAGGTCCGGATGAGGTTCGACTAAAAGAACTTGATGCTCTTTTAAAGCAATGTCAAAGACTATCCGATAGTGAGTTTTTACTGCTTCCGGGCGAAGAACCCAATGAGTTTTTAGGAGGTCATTGGATGGGCTTTTTTCCAAATCCGGTGTATTGGATCATGTCTAGGGATGCAGATAAGCCCTTTGTTACGGATGATCCCAACTACGGAAAAGTGTATCGCATAGGAGACAAAAACGAGATGTTGCGATTGCTCGAGTTGGAAAAGGGTTTGGCTTGGACCGCCCATCCTCGTATAAAGGGTTCCACGGGATACCCCGACGCCTATAAAGAAGAATCCTTTTTTAGATCCGATCGCTTTTTGGGTGGCGCTTGGAAATCGATGCCCGCCGACCTCTCCTTTCCAAAATTGGGTCTACGCGTACTAGACCTTATGGACGATATGAACAACTGGGGCGACCAAAAGAAGGTTATTGCCGAGGCTGATTTGTTCACGATTACACAAGAAAACGAAATGTACGCCCATATGAATGTGAATTATCTACAGTTGGATGCGGTGCCCGATTTTTCAAAAGGTTGGCAACCGGTCCTGGATGCTCTGGAACAAGGTCGTTTCTTTTCGACAACGGGGGAAATTTTAATTCCCTCTTTTACGGTAAACGGAAAATCCTCCGGAGAAACCCTTCAATTGAACGGTGAAAACCTTGCAAACGTTGAGGTGGAAATCAATTGGACTTTCCCCTTGAATTTCGTTGAAATTATTTCTGGTGATGGAAATGAGGTATATCGCGAGAAAATCGATTTGAACCGAACAGAAGCCTTTGGTTCAGAAAATTTTCAATTTTCGGTCGACCTGTCCGATAGAAAATGGGTGCGATTAGAGGTTTGGGACGTAGCGGTAAATGGGGCTTTTACACAGACGGTGTATTTAAAAGATTGAATTTTGTGAAACCTATTTCGGGGGCTGTAAGTACGTGTTTTTACAGCGAATATATTTCGAAAATGAGGTTCCTTCATGACTAATGTAAAACATAAAAGTGCTAAGAAACCATTAGGATTTCAGGCATTACCGGTAAATCCCGCACACGTATCCCGGTCGCGTTGAATAATGCATTTAAAACCGCCGCGGTGGCCGGGCCTTGGGCAACCTCGCCAGCGCCCACGGGCGGTTGTTCTGGTCTATCGATAACCTCGACCTCCGTTTCCGGAGTTTCTGAAAACCGGAGGATAGGGTAGGAATTCCAATCCAAGTTGGTAATATGACGCGCATCAAAGTGCACCGCTTCCTTGAGGGCCCAACTAGCGGACTGGATCATACTTCCTTCCGTTTGATTTTTCAATCCATCTGGATTGATGGTTTCACCCGCATCGATTACGGCCCACATCTTTTTTAGCTGTACCGTTCCACTTTTTGGATCTACTTTTAAATGGGCGGCAACGGCACAATACGACTCTTCGTTTTTATAGTGGCAAAAAGCATAGCCCAAACCTTCCCCTTTAGTGATATCGATTGCCGCAGTATTCTTCCTGAGTTTTTGCAAACATGCTATGGAGCGGGGATCCGTCAAATGCATCAAGCGGAATTCGACGGGGTCAATTTTGGCTTTATGCGACAGCTCATCCATAAAACACTCGAGCGCAAAGATATTGGCATAGGCGCCCAGTGCCCTTAAAGAGGAGGTTCGTAACGGGCCCAAAAAAATATGCGATTGAACATTGACCGCATCGATGGTGTAATAAGGGGTCGAGTTTCGTACGGCACCCCCTTTGTAGCCGATACCCGGTGCCCCATAGCCTTGATCTAAAAAACGGGCAGGCAAAAGGCTTTCGGGAGAGCCGTCTGGCCGATTGCTATGTCCGTCGGACCACAGCTCGTTTTGCCATCCGCTAATTTTACCTTGGGCATCCAAACCCGCTTTTATTTCTACAATCATGGCCGTACCGTAGGGTTCCCAGCCATTTTCCTCATTGCGCATCCATTGCAGGCGGACAGGCCTTCCCGGATATTCCAGCGCTATAAGGGCGGCCTCGGTAGCGGCATCGTCCGCGGTATTATGGCCGTAACATCCGGAACCGGGAACCCCGGTGATGTGAATATCGTTTTCGGACATTTTGAACAGGGCCGCCATCGAATTTCGTAAGGGATAGATGCCTTGACTGTGTGACCAGACCGTTAATTTTCCGTCCTCAAACAAGGCGACCGCACATGATGGCCCGTTGGGCGCGTGCATGATATAGGGTTTAAAATAGGAGGCACTATGTTGTATTGGCGATTGGAGAATTGCCGTTTCGGCGTCGCCTTTGTCTTCTTCAGTCTTAGTTTCCAAGGGCAGGGTTTTCAAATACTCCTTTAGAGGTATATTGGTAGGCAAATAATCTTCCGATTCCCATTTTGCGCTTTTTTTGGCACGTTCCATAATTTGAATGGCCTGATATTCTTCCTCGGCCAGCACTCCTAAAAAGCTGCCCTTGCGCACCAGTTTTATAAACCCTGGGTCCGTATTAAAATCTGATTCGTTTACGGAGACCAGTTTGGAGGAATAACCGGGAGGCCTTACGGTTCGGGCGTGTACCATATTCGGAAAACGTAAATCTTGAACGAATATGGGATTACCGCGAACCATGTCTTCAATATCATTCCTGGGAACAGATTTGCCCACAAATTTTCGCACTGTCTTTCCCTTGAATTCAGAGGGGGTGCCTATCTCTTGTTCTATCTGCCTTCCCTCCAACAAGTGTTGCAAGGATATTTTTTTAGTGGGACCGATGATATCACCGTCTTTGAATTGCAGTTGGGAAACCGGGATTCCCCATTTTTCAGAGGCCATTTTAAGAATAATTTCCCGGGCGGATGCGGCGACATTTCTAATCGCCATTCCGCTAGATTGAATCGAGTTACTGCCCGCAGTGTAGCCTTCGTCTGGCGTTTTGCCGGTATCGGCCAATTGCATTTCAATACGATCTAAATGCGTATCCAATTCCTCGGCGGCGATTTGTTTTAGAGCCGTACGGATGCCCTGTCCGAGTTCAACCTTGCCACTCAAGATAAGCACCTTGCCATTTTCCAACAATTGTAGCCAGGCATTGATTTGTTTCTGATCTGGACGCTTATCTGGAAATCCCGTTGTTGGAGGTTTCAATAAGGTATCGGTAATCGGAGTGGCACCTATCAGCGAAAAACCGATGCTCAAATAGCCTAGTTGCTGTAAAAAATTTCGCCTTGTGGTCTGCATGTTCATTGTTTTTTTCCGGAATTAATACACAGGTGATTCCGACTCCCCTTTTTGGAAATGGCAATACGAATGTTTTCTATATCATTGTTCATTCGATGCAAGCTTTTACGGCCCTTACGACCCTTGAATGAATACCGCAACGGCAAATGTTCTGTTTTAGTTTTTCCTTGATTTCATCGTCGTTAGGAGATGGGTTTTCATTCAGTAAAGCTACCGAAGCCATGATGATACCGTTTAGACAATACCCGCATTGCGCGGCCTGCTCTTTGACAAATGCCTCCTGAATTTTATGTAACCGACCATTTTTATCGACTAAACCTTCCAAGGTGGTAATCTTTGATTTAGCGGCCAAGCCTACCGGTAATTGGCAAGAAGGGGATGAGCGCCCATCCAACAATACCATACAGGCACCGCATTGCTGAAGTCCACAACCGAATTTAGGGCCGTTAAGCTCTAATTGATTGCGTAATATATAAAGCAGCGGAGTATCGGGGGTGGCTTCTACGGTATGCTCCTTGCCATTTACGTTGAGTTGAATAGCCGTGTTCATTAGGGTTATATTGGGTTACGGTTCTAGATGGATCTTCGTAGCTTCATGTAAAGGGGGAAGCCTAGAAATAAGTGCTGCCTAAAGCTACTTAAAATATGCTAAGGGTAGAAACCGGTTTATCAAGGAGAGGCTAATATTCTTCCAGTGCTACCAAAATTCATATCCCTTTGTAGCTTTTGCGGAATTTATTCCACCCAGTAATAGAATTGCATTATCAAATTTTATTTTTGGACTTTCCCTATAACTCAGTAAGTATGACTAAGTAGATAAGATCCTCCACATTTTATCCTATTAGTATAGGGAAGCTATTACCATTGCGCCATTCAATGCCCTTAATTAAATTGGCTACGCGGTTTGGCGCTTTATAAAAAACTGAGTAAGTAAAATACACAAAAAGATGTACTTTGTAATGGGTTTTAAGGGATATAATTACCTCATGGATTTTAGTAAGGGCTACTATTTTATTGAAGTTAATGGGATGGGAATCGCCGAAACCTAAGCGACGCAAACACGAAGTTTAAATGAATTATATAAGAAATAATTATTTGCTACTGCCTTTTAGCTGGCATACATAGCTTGGAAAGTCATACTTTATTGCCGAATTTTACTTAGATGAATGACTAAAAAATAAACTATGGGATTGTTCAATACATTATTAGGAAACGCAAGCGAAGTCTCATCCGAGAAGCTCAATGACAAATACAGAAGGTTGTTAGTAGATAATGAGCAAATTGAACTTGGTTTCACCTTGTTCAGGGATGTTTTTATGTTTACCAACAAAAGATTGATTTTAGTGGATATTCAAGGTTTAACAGGAAGTAAAATTGAATATAGGTCCTTACCCTACAAGAATATTTCACGATTTTCTTTGGAAACATCGGGTACATTCGATTTAGATGCGGAACTGAAGATTTGGATAAGCAGTGAAGACACACCAAGTGTAAGCAAAAAATTCAATAAAAGTATTGATGTTTATGAGGTTCAGAGATATTTGGCAAGTAAGGTCATGTAATCATAACTCCTAAAAAGACTTTAAACCTATAAAATTTTCCAGAAGCCTATCGACTTTTTTTCAGGAATACCATTAAAGAATTATCCCATGAGTTTTCCAGAACTTTTACTAAAATTTATTGATGTTCTCATCTGGCCGGCGGTAACGCTATATATCCTAATAGGTTTTAGGAAGGAAATTGGCAGATTGTTCGAACGTGCAAAGCGAGTAGAACTTCCCGGGGGGATTAGCATTGAGGCGTTCGAAAATAAACTCCAAAAGGCACGAGCTCTTGAGCAAGAGATTAAGGCAGAACGAAGTTTAGGTGTGTCAGATCAGTCCAGTCCATCAATCCGTGGCCAAGAGGCCAACCTGCAGATGATTGGCTTGGGTTTACGTCCATCACCTAGCGGACTAGATCTTAATTATTATGCAAACATAGCTGAATCAGATATGACGTTGGCTATGGCCGGACTGCGTATGGATCTTGAATTAATGCTCCGAAATTTAGCAAAAGGCTATGCGATAGAAATTTATGATCGAAGTTCTCCCGATCAACTCTTAGACGCTCTATTGAAAGCAGGTGCGGTACAGACAAGCCAGTCGGAGTTCGTGCGAATCATATTTCAATTGACCAGCTTTACCATTCATGGTGGTAAAATTACCAAAGCGCAATTCGAAGAGGTTATCGAACTTGGGCAGACACTTGTTGAAGACTATATGCTTTGGTTGGAAAATAAGTCGAAGCCTCTGACGCAATAAAGCCTGGAAGAATATTCCCAATTATAATAATGTAACGCAAGAAATCAATCCGTACCAACATATTAATTTCTACTGATAACAGAGAGATTCCAGCGTAGTTAACTTTTAAAGTTTATTTAGGTCTCCAAAACGTAGGAAGCTTCTTTTTTAAAATAGCGGTCATTTTTTTGAGAACTCAAGCAGAACTATTAACAAGGTCTTTTCTTTTTAGATGTTATTTGGTTCCAGTGATATATTCCAAACTAACTTAATTAAAGGGTATAATCAATCGATTCTGCTTGATTTCAGCATGTGATATAGGCAATCTACTAAGCTTCATATCATTCAACAACTTCAAAGCTTGTTTCGATCAGCTTGAAACTATTGCCGCCTACCATTACCTTAAACTCACCTGGTTCGACAACCCTTTCCATATTCCTGTTCCAAAGTGACAATTCATCTGGAGATAGTTCAAACGAGACCTCTTTTGTTTCACCCTTCCGCAAAAAGATTCTAGAGAAACCTTTTAATACTTTACGGGCTGTGGTTACGCTACTGTACACATCCGTTAGATATAATTGTACAACTTCATCGCCATCTAGTGAGCCCGTATTTTTTACCGATACCTTCACCTGCAACTTTCCATCCTTATTAATTTTATTTTTGCTAAGCACTAGATTGGAGTATTCAAATGTTGTATAGCTTAAGCCATGACCAAAGCTATATAGAGGTGTTTCTTTTTCTACTACATACCTATGTATCGCAGAGGGTTTTTGGTTATAATAGATAGGTAATTGGCCAACGGATCTTGGAAAGGTAATCGGTAATCGCCCTGCGGGATTGTAATCCCCAAAAATCACTTCGGCTACTGCTTTACCACCGGCTTCGCCAGGGAACCATCCCTCTAGTATCGCAGGAATTTTTTCGTCTATTTCGTTTATTGATAGTGGCCTACCGTTAAGTAGTACGCAAACTACCGGTGTTCCGGTGTCATAAATAGCCTGAATCAATTTATTCTGGTTACCTTGTAAATCCAATGTGGCAACATCCCTGTTCTCTTCCACCAGCTCACGGGATTCACCTAATACAACAATCGCTACATCGGAATTCTTGGCCAAATCTATAGCCGGTTGCAGGTCCAACTTATTTAGATTCCAACGAAAGTGGGCTCTTGCTCCCCATCCGCCTTCCCACATCTCTATACGGATCTTGTATTTTTTGCCCGGTTCCAGGGTGGTAGGATAGGTAACGATGTTTGTGCTACCCTTCGTCCAGTTATCGATAATCAAGCGATCATCTAACCACATGCGTATACCATCGTCTGAGCTTAATCCCAACCATCCTTCAAAAGCCTTATCGAGTTTTAGATATCCGGTCCACCGAATTGAAAAATCATCGTTGTTGATGCCTTCCGCCGGGGTCCACGGCCAGTCGAAGTCCAATTGTTTATCCGTCCTGATCAAGTCAGGGCTACCTTCAAGCGCTCTGTTATTGAAATACTCTCCTTTAAGGCCGTTAGAATTTTCATCGGGGGTAAATAGATAATCAGAAGTGATTATGTCTCCTTTATCAATAAGGGGTACGCCCTCTTGATATTGCACATTGACCGTTTCGCCCAATACTTCTTTTATGCCTTCAAAAACCGTCGTCCCAACTTTATTTCGTACCGCATAGCCTCCTAATCTCGAGGCGTTGGCATTAGGCCCTATGACGGCAACATTAGTCAAGTTTTTATGCAAGGGGAGAAGGCTATCCTTATTTTTAAGCAATACTATAGATTTCCGTGCAGCCTCCAAGGCTAAATCTTGATTTTTAAGGGAATGAAATCGCTCGTGTATAAGCTGATCACTCGTATATGGATTCTCAAAAAGCCCGAGTAAAAATTTCAGCCTTAATACGCCACCGGCTGCACGATCAATATGTTCCATGCTAAGTTTTCCCTCTTCTACTAATTCTATCAAGGTTTCTTGCCAGAACTCATTACTGAAATCATAAAACTGCATGTCAACACCCGCCGAAACCGCTTGCCGAATACTCTCTTTTGGTGAATCTGCCACCTCATGAGTAGTTTGAATGTATTTAATGGCACCGAGATCAGAAACAACGATGCCCTTAAAACCCCATTCTTCCCTCAATACATTGGTGAGCAACCATTGGTTCGCCGCACAGGGAATACCATCCAGTTCAGAATAGGCACACATGGTGCCCAAAGCCCCACCTTTTTGAAATGCTTTTTGAAAAGAAGGAAAAAAGTCGGTTCTAGCAGTTCGCTCCCCGACCAAAACAGGTGACGAATTACCTCCGGCCTCGGGTATGCCATGAACAGCGAAGTGTTTTGGCTCTGCTACGATAGCGGCATTAGAAGATAGGCTATCACCCTGTAAACCTTGAACCATTGCGACCCCTAGTTCCCCTATCAAGTAGACATCTTCCCCAAGCGTTTCGGCCACTCTGCCCCAGCGTGGCTCTCGACCGACATCCAAATTAGGTCCGAGACCAAAGTGAACGCCATGAGCCCGTGCCTCCGAAGCTATGGCACTACCAACATCCTTTAGGAGTTTTGTATCCCAAGTGGCACCCAATCCGATGTTCATCGGAAATGCGGTTGAGCCTTCAGCCATATAGCCGTGTAACATTTCTTCCATCACTAGCGCGGGTATGCCCCACCTGTTGTTATCGATTACAAATTTTTGAATAGCGTTGATTTCCTTGGCCGTTTTAGGGTATAGATCATGAATTGCACCAACCCCCAGAGTCCCGATTTTAGTTGAAGCTAAATCTTGGGAAAATACATTTTCCTTTACGAACGATTCCCCTTTATACATATCCATCTGTCGCACCTTTTCCTGTATATTCATTCGAGAAAGTAAGTCCGTCACCCGTTCTTCAACGGGCAGTTCAGCGTTTTGAAATGGATATTGCGTTTGGCCATAAAGCGAGTCGCCGATTATGATATGGAGAACGCCGATAAAAGCAATTAGTAGTTTACTACGCATATGAAAAGGATTGATCATTTGAAAAAGTGTGGGAATATCGGAAAGTGAGGTACAACTCAATTCGTTTAATTTCTTAGGCTACCGGACAGTTATATAAAACGTACTGTATTGTCGTACGCTTTTCAGCATTTTACTTTTATAAAATTTCTCTTATAAATATCCGGCAGGTCAGCTAAATTAATAATCTATTCCGCTAATTTGTGTGTAGCTCGAAGCTTTTACTGAATTTTATAATCTCAATTCCATTTCAATGTATAGCAAGGCTTGGTAAAACAAGGCCCAACTATTTGACAGATTTAGATTTTCTTTAAGAAGGTTTCTATAATTTCTTGGTCGGGTGGATTGCCATTTTAAAGTATGTAATTGAAATTTCGTTCAGGAACTTTGTAGTACTTCCACTGTTAGGCAACACGAGCAACTTCCTACTGGCTCTTAGTTGCGGAAAACTTGATAGGAATATGGTAATGTCTTTGGGATACAGGGGCAGTACATTGAAATTTGGAGGATTCATAATTCCCCAACATATCCTTGTACTTTGAAATAAATTTACAAAAACATTTCATGCGAAGGCACTAACGGGATGTTCCCCATCAACAATCCCAAAATACAAGTAGGGCAACCCGATAGTTACCTAATTTTGAACCAATTACTTTTCGGATTACGAAGTAAAGTAGTATCCGCTTTTGGATTGCTTGAAATCCTATAACCTATAAAAAGCAACAGCATTGCGGCCCATAATCATACGTTGGTCTTGTTCGTTTAATTCAGCAATGGCATCAGTGATTACGCTTTTTACCTGCTCATATTTTCCCGCGGCCAGACATACTGGCCAATCAGAGCCGAACATAATGCGCTTACTTCCGAAAACGTCCAAGACTAAATCGATATAGGGGTGTAATTGTTCGGGCTTCCAGCTATTGTAGTCGGCTTCGGTAATCATACCCGATAGCTTACAATACACATTTTCATGTTTGGCGATTTCTGTCATTAGAACGGCCCAGCCTTGGTAGAACCCGTCTTTGATGTAGGGTTTGGCAATATGGTCGATAACAAACTTTTGATCTGGGAAATGCTTCACGAATTCCAGTACCGACCCCAGCTGATGCGGAAAGACCAGAATATCATAGGTGTAATCATATTTTTTCAGATAAGAAATCCCTCTAAGAAAATCGCTCCGCAATAAAAAATTATGATCTGCCTCTTCCTGGACCACATGCCGCCAGCCTTTTAATTTGTGATAGTCCCGATACTTTTCCAAGTCTGCTTCCACGTTTTTATCCCGTAAATCAACCCATCCAACGACTCCTTTGATAAAATCTTTTTCCTCGGCAAGCTCAAGTAAAAAATCGGTCTCGGCCAAAGTCTGGTCGGCTTGAACCGCAACGCAACCGTCTATGGCATTCTTTTCATACACTTCCTCTAAATCGGATGGAAGAAAATCACGCCGTATGGCAGACATGCTATCATTTATCCATGCGTGTGTTTTAGGCTCGTATTTCCAAAAATGTTGGTGCGAATCTATTGTCATTTTCTAGTATTCAATAAGTGGGTTTCTAAAGGTAAATATATACAAATCGTGTAATGCTTTGATAATGTATCACCCATTTATATCCGATCAACTATCGACGAAGTTTTCTAAAGAATTATGGGTGACACAAAGTTTTCGTATTGGTCTGCCGAATTTAGTACGGAGAGCAGGCGAATGAATTGACTTTTGATTTCTTGTAAATGTTGCATTTTACAAAGGATAACCACAGTGTATTTTCAACGCTAAGGTATTTCAGACCACTTCCTTCAAAGAAGATTCATCCTATTCTCGAAGATAATTTTTTTTGACTCCAATACATTGGAAATGCTAGGACGGGTTTATACTTGAGGATTATCCACAGATACCTAGATTACTTTTGGTGGGAACCAGAGTCGTTGTTGCTATAAGCTTTATCGTCTTAATTTTCAGAAAAACGGATTTTTGAATACAGGAAGTTCTTTGAATGTGCTTGCTTGTCCGAACATCTGAACAATAATGAGCTTATAAAGAAGCATTTATAGGTAACCTAAAGTCCAGAAAATGGGATGGGAATGGCCTATTTTGAAAAAGGGAAGTACCATACCAACACAGGTAAAATCACTTATCCGGTAAGAAATTATTGACTGGTCTCAATAAAATGATTCCGTTTTACTAAGTGAATATCCTTTAAAGATAGTACTGCTATTCTTTTCCGTTTGTGCATTTTGGATGTTTACACCTAAAATTTCGGTATACATAAGGTCTACCTATTTTTCATTGGTGGTAATCGTACTGAACTTTATCCTGTTGATTAGTAGAAACACATCCTAACGGAACTTCATAGAAACAGCTATACCTCAATGCTGCACGGCCCAACGTCTTTTTTTGACGAGTACCCGCTTTCCAGTGAGAATAATACCCACTGTAATGATTGCTCCCGCACCTGCCAATGCTGCACCGACCAAATCTGCGGAAGTAAAGCCATAGCCCATGGCAATCGGTAGTCCGGCCAAAAAGGCCCCGGAGGCGTTACCCATATTAAAGGCACTTTGGTTCATCGAAGAACCCAACATTTCAGAACCTTTTGAAGCTTTGATGATGGCCATTTGTAGCGGAGTCGAAATGCTGAATCCCACTACACCGATGATAAAGGTCATCGCTAGCACGGCAATCTTGTCCGATGCTAAAAAGGTGTTGGCTATAAGAGCGACTACCATCATGGTCAGGGCTATCAAAATAGCGTGCATGGGCGCGTATTTCTCGGTGAGCTTAGCGCCTAAAAAGTTACCGACGACCATGCCCAATCCTGTAAGTATCATGGCGTAACCGACCATACTTTCCGGATATCCGGCTACTTCGGTAATCAATGGGGCGATATAACTGTACCAAGCGAAAAACCCACCTGTACCAACTGTGGTCAATAATATCAGGCTCCAAAGACGGGGCTTTCTAAATACCTTCAGATCTTTGGCAAATCCGTTACTCGGTGATTTCTCTAAGTGGGGCATCCAAAAGTAAACACTTGCCAATGCCAATACACCAACGAGTCCTACGATTAAGAAGGCAACGCTCCAATGGTATTCATGACCAAAGTAGGTGCCTAAAGGTACCCCGATAACATTGGCGACCGTCAGACCGGCCATCATGGTGGCAATGGCTTGGGCAGCCTTCCCTTTTTTGGCAAGTTTACCCGCGACCACGGCCCCGATACCGAAGAATGCGCCATGGGGCAGGCCTGATAAAAAACGTACGGCCAATAGGCTTTCATAACTTCCGGCAAAGGCAGAAAGCGTATTGAAAAGCGTAAACCATAGCATTAGGGCCAATAGCACCCTGTGGGGTGCCCATTTACTACCGATACCGGTCAATAAGGGCGCACCAACGACAACGCCCAGCGCATAGGCAGCTATAAAATGGCCTGCTTGGGGAATGCTTATCTGAAGCGCAGAGGCTACATCGGGCAGAATGCCCATGATGACAAACTCTGTCATTCCTATACCAAAACCTCCTATGGCCAAAGCTATTAAGGCTTTCTTATGTGATGATTCTAAAATATTTTTCATAACTAAATGGATTGTGGGGTGAATTAAATCCGTGTACTTGCAACCGTTTCTATTTTAAATTGCAATAGTTTACGATGCAAAGTTAAATCCTCTTTTTGTGAAGACGATTGTCATTTTTACCCAGTTTATATGGTAAATTAACATGAATGGGGAGCAACTACACCTAATCTAGATAAATAAGCACAGTTTGTGGGGTTTAGGGTTCGTGGTTGTGACGCTCGAAGACTAATAATTTTTCTGAAACTAAAAGTTTACGTATAAAAAAACCGGCTAATAGGCCGGTTTTGTAAATTTAAGGTTTAGGATGCTTAAGCGTTATCCCTGGGCTGGTGTTTTTCTTTTCGCTGCTGTACTTGCTGATTTATTTCCTTACCACTGCTCTCTTTGTGGTTTATAGCTTTTTCGCCTAAACTTGTTTTATCTTTTTCTATCTTGTTGTTTTTGTCATCGCTCATTATTTCTATTTTAAATTAGACTTGAAGTTTGTTACCAAAATTATTTCTTACAATATAAAAGAAACTTAGTTTAGTAGTTAGCTCAAAACGGATTGTGAATGACGTTAAAAAACGGAATACTATAATTTTAATTTGACAAACACTTACATTTTGAATTCATAGATTGTCGAGAAAATGCAGTGTAATTCTTATCATTTACATTTCTTTACTAGTGGGATAGAATACAAATCAGCAATCCTGAAGCAAACCGGAATGTATAAAAAGCGACATTACTTTTCCTATATTTGATTTTATAAAGCCAAAAGAATTTTACGTATGAATAAAAGAAGAAGTTTCATCAAGAAAACCGCCCTAGCAGGCACGGCCATAGCCACGCTTCCAAATTACACTTTCGGTATTTCAAATTCCATTTTGAAAGAAAAACTGAATGTGGGTATGATCGGGGTGGGACTTCGGGGTAGCAATCATATGAACAATCTTTTACAGCGTGATGATGTCAACATTATCGCAATATGTGATATTGACGATGCGCGAATACAAATTGCCCTAAGCGATATTTCAAAGGCAGGCGGGGCAAAACCAATGACTTTTGGGAAGGATAGCAAAGACTATCTCAATCTATTGGCACTGCCTGAACTAGATGCCGTAATTATCGCTACACCCTGGCTTTTGCATACCCGTATGGCCGTTGATGCCATGAAGGCCGGAAAATATACAGGGGTTGAAGTCTCGGCAGCAAACACGTTGGAAGAATGTTGGGATTTGGTCAACACCCATGAAGAAACCGGGTCGCATCTCATGATTCTTGAAAACGTAAACTATCGACGCGATATTCTCGCAGTTCTTAATATGGTCAAACAGAACGTTTTTGGGGAACTGATGCATTTTCGTTGTGGTTATCAGCATGATTTGAGGCATGTACTATTAAATGATGGTAAAGATGCTTATGGTAAGGGCGTTGAATTTGGCGATAAGGGTATATCGGAATCTAAATGGCGAACGCAGCATTCCGTACTTCGAAACGCCGATGTATATCCGACGCACGGTTTGGGGCCCATTGCCGTAATGGACAATATCAATCGTGGAAACCGCTTTCAATCCCTCACCTCACATGCTACGAAGGCTCGAGGCTTACATAATTATATTGTCGAGAACGGCGGTATAGATCATCCCAATGCTAAAGTAAACTTTAGAATGGGCGATGTCATTACGAGTACTATCGAAACAACGAACGGTGAGACTATAATTGTAACCCATGATACCACATTGCCAAGGCCATATTCATTGGGCTTTCGGGTGCAAGGTACTAGCGGTTTGTGGGAGGTCGATGGCAATCGTATTTATGTAGAGGGAAAATCGAAACCTCATGAATGGGATGTTGCGGACGACTGGTTAACGAAATATGATCATCCACTTTGGAAAAAATATGGCGAACATGCGTTAGGTGCCGGTCATGGTGGAATGGATTTTTTTGTGGATAATGCCTTTATTGAATCCGCAAAAGCCAATGTTGCCCCACCGATGGACGCTTACGATGCCGCCGCTTGGAGCGCCGTAACCCCTTTATCCGAGCTATCCATTGCCAATAATGGCGAACCACAAGATTTTCCAGATTTCACTAGAGGCAATTGGATTCAACGGAATAGCTATGATTGGATGAAAGATTCATATTAAATTAATAAAGGCTTTAACGAGAACATACTAAAAAGGATGCATAGACGCTTTGCCATAAAAAGGTCTTATTTCACGATATGTATAGCCTTAGTTCTTCTGTCATTAATAGGATGCCAACCTAACAAGGAAGAAAAACAGAACAAGGTAAACAGTTCCAGAACACCAAATATCGTAATCATTTACGCAGATGATCTCGGCTACGGTGAGCTAGGTGCATATGGTGCCACAGAACTTAAAACCCCCAATTTGGACAAGTTGGCTAACGGCGGGATACGATTTACCAACGGATATGCCTCCTCCGCAACGTGTACCCCCAGTCGTTATGCGCTGCTGACGGGCACCTACCCTTGGCGTAATAAAAGTGCTAAAATTCTACCGGGTACCGCCCCTCTTATTATCGACACGACGCAGATGACCATTCCGCGTATGCTTAAAGAAAAAGGATACCACACAGGCATCGTAGGAAAATGGCATTTGGGATTGGGGTCAGGAGACGTCAACTGGAATCAGACCATCGCTCCCGGACCGAACCAGGTCGGTTTCGACCAGAGCTATATTATGGCCGCCACCCAAGATCGCGTTCCCACGGTCTACATTCAAAATGGCAGCGTAGTAAAGCTCGACCCAAATGATCCCATAGAAGTTGATTACCAGAACAATTTCGAAGGTGAGCCTACTGGTATTGAAAATCCTGAAATGCTAAAAATGAAATGGCACCATGGTCATAATAATAGCATTGTGAACGCTATCCCCCGCATCGGTTTTATGAAAGGTGGGGAGTCGGCGAAGTGGATCGATGAAGACATGGCGGATACCTTTCTGACCGAAGCCCAAAAGTATGTTGCAACGCATAAAGACGAACCTTTCTTTCTATATTATGCTTTGCAGCAGCCTCATGTGCCGCGCACGCCGCATCCCCGATTTGTAGGAGCTTCGGGTATGGGCCCTAGGGGCGATGTGATTGTCGAGGCGGATTGGGTAGTAGGGGAATTTGTAAATACATTGGAAAAACAAGGGCTTTTAGAAAATACCTTAATTATATTTTCAAGTGATAACGGTACCGTTCTGAATGATGGTTATTACGACGATGCTGTCGAAAAATTGGGGGATCATAGACCTGCCGGTCCGCTTCGGGGTGGAAAATATAGTCTATTTGAAGCTGGCACCCGAGTACCCTTCATAACCTACTGGAAGGGCCATATTAAGCCTGGTGTTTCAAACGCTTTGGTTTCACAATTGGATTTGCTCACCTCCTTAGCCAATTTGGTAGACAGTAATAAAATAGGGGAGGATAGTGAAAATTTGATGGATGTTTTCTTGGGAAAAAGTAGTGAAGGGCGCAATCAGATGGTGCTTGAGGCAACAAGCCGAACCGCTTTTCGACAGGGGGATTGGGTCATGATTCCACCTTATAATGGCCCTGCTGTTAACCAATCCGTGGCTATTGAATTGGGCAACGCTAAAGAATATCAATTATATAACCTGAAGAACGATATCGGCCAAGAAACCAATCTTGCTGCATCGAATCCCAAAAAATTAGCGGAAATGAAAGGCGATTTTAACAAGATTCGCGGCGAAGGTTCGGATCAAACCGAGGCCTTGGAGCTGAAGTAACAGCATTTACTTACCAAGGTCAAACTGCTCAACCTTAACCCCTTTCTCTTCCCAATAGGTTTTATCCTTAAATCCGAATTGTGATGGTTCAAAATCACCAACTAGGTCCACATTCGCCTTTTCGGGGATGGTCATATCCATGGCCCAAAATACTCCGTTGACCAGTAACCTACGGGTACCTTCGATTAACATATCGCTAGCTGCACCTACCGTTGTGGTAAAGGCTTTACCTTTTTTTCCTTCCGGTAATTGATAACTTTTTGTCCATACAATCGGCATGTTGACATCGTTGACGGTCTTTCCCTCGTTGTTTTCTGTGGCGACTTCATCATCGGAGGGTTTCATTCCGAAATAAATATCGGTTTCATCATAGTCACCCTTGCGGTTTATGACCTGACCATAAAGTATCGGTTCCGCATTATCCGGAAGCGGCAAACGTACTTCATAGACATCAGAGGGTCCCCAAACGTCGCCGTCTTCAATTCCATTTACTACAGCGTTGTCTTTGGCATCTTCGAATATCATTCCCCTTTGGCTTTGGTTTTTATGATGCCCATGATGTGCCACCCATTTTTCGCCTAATACGAGACGTCCGAACCCATCCGTCCATTCCGTTTTATCTCCCGCATAACCGTTACTATAGTGTTTATAGTTTGAATCGGAGTTTTCCGGAAACATGAAGGCGTGGGTTGCGGTTCGGATACCCATTACGGGCTTTCCTCTCATTAGATAATCATCTATATGCTTCATCTGGCTGTCGGGCAGGGCTCGAAATCGTGTAAAGATGACCATCATATCGGCGGTATCTAGTGCTTTTAAACCCGGTATGTTCTCCACATAATTGGCATCGACAATCCCGGGATTTTCAGGATTCTGGGCAAAAAGGACCGTACAGGTAAAGCCGTGGTGTTTAGACAATATTTTTGCCAGCTGAGGTAAGGCCTCTTCAGAGCGATATTCCTCATCTCCTGAAATCAAGACGATGTGTTTCGCATCGTCGCCACTACCCATAAAGGTCAATGACTCGGTTGGTTTTTCAACCTGTTGTTCCTTTTCTGCGACATCCTTTTTATCCTCTTTGCAAGATAGAATTGAACAAAAGACGAAGAGATAGAGTAGTTTTTTCATAATCGAAGCATAACTTATTTTAATTCCTAACACGATTTTCACAGCTTAGAAAGCTGCATTTAGTTTTTAAGCGTAAATCGCTATTTTGCGGCTATCTGGCAGGAACCATTTAGCTTTCAAGTCCTTTTTTAATTAGTTGTAACCCTTTTATGTAGATTTCTTTTGAAGGTGAATAATCCCGCCAAACATTAATGGCGTTGGCAAATTCAGGTATTATAGTGCTAAAGGCTTCGATAGTCACCCAACCGTCATAATTGATTTCTTTCAAGGCACTGAAAACAGCGTCCCAATGCACTTGCCCTTCGCCAGGGGTGCCTCTATCGTTTTCGCTGATATGAACATGTTTGAGCACCGGTGCGATTGTCTTGAGGGCTTCCGCTTGACTTTTTTCCTCAATATGGGCGTGGTGGGTATCGAACATGGCCCCTAAATTCGGATGGTTTACCCTTTCGACCAAGGTCTTAAGATCAGCCATAGTATTGTACAGATAACATTCAAAGCGATTAACGGCTTCCGGGGTCAGCACGATATTTGCTTTTTGTGCATACTCGGCCGCCTTATATAGCTGCTCGGCGCTATGTTTTCGTTCGTCTTCCGTAGGTGGCTGCCTTGTGAAATAGGCAAAGGTGGAATGAAAAGGGCCACAGATTACTTCAACATTTGAAGCTTCGGCCATATCGATTGACCATTTTAATCTATCTAAGCCGGCTGCCCTGTATTTGGCATCAGGGCTGGCAATGTTCTCTTCGGGCGCAAGACCGGCAACGGCGGTTACGCCCATGCCGATATCTGAAAAGTGGTCGCCCAATTTTGAATAGTGCTTGATATCTCCTTCCCCTAAGTACAACTCTACACCATCAAATCCGGCTTTTTTTAAGTCGTCTATTATTGGAAAATGGGCTTCAGTTACGTGGTTCGTCCACAGCAACATATTCATACCTATTTTCATTCTGTACTTTTTTGTAGATTATTAATTTTAGAAAAAGCATACCAGTCAAATATAAATGGAAATGGATATGGAAAATTCCTATATTTCCTAAAACACTGACACTATTTTGCCTTTTATAAATGTCTTATGAAATGGCAGTCCATTTCAGTTATGAAATACCGGTTTTGATGTTCAAAAATAATTTTTGGTATTCGTGCGGACTCATTTTCACGACCGACTTGAACTGCCTGTTAAAATTCGATAGGGTATTGAAACCACATTCATAGCTTATTTCCGAAATATTAAAGTTATCCTCCAAAAGAAGTTTGCGGGCATGGCCTATCCGAATCTCATTTACAAAACGTGTAAAGGTTTTATTTGCGCGAGGCTTAAAATATCTACAGAACGATGTCGTTGTCATGTTCAGTATAGCGGCCACTTCTTGCAATTCTATTTTAGTGGTAAAATGCTTCATAACGTAATCGTACACCAAATGCATCTTTTCAGCATCGTCAGTTTTAAAAGCCGTATTGTAGCCGGGACTCGAAAGAAGGTTGTATGCTTCGCTGGCCGCCATGACTTCTAAGATTTCCAATAATTTAATGATACGTCCAAAGCCTTTTTTTGATGGAATTTTTTGCATGAGCCGATGTACCCTAGTTGGCGTATCTCCATAAAATTCCATACCCCTTCCCGCATTTTCCACCAATTTTCTCAAGGCATAGAATTCTTCACGTCCTAAAAGCGTCGGACTCATGAGTTCTTGATCAAAATAAATAACCATCGCTTGAGTCTTTAGCGTACTGTCTTTATGAAAATAGGCTTCATCACTGCGCCATAAATGGGGAAGGTTTGGTGAGGTCAGTACCAAATCTCCCTCTTTGAAAGTTTGTACATGATCCCCAATAAATCGTGTGCCTTTTCCTTTGATAATATAGGATATCTGAAATTCGGGATGAAAATGCCATTGCGGATTAAAATGGGGGCTAGTAAGTTCTTTAAAAATAAAGGCCTGTCTCGAGGTTATGGTCTTTTCAATGTTTGGACTACTCATATTTTCCTGTCACATAGGTTCTATCCGAAAGGTAAGATAAAAAAGTGTCATCTTTTATGAAGATATAGGAAATAATAAAGTCTCATGTGTATTAGATTTGTAAGGTTAGTATTCGGGATACTGAAAATCAGTGGCCGAATATTTGAGAAAGACACAAATTTATATGTGTAAAATTGTAGGATATATTAATTTAATAGCAATCGTAGGATACCGTATTGCCTAGAATTTTGCTTATTTTTATAAAAGCCTTTAATTTTAAAATAAATACAGATGGCAGAAAATAATTTTCCAAAATTACATAACGCTTCTTGGCCAGGGGTAGTAGGCAAAGGTCCGGACTCAGAACCTCCCATTGATATCGATACCTTAATCGAGCTTACTGCAAATGCAGAGGTCGATGGGATAAAGTTCGACGGTTTCGACCTTTTCGCAGGTGACCCCCATTTGGATATCGACTCCGACGAAGATGCCTTAAAAAAAATGGCGGACAAGGCCAACGCGAAAAATTTGAAAATTGGTAGTTTGGTTGCACCTATTTGGGCAGGTACCGGTGGCGGTTCGGCCATGGGTTCCTCCGAAGAACGAAAGCAGTTCGTAACCCAAGTACGCAAAGCTTGCAAAATAGGACAAAAATTACGGGATTTGGGCGTACGGCCTTACGGCGTGGTTCGTATCGATTCATCGGTCGACCCGAAAACCTGGGCCAAAGACCCTACCGCAAATACACAATTAATAGCGGAGACTTTTCGCGAAGCCTGTGATGTGGCTGCGGACTACGGTGAATCATTGGCCGCGGAAGGTGAAATTTGCTGGGGCGGTATGCAAGGTTGGAAAACCATGGTCAACACTTTAGAGGCTGTCGATAGGCCGAACATCGGATTTCAGGCCGATATGGCACATACCTTATTATATCTTTTGGGATATAATAAGCCCGACGAGCGCATCCTTCCCAAAGATTTTGATTGGAACGATCGTAAGACATTGACCAGCGGCCTTGAAGAATTGACGGCTGCCCTTCGTCCTTGGACCATCGATTTTCACGTCGCCCAAAACGATGGTACAGTTTTCGGTTCCGGTTCCCATGACAAAACAGGAAGGCACTGCCTAGCGGACGATCCCAACGGAAAACTGGATATTGCCGTCGATGCCGGTCATTGGCTGCGCGACGAGCATGGAAACGTGACCAAGAAAATCAAGCACATTTGCTGGGATGGTTGTATGTTTCCTAATGAGGTCATGATGAAGCCAAAAACCTGGAACGATATATTAGGCGCAATGATTCAGGTCAGGAAACTACACGGGTGGTATGAAAAGGAGTAGGTAATCTTCGTAGCGATTGGCGGTAATATAAATATTTCGCTATAGTACTCACTATTTTTAATATGCAAGTGCAAACCTGATGCTTGAAGCTACTTAAAAATTTTGAGGTAAAAAATAAGAGACATTATGAGTGATAAAAAAGATTTACGGATTGGTTTAGTAGGTTACGGTTTCATGGGTCGTACCCATTCCAACGCATACAAAAGAATACCTAATTTTTTCCCCGAGCTACAATACAATCCCATATTGAAGGCGGTCTGTGCCCGAAACGAAGAACGGGTAAGAGCATTTGCCGATCAGTGGGGTTATGAATCTATAGAAACGGACTGGCGTAAATTGGTAGCCAGAGACGATATTGATGCCATAGATATCTGTACGCCGAACAATATGCATGCAGAAATTGCCATTGCCGCGGCGGAAGCTGGAAAAATGGTGCTTTGTGAAAAACCTTTGGCAAGAACGGTTGCCGAAGCACAGCCCATGGTCGATGCGGTCGAAAAGGCAGGTGTTGCGAATACGGTGTATTATAACTATCGCAGAATACCCGCCGTTACCTTGGCGAAGCAATTGATCGACGCCGGAAAGTTGGGTAAGATATTCCACTATCGCGCCAATTTCTTACAAGATTGGACCATCAGTCCTGAATTGCCTCAAGGCGGGGAAGGGCTATGGCGGTTAGATAATTCCGCTGCGGGATCCGGAGTAACAGGAGACCTTTTGGCGCATTGTATCGACACGGCCATGTGGTTAAACGGTGGCATTACAGATGTCTCCGCTATGACCGAAACCTTTATTAAAGAACGCATACATTCCAAAACAGGAGAAAAGCAAGAAGTAACCATCGACGACGCCTGTATGTTCCATTGTCATTTCGATAATGGTTCATTAGGCCTATTCGAATCGACGCGATATGCACGCGGTCATAAGGCACATTATACATTTGAAATCAATGGCGAGCACGCTTCCATCAAATGGAACCTTCACGATTTATCGCGGTTGGAATATTTTGACCATCGAAACGATTCGATAGAGCGTGGTTGGCGTTCCATACATGTAACTGACGAAGACCAGCCCTATATGGATAAATGGTGGGTACCGGGACTGTCAATAGGATACGAACATAGCTTCGTGCATCAAATTGCAGATTTTCTAAAAGCCTTGGTAGAAGGAAAGCCATGTTCCCCGACATTCAGGGAAGCCCAAGAAACCCAAAAAGTCTGTGAAGCTGTTCTCGAATCCGCTAAATCGAAAAGTTGGAAAGATACTGGCGTAGATTGGAAATAAAAGAGGCATCATTATGCCGTTGTAGTCTTAAATGAAAACATAGTTCAGACCCCTAATTCGAATCAAAGTATATGAGTGAAAAATTAAAAGGATTTTGCCTTCAAGGGCGTGAGAGAATTTATCCAGGTTCAGATGTTTCCATGACCGCAAATACCGCGGTGGTTGATATGGAAATTCCGAAACTTAAGGAAGGGGAGATTTTGGCAAAGACTTTATATACAGGAATTTGTGGTTCCGATAATAGCGCTTCTTTGGGTAAGCCCAATTTCGATTGGGTCGAAAGACCTCGCATAATCGGTCATGAGTTCAGTGCCGAAATTGTGGAGTTGGGTCCGGGCGATCACGGTGATTTTAAAGTAGGTGACCGCTTTACACCACTGGCTATGTTGGGCTGCCAAGAGGAGGATTGCCCCGCCTGTAGTGTAGCAAAATGGAATCTATGTCCCAAAAAACAGATTATCGGCTTTCATAGAAATGGGGGCTTTGGCCAGCAAGTAATATTGGAATCGGATAGGGTGGTGCTACTGATGGAAGGTCTTACCCCACAACAGGGCGCTTTGGTAGAACCGTTGTCCGTTGTGGTAAACGCCCTGTACAGCAAATGCCATATCAAACCAGGCGACGACGTTGTGGTTACCGGATGTGGTATCATTGGCCTAATGTCTGCTGAATTGGCAAAAGCGGCAGGGGCCAGGGTCGTGGTGACAGGTATTGCGCACGACCGTGATATTCGATTGAAGAAAGCGAAGGAACAGGGTTTTATTACGGTTGAGGTATCCCCTGAAAACCCACTCGCCCAACAGTTGAAACAAGGTATTAAGGATGCTAACGGAATTCCTTTTGGAACCAACGGTCAAGTCGACCTCCTCATCGAGTGTTCGGGCGTTCCTCAGGTGCTGACCGAAGCCATTTCGGTAGTGCGACCGGAAGGCGATATTTGTGTAATTGCCACGTATCCTAAGGAAGTAGCGATCAACGCCACACATTTGACCCGAACCTCACTCAATATGCGAGGCTCAATGGGATCGTGTCGATCGGATTATACGGTCGCCCAAAAATTAATGGCTACCGGCGTTTTCCCTTCCGAAGCTTACATTGACGCCTATGATTTTAAAGATATTACCCAAGCCTTCGAAGATTCGATATCAGCAAATAATGTAAAGGCAGTTGTTAAAATGAATACTATATAATCATGCACAGAATTTTCATTACAGGTGGTACAGGTTGCATTGGATCGGTTACGATATATAAATTGTTACAATCCCCAAAAGTTGATAAAATCATCATTGCCACCCGATCGAGCAATACCGATGCGCTAAAACTATGGTTGGGCGAAGGTCTTGATGCCCGATTGGAATTCGTAAAATTAGATGTCTCCAATTACGACGCCATTACCGAACTTTTACCTAAAATCAATCCTACTCATATCTTGCATCTAGGCGCGTACCAGAGTCCCGATTGTTCAAGGGATCATATCGGGGGAATGCAAATCAACACCGGTGGTACCATGGCCCTTTTCGATGCTGCCGAGAAATTGCCCGATTTAAAACGTTTTGTTTTCGCAAGTTCGGCAGCAGTTTATGGCAAGAGAGCGATGTATTCCCAAGAACTTATTTCCGAGAACGTGCCACTGGCACCTCCGAACCACTACGGTATCTGGAAATTGGCTGGCGAGCATTTGGCTCGTTTTTTTCATGATAATACAGGGGTGTCAACCATATGCCTCCGAATAAATACCACGTATGGTAAAGGTCGCGATAAAGGCAAGACATCGGCTCCCACAAACGCTATGAAAGCGGTAGCTATGGGCGCTGTTTCGGGAAAAATTATCCCTTTTGAAATGCCATATCAAGGTAAGGAAAACTATCATTTCGTAGAAGATATCGGAAGTTACTTTGCCGAATGTACCCTACAAGACTTTGAGGGTTTCGGAGCATTTAATGTCAAGGGAAAAACGATACCCATCCCCGAATTTCTTAAGATAATCGAACAGGAGGCCAACACATTGGACATGGGTGATTTTGTACAATTTTCAATTGCGGATGGTGCCGATCCGAATCTATTTGTAAGTGATCTTAATCATGGAAAAATTGATACGGCCTTTAAAGATTTACCCCTGACCTCGATTGCCGATGGGGTACGGAAATCACTGATAGCCTTTAGGGATATGGCCGAAAAAGGAACATTGGAATTTTCAAGCGCCGCCTCATGAGAACCATCGGAATCGGATTTATCGGAGCGGGCGATATTGCAGATCTGCACGCAGAGGCCATCAACGGACTCGTAGGTTCGGAGTTGGTCGGGCTTTGGAACCGTACTTCCGAAAAAGGAGAGGTCAAGGCCAAAAAATTCGGATGCAAGACGTATCCCTCCGTTGAAGAACTACTAAAAGATCCTGAAATTGATGCCGTTTTTGTGTTGACTAATATGGAGACGCATTGCGATTACACCATACAAGCTGCAGAGGCCGGGAAGCATATTCTTGTAGAAAAACCTGCGGCATCGACAATAGCGGAACTTGAGCGTATGCAAGATGCCATCGCAAAAGCGGGCGTACAGTGTATGCCTGTACACAATTACATTTACGAACCGGGCATTGCTAGGGCGAAATCTATGATCGATACTGGCAAATTGGGCACGGTTACCCAGTTCTATATGATGTATAACATTCATCATGCCCATGATATCAGAGCGCGCTATCCTGGTGTCATCCGGCAAATTTTGACACATCATTGCTATACGATGCTGTATTTGGCCGGGCAACCGCAGACCGTATCCTGTTTAAAATATACATCCGACCCGACATTGGCCCCGCAAGAGAACGTTGCCATGGCAAATCTAAAGATGCAAAACGGCTCGTTGTCACATCTTTGCGCCAGCTTTGCTAATGATGATCATGCCGGCGACCCGTGGACGTGTATCATAAAAATACTCGGAACAAAGGGAAGCACCCGGTACAGCTATCGCGATTTTGTCATCAATGATGCCAACGGTCCGCATTCACAAACCTATCAATGTTATCCAGAATCCATTAAAAATACAGCGATACATTTTATCGATAAGGTCATCCGTGCAAATGAAAAGCCTTTATCAAGCTTGACCGATGCCATAGTTTGCCAAAAAATTATCGAGGCTTGCGAACAATCCGATGCGGAGGGTATCCATGTTCGTTTTTAATATCCGTTACGGGGAGTCCTACCCTAAATTATTTATCCTATTGCACCTACCTTAACGTAGGAACCAATTTTTTACCGAGATGTTACTTAGCTATTGCAGACCCATTAATAATCTTTCATTATCAATTCAATAAATGCGAAACCTGTAACAAATGGAGTACAGAAATATAAATTTTATCCTAGTATTTTTCTTGGTTTTCTGCGTAACAATAGGTTGCACAGACGACGAAGATGAGGGTAAAATTCAAGTGCACAACAAAGAACATATTGTGCTGATCGGAAATAATTTGGCTTCCCGAATGATGAATTTCGGACATTTCGAAACAGAGATGCATTTGCGTTATCCAGATAGTACCTTGTTCATTAGAAATATGGCTGATGGCGGAAATACACCAGGCTTTAGGCCCCATTCGGCCCGAAATTCACCTTGGGCCTTTCCAGGGGCTGAGCAATTCCAGACTGAGTATGCCAATGATTCCGGTAGTATAGGTCATTTTCCGACTGAAGACGAATGGTTGACCAAATTAGGCGCCGATATCATAATCGGTTTTTTTGGCTATAGTGAATCGTTTCAAGGTGAAAAAGGAGTCCAGAACTATA
This sequence comes from Pricia antarctica, assembly GCA_011050085.1. Taxonomy (GTDB): domain Bacteria; phylum Bacteroidota; class Bacteroidia; order Flavobacteriales; family Flavobacteriaceae; genus Pricia; species Pricia antarctica_A. Next base: position 58,374 of record DRGL01000069.1, on the reverse strand, counting down.
AAGATGAACTACACGCCTTTATTGAACACACTAAAAAACAGAAATATAATGGCAAATCGGCACCCCGATTAGTATTGGTGTCACCCATAGCTTTCGAAAATTTATCCGATCAAATGGATTTGCCCGATGGCGTAGCGGAGAACAAGAATTTAAAATTGTATTCGGATGCCATGGCGGAAGTAGCCGCCAAGGATAGCATACCTTTTGTTGATGTTTTTGGGCCTTCTAAAGAGTGGATGGATAGCGATGAGCAAAACATCACCGCTGATGGTTTTCAGCTTAACGATTACGGGTATACAAAGCTTGCGGAACTATTGGCCGACGAAATATTTGGTGAAGATGAAGCCATTGCCAATGCGAACAGGAAGGCTGTACATAATGCCGTAATGGACAAAAATTGGTTTTGGCATAACGATTTCAAGATTCCGAACGGGGTGCATGCATACGGTCGGCGTTACGATCCCTTCGGGCCCGATAATTATCCTTATGAATTGGAAAAAATCCGACAAATGACCGCTAATCGTGATACGGCCATATGGAACGCTGCGTCAGGTTCTTCGACCGATTTGGCCGCTATGGATAAGAAAACTAAAAAACTTCCTCCTGTTAAGACCAATTATAAAGAAGTAAACGGCTCTGGAAACCCCGAATACCTTTACGGACAAGATGCTTTGGACAAGATAAAGGTCCCTGATGACTACAAGCTTGAACTGCTCGCATCCGAGGAAGAATTTAAAGATTTGGCCAATCCGGTACAACTATCCTTTGATAATAAAGGCCGACTTTGGGTGGGCGTGATGCCGAGCTACCCGCATTACAGACCGGGCGATGGTAAACCGAACGACAAATTACTTATTCTTGAGGATACCGATAACGACGGTAAAGCCGATAAGCAAACGGTCTTTGCCGACAGCTTGAGCTTGACCATCGGTTTTGAATTAGCACCAGAGGGTGTTTACGTATCCCAAGCACCGAATTTGGTATTACTAAAGGATACCGACGGTGATGATAAGGCCGATACCAAGGAAATCATACTTAGTGGATTTGATGATCACGACACCCACCATGCCATCAGTGCGTTTACTACCGACCCGTCGGGCGCCCTTTACATGGGTGAAGGCGTATTTTTGCATACCAATGTTGAAACTGCATATGGAACGGTTCGTGCAACCAATGGTGGCTTTTACCGATACAGTCCACAACGCCATAAACTCGAACGGACCGCCCAATTACCGATTCCGAATCCATGGGGCATCGCTTTTGATGAATGGGGCCAACCTTTTTTCGCCCATACCTCTGGCCCTGATGTCACGTGGATGATGCCGGGCACTATTTTATCGCGTTACGGACAAGCGAATCCGCTTCCTAAAAACATCATTGAAGAAGCCCATCGTGTACGACCGACATCAGGACTCGAATTCGTTTCAAGTCGTCATTTTCCGGATGCCGTGCAAGGTGATCTGCTGATTAATAATACCATTGGATTTTTAGGAACCAAACAGCATATAGTAGTCGATGATCCTGAATCCTCAGGGTATACAAGTAAACACCGTTTGGATTTAATGACCTCTACCGACACTAATTTTCGGCCTGTAGATATGGAATTTGCACCCGATGGTTCCCTTTATTTTGTGGACTGGCACAATGTTTTGATCGGCCATATGCAGCATAACGCCCGGGATCCCCTGCGCGATCACGTTCATGGTAGAATCTATCGCATGACATATCCTTCAAGGCCCTTAGTGCAACCGGCTAAAATTGACGGGGCAAGTATCGCTGAACTTTTAGATAATTTAAAACTTCCTGAATACCGTTCCCGCTACAGAACCCGACGTGAGCTTAGGGGCCGAAATCCTGAAGAAGTACTTTCTAGTGTGAAAACCTTTGTAGATGGATTGGATACTGATGACCCACGGTACGAACACCATGTAACGGAAGCCCTATGGGTTACTTGGGGTCTTAACCGGGTAGATACCGACCTTTTAAAACGGGTATTGAACGCTAAGGATTTCAGGGCCCGGGCCGCTGCGGTTCAAGTATTGCGTTATGCGGGGCACCAAATTCCCGAACAGGCGGATCTCTTAATGGCTGCCGCTAAAGACGAGAACCCACGGGTACGTTTAGATGCCTTGGTCGCCGCTTCATGGTTGGATGAAAAAATGGGTGTGCCTATTATTGAGGCTGCCGGACAACTCCCTATGGACGATTGGATGCAGAAACCCTATGAGGCCGCCTTAGCCCACTTGAAAGGATATAATATGGGTCAGGACGAATCGGGCAAAACGAAAACCGATCTCGAAGGGGTAGCGAAGAAACTTTTCGTCGCCGGTGAAGAAATCTATAATCGTGAAGGGTATTGTGTCACGTGCCATCAGCCAGATGGTAAAGGCTTGAGTGCATCACAGTTCCCACCTCTTGCCGGTCAAGAATGGGTAACAGGGAGTAAAGAGCGCTTGATCAAATTGGCCTTAAAAGGTTTAATGGGCCCGCTTGAACTTGACGATAAATCGTATCCAGGCCAAGTTCCCATGACGCCATTCGGAGGAATGCTCAATGATGAAGAAATCGCATCGGTTCTAACCTTCGTTCGGAACACTTTTGGCAATAAAGCTGATCCCATTCTACCGGAAAAAGTAAAGGAGGTACGGGAATCTATAAAAGATAAAGAAGGATTCTATTCCCCTGCCGAACTTTTGGAAGAACATCCGATGTAGGTGAGCTTCTCTTTCGGTAAAGATAAAAGCATCGAAGCAGAGGTGTTTAGCCCATTTATATCACCTAATCAAAATGCATTAATATACACATTAAACAATAGTAATGATGGAAACAAAACGCTACTGTCTGGCCTTAGACCTTAAAAATGACCCTGAACTGATTAATACATACAAAGAATATCACGAAAACGTTTGGCCTGAAATAATAGCTAGTATTAAAGACTCAGGTGTAGAAAAACTTGACATCTACCACGTCGAAGACCGTTTGTTTATGATTATGGAAACCAATTCTGAATTTTCCTTTGAGAAAAAGCACCAAGCTGACGAGGCCAATTCTAGAGTGCAGGACTGGGAAGAATTGATGTGGAATTATCAACAGGCCATTCCTAATACAAAACCAGGGGAGAAGTGGCGTTTGATGGAGCATATTTTTGAGCTATAACTGATTCTTCCAATCCGTTAATGCCGATTATAGATTGCTATTAAATTAGTATTGCAATTATACTATACGAATAGCAGCCTATTTTTTCTTCTCTACTAAACCTTTTGTGAACTCGTTCAAGGTTTCCACTTTTTCCTCGAAATCACCTTTGATCGTCTTTCGATACTCGTTGAGATTCTGTACCAGGTCGTCAATATTTTCAGGAATGACATCCTCAAAAAATTGGCGTAGACGTTTGGCCGTTGTAGGTGATTGTGCATTGGTAGATATTGCGACCTTGACATTGCCTTTGGTCACGATACCACCCATATAAAAATCACAAAATGGAGGGTTATCGGCTACGTTTACCAAAATACTTTTAGCCCGACAGTCGTAATATACTTGTTCGTTTACCTCAGGTCTATCGGTGGTAGCGATTACAACATGTTTACCTTCGAGATAGCCAGCATGGTATATACCGTCATGCATAACGATATTGAATTTATGGGCCAAGGCAACGGTTTCTTCACGAAACATGGGGGACACCATTTCGACCTGTGCCTCTGGGCTTGATTTCAATAAAAAGGTCAATTTTTCCAAGGCCACATTACCACCACCAACAATCAGCGTGTTCAATTGTGATACCTTAAGAAAAACGGGATACAGTTCATTGCGTTTCATAATCGGGCATTTTTCACAAAGATAGGCGTACGAATCAAATTTGTTCGATGAAGTCCACTTTTTAGCATAGTTGACACCGTTTTAGCTTTTAAAACAGAAAAATCAACTATTGTTGAGCCCATGTTCGAGGGATGCAAAATTTTTAATCGGATAAAATAATATCGATTTTGGTGTTTTAGGGCTTTGTGTAATCTGGTGTTAAGCCTTAGCTTTGATAGGATAAAATTGTTGTCATTTAAATTTTAATACATTCCACTATTAGCTAATGGCTTATGAAAAAGTAATGAATAGTAGATGTAGAAAACGGGTCTAAATTAAGTTTTGGTCTAGAGACAAACAAACTAAAAGAGCACGAATGGAAAATTCCAAAAGTAATTTCGATAGAAGAAAATTTTTAAAATCCTCGGCCCTTGTCGGCACGTTTTTGGGATTGCCAGGTGCAGCGGCCTTCGGCCAATCGGATGCGGATAAAGCTATCGATAACCTAACAGCAAAGCGCCCATCGTACGGAAAATCGGTCATTGGCCTGAAAACATCGCCTATCGAACAGGTAAAAGTTGCCTTTATTGGTGTTGGCAATCGTGGTAGCGGTCATGTGAAGCAAATGGCGGCATTATATCCCAAGGCAATTATAACCGCGATTTGCGATATAAGGGAAGCATATGCCCAAAAATCCGTTGACCTTGCAAACGAGATGGGGCAGAATCCAAAAATGTACAGCGGTAAAGAAGAGGCATGGAAAGAAATGCTACAACGCGACGATATCGACCTGGTTATTATCGCCACACCTTGGGTAGACCATGTGCCCATGTGCGTCTATGCCATGCAACAGGGCAAACACGTAGCCGTTGAGGTACCGGCCGCCTATACCGTTGAAGATTGCTGGAAACTAGTCGATACTGCCGAAGAGACCCAACGCAATTGTATGATGCTTGAAAACGTATGTTATGGTGACGAAGAACTTACGCTCTTACAAATGGTGAACAAAGGTTATTTCGGTACCCTGACCCATGGCGAGGCGGCCTATATTCACGATTTAAGGGAATCAATGTTCAGTAAGACAGGTTATTATAATCAATGGCGTATACGACATCACATAAAATATGATGGTAATCTGTATCCCACCCACGGGCTCGGACCAGTGGCTCAGTACATGGGTATCAACCGAGGTGACCGATTCGGACATTTGGTTTCCATGAGCTCGTTGGAAGCGAATCTATCCGAATATGGTAAAACTGTAGAACCTGATAATGAATTTTACAAGTATACCGATTTCAAGCACGGCGATATGAACACGACCCTAATAAAGACGGCCAAGGGTAGAACCATCATGGTACAGCATGACGTCGCCTCACCAAGAGTCTACAGTCGTATTAACGCACTATCCGGAACAAATGCCTTTCATACAGGGTATCCCAGTCGATTGAGTGTGAACGGCAAGCACGAATGGCTGACCGAGGAAGAAAGGGCCGAAGTGTTTCAGAAATACAAGCACCCGATTTGGAACAAGCTCAAAGATGAAATCGCTAAAAACGGAGGCCATGGCGGAATGGACTTCGTGATGCTATATCGGCTTATTGACTGCTACAACAAGGGTATAATGCTTGATCAAGATGTCTACGATGCTGCGGATTGGTCGGTCGTAACCCCACTTTCCGGAATTTCGATCCAAACGGGTAACGCCCCCGTCAAGTTCCCTGATTTTACGAGGGGAAAATGGCAAGAGGAAAGGGCCCTAGGTATTATGGCCAATGTTTAACTTCGAGTAACACTTTTACATATGCAATTCTTTTTTCAGGTTTTGATTTTATGCTTTGTGGGCATTTCATTTGGCCAAATAGCGCCACCCGCCCCAGCGGGTCCTTTGCCCTCCGAACGACAATTGGCATGGCAGCAACTGGAATACTACGCTTTTATCCATTTCAACATGAATACGTTTACCAATATGGAATGGGGCACGGGCGCAGAATTGCCCAAACAGTTCGACCCCTCCGAGCTGGATGCCGAGCAATGGGTTAAAGTTGCCAAGGATGCGGGTATGAAGGGAATCATTATCACGGCAAAACATCACGACGGCTTTTGCCTTTGGCCAACAAAAACTACGGAACACTCGGTCAAAAATTCCCCATGGAAAGACGGTAAGGGCGACCTCATCAAAGATTTATCGGAAGCCTGTAAGGTAAACGGACTCAAATTCGGGGTCTATCTTTCGCCGTGGGACCGTAATAACAAAGACTACGGGAAACCGGAATATGTTAACGCCTTCCACGAACAATTACGGGAACTTTTGTCCAATTACGGGGATATTTTCGAAGTCTGGTTCGATGGGGCCAATGGAGGAACCGGGTATTACGGAGGTGCGAACGAAGAACGAAAAATCGATAACAAGACCTATTACGAATGGGATGAGGCCACGAAAATCGTGAGGGAATTGCAGCCCGAAGCGGTTATTTTTAGTGACGCCGGTCCAGATATCCGTTGGGTCGGCAACGAAGAGGGATACGCCAACGAGACCAATTGGAGTATTATGCGCCGAGACGAAATCTATCCGGGGTGGCCACGTTACAAAGAACTGCGTTCCGGTCATGAAGACGGTACGCATTGGTTACCAGCGGAGGCCGATGTTTCTATACGTCCAGGGTGGTACTATCATCCCGCTGAAGACCATCAGGTGAAGTCCCTTCCTCAATTACTGGACATTTATTATCGCTCCGTAGGAAGAAATGCCAGCCTTTTATTGAACCTCCCCGTCGACAATCGCGGTTTGGTGCATGAAACGGATGTAAAACAGTTAATTGCCTTAAAAGAACAATTGAACAAAGATTTCGAGACCGAGCTCGGCAAAAACGCTTTGGTGACAGCGTCCCAAGAGCGAGGTGATGACACGGAATTTGCTGCTGCTAACGTAAACGATGGAAATGATACTACCTATTGGGCTACCAATGACACGTTGTCTGAGTCCTCCATAAGTTTTGAATTCGATAGACCAACCGAAGTCAACCGTATTCTTTTACAGGAATATATTCCCTTGGGGCAACGGGTCAAAGAATTTGTGGTAGAGGCGGAGGTACAAGGCAAATGGATGAAAATTGAGGAACAGACCACTATTGGATATAAAAGAATATTACGTTTTAATCCCGTCGAGACCTCCAAGATCAGAGTCCGTTTTTTGAGCGCCAAGGGAGCATTGGCCATTTCGAATATTGAACTATACCGTGCGCCGAACTTATTAACTGTACCCGACATCCGAAGAAAACGGAACGGTGAGGTTAGCCTATCGGTGCCGGATATGTCTACTGAGGTACACTATACCCTTGACGGCAGCGAGCCCAGTAATGATTCCCCAAAATTCGAAAATCCCTTTATGGTGGATTCGCCTACTTCGTTAAGGGCTATCGCCTATGACCCTAAAACGGGGGAAACGACCGAAAGTATGCTTACCTATTTAGATATTCCTAAGGGGGATTGGAAAGTCATTGGGGCTTCCACCGGTACCATTGCGGATGCTGAAAAAGCCATCGACGAAAATCCTGACACGTTTTGGGCCACAGCCGAAGGCACCATAACGCCTCAGGAGTTGATTATCGACCTGGGGAAATTGGAAACCTTGGAAGGCTTTACCTATTGGCCCATCCAAGAAAGATATCCTTTTGGAATCATTACCGATTATGAATTTTCGGTCAGTTCGAACGCTACGGATTGGAAGTCTGTGGCAAAAGGGGAATTTGGAAATGTAGTGAACAACCGTATCGAGCAGCGTGTTGATTTCAATCCGATAACGGCGCGATATATCAAATTGAAGGGCCTTAAAGTCGATGGTGCCGATTTTAGGACCTCTTTTGGGGAAGTTGGGGTGATTACTTCAAAGAAATAGCTTTTGATCGACCTAAGTTTTAAAAAAATCAGGATGAAAGGTTGCGAAGCCAATATTTAAATTTGTCCATTTTAAAGCGTTTGCCCAGTATATCCTTGTCCCTCAAATACTGTTTGAATTGAAGTTTTGACATAAGAATTTTGTACTTCAATACAGCACTCGGCGATTTTCGGTTGTAGAGAACATGAAAATAAAGATCGTAATGATGGTTGCACCATTTAATCTTATAGTCCGTTTCGCCCATAGAAAGGTCAAGGGTGTCAAATCCCTGCTCAAAACACCATTCCAGACGTTTCATTGTACTGATATCGCCCATATTGTATTCAGAATATGCGATATCGTACGATTGCACATAGCTGAATACCGTCCGGGAAAGGTGAAATTGCATTCCAATAGTTATGGGCTTGTCTTTATCATAGATGGCGAAAAGCGAAGCGCGCTTTTCTAAGATCATCGGGTAGACCAAATCGCGATAGTAGTCCCACTTCCCCAAATTATTGTTCACGGTTTTTTTCTCCTCGAAGCGTTCTTCCAAAAAACCGTAGAAAGCATCAAAGAGGCGATGGTACTCTTCTTTTTCAATATTCCCGTAATAAAAGACATAACGAATTTCATGCTCCGATTCCAGATTTCTTTTTTTTGACCGTAGTTTTTTTCTACTGCGTGCGCTGAGCTGTTGGGCCAAAAAATCGTCTAGGTTTTTGAAGGGGGCTATATGCATTAGATAGCCTTTATATTGACGGATTTTCGATACCGTAATATTAGCGTCAAGTTGCTTGAGATGAACATCGAGATATTCGGGAACGTCCCAAATGACAGAAATGCCATTAACCTCAGGTGCTTTTTCCGTATCAGCACAATCAAAAAGTATATCGTTTGTCAGTAAGTTACGAATTGGTCTTTTATACAAAGGTGAAACGTAACCCGTTTTAAAAAGGTCAAAGAAAAAACGGTCTCCCCATGGGGTATTTAGGTTCGGCATTATTCTCGTAGTTATTTGATTCCCTTGCTTATTCTATGTCGCAAATAGGCCCAAATGGTTGGAATATATCTAATTTTTCCGACTTCAGAAGACCGCGGCACGGTATGGAGTCGATTGTTGGCCATATCCAATAGACCCTTATTTAGTAAGGGTAGGGCAGAGGCGAACTGATGCATGGCATAGGTAGTGAAATTATCGGCGCTTGTCAATTGCTCGCTAATATTAGATTGGGCGATAATGGGTCCTGTATCCAATCCCTGATCGATAAAATGAACCGTTGCACCACAATTTTTATGGTCCTTTGCAACCATAGCCCAGTATGCACCAAAAAGACCCCTATATTTTGGCACAATACCGTCGTGAATATTAATGAAACGAACGGGTACTCGGGTTAAGGTACCTTTCGAAATAATTCTTCTGGTCACCACAACGATTGCATCTGGTTTCGCATCATTTATAACGCGGCTACCTTCCTGCGAATTTATTGTATCTATATATTCAACCGGGGGCAAAGCTTCCGAGGGCCTAGATTTCAGATAGGACGAAGAAAGTTCTTTTTTTCTTTCCTTCGAACTAAAATTTAAGTAGGGCATTACCATAAAGCGAAAAAGCAGTTGGCCGACAAAGGCGATTACCCCGATTTTTCTGATTCTTTTCGTAAAGATTTTTTTTCGGCTAGCACCTGGGTCAACGATTATTTTCACTACCTGAATCGATGGGTCCAAAGCCTCGATTACCGTTTGTGCCGACGATTTGTTTCGGCTTAGAATGACGATTTTAAAACTCATTTTAGAATCTATCTTTAGGCATGAAAATTTGAGGACTTTGAGTCTCCTACACTAACCACAAAGCTAATCTTAAATTCCCTAACGGAAAGTTCAATACTATATTTCAATAAGCGGGCTATTATTGAATTGATGTCCCTCGCAATGTATTGAAAAAGGCGTAGGCTCTCTCGACTTTTCTTTCGTCGCTTTTCGAATTCCTTATCCGTTACCTTGTACACTTTTTGAACGATATAAAGCTTATGGTGCATCATCTCGATTAACTCGGTATAGGCTGAAACTTGTATACTGTTTTTCAGTTCTTGCGGTATCTGCTCAAGATCGTAAAATTCCCATGTATCGATGTCATAGTAAAAATGCATCAATTTGTAACGTTCGTGCGAATACCGTAATGTTTTTTAACCATTTAAAACGCTGGGTAGTCATAGTAATGATTTTAGATCACATCCCTAAAAGTCAGCGGTATCGACACTTAAGTCAAGTAGGCTTTTAAAGGATTTGCCCTGCATCTCTTGTCCCATTTCTGGGGTATCGGCAAAGTCCAAAAAAGGTCTGGGCGAAATCAAGGTGCATTACCAGCGCATCTTTTTCGGATTTAGGGGCGATGGTACCCGGAAGTTCTAGTATCAATGGGGTTGCGAACGATTCTTCGTACCTAAAACATTTATCGAACCATCCTTTTTCACCTATCCAAAAACTTGACTAGCAGTGTAGGTTACTAAGGTGTTTTCGTCGAGAATGTTTGTTTCGAGGTAATCCAAGGTTTTGCCGACCCCATCATCTCCAGCGGCGACGGTGGCCTTATAATCTCGAATGTAAGGTTGACCATTATTTTCATCGAGTTCCTTGCCGTGGAGGTCGGCCCTACTAAAGGTATTATTTTTTGGAAGATACGCGGCGCTCCATTATTTGCGTTAGTCTTGGTTCATTCTTTCAAAATCGGTGGTCCAAGGATTGGCGGCCAATCCGGTGGTGCTGTTCATTCTACTTTAACAAGCTCAGATCTTTCCCCGATTCCGTTTTCGTCAAAGGCTTCTACGGCAAAATAGTAAATTTGATCTGTATTCAGGGATTTCAGTTCCAAAGTATTTTCACCGTATACCAACCACGAGCTATATAATTTGTCAGCGGCAATGCCCCACAATACATTGTAACCTTGGGCATTTTTTACGGACTGCCAATTTATTTCGGCACCACGCCTTTTATCGTTTCGTACGACCGTAACCGATTTTGCCTTTTTTGGAGTCTTCCCGTAGCCCTTGCCAAAGATCCGGATATCCGAAATAGATAGATAGGGGGTAGGTACATGACTGTTTTTGTAACGAATATAACGTACCTTTTCTGGACTTTTTAGGGCCACGTAATCATTGGGAACATCCTTGGTGTTGGTACTACGGTCAACAATGATTTTCCAATTTTGCCCGTCCATTGAGGCTTCGATTACATACTGATGATATAGTCCTGAAACCTTTCCGTAGATATTCGATTTGTAGTCATTATAATTTATCTGTACAGCTTGTACAAGTCCGGGTTCGATTAAATCGATTTCAACCCACTGTTCCGCGTTGTTCTCTCTGGCGACCCAAAATGTTTTGACGTTCTCATCGGTTAGTGCTTTGCCACTATACGCTTCGAATTGGGAGGATATCTTTACAGGTTTTTGATAGGATAATAGCATCCATCCCGTAAACCTTCCTTTTTTATCGGCCGAGGAAGGTGCATAATGCGGATAATCCCCAAAATACGTATCGGAATACAATAAACCATCCGCATCAAAAAAGGATGGGAACATACCGATTCGGCGCTCCCAACCGATGGTAACGTTCACGGCCATGGATGAGAAATGCCAATATTGGTCGCCTGGACCTTTGACAGTGCTACCGTGTCCGGCTCCGTTTATGAATCCACCCGGTTTATATGAAAAGGGATTGTTTGCGGCATATTCAAAAGGTCCCAATGGTGAATCGCCGATATAGGTTCCATCTCCATAAACATTGAATTCCGTTCCCGGTGCGGCATACTGCAAGTAGTATTTGCCATTGTGTTTCGTCATCCAAGGGCCTTCGATATAACCGCTTAGTTCGGTATCGGAATGGTTTTCGCCAAAGCGCTCCCAACCGTGTTTTTCAGAATTAAGGTTAAACAATTCGTGCTCTACTTCTTCTGGACGAAATCTTTTGTTTTTAGCCAATTGTCTTGCTCTAATTGGGAACTTGTTTGATGAACCCCAATAGATATAGCCCTGCCCATCGTCATCGATAAATAGGGCGGGGTCTTGTAAGTCGTTCAGAATGCCAGTGGTGGCTTCCCAGGTTCCTTCTTGCGGCCTTTCGGAATATAATATACTCATCGAGCCGGAGGGGTCGCCGGCCATATAGAGTACAGAATCACGATAATTGAAGGCTGCAGGGGCGTTGGATCCTTGAAAATACCATTGTTTGGGTTTGATAAATTTCCATTCATCCATATCCTTCGAATGCCAATAGCCCATCGATCGGGTAACGAACATATAATATTCATTCTTGAATCGAACGACCGCCGGATCCGCCCCAGATCGATACGAAAGGTCTTTGTGGGCATTATAGATCATATAGGTATAATCAATATTGACCGGGTTGCAATAGGTATCGGATTGTGCTATAACCTTGTTTACACATAAGCTACAGATAATCAAAAAGCCGGAAAACGGTATGTATCGAATCAAAGACTTCAACATAACATATCTTTTATTGCGTACTGAATCTTTAGTACCTGTTTCTATAGTAAGTTACTCGGCGTAACTAAACCCGAGTTTGTCAAGACCTGCTTGAACATCCTTGTTTTGTTTAAAGAGATTCCAGAGCAGTCCGGATCGGTAGTTTTCGATCATGACCAGTTGAGGTCCCTGGTCGATGGCCAAATAAGCCTCCGCTACCCAAAAATCGAATTCGGGACTAAAGGCGTCATAAAAACCAGCGGGACCCAAGAGTTGTTCCTTGTTTTCATAAAAATAATGCATAGCCCTTAAAGATTCATCGGGCGTGTACGGAATGGAACTTATGGCAGCCGTAGGCGATATCACGCCAATATCGTTGTTCGGACTATGGGCGTTGTAGCCAAGGCTTCCGTCATCGTTCCGGGAATAACTGGCGGTCAATCCCCAACAATCTTCGCCATAATCCGCATAGTTGCCCGGATTTTCAACACAATGCAAATAGTTGATTTTCGAATGATTTCTGTTAACGTCGCCGTAGTTTACGAATTCGTCGCTCAAGCCGTTAGGGTTTAAGCCAAGGTATGAGTAATGTGCCCAAAACAAAGGTCCGCCTTGTGGTTCATTGCCTGCATGATCGACAATAAGCGGAATATTAAAAGCCGTGGTCGCATCTGCGATAGCTCCGTTTGAGGCCCAGCCATTGGTATATACCAGTTTAGGAATACTAAAATCTGGCGATGCGGCGGCCATGATATAGGTAATCAACGCTTCGTTATAGCCCTTTAGCGCAAAATTCATGGCGAAATCGTTATTCGGACTCCAATGCCAATAAAGGGTGTTTTCATTTTGGGTATACCAATCCCATTCTACACCCTTCCAAAGTATATCTGCTTTTTCTGCCAGGGCCTTTTCACTGTCGTTGCCATCCTTAAAGTATTCTTTGATACAGATCATTCCTTGCGCAAGAAATGCAGTTTCGACCAAATCGCCACCATCGTCCAATTTGCTAAAAGGCAGCACACTTCCCGTAGTTCCATCAAGCCAGTGAGGCCAGGCCCCGTGAAAGCGATCGGCAGATTCTAAAAATGTGAATATTTTATTCAAGCGCTGTAGCCCTTCCTCGCGGGTTATAAATCCGCGTTCGATGCCAACAAGAATTCCCATTAAGCCAAACCCGGTTCCCCCAAGGCTTACGATATTGGAATCGAATGATGGGTCATTTGGAAGGTAACGTTCCCTCGCCGCGCCGGAATTCGGCTCTGCGAAATCCCAGAAATATTTGAAGGTCTCCTTTTGAGTAAGGTCTAAAAGATCATTATCACTAATTTTGGATATCCCGTTTACTTCTTCAACAGTGTTTTTTATTTCTTTAGATTTTTCCGAATCGCCATCCGAATCCTTTTTCCCTCCATCCGAGCAGCAGAATGCTAGCAACGCTATACTTACGGATGAAAGTAGTTTTCTAGTTAGCACGACCTAATGATTCAATTGGTTATATGGAATAGTTTCCCAAATGTAATTTAAGATCGAAAAATCGAAATTAAAAACGATTCTATCATCCAAACAAAAAATTAATAACCGGGATTCTGTTCAAGCACGCCTTGGCTCAAAGAAATCTGATTTGCCGGAATGGGAAGTATTTCATTAACACCCGCAGTAAACTGTGTACCGCTGGCCTGAAGAACCTCAGCGGCTCTACCTTGCCGAACCAGGTCAAAAAACCGGTCGCCTTCCAAAGCAAGTTCCACCCTTCTTTCTCTCCAGATGGCATCGCGAAGTTGGCCTTGGTCTGTTACTGTGACGGCCTCTAAACCGGCGCGCTCCCTTACCCGATTAAGGCTTACAAGTGCTGCGGCGGTATTGCCAAGCTCATTGTTTGCCTCTGCATTTATCAGTAGAATTTCAGCATAACGTAATACTTTGATATTGATGTCGGCATTATCAACACAGTTGTTTCTTCTAAAGCTCGCTTCTGGAACATATACTTTTTGATTGTACCTGATAGGATTATCGGGATTATCCCCCGCGGTAATCAAATCACCTTCAGGGGTGGTTTCGCCTACAAAAAGAATGGTAGCATCACGACGTACATCACCTTCTTCATACGCATTGACCAAATCTTCGGTCGGAAAGTTAAATCCGAATCCGAATTGGCCCCGCACCCCCTGTACCTGTCCATACTGTGAAGCGGATTCACAATTACCGTCAGCGGTAGACTGTATTTCGAAAAGGGATTCTACATTATATTCATTGGCAGGCCTAAAAAACTGATAGTAATCAGGAAAAAGGTCATAGCCCATTCCGGCGACTTCATCGGTCAGGGTCACAGCTTGTGTAAAATCTTCGCGGTAGAGGGCCACTTTCGCCAAAAACCCGGTAGCGGCGCCTTTTGTAGCCCTTCCGATTTCGGTTGCACCATATGTAATCGGTAAATTTTCGGCAGCTTGGGTGAAGTCGGTTGTAATCAGTTCATAAACTTCATCCACCGAATTCCTTGGAATATTATATTCCCTTTCTTCAATTGAACCTTCTGGCAGACCTTCGTAAATCGGTACCCCGCCGAATACCCTGACCAGATTGAAGTAATGAAAGGCCCTGAAAAATTGTGCCTCTGCCAAAAGCCGGGCTTTTAGGTTATCATCCATAGGAATCGCAGGTATATTGGCCAGAACTTGGTTCGCATAGTTGATGCCTTGATATTGACCCGTCCAATATCCGTCTATTGAAAATGCGGTAGAACTAAAGGTAAAATTGACATAATCGTTTAAAAAGGCGGCATCTCCAGGGTTACTTCCTTTGTCGGAATCGTCGGAAGTAAGTTGAAAAATGGCTAAATGGGGAAAGCCGACCAAGTCAAAACCGGTTTGATGGGCATACATTTTGTTCACCGCTTCTACGGCATCCTGTTGATTAACGAAGAATTCTTCCGCGGGTTGTTGGGCTTCTCTCGGAACTTCGAGAAAGTCTTTGGTACAGGCGAAAAATGCTAAGCAAACACAGGGTATGAAAAGTCTTTTAATAATTTTTTCAATTAAATATTTTGGAGTAGCTAACATCTTTTCTTGATTAAAATTTTAGGTTTACCCCTAGGTTATAGGTTGCGGAGATGGGATATACGTTTCGGTCTATACCCGAATTCACTACTGCACCTCCTGGTGGGTTGTCGACGCCTCCTCCGTTGAGTTCTGGTGAAAAACCGGTGTATTCAAAGGCGGTAAAAGGGTTTTGCGCATTTATATACACACGCAACGTATCCCAAAACGGATTCTCGCGGACCAATATGGAAGCGGGAATGGTGTAACCCAGTTGAATGTTACGTATTCTGAAATAATCACCTTTCTCTACGAAGAAATTGCTAGGGCGTAACGTATTCTGGTCTGAATTCGGGGCAGGATAGTCGGTTACCCCACTACCGGGCGTCCATCTATTTTCGTAAAAATCCAAGTCCCAATTCTCGTTTCCGAAGCGGGAATTTTTATTGAAATTATAGATTTCATTTCCTGCGACTCCTTGAAAGTCCATTCCAAAATCAACATTTATATAGTTGAGGTTAAAACCAAAACCGTAAGTGAAATCCGGAATCGGACTACCCAAAAAGCTCTTATCATCTTCACCGATAAGTCCGTCGCCGTTCAAGTCATTGAATTTAAAGGCCCCCACGGTAGAACCGAGTGCTTCTGCTTCTGCCTCGGTCTGCACTACACCGTCAGTCTGAAGGCCATAGTAAGATCCAATCGCAACACCTTCCTCTAGACGAACGATAGGGTTACCGAATAGGGCAGGACCTGTATTCAAAAACGAAGACCCTATAATCTCAGTGATTTCGTTCTTGATTGTGGTCACGTTTCCATAAATGCTATAATTGAAATCATCAGAAACTTGGTCTCTCCAATTGAGGGAGGCTTCCACGCCTTTATTATTAAAACTTCCAGCGTTGGTAAGCAGTTGCGTATTCGTAGCTCCTGAAGAGGCAAGCTGAGTGACGGCAAATACCGCATCTGATGTTGTTCTATTGTAATAGTTGATTTCGCCGCTAAGTTTATTCTCCAAAACGGTGAATTCTAGGCCTAAATCGTATTCTTCAACAAGTTCCCAGAAAATGGTAGGGTCCGAAAATTCACTAATTGAACGCGCGATTTGCGGTAGGCCGCCAAAATAGGCAGGTACGGGATCGGTAGCGGTAATATCGAACCCACGCTGTACATTGGCATTGCCCAACTGACCCCAACTTGCTTTTAATTTAAGGGAATTAAAAATTGTCGATTCCGCAAGGAAGTTTTCATTACTCACTATCCAGCCAATACCTACAGATGGAAAAATATCGGTGTTCAGGTCATTTGAAAAATTCGAAGAACCATCCCTACGTACTGTCGCATTCAAAAGATATTTACCATTGAACTTGTATTGTACTCTTCCGAAAAGAGATTGAAAACGCGTTTTTGATCCCTCATCACTAATTTGATCTTGTTCCGTATTACCCAAATTCAAGTACAGTAACGAATCGTCACCGTTGAAGGGTACGTCTTGCACCGATCCGTTCATTCCAAAAAATATACGCTCTTCTTGAGAAAAACCGCCTAGTAAAGTAAGGTCATGTTTCCCTAAAGTTTGGGTCCAGGTAATTGTGTTTTCCCAAAGCCAGTTGTCGTTTTCGTTGTAATTACGGCCTAAATTGCTGATATCCGACCCTTGGGTCTGGCTTATGCGATATACCGGGGTATAGTTGAAACTTTTATTGTTTGAATAATCTCCTGAAAAGCTGGTACGAATAGCTACCGATTCCACAGGTTTTATTTCGGCGTACACATTGGCCAATACACGAATACCCTCAGCTTTCTGCCTAGAGAAATCGAGCGTGCCTCTCGGGTTGGCAAAGTTACCTACGCCGTCGGGGGAGCCATACGTACCATCCGGATTTATAGGATTAAAGATGGGTGGTACGATGTATGCCTGCGCAAAAGGTTCTGTAGAATTGTTGTTCTGGGTGTCGGTATATGCAACAGAGCCACCGAAGGTAAAATAGTCGTTGAGATCTATATCTAGGCCGGCCCGACCGGTTAGCCTACGAAAATCGTTTCCAGTATTTATACCCCTACCGGCATCGAGAACACCTTCTTGGTTGAAATATCCGAATCC
Source organism: Pricia antarctica (assembly GCA_011050085.1). Taxonomy (GTDB): domain Bacteria; phylum Bacteroidota; class Bacteroidia; order Flavobacteriales; family Flavobacteriaceae; genus Pricia; species Pricia antarctica_A. Next base: position 41,086 of record DRGL01000069.1, on the reverse strand, counting down.
GAGATAGTACTGGGTTTTTTTAGAAGTACCAGAAATCGAAATGTTATGTGATGTGGTAAGGGCCGATTTTTTTATTACTTCTTCGAACCAATCCGTATCGGCATTATAATCGGTTGGGCTCAAACGGTCTGCATTACCCTCGAATGCTCGTTTTTCATTGAAAAGTTCAATGTATTGTGCGGTATTCGCTAACTCTGGAATATCGGTTACGCGTTGAAAACCTGCAAAAGCTTCGTAAGTAAACGAAACATCATCTCCTGTTCCCTTACCGCGTTTAGTTTTTATCACTATAACACCGTTTGCAGCCCTGATACCATAGATGGCGGCACTCGAAGCATCTTTCAAGATGCTCATGCTTTCAATGTCATTACTACTCAGATACGATATATTGTTGGTCAGAACACCATCCACCACATAAAGCGGATCTGCGTTGCCAACGCTGCCCACGCCACGTATTCTTACATTTGGCGAAGCCCCCGGCCGTCCTGAATTTGTAATATTTACCCCTGAAACCTTTCCCTGAACAGAGCTTAAGGGGTTTGAGTTAGGCTGTTTTGTTAGCTCCTCATTATCCACTACGGATATCGAACCCGTAATATCTTCTTTTTGCTGCGTTCCATATCCTACGACCACTACTTCTTCCAAAGCCTGCGCATCTTCTTGAAGCGTTATATTTATGGTAGTCTGACCGTCAACGGGAACACTTTGGTTAGCGTATCCGATATAACTGATTTCCAAGGTTGCATCTGAAGGAACAGCATCCAAAACATAATTACCATCAAAGTCCGTTTGGGTACCGGTGGTACTTCCTTTAATTACGACCGAAGCACCGGGTAATGGCCCTTGACTGTCGGAAATAGTACCCGAAATACTAATATTGTCTTGAGCATGCAGAACGGATTGCATACTCGTAAGTGATAGGAAAAGGAGTAAAAATTTTAATTTCATAGGATTCAGGTTGAATTAATAGGCATAAAAAACTAGCTAAAAAGCCTTTATAGGCCATAGCTTTTAAACACAGAACGCAATTTGGTTGGTGGGTAGGTTATGATGAAAAATCTAGACCTTGTTTAAAGGTCCAAAGTTTGATGGGTAATGAACTGAACGTATAACTGAATGTCAGAATGTACTCTCAATATAAAATCAAAATTCTCTTTAATCCCATATCTCGTTTGACTCGATCCACATAATTTTTAACTGGATAATTATTTTCAATCCATCTTGACCGTAAAAATGGTTTAAACTATTGATATACAGTTTAATGTATTCCATTGTTTTTTGAACTTTAGCTTTAAAAATAATTTCGATACCATCATCCCACTTCCTGAATACTATCGTAATTAGTAACGTGGCATTGAGTCTAAATTAGTATAAGATTGGCTCAGGTTAAAGGCAAAGGTTTTACTTTTGCTGCCTTCGTAGTTTTAGCAGTAATAAATTTGGAAAAAAAGAAAAGAAAGTATAGAATTTTAAGGCGTATAGGTAGGATAATACTTGTAGTATTGCTACTCTTCGTAGCCTTGGTTCTCTTTATTCGTAGCCCTTGGGGTCAGAACGTAATCGTAACAAAAGCCACAGATTACGTCTCAAGTAAAACGGATACCAAGGTTGAAATAGATAGGTTGTTCCTTACCTTTTCTGGAAATCTTTCTCTGGAGGGTTTATATCTAGAGGATAAAAAGGGAGACACTCTTTTGTATTCAAAAGCTTTGGAAGCCGATGTAGGCCTATCGGACCTAATTTTTGGTACTACTTTTGATCTTGAGTATTTGAAATGGGAAGGTTTAAAGGCGAATGTAATTAGAGCGGAAGGTTCAGAGGATTTCAACTTTACATTTCTAATGGACGCTTTTGCTGCACAAGACTCCGTTCCTGCGCCAGAAGCGGAAGCTAGTGAACCCATGAAAATTAGTATCGGATCAATCGACCTTACCGATTTTGATATTGTCTACGAAGACGGTTTTTTAGGGATAGATAGTAAGTTCAGACTGGGCCGATTATACGTTGAGGCTAATACTATCGACCTCGAAGCCATGAGATTCGAGCTCGATGATATTGAACTAATAGATACTGAGGCGGAATATACCCAAACGAAACCCTTTCCGGAGACTGAGGATACCACCGAGACGGCCTTACCCTATCTAGTGGTCGATAATTTTAAAATCGAGAAGGTAAGGGCCAATTACAATTCCGAACCGGACAGCTTGAAGGCAGATGTTAACATTGGAAACTTCCTTTTGGAAATGCCAAAGGCCAATCTTGCCCAAAATGATATCGAAGTAGAGACCTTGGAATTGAAAAACTCCGATATTGCAATTCGAATGCCAGCCGTCGCAACGCAACCTCAAGATACCACAGCCATTGCGGACACAGGATTCGAATGGCCGGAATTTTTGGTAAAAGTAGATGCCATTGACATCGATAAAAACAAATTCGCATTTGTTACAGGTAGCCATCAATCCCAAGCCGGAACCTTCAATGCCGATGCTGTGTCCGTTTCCAATTTTACATTTCAAGCTGAAAACATCACATATCGCCCCAAATTGGTAAATCTTGAATTGACCAAATTGGCTTTCAATGAGTCTAGCGGATTCCAGTTGAAGAATTTTGCTTTTGATGCCAATCTAGAAGAGGACAATGCTGCGATTTCCGGTTTAGTACTGCAGACCAATAACAGTGCGGTATCCGGTGATCTTTCCTTGAAATATGCTTCCGTCGATGCTTTAATCGAAAATCCGGAGAATACCACACTTACTATTGATATTCCAGATTTAAATTTGGCGATACAGGATGCCTATGTTTTTCAGCCCGACCTAGCCGATAACGAATATGTACAAAAGGCGGCCAAAAGACCGATTACCGGAACAATTAAGGCCGATGGTAGGCTATCCAATATTAAAATCCCCGATTTTAAGGTTAATTGGGGCGGAAACACTTCTTTAACGGCGAATGGCACCGTGAAAAACGCAATGAATCCCGATTCGCTTTACTTTGATTTTAGCAATATTCGTGCGACATCCAATAGAACAGATTTGCTACAATTCGTCAATGAGGATAGTTTAGGCATCTCGGTTCCTGAAACGCTTGTTATTGACGCTTCGGCCAAGGGTTTGGTAGATGATATGGCTGCGGATGTGGTCCTGAAAATTCCAGAAGGTACCGCACAAATTGCCGGGAGCTATTCCAATCGGCAACGAATCGCTTTTGACGGTACCCTAAAAGTGGACAGTTTACAACTGGATAAAATTCTAAAAAACGAACAGCTGGGTGGAGTGTCCTTTACCATTGATGCTAAAGGAAGTGGCAATGATATTGGTTCACTCAACGCCTCCTTACGATCAAATTTTCAACAGCTTTCGTTCGACGGTTATGACTACTCGAACCTAGTCCTTGAGGGCGATGTAGAGGATGGTAAGGGCGATATCGACTTGAACTTTAAAGATTCTAATTTGAATTTGATGACCAATGTGAAGGTCGATTTAGATTCTTTGGAATCTAATATACAATTGGACTTGAATTTGATCGGTGCAGATTTACAGGCTTTGGGCCTAACCCAGGAGAACATACGTGCCGGCCTTCAGTTGAATGCCAATTTTAAGGGAAGTGCCGAAGATTTTACGTTAAATGCCCTATTGTCGGAGGGTACAGCTGTCTACGATAATAAGCAATACAAATTAGATAAAATAAATGTAGAGGCCGGTATCGATACTATTAGTACCAAGGCCAGTATCAATAGTGAATTTTTAAAGGCTGCCTTACGTTCTAATGCCGCACCCGACAAGATTACGGCAGCCCTGAATCGACAGTTCGAAGCGTATTTTTCCGAAAGCGCTGTCTCCGATACGATTTCAGAGCCTGTTAATTTGGAGGTAAACCTTGCGTTTAAAAGTATTCCAATTTTATCGCAAGTTTTTCTAAAAGGCTTGGAACGTTTAGATACCTTAAACCTCAAGGCCGATTTTGATGCATCTACCAAGAAACTGATGGCTAGGTTAGATATGCCCACCGCTACCTATGCAGGCTCTACTATCGATAGCCTTGAAGTAGCGGTTGACGGTACAGCCACCGATTTAAATTTCAGTGCCGGGCTGGCGGCCTTACTATCCGGCCCCGTACAAATCAAACGCACTTTGTTTAAGGGAGACCTTCGGAATAGGCAGATGGGTCTTGATTTTAGCTCCTTTGACGATACCGAGCAGCTGGTTCATCTTGCCGCGCAATTGAATCTAGAAAAAGATACCATCAATTTACACATCGAGCCGGAGAATCTGGTATTCAATCGAAAGAAGTGGACCATCGAACAAAATAATCGTATAAGCAGCGGTGAGAAATTGATGCGTTTTGAAAACTTTACACTTAGCCGCAATGATCAGCGGTTAACCCTCAGCAACGCCATTGCGGGAGAAAAAAACGAACATATCGGTGTAACCTTCGATAATTTTAAGCTGCAGACTTTTCTGAGTCTTTTAAATCCCGATGAAGCTTTGGCTGGGGGTATCGTCAAGGGCAATGTAATCGTTGAAAATCCATTTGGGGCAACTGGTATCGTTGCCGATTTCAATATCAACGAGTTGCAGGTTATGAAGAATGCCCTGGGGAATCTTTCGCTAAATGCCGCATCTAAAGGCCAAAAAAGTTACGATTTCGATTTGGCCTTAAAAGATGGCGGTATCGATTTTGATTTGACCGGTGACTACACTGCGGCTGAAACTGGAGCAGTTTTGGATTTAGATTTGGTATTGAACAAATTGGAGATGTCGGCTGTCGAGGGACTATCCGATGGAGCTATTAAAGATACCGAAGGCTATCTGTCAGGTAACGTAAAAGTGAGCGGAACGACTGCAGATCCGAAATACGAAGGACAGTTCAACTTCAACCAATTGGTGCTCAATCCAGCTATGCTGAACTCGGTCTTCAAAATTGATGACGAAACCTTGAATATCGATAATTCCGGACTTTATTTTGACACCTTTACGATAACCGATGCTCAAAACAATGCTTTTGAGATTGGCGGGTCTATCCTAACCGAAGAACTAACCAATCCTACTTTTGACCTTACGCTAAAGGCCGACGCTTTTCAAGTATTGAATTCCACTGAAGAAGACAATGAATTGTTTTATGGGAAGGCCAGTTTCGATACCGACATGACGGTTGGAGGCAATCTCGACCTTCCTAAAATCGAAGGAAAATTAAAGATTCGTAAAATTACCGATGTCACTTTTGTAGTGCCTGAAGAACAGTTAGATGTACAGGAAAGGGATGGCGTAGTGATTTTTGTAAACCGAGAAAATCCAGATGCCATTCTTACCACAACGGAAGAAGAAGAGGCCCCTGAACTTCTTCAGGGCATGGATGTCGAGGCGATACTTGAAATCGCCAATGATGCCGTGTTTAATGTAATAATCGATAAAAAATCCGGTGACAATTTACAAGTTTCCGGAGAAGCCGAGCTCAACCTAAGCATTGAGCCAAATGGTAGAGTTGGACTATCTGGCCGTTACGAGGTACAGTCGGGCCATTACGAAACTAGCCTTTATAATTTGGTAAAACGTAGATTCGAGCTGAATCCGGGTAGTACGGTAACGTGGCGTGGTGACCCAATGGATGCGGAATTGGATGTGACCGCGGTCTATAATGTTGAGACTTCAGCGGCTCCATTAATGACGACAGTAGATCCTAGTTCGGCCACAAAATATCAGCAAGTGTTACCGTTTATGGTATATCTGAACGTAAAGGGAGAATTGATGGAGCCCAAGCTTTCTTTTGGTATGGATATGCCCGAAGACGACCAAGGTGCCCTAGGTGGTGCGGTCTATGGTCGAGTTCAGCAACTCAACGAGCAAGAGAGCGAATTGAATAAACAGGTTTTTTCATTATTGGCTCTCAACAAATTTTTTCCAGCTTCAGGTAGTGATGGTAGTGGTGGCGGAACAGCGGCGTTGGCGAAAGACAATGTGAACAAGATGCTTTCGGGCCAGTTAAATTCCTTTTCGGATAAGGTATTTGGCAATACGGGGATTGACCTTAATTTCGATCTTGACAGCTTTACCGATTATCAGGGCGATAGTCCACAAGATCGTACACAGCTCAATATCAATGCTCAAAAGAAATTATTTGACAATCGTTTAATCGTTACTGCTGGTAGTGCGGTGGATGTGGAGGGTAGTTCTTCCCAAAGCCAGGGTTCTACCCCCATCATTGGAAACGTCAGTCTCGAATATTTGCTAACTGAAAATGGGCGTTACCGACTCAGGGGCTTTCGAAAGAATGAGTATACCAACGTGATTGACGGCCAATTGATCGTAACCGGTGCCGCTTTGATATTCAATCGCGAGTTTAATGAATTTAGTGAGCTTTTCAATCCCCTAAAAGATACCGATTTAGAAAATGCAAATAAGGGAAATTCATCGGATGTGGATGAAAAAGAAGAGGATAAGAAAGATGACGCCAAGAAAAAGGATGCCGATACGACCGATGATGCAAACAAAGATGGAGAATAATAAAGCATCTGGAGACGATAAATAGTGTGGAATTGAAAAAGCTTCAGCATAAGCAAATAGAAGATGAATGCTACATGCATGGAAAAGTTAGAACACCGAAAATATTTCAGACGTGATGCTTGTCCTAAATCTGAATTACAAAATGACTGGAATAGGAATTAGGAGAAGTTAATTCTGAAACGAGATATACTTTAAAAACGAGACCAACAAAAATCTCAATTGAAACAATAGATATTGAACACTTACCGTACATACCGATACACACTTTTATTTATTTCAGTTTTGATGGTGGTATCCTGTAGCATAGAAAAGTATATTCCCGAAGGTGAAAGCCTATACACAGGAGCAGAAATAGAAACTACGCTCGCAGACGATGCCGAGGACGTTAAAATTAATGCCTTGAATGCAGAACTGAATACCTTGGTACGGCCTGATCCAAACTCCAGGATTTTGGGCATGCGGCTGGGCCTTTATTATCATTATAAGGCGCAACGGGAAAAACCCGGATTTATAAATAAATGGCTGAATAAAAAAATAGGGGAAGAGCCTGTATATTTTTCTGAAGTAAATCCGCAGCGGGTAGAAGAACTGATTTTGAACCGAATGGACAACCGTGGATTTTTCTACGGACGTGCTAGTTCGGAAATCGATAGTACTAAGAATTTTGCAGGTGTAAAATACAAGGTGGAAGTTCCAAAACCCTACACCCTAGAAAAATTCGAGCTGGAAAAAGATTCCTTGCCTATTTACGAAGATATTCAGGAATTGCTGGCCGACACCCAAATAAAGTCCGGAAACCGCTTTGACCTACAATTATTAAAATTCGAACGTGAACGCATCGATGTTGCTATGAAACAGCGCGGCTATTACAATTTCAATCCCGATTTTCTCATTTTCGAGGCTGATACCAATCGCTATGATAATAAAAAGTTTGATCTATTTCTTCGATTAAAGGAAGGTACCCCAAGCCGTTCGGTTATACCGTATACCATAGATTCGATTACCGTGCATCCTAATTATTCGATTGATAGCGATACCTTGAAAATCGTTTCCGATACCGTTGGTGGCATCAATTTCGTACAAAAAGAGGAATTTTTTAAGCCTGAAAAGCTAGAACCCTATATATTATTCGAAAAAGGGCAGGAGTACAATTCACAGACCGCAAAGTTAACCAGTAACCGTCTTTCCTCTATCGGCAGTTATAAGTTCGTAAATATCCGTTTCAACGAATTGGATACTGTGGCTAACGAGAACGGCAACGGCTTGCTCGATGCCGATATCTTTCTTTCACCATTGAACAAACGATCATTACGGGCTGAAATTCAAGCCGTCAGTAAATCGAATGGATTCGCAGGCCCGGGAATCGCTTTGACCTATAATAACCGTAACATATTTCACGGTGGGGAGACGTTCAGTCTCAGCGGTAACTTTTCGTACGAGTCACAGATTTCTAGCGGAAACAATTCAGGTCTCAGTAGTATTGCAGGCGGCTTGCGAGCTGATTTGATTATTCCCAGATTGGTGCCATTTTCCCCAAGCCGTTTTCAGTATAACGTTCCCAAGACCAAAATAAGTTTAGGGGGAGATATTCTCAAACGGAGTCAGTTGTATACCCTAACCTCTGTAAACTCTACCTTTGGATATACTTGGAATGCCAATAAATATGTATATCACGAATTGAATCCTATAAATGTGACCTACGTGAACTTAGCGAACACTACCGCTGAATTCGATAGTATTCTGACCAAAAATCCATTTTTACGACAAAGTTTCGAACAGCAGTTCATAGCCGGACTCAACTATGGCTTTACCTATAATGAGTTGGCCGACGATGAAAAATCAAATCCTTTCTTCTTTTCAACGAATCTTGATATTGCCGGAAATCTTTTGAGTCTTGCCAGTGGTGGTAAGAAAACTGTTTTCGGTCTGGAATACGCCCAATACGCCAAATTGGATGCCGATATTCGATACTATTTGAAGTGGGGGAAAGAACAGACGTTTATAACCCGTTTGTACGCAGGATGGGGAATTCCTTATGGTAATTCGAGTACGCTGCCGTTCGTAAAGCAATTTTTTTCAGGGGGACCTTACAGTGTTCGGGCCTTTAAAATCCGCTCACTTGGTCCCGGTACATTTACCTCCGATGGCGATGGCACCAATTCATTTTTTGATCAGTCGGGTAACCTTAAATTGGAAGCGAATTTAGAATATCGCTTCCCTTTATTTTCCTATCTAAAGGGGGCCGTATTCGCCGATGCGGGGAACGTATGGTTGACCAATGAACTCGAAGTCTCCGCTGACGAACCGCAAATAACGCAAGATTTTAACCAAGAACTTTCTACCAATGGCAAATTTGGTGCTGACTGGACCAAGCAATTGGGTATTGGCGTAGGTTTTGGTCTTCGGGTCGATATTCAAAGTTTTGTCATCCGATTAGATCTCGCATCCCCGGTTCAGGTTCCTTACTTGCCGGAGGGTCAAAGAATTCGGACTCCGTTTTTAGATGGAGGTGATAATAATCTGGTTTGGAACTTTGCAATAGGCTATCCGTTTTGATCTTTATGGTTGAAAGAACCACTACTAATTGTATGGGTTTGTGTGGATAAAGAAACGGGAATAAACAGTATAGAGAAGATTGGAAGCCATTCGAAGTTATAGGGTTCGTAATTAGCATCTTCCCACTAGTCCTTACGCTACATTACAGAAAGCAATTGCCTCCCGCTTTGTTACATCAGAAAGAAAGTCCGAAGTATGAATTTTAGGCCAACTTGGCCTTTATTACTTCCTCCATATATCCCAATTCCTTCAGTGCCTTCTGCGTAAAATCAAATAAGCTTAAACTGCGGTCCAAGTTTTGGTTCTCATAGGCCACTTTGTAATAAATATTGCCGTTAAGATAATCTGTCAGTGCGCGAATACCATGTAAAAAGGGCATCAAGACCGCCCCCCAGGCCATATTTTCAATCTCTTGTGTCGAGAATATCGATTTATTAACCGCTAAGCCATCTACAAAAGATTCAAAAAGGTTTTTTTGAAAGGTAATTTTAGAAAGTTCTTTTTCATCTTCCGGGGCTGTGTTAACTATGGTGCGAACGGCATCCCCGAAATCGTATAAAAAACGTCCCTTCATAAGCGTATCTAAGTCTATTAGACAAAGCGCTTCACCGGTTTCCTTCGAAAAAAGAATATTGTTGAGCTTGGTGTCATTATGGCAAATACGAAGGGGCAATGTATCCAAATCTATTTTTTCCAATAGCAACAAAATCTCCTTTGCGAAATCTATCGGCGATTTCGCGATTTCTCTTTTACCATCGCCAACAGTCGATAGCGCTTGATCGAATTGGCCTTCCCTTAATTTCAAATCGTGAAACCTTGGTATGGTATCTACATAATTTTCAATGGCCGCACCTTGTAATAGCGAATGGAACTTACCGATTGCCCGACCCGCTTCGAAGGCGATGTTGGAGTCGGTTGTTGTATTATGGGCGGTACTGTCGCTGATATACGTCATCATCCGCCAATAATCTGAAGTTTCCTCCTGCAATTCCAAATACTCTTTTCCATTCTTTGTTTCTACCAAAAGAATTTTACTGTAATCGGTATCCTCTAAATAGGTTAGGGCGTGTTTGATATTGTTCATTACACCTGAAATATCCTTAAAAACGTTGTGATTCACACGTTGTAGGATATAACGGGGTAGTTGGTCGTCGAAAACCAAAAACGTATCGTTGATAAAGCCGTCGGTTAACGGAGCGAACGCATAATTTTTATCCGTAATGGAAAAATGATGTAATATAGCGTTCAGTTCGGAGTCGGAATACAATTTCATTTAAAGGAAAAGTTGTTACGAAAGGGTATTTTTGAAGTACGTTGGAATACGATTTTCGAAACGCTGTAACTAAATTTTTCTATTTGAGGGGCATACATTCATTTAAGGCCAAAGTGGGGAAACGTACTTTCCTTCATCCGTTTGCTGTTGTAGCTCGGACACCGCTTTTTCGCGATCACTAGCGTAAGTCACTCCAAACCAATCGCTTTCCGATGGTACAATTTTCACCTCGATTTGCTCGGCCTGCAACATATCTTGAATGATTTTCGGGATATAGAGCTCGCTTTTCATTCCAAGCTCGGTACTGGCTAGAAAGTTTCGGAAATCACTTTCTATCTTTTCGAAAATAGAAGGTTTGCAAATCCAAAAGTTCATGCTTACATGCTCGTCCCCGGAATAGTTATTTCCCGAATCGAGGTCTTTTACTTTATCACCATCCGGCTCCAGTTTTAAGCGTTCATCTACGGAAATCAGGTTGTCACCCTCAACTTGGCAGACTCCACGCGAAACCGAACCATGTTCGGAAAGGGTATCTTTTAAGGTATAAGCTACTAGCGCATAGGTATTGTCGTTGCGGTGGGCCCGTATGAAATCGGCCGCGTTCTCATACGCCGGCTGTCCGTAATAATCATCTGCATTGATTACGGCAAAAGGTCCGTCGATGACATTTCTTGCGGTCCATACGGCATGCGCAGTGCCCCAAGGTTTTTCGCGTTCACCGATGAATGTCGTTCCTTCAGGAATGTCGGTTAATTTTTGAACCAATACATCCAATTTTATGTTCGCTGGTAATCTTTTGCGAAGATGGTCATGTAAAAATTTCCGATTTTCTTCCTTTGTAATGACGACGATATGATCGAACCCGTTTTTTAAGGCATCACTTATTCCAAATTCCATTAAAAACTCTCCCTTGGGGCCTAGATCATCAAATTGTTTCAGTTTTCCGTATCGGCTTCCGCTTCCCGCGGCCATTAAAAGTAAGGTCATGATTTTTTTTTTGGATACCGCAAAAATAAGGTTTTGCGGCTAAAATTCTTTTCTAGAAAGGTTTATTTGCCGTAATCTCTTTAATTGAGGGGGGCTAGTGCAGCTAATTTTATATTTTAGTGGGACTTGACGAATTAACAACTATGAGAAAATCCATACTATTTTTTTCCCTTATGCTTTCTATCGCTGTAAATGGACAAACTGGTAGCAATCTGCTTTGCCAAGGTGCATATTGGACCCCTGACGAAGCGAACCTTAAGATGAAAGAATTCGCTACCCAGTGGAGTGATCGCGTATCATGGGAAAAACGGGCGGAAAAAATAAAGGCGTTAATACGAAAGGGTTTACAATGGGATAAAATGCCGGAAATTACCGGGAATTTTAATCCCATTATTCATAGCGAACGAAAAATGGATGGGTATATCGTAGAAAATATTGCCATCGAAAGTTTTCCAGGCTTTTATATCACCGGAAACCTGTACCGACCCATTGATTCCATCGGAAAAAAAGCGGCTATTTTAAGTCCGCATGGCCATTTAAAAGACAAGCGTCTGCTTGAAGACGTACAGACCCGATGTGCGGTATTGGCACGAATGGGCGCCGTAGTGTTCACTTACGACATGGTTGGTAGTGGTGAAAGCCTTCAAGTAGACCATTACATTCCAATCGCGATGGTGCTTCAGACCTACAATAGTAAAAGGGTTTTGGACTATTTGCTTTCACGACCCGATGTAGATGCCGATAGGGTAGGTATGACCGGAGGCTCGGGCGGAGCCACACAGACCTTTATGCTAACTGCGTTAGATAATCGCATTACGGCATCTGCACCGGTGGTACAGGTATCGGCGCATTTCTTTGGCGGATGTGTCTGTGAAAGTGGTATGCCTGTACACCGTTCCCCAGATCTTCAGACCAATAATGTAGAAATAGCTGCCCTAACTGCCCCACGACCGATGATATTGGTGTCGGACGGTGGCGACTGGACCCGGAATACGCCACGAATCGAATATCCATATATCCAGAAAGTCTATGCGCTTTACGATGCCGAGCATAAAGTAGAAAATGTACATCTACCCTCGGAACGGCACGACTACCGATTTTCGAAACGGGCCCCGGTCTATAATTTTTTTGCGGAACACCTACAGCTTAACGGTGGCGCCGTTCCCTATGAAGATGGCTTTCAGGAAAGTTTCGTTACCATATTGCCGAAAGAAAAACTCAAGGTCTTCAACCCCGAACATGTAATGCCGAACAATGCGTTGCAGGGCGATGCCGCAGTAATGGATTATCTGAAGTTGGATTGAATTATAGCATATGTGGAAATTATGTACTGTTTTTCTGATTTCTTTCCTGACTCTTAATGTTACATGGGCTCAAGAACGTCCTAACATACTTGTGATTATGTTCGACGACGCCGGACTCGATATGAGTGCCTACGGCAGTACCTATGTTGATACACCTGCCTTTGATGCCATTGCCAAACAGGGCCTACTTTTCAATCGAGCCTACACTCCAAATGCCAAATGTGCCCCGTCGCGGGCCGCTCTCATAACCGGCCGCAATTCATGGCAACTCGATGCTGCCGCCAATCACGTGATTTACTTTCCTCCCAAATTCAAGACGTACCAAGAAGTTCTTTTAGAAAACGGCTATACCACTGGATATACCGGCAAGGGCTGGGCTCCGGGTAAGACCTTACGTGAAGACGGTACAGAAAGACAGATTATGGGACAGGCCTACAATTCCAAAACCTTAACGCCTGCGACCCCATTTATCGGACCGAACGATTACAGCGCTAATTTCGTTGATTTTTTGGATAAAGTGCCCCAAGATGAACCTTGGAGTTTTTGGGTCGGTACGATAGAACCGCACCGGGGCTACGAATATGGTTCAGGCGCAAAATTAGGAGGAAAATCAGTCGATATGATCAAAAACTTCCCACCCTATTGGCCAGACAACGAAATAACCCGAAACGATTTGCTTGATTATGCCTTTGAGATCGAGGATACCGACAAGCACATCGGGAAAATTATGGAAACCTTAAAAAAAAGAAACCTGCTCGACAATACCTTGTTAGTGGTTACCTCCGACCATGGGATGCCTTTTCCCAGAGTAAAGGGAAACCAGTACGAAACTGCGAACCACATACCGATGGCGATGCTTTGGAAGGGAAAAATGAGAAACGCTGCTAGAGAAATAGACGACTATGTAAGCTTCATAGATCTTGCACCAACCATTATGGACATTGCAGGCATCGATTGGCAAACTTCTGGAATGCATCCGGCTGCCGGCAATAGTCTACTTTACATTATAAGTTCCGAGAAATCAGGCCAAGTAGAACCGCAACGGGATTTCGTATTGGTCGGTAAAGAAAGGCATGACACCGGTAGACCTGGTGATGTTGGTTATCCTATTCGGGGTATCCATAAAAATAACCTGCTATATATTAAAAATTACGAAATCGACCGCTGGCCTTCCGGCAATCCTGAAACCGGCTATTTGAATACGGATGGAAGTCCGACTAAAACGGAAATCGTAAATCAGAGAAGAAATGGTAAAGACTCCCTTTGGAAACTAAATTTTGGAAAGCGGGTTGCGGAAGAGTTATATGATGTTGTCAAAGACCCATTTTGTATGAATAATCTAATCGATAACCCCTATTTTTTAGAAAGAAAAAATGCCTTAAAGGCCGAAATGGAATCCAGACTATTGGCTCAGGGCGATTTACGAATGATAGCTTACGGCCATCTGTATGAACAGGCTCCATTCGTAAACGGGGCCCATTTTCATGCGGATTATATGTCAGGGAAGAAGCCCAAGGCCGATTGGGTAAACCCATCCGATTTCGAACCTTATATTTTGGACGGAGACGGGAATGAATTGGAGAAATTGGAAAAAAAAGTTTTAAAAGATTAAGGCATAAAGCTTTTAACGGCGAGTTTACATTTGAACTTAGACCATCACTTTCCCGTATTTATTCATATAATCCATCGGGGTCATATTTGTAAGCTTTCGAAAGACATCCCTGAAAGCCTTGGGGTCGGCATAGCCCACCTCGTACATGATTTCATTGACTGTTTTTCGCCCTTTTTCAAGTTCTTTTTTGGCAGCTTCTATTTTAACACGTTGGTGATATTCTATGACGGTATTGGCGGTCGCTTTCTTGAAACGCCGTTCGAAGGTACGTCGGCTAACGGCTATATTTTTGCAGAGTTCATCGACCGTTATTTTGGCATTGAAATGTTGTTCGATATGCTCTTGCGCCTTTAAAACCTGTTGGTCGTTGTGGGATTTCTGACCTGAAAACATTATAAACGGTGATTGGCTGTTTCGGTCGATATCTATCATAAAGCCCTTTGCAGCCATCACTGCCGTGTCTCTTCCCGCATATTTTTCGATGAGGTATACGAGAAGGTTGGTGAAGGAATAGGCTCCGCCACTCGTATAAATACCATCTGATTCAGTCAGTATTTTATCATCTCTAAGGTCTGCTTCGGGATATTTTTTTCGAAATTCGTTCGCAAACTGCCAATGGGTAGAACATCGTTTGCCGTCAAGCAATCCCGTTTCTGCAAGAAAAAAGGACGCAACACACAGGCTTGCGATTTCTGCACCTTCCTTATAATGCTTCACTATCCAGGGAAGAAATTCGGAATTATTTTTTAGGTTTTTTTCAAAATCACCATGTATGGCGGGAATAATAATGAGATCGGTTTTGACCACCTCCGAGATAAGTTGATCTGGGTTTACAGTAAACAACCCGTGCGACTGTTCCGTTCTTTTCTCGATTCCTACCAAGTGGATGTCAAAAATGGCTTTTCTTCCCGTCAGTTCAAAAAATTCGTTGACCCATGAGAACATCTGATGGGTACCGCCGATATTGACAACGCTGGTGTGGCCTTTAGGAACGAGAATGGAGATGTGTTTCATTGTTTCCGTAATTTGAGTTCCTAAATTTAAGCAAACCCATTGTCGTAATCAACCCGTTAGATTGACGGAATTACCCGTTTTCTGACAATGAAATGCCCTTTATCTTTGAAGTAGTTCAATCAGATGGATTTTATTAATCGAAAATCTGTTTACGACTTATAAACTAGTAAGGGGTACTGGGAGATGTAAGATAGGAAAAGTAAATACTGATGAGAATTTTGGAGGGAATTATGATAAATGTGGTTTTGCAAAATCTGACGTACATCAATGGACTTTTTTACAGGAGGAATCTTTGCCAATGGAATAAAAAGAGAACAAGATGAAGTTTATGAAAACACAAGAGATGGCCAACGCGCTACAATTTATGAAGGAAATTGGAAGGTAAATGGTGTAAATTTTCTTCTGACCCGAATCCACCTAATATCAAAGTCATGGGGAACCAAAAGTAAAATTAATGGAGGGCGGAATATTCCTGCAAGCGCATTGGGAATATGAATCCCGTGGAGAAAGTCATGTGGCATATGTATTTTGGGACAGGACAATGAAAGCATGAACCTTAAAATGCGCAATTTCGATAACCTTGGGTTCTACGAATTCAGTACAAACGAAAAGTCGTAGGTAGAAAAATGGGAAATAAAGAACAATGGGAAATGGCTCCCGTTATGTAAACGCAAAGCCACTAAAAATTAATAGCAGACCTATGAAAACAATGTGGATAAACCTTCCCGTAAAGCATCTAAATGCTTCAAGGACTTTCTTCAAGGCCATCGGTTTTCGAGAAAATCCAATACACGAAAAAGCTGAACATATGTCAAGTTTTTTAATTGGGGATACCGATTTTGTAATGGTACTTTTTCCTGAAGAAACTTTCAAATGCATTGCCGCAAACGAAATATCAGATACTAGTAAAGTCACCGAAGTCTTGCTAAATATCGATGCACAAAGCAAGGCAGAAGTCGATGAAATGGCGAAAATTGTTCGAGACGCAGGAGGAAAAATCTTTGGCGAACCCGCAGAAAGTGAAGGTTGGATGTACGCTTTTGGGTTCGAAGATCTCGATGGCCATCGTTGGGGTATGCTGTACATGGATATGGACAAGATGCCAAAGTCATAAAACAACAATTACAATATGCTCCCCTTAAAATAGAGAATTGGGAGCGATTCAAATGAATTGGTTTAGTTCAAGGTTTATGTTCAAACTATGGAAAGAGCCTCAAAGTTTCGTAAAATCGTTTTTTTAAGAATCTGAAGGCCTTTTCCGAACCTGAAAATAATCCCTTTACAAAGATGGAGCTTCCCCTGCATAATGTACGGGTTTGAAACGTATACTGTTTTGTAAAAATGGATTATGATCTAATTACGAATACAAAAAAGCGGTACTTTTTTTAAATTTGAAAAGATAATTTCAACGCTATAAGAGGTGTAAGTTAATATGTTTAAAATAAAAAGAAGAAACGGTTTAAAGTAATACGGCACAACACTATGAAACAAGATATAGACTCTTTTTTTAACGACCCTGGAAAATGGCAGGTTGAGTTCACATCACTTCGTAGGATACTACTAGATTGCGGTCTGGATGAAAGATTTAAATGGGGAAAACCTTGTTACGTATTTCAAGAACGTAATGTTGTACTCATACACGGATTTAAGAACTACTGTGCTTTGCTTTTTCACAAGGGTGCCCTGTTGAAAGACGCCGAGAACCTTTTGGTGCAACAAACAAAAAATGTGCAGGCCGCAAGACAGATCAGATTTACAAATGCAGAGGATATCGAAAACCATAAAGCTGCAGTGAAGGCATATGTTTATGAAGCTATGGAAGTTGAAAAAGCGGGACTCGAGGTGATGTTGAAAACGACTTCCGATTTCGATATGCCGGATGAATTCAAGCAAATACTAAAGCGAAATCCGGATGTAAAGGATGCCTTTGATAAATTAACACCTGGTAGACAACGGGGCTATTTGCTGTATTTCTCAGGTGCTAAACAATCGGACACCCGCATCCGTAGGATTGAAAAATACACCCAGAACATTCTCAACGGAAAAGGCTTGAACGATAGGTAAATTTGTAATGAGGAATACTGCCCATATGCTTGAAAAATTTAATAAAACGCTAGCAATTTGGATGTCCGAACTCAATATGTTCACGCTAAACCAACTTCTAGCAAAGCCGAGCCCTACGAGTTGGTCACTCGGGCAGGTATATGGGCATTTGATTGAAGAGACAAATTGGTACAACGGGCAAGTGCAAATTTCTTTAAACGATATCGAAAACGTAAATGTTGCGTCTACTCGTAAGGCCAAAAAATTATTTGAGAACGCTTGGTTTCCCAATGAAAGAATTCCGGATGATCCGTTGATAGCGGATAAAGTTAAACAAACGACTTCGGTTGATCGATTGAAATCCGATTTGGAAAAGTTGAAGTCGGATACAAATTTAATTTGGGACATAATTAAAAAAGCAGAATCGTATGGAAAATCCGAACATCCTGGAATGGGTTATCTGAACTTTTTTGAATGGTTACAGTATTCGGAAATGCATTTGAGGCATCGTTTACGGCAGAAAAATAGGATTGAAGACTTTTTAAATAGCAAATAAGAACCAAGTCAAAAAATGGATTACCAATAAAAACGATTTTCAATAAATGGGTATTGGGAGAATTGATTCGTCACATACAATCGTTCGACAAAAATAATACTGACCATTGGGATGAAATGAAACCATACCAAATAATCAGATAGTACAGGGTTTCGGACGAATGGGTTTTAGGCGATGATTTAATTTTAGAATACGATAGCTGGAAAAGCTAACGCTGTAAGAGAAAAGAAGGGAAAAAATGAATTTCAAAAGAAGCTTTGAAATGGATTTTTGTGACCTATTGTTGTGGGGATACATTCGGAATATTGGCTTATAAACATTTGGACTTTAAGCCTCGGCAACTTTGAATCTAATTACAATAAAATTTGTACTTCAAAATAGCTTCTCAAAGATTCATACGAACAAAATGCGGAGCGATATATCAATTGTAAAGCATTGTTTGGTCAAGTAAGATTTCCTTTTGGATTACTCAAACTGATTAGTTATTAAAAAATTTTATTTATGGAAACAAAACATGAAATCATCACTATCAAAACAAAGGTTAAGGCTGATATTCCTTTAGTATGGGAACTTTTGACAACGCCCGAACATATCAAAAAATGGAATAGGGCCAACGATGATTGGCAAACCACGAAGGCAACAAACGACCTGCGCGCCGGTGGAAAGTTCCTGTCGCGAATGGAGGCCAAAGATGGTAGTATGGGATTCGATTTTGTAGGAACCTATGACAAGGTTGTGGCCAAAAAGGGTATTTACTATACCCTTGATGACGGTAGAAAAGTAGAGATCACCTTTACTTCCCAAGGGAATACCACAGAAATAATAGAGATTTTCGAAGCCGAAAACAACAATCCCATTGACATGCAGCAAGCAGGATGGCAAGCGATTTTAGATAATTTTAAAAATTATGTAGAATCTGAACAGCGATGAAATCTGGTCATAAAAATATCGATACCTATATCAAAGCCTTTCCCGAGAAAGTCAAAAACATTTTAGAGCAGGTAAGGTCAACTATCAAAAAAGCGGCGCCCGAAGCAGAAGAATCCATTAGCTATGGCATGCCTGTATTTACCCTGTGCGGAAAACCACTGGTCTATATTGCAGGGTATAAAAATCACGTCGGATTTTATGCTACACCCACTGGACATAGCCGTTTTGCAGAAGAACTTTCCGGGTACAAACAGGGAAAGGGCTCTGTACAGTTTCAGCTCGACGAACCTATACCTTACGAGCTGATTACTCAAATAACAGCTTTTCGGGTAAAGGAAAATTTGGCCAAGTACTCAAAAAGCAAAGATTGACCATCGATAGTACTCGCACAGTTATTCGCAGAGGCTAGAACATCCTTTTTTTAATTCTAAAGCCGAGCTTCGGACCTTTTTAAAAGTTCCCTGATCCGTTCCTTTAAACTTTCGGGTTCCAAGATGGTAGCATAGTCGGCGAACATTAAGTACCACCTAGAAAAACCTTCTTGCACAAAAGACGTCATGAAGGTCATTTCCACACCTTCCTTTTTTACTTCTTCGGAAACGTAGCCATATTGACTTCGTGTACCCCTCATAAATCGGGCAATTGGGGTATCCACTAAAATACGGATTTTGGTTTTTTGCTGTTCTTCACTCTGATTACGATAATCGTCGATACCGCCATGTTCCAACGTGAAATCAGTAAGCGTTCGCTGTATTTTAAGTATTCTATCGGTGCGGAACTGCCGGTAATCCTTTCGCAGTTGGCAATAGCCCAACACATACCAAAAGTTATTTTCATGGAATAGGCCGACTGGTTCGATGATCCTTTCAGAGGGTATTTCAGATTCTAAAGAATGGTATTTAAGGGCTACCTGCTTCTTTTCGGCAATACTTTCGAATAAAATTTCAAGTGCATCGGGTATGGCTTCATTAAAAAGCGCCTGTGCGGGGTCGATACGTACCTGAGATTCCAAAGCCGTAATCCAATCTTTTTCCTTGCCGCGAAGAATGGATTTTACTTTGTACATGGCAGATTGATGGTAAGCGCCCAGTGATTTGTCGGTAAACTGTTGCATCAGCTTTTCGGCGGCTACAAAACTTCCGGCCTCTTCCCTTGTAAACATGATTGGGGGAAGGCGGTATCCCTCCATAATAGAGTAGCCAATACCCGCCTCGCTGGCAATCGGTACACCGGAAGTTTCCAAAGTGCGTATATCGCGATAGATAGTGCGCAGACTAACCTCGAATCGGTCGGCAAGCTCTTGCGCTTTTACAATCCTCTTTGATTGTAATTGGATCAGAATGGCAACGATGCGGTCAAAACGTTTTAGAGTTTCTTGGCCCATAATGGCATGATTGATATTTCAAAGATAAGATTTCACAATTCTTTTCTGAACCTCTTCGTTTTTAACTTTATTGTTTTAAGTTCAAAGAATCCCCTTTGACAATGACAATCCTAGTTCATTATAATGGGGCATCGCGAATTTTTTTTAACCTGCTGACAAACTGCTGTCACTCGTCCGTTTTACATTTATCCTTATTAATCAATATTCACTTAAAATGTAAGATTATGGACAGCGTAGCAAACCAAAATGAAAAATCTCAACAGGTCATTACCCCCTCTCAATTATTGGGTCATTGGCAAGGGCACAGAAGTCTAACCCGGAAGTTAATTATGGCTTTTCCAGAAAAGGATTTTTTCAATCACACGATTGGGGGTATGCGCCCTTTCTCGGAAATGGTGATGGAACTTTTAGGGATTGCGGGGCCGGGTATCCGCGAAATTGCTACCGGAAACACGGCCGAACTGATTGAACATTTTGAGCATGGTAATAGTAAGGATATTATACTGCAGGCTTGGGACAAAGCTACCGAGGAAATTGACACGCTTTGGCCAAAAATTGGGGTAGAACGTTTTCAGGAACGCATCAAGACGTTTGGGCAATATGAAGGAACCGTGCAGTCTTCAGTCTTCTATTTTATAGATAACGAAATACACCATCGCGGGCAGGGCTATGTGTATTTAAGGTCCCTAGGCATTGAACCCCCAATGTTTTGGGATAGAGATCGCATTTAAAATACTAAGAAATGGAAACTGTATTAGTCTTCAAAACCTCGGTCACGAAAAGAAATCAGGTAAGGCGTCTTCGCCCTTTATTGAATAGAACCTTGAATGGTTGTGGGGAATGGAACTTCGATTTGGAGGATTGCGATAACATTCTCCGGGTCGAATCCCATAAGCTTACGGCTATGGCTATTTGTTCAATAATTCGAATGCATGGCTTTCATTGTGAGGAACTCTAATAGGGTTTCAAATCAGTTTCATGCCGATTGGATCCCAATTTACCGGCTCACTTTTATAATAGCTTTCATTGGCAAGAAGGGCCGCTCCAGCGGCTCTTAGTCCGAAGGTAGGGTCTTGTATAACCTTAGCTTTCCCACGAATCGCCTGAAAGAAGTTGTAGAAATGATCGTAATGGCCGCCCTTGTAATTGTCGGGCGCCTGCCAGGTCGTTTCGCCAGTCGATAATGATGAAGTTCTAGGCTCTAAGTCTTTGGCTGCATAAGCTTCCTTTATCTTTTGCTGTGTGGCTTCGGTATAGGCAATCATCGAGTATCCACTGGGTACCCTATCCAATTTCGAACGCTTAAGGATCACGGAGTTCTGGCCGATGGTCATTTCCCCTTCGGTTCCAACTAGGGTAAAGCCACCACCTGCTCCACTACCGGCGATAAAGTTGATTCGAAAAGCAGCGTTGAAGGCGGCATGGGCGTCCGTTTTCGGATAATCGTATAGCGTAATACTGACATCGGGTACATCGCGACCGTCTTTCCAGTACCGAAGACCGCCAGTAGCCATAGCCCTTTCTGGGCCGTTAGAACTTATGATGTAATTAAGTGTTGAAAAAGCATGGACGAAAAGGTCACCAGCAACGCCCGTGCCATAATCCCTATAATTCCGCCACCTAAAAAAACGGTAATTATCATAGGCCGTTTTTGGCGCGTTACCCAAAAACGTATCGAAATCTACGGTCGTGGCACTAGCGTCGGGTGGGATAGGATATTGCCATGCCCCCTCGGTGGAGTAGCGGTCGTTATAAAAATCGAGCATAACGATATCACCGATGGCACCTTCTTCGTAAAGTTGTTTTGCTTTTTCATTGCCAAGGGAAGACATTCCCTGACTTCCGATTTGACAAATTTTACCACTTTCCTTTTGTGCATTGATTATAGCCTGACCCTCGTCAAATTGCTGCACCATAGGTTTCTCACAATATACATGCTTGCCAGCTTTGAGCGCGTCGATTACAATTTTCTGATGCCAATGATCGGGAGTAGCTATGATAACAGCGTCGATATCCTTTCGGCTCAACAGTTCACGGTAGTCCCTGGTAGTGAACAGGGTATCGCCCCAAAGCTCCTTGGCGCGGTCTAAACGCCCGGTATATAGATCACAGACGGCAACTAGTTGGATACCATCGACCTTCAAGGCAGACTGTGTATCGTAAATGCCTTGAATGCCTGACCCTATCAGGGCTAGATTGATGCTATCATTTTTAGAAAAGACCGCAGCATGGTAATTTCGGTTTAAGAATATTTTCTGTTCGTAGGAAGAGCCGAATACCATAGGTGCCGAGGTCAGCGCTGCGGAACCTAAAGCAGCTTTTTTCAGAAAAGATCGTCTGTTGGAATTCTTTTTCATAGGTATGAGAGTGTCTCTACTTGTACTTGAAATGTACAGCTTTTCGTAAAACACACCAAAAATAGGATTAGCAAAGAATCGCTAATGGGATTGATTTCTGAGTATATAATAGTCCATCGCGCTATGAGGCAAATGATATGGTTTCTCATTATGCCATAAATAGGTTTAAGGCCTATAGTATTTATATTTTATATATGTAAATGGGAGGTAGAGGGTGGAATAGTTTCGACAGAAGGAATAAAATTTAAAAAGCTTTGCTATATTTACCCTGTTGTGTTGTGACCCTAAGGCTTTGGAAAAAGCTAGGGCCAATGAAAGGCTTTCCTCCCGCTTCGATACATTTCGAAATTCGGGTAATTGGAAGGCTTTTTTTATGTTTGACCAGTACACAGTAACCAATCTAATGTCATTTGGTAAACATTGGCTTGTTTATCTTTGAAAAAATTTCCTTTAATCAAAGATATGTGATGCGCAAAAGGTTGAATTAGGGTAGTTAACTTAATGACGCCGAGTAATTCTGTTCTTTTGCTTCGAAACTTCTAGACTTTTTTTTTGGAAAGATTTGTTAAACCGAAGTGGCCGCAAGATTCGCCTAAACTATTGTATGTAATATGTGCCGAGTATTGAATATTGTATGGATATCGAATCGGGTAGGAGGAAAGAAGCAACTATTTAAAAAAAGCACTAAAATAAGTAACTTCGCAGCTGTTATTTACCTCCACTAAAAAAAATATATGATTTTTGACCTCATAAAAAAAAGAAGATCTGTTTTTCCAGTTCAATACAACGATACCCCTATCGATAGGGCGGATATTGAAAAAATTCTGGAAGCAGCCAACTGGGCGCCAACTCATAAGAAGACCGAACCATGGCGGTTTAAGGTGTTGATGGGCGAGGCTAAGGAGAAATTAGGGCTTTTTCTATCCTATAAATATATGGAGACGGAAACAAGACCCAAGCAGATGAAGACCAAAAAAATGATAGAAAATCCGAAGAAAGCGGGGGCAATCATTGCCATCTGCATGCAGCGAGACCCTAAAGAAAGCATTCCTGATTGGGAAGAGGTCGCGGCTACTGCCATGGCCGTACAGAATATGTGGCTCTGCTGTACCGAAATGGGTTTGGGTTGTTACTGGAGTTCTCCGGGATTAATTAAGTACATGGGCGATTTTTTCGAATTTAATGAGGGCGAAGTATGTTTGGGCTTTCTGTATATAGGACACTACGATGAAGAAATCGCTGAACAAAGCCGTACCCCAATTGCGGACAAGGTGGTATGGATGGAGTAGCTAATCCAAAAATGGAAATAACGCGACCCGATAGTCCCAAGCTTTAGAAATAAAAAGTCCTAAGAATATAGCAGTTACCAAAAATTTTAAAAACGTTCCGGTCAAAAAGCCCATGAAGGAACCAAAAGCAGCCTTAAGGGCTGTTTTTTGGTCCGCTTTATTGATAAGCTCCCCGACCAAAGCGCCGACAAAAGGCCATATAATAATTCCGAAAAGCCCTAAAATCGGAAATACCAAAGATACTATTACTCCCACCGTAGTACCTACCATACCCGCTTTACTGCCTCCAAATTTCTTAGTTCCCATGGCGGGAATAACATAATCAAGCGCCAGAACAATTAGTGCTACTGTAGCGGTAATGCCTAAGAATGTCCAATTCTGAGGAATGGCATTGGTTAGGTGTAATAATAGAAGTCCGACCCAACTTATGGGCGGACCGGGAAGTATCGGCAAAAAGCTTCCTAGAATGCCGACAATCATTAAAACGAAACCTAATATAAGTAGTGTGATATCCATGCCGTATTTCTTGTCTAACGAAGTTACGCTGAAATTGGTACAGATTCCAAACGCAATAAAGCGTAGCTGCACAAACTAAAATATTAGGTAAAAATGAAAAGTATACAACACCATCTCAATAATTAAGCGCTAATGTAACCATAACTAAAAATTGTTACTCTGAGTTTTAGTTTCTTGGGAAAATGGTCTATTATTTAATGTATGGTTAGTTTATAAGCTAATTTTTGGGCAAAAAGTACGTTATTTATACTCACTTAAGTTAATGGCAAAGTCGCATTTTGGGATCTCTATGTTTCGGAAATGGCGGCCAGACGAATCAAAGAATTAAAGGAGGAGATACATTTTGCAAAGAATTAACCGGTCCTCCATTCATTCCTCTTTTCGTAAACTACGCCATAAATCATTCAAAAATTCGTAATTTCCACAACAGAATCCAAGGTAATGCGGAACCTTTTCATCTTATGTTTGCTATGCCTGCTGACCGCTTGCGATTGGTCTGCCCATCGGGAAGAAAAGACCCAAGAACTAGTCGATCAAGAAATGCAATCCATCGATTGGGAAGATGTTGACCAATACCCACTTTTCGTAGACTGTGACGAACTCGCCAGCAAACCCGAACAAAAAAAATGCTTTATGCAAACCCTTTTGCGTCACTTTTCCAAATCTTTACAGGAATCAGATCTGTTGTTGACGGAAGCGGTAAAGGATACTATTTTTGTGAATTTTAAAATGGAAGATACCGGCGCAATCACTTTGATGGACATCACCAACGGAGAACGGATTAGCCAACAAGTGCCCGGATTTCAAAATCAGATTGAAAAAAGCCTACATAGCCTGCCGAAAATAGAACCCGCCTTAAAACGTGGTATTCCTGTAAGCGCAAAATTTCGAATACCGATTGTACTACAATAATCGACAAATCCGAGATTTTTTTTAAACAACCCACTGAGAACTAAGTAGAACTAACGAAGAGCAACGAACCCTATTGGCAAACGAAAAAATTATACTCGGCATTGATCCAGGTACTACCATTATGGGCTTCGGGCTAATAAAGGTCGTCGATAAGAAAATGGTCTTCTTACAAATGAACGAACTGCTTTTAAGTAAGTACAAAGATCCATATACAAAATTGAAACTCATTTTCGAGCGTACCATCGATTTGATAGACCAATACCATCCCGATGAAATTGCCATCGAGGCCCCGTTCTTTGGTAAAAATGTACAGTCGATGTTAAAGTTGGGTCGTGCTCAGGGGGTTGCCATGGCGGCAGGACTTTCGCGACAGATTCCTATAACGGAATACCTTCCCAAAAAAATAAAGATGGCCATTACGGGCAATGGCAACGCAAGTAAAGAACAGGTTGCTAAAATGTTGCAAAGTACCTTGAGCCTGAAATCCCTTCCTAAAAATCTTGACAGTACCGATGGTCTCGCGGCAGCGGTCTGTCATTTCTACAACGAGGGCAGGGTCGAAATCGGTAAAAACTACACGGGTTGGGAGGCGTTCGTAAAACAGAATCCTAAAAAAGTCAAGAAATAGGCTCCTCTTTTTAGAAATCATCGAATATAACCGCACATAATCCTACATTTAGATGTAATACTACTTCGTTGCCGTTTTAAAATGGATAGCTCACGAATACGTTGATATTTTGACCCTTCGGGTTTTCCGAATCGCACCAAGGTAAATTTGTTTTCAGAATTGATAAGCAAAAATTACCAATCGAATTCAACCCATCGTACGAGCTTACTATTTAAACTAATTTAGTATGTGGTACATCGACCCCAAACTGCTTCGAAAAATTTCAATTGCCGCTATGTTCCTGCTCGGAGCATTTTCAACATACGCCCAATATACATTGACCGGAGCACCGGAAGAAACGGTATCCCTCCGCCCGTATGCCAAGCTTCTTGTGTCTGGAGAGAAAACATATACGTTAGGCCAGTTTATCGCGCTTTCGGAAAAAGGTACGCTTGCTCCAATGGATGATGTAAAAGAGAACTTTGGCTTTACCAACGCTCATTTTTGGACGTATATACGTCTCGATAATTCGACCCAAGAAAAGATTCACTTTTACCTAGATACGGCTCGGCCCATAACCGATGAGGTCAGTCTGTACGTCAAATCAAGTACTGGCGAGATTGTATCGCAATATAGTGGTGATGCCATACCCTTTTCCAAAAAGACGGTGCTACACCGAAAATCGGTTTTTCAAATCGAATTGATGCCCAAGGAGGTCATCGATGTATATATACATTTGAAGAGCGATGGTGAAGTGCTAATGCTACCCTTGAACCTGGTGCCTGAAAAAATGTTTTTGTACGAAACATACAAAGAGCAACTGTTTTACGGTTTTTTCTATGGTATTTTGATTTTGGCCTTTATCATCTATATTTTCTTTTATTCGGCTATGCGCGATACTGCCTTCATATATTATGGGCTGTATGTTTTCTTCATAGCTATGTTGCAGTTTTCATTAGATGGCCTTTTTCATCAATATGTGATGCCCGATGGGGGCTTCTTTTCAAAGCGTGCCGTATTGTTCGCTGCTCTGGTATCACTGTTCTTTTTTGTAAACTACGGACGTAAATTTTTGGATATCTACAAGCATAGTAGGTCTTTATGGGTTGGATTTCAAGTGCTATCTGGAATACTTTTGCTAGCCCTGGTCGGCTTAACTACGGTACCCGGTTTCTTGGCTATATGCTATCCTATGGCGAATTTGATTGGTTTAGCGGTATTGTCGCTTATGATAACGACTATGGTATATCTGCGCATAAAAAAGGTGGCTATTGACCATTTCTTCGTTGCAGGTATCAGTTTTCTTGTACTCGGGTTTGTGCTTTTCATACTCAACAATTTGAATTTGGTGCAAAATTCATTTATAACGGAGAACGGGGCCAAGTTCGGTATCGGACTAGAGATTGTTTTCTTATCCCTATCCATGGGTAATCGCATACGAAATCTTCGAGAGAGTAATGAGCAAAACCAAGTATTGGCCTTACAGCGTCTAGAGGATATGAATGATATGAAGTCGTCGTTCATCTCAAATATCAGCCACGAGCTTCGAACTCCCTTGAATATGATTGTAGGGGTAGCCGATACACTACTCAGTGGCCAAAGCAATAAAGACCTTCAAGATAAATGTAAACTTATCTTGACCTCCTCCGAAACCCTCTTGGGCCATGTTGACGACATACTCGATTTTACCAGCATCGAAAAAGGGGAGCAAGAACTTCACGAAGCTGATATCGACCTACACGTTTTATTGAACAGGGTAGTCTACCTGAATCAGAAAAAAGCCCATCATAAAAACATTGAATTCAGATATACACATCAAGATAAACTGCCCCAAACGATTACGGGGGACAAAAGAAAGTTGATGCAAGTGCTAAATAATTTACTGGACAACGCGGTCAAGTTTACGTCATATGGCGAAGTACGGTTCCATGTAGATTTTAGTGTAAGAAAAGATGGAAAGGTGGCCTTAACCTTTACGATTTCAGATACGGGCAGTGGAATTTCAAAGGAGAAAATGAGTACGATATATGAATCTTTCACCAAAAAATCATCCGCCGACAATCGTGAGTTCTATGGTCTAGGCTTGGGTCTGTACGTAGTCAAAAGTTATGTAGACCTCCAAGATGGAAGTATCGAGATTAAAAATGGGCGAAATTGGGGTACGGAATGCCGTGTGGACCTTGATTTTGTTCTGAGCCAAAAGCCTTTGGAGATTGGGGAACCGCAACCTCTGAATGAAATTGAAGCCCTTAATTTGTTAGCATGTAATATATTATTGGTAGAAGATAACAAGACGAATCAAATGGTCATCAAAATGGCGGCTAAAAAGATGGGCAACGTCAATATTGATATTGCCAACCACGGCGGCGAGGCACTTGAAATGCTAGTAAAGTCAAATTATGACCTCATTTTAATGGATTTACAAATGCCCGTTATGGACGGTTTTGAAGCTACTGCAAACATCAGGGCAGGTAAAGCGGGAGAAGACTTCGTAGATATTCCTATCCTAGTCATTACGGCAGATACTACCGATGCCACTAAAAAGGAAATATTTAGGCTAGGGGCGAACGATTATATGACCAAGCCGGTTAAGAGAGATGTGCTTTACACTAAGATTAAGCAAAATTTAGTGGCTGTGGGGAGATAGGTTGTTTGGTATTGATTTAATTTACCAGAAAATCAATTGGTACTTTTACGCTTTCAAGCCCTCATTAATGTCCGGAATCTACATTCATATCCCATTTTGTAAGCAAGCGTGTCACTATTGTGACTTTCATTTTTCAACCTCCATGGGAAAAAAGGAAGCTATGGTTTCCGCCTTGCAAAAGGAACTGGTTCTTAGAAAGGATGAGTTTAAGAACGAATTGATTGAAACCATTTATTTTGGCGGCGGAACACCGAGTGTACTTTCTGTTAATGATCTACAATCCTTAATTCAAAGTGTTTACGACAACTATGAAATATCTACGGCACCTGAAATTACGCTAGAGGCCAATCCTGATGATCTATCCTTACAAAAAATAGAAGCCTTGGCTGAATCCCCGGTCAACCGTCTAAGTATCGGAATTCAATCTTTTTTCGAATCGGATCTGAAACTGATGAATCGCGCCCACAATGCCATAGAAGCGGAGGAGTGCCTACAACAGGTTAAAAAACACTTTGATAACATTTCCATTGATCTTATTTATGGTATTCCCGATATGTCGAATGTGCGTTGGAAATCAAATATCGATAAGGCGGTTTCCCTCGATATCCCCCATATTTCTAGCTACGCACTTACGGTCGAGCCGAATACTGCCTTGGCCAGCTTTATTAAGAAGGGTATCGTCAAAAATGTGGATGACGAGGTTGCCGAAGCTCACTTTCATATCTTGTCGGAGACCTTGGAAGCTGCCGGATTTAAAAGCTATGAAATATCGAATTTTGGTAAACCAGGTTATTTTTCCCGAAACAATACAGCGTATTGGAAGCAGAAAAAATATATGGGTATTGGGCCTTCCGCGCATTCGTTCGATGGGATTCGTCGGGGATGGAATATTAACAATAATCCGAAATACATCAAGGCCATTCAAAATAGTGAACTGCCAATGGAAATCGAGGTGCTGTCTATAACGGATAAATATAATGAATATGTTATGACGGGATTGCGTACAATTTGGGGCGTTTCACTCTCAAAAATAAGCCTTGAATATGGTAAGATATATTGGGAATATGTAATGAAACAAGCAGAAAAATATATCGAACAACATCTTCTTGATTTAGATGGTGATACGCTCATTACCACAAAAAAAGGACGTTTTTTGGCGGATGGGATTGCAAGTGATCTGTTTATGCTAAATTTATCATGAAACAAATTCAGCAAAAATTTAGTCCATATGATAGCCACAATTAAACAGGACAACAACACCTACAAAATAGATCTTACTGCTCCCCTAGATATTTCCATCCCTTTACGGGGCGATGCACAGAACGTAAACGCATGGGGTTTGCAACATCCGACAATAACACCGCATACAGATGGTTCTTTTATAGGCAAAGTGTCGGAGGGCGCTGCCATAAATTTTAACGATATTACCTTCAATCCCCATGCGCACGGTACACATACGGAATGCGTAGGGCATATTACGGAGGAATTTCATTCCATCAATCAAAGCTTAGACGGGTTCTTCTATTTGGCCGAGCTAATTTCTGTAACGCCACAGCTTATCGACGATGATTGGGTTGTTTCAAAACATATTTTAGAGTTGGCCCTAGGGGATAAAAAACCTCTTGCCTTGGTAATACGAACCATGCCCAATGACCGTACCAAATTATCACGACAGTATTTCGGCACCAATCCTCCGTACCTCTTGGAAGAGGCCGTACAGTTTTTGGTCGATATCGGGGTAGAGCATTTGCTGATCGATCTTCCATCGGTCGATAAAGAACAAGATGGTGGTCACCTGCTATCCCATAAAACGTTTTGGGACTTTAACGGGCAATTGCGCAAAAAGGCAACCATAACCGAGCTAATATTTGTCCCCGATGGTATAAACGACGGAGCTTATCTTTTAAACTTACAGGTAGCAGCGTTCGAGAACGATGCCAGCCCAAGCCGACCAGTGCTTCATAAAATTCTGGAGGAATGAAGCGTCTTTTGAAACTCGAGGAAATGTTGATGTTCGCTCTAGGTATGTATCTCTTCGCCGTATTGAATTATGAATGGTGGTGGTTTTTAGTATTACTGCTCACCCCCGATATCGGTATGGTGGGTTACGTGTTCGGAAATAAAGTAGGGGCTGCAATGTACAACCTCTTTCATCACAAGGCTGTGGGCATTGCCCTGTATCTCATAGGAAGTTATCTTTCATTACCTTTGTGCCAACTTGCTGGAATCATCTTATTTTCGCATTCCGCCATGGACCGGATTTTTGGTTACGGCCTGAAGTATAACAAAGGATTCAAGTTTACACATCTAGGGGAAATAGGTAATAGTAATGGATAGCATTTTCGATACATTTCTGGGTCTTGTATTGGGCGCAATAGTGACCTATTGGGTCTATACGCTTTTTGGCAAAAAGAAAAAACGGGAGATGACCGAGCATCAGTCCACCGTACTTTTAGAAAAGATCCGTAGCGTTTGTAAACTGGTATCCGTAGAGGGAGATTTCGCGGAAATCTATAAATACGAAAACATAAAGGCTCATTTTATGAGCTTAGTGAGCAGCAAGAAAAAGGCGCTTTTGGTAATTAATGCCAAGGTGCAGATAGGCTATGACCTCAAGAAGGTAGAATTGAGCGCCGATAATGAGCATAAAAAAATCATTATGCGTAAATTTCCCCAACCCGAAATCTTGTCCATTGAACCCGATATTCAATTTTATGACATTCAAAGTGGTATGTTCAATTTCTTTTCTTCGGACGACTTGACCCTATTGAACAAAGAGGCCAAACAACACATCCGAAAAAAAATACCTGACAGCGGACTCATGGAAACTGCTGGTAGGGAGGCTTTACAGGCGGTGTTGTTAATAGAAAAAATTGTGGAGACTATCGGCTGGAAACTTGATTATTCGGCTTTGGAGATAACAGAGAAACAGAAGGAATTATTGGAGAAATAATCCGTAATAGTATAAGGTAAGGTACTTCCACAAAGCTAAATTGGCTAACTTGCAAAACCTGCCTTGACAATTTTTTTTATAATATGTTCAACGTATTGTTACGCCAAATTATACTTGGTATTTTTGGCACTCAATTTTAAATCGGAAGTATGAAAAAAAGTATAATTACAGTAGTATTATTAACCATGGCCTTAACGAGCCAAGGCCAAACAGCAACAGATGCCCGCTCTAGTAAGAGCAACAAAAAAATGACCAAATCTATGAAACAATTTGACCCCCATTTTGCACATACCGTATTTTTTTGGTTGAAAAATCCTGATAGTGAAGAAGACCGAAAAGCCTTCGAAACTTCCCTCCAGAAATTTCTGGACAAATCGGCATACGCGAAAACTACCTTTATCGGAAAGCCCCCAAAAGCTAGTCGTGATGTAGTAGATGGATCGTTTACCTATTCGTTAATTTTAAGCTTTGAATCAGCGGAAGCACAGCAAAGTTATCAAGACGAGCCACCTCACAAGGTTTTTATAGAAGAATCGGAGCAATTATGGGAAAAAGTTTTGGTTTACGATTCCCAAGGGGTGAATTTATAGGGTGATTTGTGTAGTCTGTCAGAGGCATAATAGGTAGAACGGAGCCATATGGCCTCTTCGAATTAGCCTTTAGCGAAATGGAAGAAAGGGATAATCAAATACCTTATTCGCATTGCGGGTGTTAGGTAGTGGCTTCTTCAAACGGGCATGCTTAAATCGTGATGACAATTTCAGTATACAATGAACATAGAAGTATATCGAGAATACTGCCTTTCTAAAAAGGGCACTGTCGAAGAAATGCCTTTTGGGCCCGATACATTGGTCTTCAAAGTGATGGGTAAGATTTTTTCATCTTCCGGCTTACAGCGGCTTCCTGCCCAGATTAACCTTAAATGTGAACCAGAGCGTGCGGTAGCATTACGGGAGGAATATGACGGACTCATAATCCCTGGCTATCATATGAGCAAAAAGCACTGGAACACTCTTTTTCTAGATAGTTTGTCCCCCAAACTAATTGCCGAATTAATCGATCACTCATACGATTTGGTTGCATCAAAACTGCCTAGAAAGTTAAGAGCCGATTTGGATGCACTCAGTTGATAGGGATAAAAGAACCAACCTCATTGTTTCAGTTATAATTTTTGGGATTACTTTCCGGGGAAACCAAGGCATAAGATTTCGCTATTGAATATTTTTTATATTTTTTCTTGCATATGGTTAATGATAGTAAATAGGTGGAATCTCTAAAGCAATTTTAGTACTGCTGAGACTATAGTTGCGAATTTTCATTAAAATGAGAGTGACTATTTGGGCGGTATATTTGCTCAATGTGATGAACGATATGTATTGTACTTTATCCAAAACAATTTACTGGGATCTCAAATCGAATGGTAATATAATTTTTTAAAACAGTAGATATTTCATGCAGGACCAGTTTTCCTTTTATCAAAATCAAATCCAAAAAAACTCGGAAGAACTTTCACGGGTAAAAAATCGGCTTTTTGCTTCTAGTATGGTTCGTTTAGCTGTTTTTTGCGCCTCGGGATTGGCGGTGTTTATGGTTTTTGGAGATACGAAATGGGTATTGGCCATTGTAATTCTGACTATTGTTGTTTTTTTACTTCTGGTTTCTAGACATACCGATTTACAATACAAACGAGATAAGCTAAAGGCATTGATTGCTATTAACGAGACCGAAATCAAAGTTCTAAATCGTGATTTTTATGACCTTCCAGATGGCGATGCCTATAAAGATCCCTTGCACTATTTCAGTCAAGATATCGATCTCTTCGGACGGGGTTCTTTGTATCAGTACACCAATCGAACGGTATTGCAACAGGGTAGTGAAACCTTTGCTGGATTACTTAAGGAAAATTCAATAGATAATATAGCCCTAAAACAGGATGCTATCAAAGAACTCGCCCAGAT
Organism: Pricia antarctica; assembly: GCA_011050085.1. Lineage (GTDB taxonomy): Bacteria > Bacteroidota > Bacteroidia > Flavobacteriales > Flavobacteriaceae > Pricia > Pricia antarctica_A. The sequence goes on along the minus strand of DRGL01000069.1, from coordinate 7,688 downwards.
GCCCGACTGGCGACAGAACTTTTCTGCTATCGGCTCGTTGACCAAGGCCGAAACCAGTTCTGAAAATATTGTGAGATGGCTGGGTGGATATTCGCCGTTCTTACCTAGATTTATGCGCGTATTACCATGGATATTTTCTGGTGTTTCCTTAATTGCCTTCGTACTGTACTTTACAGATGTCATACCCGTTTCCCTTTTAATTTTAAATCTGGTAATAGGTTTAGGGATAACCGGCAGATATTTCAGTAAGATAAGTGGTTTGACCACCGAAGCTTCAAAAGCACGTAGTACCTTTCAGCAGTACAATAAATTGTTGACCAGTATTGAAGAGACCAAATTTGAATCTGAGTATTTAAAAACATGGAAATTTGCCGTAGTGGGTCAATCCGAAAAGACGTCAAGTATCATTAAGAAGTTCGCTGACCAGTTGAATAGTCTTGACAAAAACGGCAACATTTTATACCTTTTTTTTGCCAATGGTTTTTTTCTGCGCACCCTATCCCATAGTTTTCAAGTAGAAAATTGGATTCTCAAATACGGAGATTCGGTAGAAAAATGGTTCGAAACTATCGCCTTTTTTGATGCCTTCAATAGTATGGGCAACTTTGCGTTCAATCATCCTTTTTATACATATCCTAGTTTGCAAGAGGGACGGATAGTGCTACAGTCCAAAGGCGCAGGGCATCCTTTAGTTCCAGAAGAAAAAAGTGTGCTGAACGATTTTGAAATTGACGATGAACAATTTTTTATTATCACCGGGGCTAACATGGCCGGTAAAAGTACTTTTTTGAGAACGGTGTCGCTTCAAATTGTCATGGCCAACGTCGGACTTCCGGTTTGTGCATCGAATGTGCAGTATTCACCAATAAAATTAATTACGAGTATGCGGACTACGGATTCGCTAAGCGACGACGAGTCCTATTTTTTCTCAGAGTTAAAACGATTGAAATTTATTGTAGATGAAGTGCAAAAGGATACCTACTTCATCGTTTTAGATGAAATATTAAAAGGTACCAACAGCACCGATAAGGCAAAGGGAAGCCGAAAATTCGTCGAGCGCTTGGTAGCATCTAAATCCACCGGTATTATTGCCACCCACGATTTAAGTCTGTGCGAGGTTGCCAAAGCACTACCGCAAATCGAAAATCATTATTTTGATGCTGAGATTATCGACAATGAACTCCATTTCGACTACACCTTCAAGACGGGTATCTGCCAGAACATGAACGCATCCTTTTTACTTAAAAAAATGGAAATTGTGGATTGAGATGGCTACGTAATGGCTATGATCATCGCCTTTTATCTTGGGAGGTTGAAATTAAGGTAATAGGTTTCGGCAACCCTATTTTGAGGCGAATTTTAAGAAGTATTTTTAAGGTCCAAAATCTAGGTTTTGGATTTTAAATCTGCGAAAAACTATCAAACGCACCGTTGGATAGTATATTAAATTAAGCCTTTTATATGGATTCACTAACGCAAATTGTATTGGGTGCTTCGGTCGGTGAGGCCGTACTGGGTAAAAAGGTCGGTAATAAAGCCATGCTCTATGGAGCTATTGCTGGGACAATTCCTGATTTGGATGTGTTGGCCCGTTATTTTGTAGATACCGTAACCGCCACGGAATGGCATAGGGGCTTCAGTCATTCCATTTTTTTCGCCATATTATTCGCTCCGGTCTTCGGAGGCTTGATTCACAAGATCGAACGGAAAAGCACGGCTACTTTCCTGGATTGGACACGCTTGATGTTTTGGGGGCTTCTTACGCACCCTATTTTAGACGCATTTACCACTTGGGGTACACAGCTGTTCTGGCCTTTCGATTTACGTTTGGCGTTTCAGAATATATTTGTAATCGACCCTTTATATACGCTTCCTTTCTTGGCGTTTCTTATTTTGGCGATGCGGCAGAATCGTTCCTCTTTAAAACGTTTAAGGTATAATCAGACCGGTTTGATTATTAGTACTAGCTACCTTTTGCTCAGCCTACTTTTGAAGGGTGTTGCCCATGAAAAGTTTATAGATGCGCTACAGGTTCAAGGTATTGAATATACTGCGATCGATAGCCGACCAACGCCCTTCAATACTATTTTATGGACAGCCAATGTGGATACAGGCAATGCGTATCTCATCGGTAATTATTCATTTTTCGATTCAGAAGAAATCGAATTTACCGTATACCCAAAAAACCATCAGCTTTTAGGTCGGCTGCAAGAAAACGATACGCTAAAGCGTTTATCCAAAATAGCGGAAGGATGGTATGCCATTACCAAAATCAAGGATATACTATTTTTTAATGATCTGCGTTTCGGTTTAGTTAGTCTCGACCCCAATGAAACCCGCTTCGTTTTCAGTTACGAATTGACTATTAAAAATGACGAACTTCAGGTTAAGGAAACTGAAAAGTCAGGTCGTGATGCCAAAAAGCTTTTTACGGCTCTTTGGGGCCGTATGTGGGGGAACTAAGTAAAATTTGCCTTTGTACGCAACCTTTATAGGTATTTGCCATATTTAGAAAAAGTTGATTATGAAAAAAATCAAATGGTTCGGTGTTGTCACTTTTGCTCTATTTGCTTTCTCATGTGATAAGGAGGATACCGTCAGTGCGATAAGGGTAGAATTTTCTGGGGCAGAGAATACTTCAATTGCCAATACCGAACTTATGGTAAGCATTTACGGATTCGATCCTAATTATCAAGATGTGTTGGCTTCTTTAATTACCAAACAAGTTTTCAATACTGACCAAATTCCTTTTGTGGTGAGAATAGATATACCGAGCAATCCTTCACAAAAAATCGAGTATATCAACGATACTAACGACGCTAGTTATTATTTGGCTTTAGAGTGGGATTCCGACGGAAATGGAAAACGTTGCAACGGAGATATTCTCGAAGATTTTGAAAGAAATAGTGGAATTGCAAGACTCAATCTGACCACTCGTAAAATTCAATCTTTTTATTTGGATGTGATTACAAAGCTACCTTGCGATTAAACTAAATTTTTATACAATGGCAACTATCGCAAGATGAAAAGTTAGCGATAATTGCGCTCTAGTAACCAATTAGAATCTTTTTGCAAAAGATTACAGCAGGGATAGGTATTGTTAGTTGTCTGAATCGGTGAATCTTAATCCCAATTCTAGTCTTCTATTTTTATAGGTTCGCTAGATAATGTAATTACGGGGTTACTGCCACTTTCACCTTCAGCATCAATTGAAATGTTGGGATTCTCTTTCACCAGTTCAATGGATTTTTTGGAACTGATTTCTTCATTTTTATAGTAGAAACGCGCATTTTTTTCAGTCATTAATTTAATAAAGTCCAAAGGCGTTTTTGGAGTTGTTGGACTTGGTGGTGCATTAGGTCGAAGGTTTAAATCATTCAGGACAATAGAAAAGCTTCCTTTATCCTCTTTGATGAGGTTCACATTGGTAATGGTACCTTCTAATTCCATCCTCTTCATTTCGGCATAGAGGATTTCTTTTCCATCTAGATAGATTTTTGCATCATTATCTATGGCAATATTCCAGTATGGGATAGTTTTTAGCGGGCGTTCTACCGATTTACTTTCTTGGGTTACCTCGTTCTTGCTTTTAACTTCATTTATGGTTCGAATCATTGAGTAATCCTTTTTTACATAAAATGTATTTTTCGGTTTAGGGGTAATAAATTGTTTGCGAGAACTCACCGGATTTGTTCCAATATAACCGTAGTCGCCAGGATCTTGATTGGAAATAATATAGGCTAAGATTTCTTCCGCAGCCTCTTTTTCACTCTTGTCGGGTGAATTGGGCGGAGAAGGCGGAACAGCAGGTGCTGGAGGCTTTGGGAAATCGGGAAAAGCTTCCGCTTTTGTGCGCTGATTTTCGGTCATCAAGCCATATAGATAGTTCAAGCGGTCGACTTCGAATTTTTTAATACGGATGTTTCCTTTGTTGGCCAACTTGGTATTATAGGTTTTTGCCAATTTATTGTATTCGCCGATTTGTTTTGTGGTTGCGCCTTCCTGATCAGTTGTATTAGGGTCGGGACATTCGGGAAAGGGTTCGGCCTCCGCTTTTTGCTCTTCCGACATTTTTCTGTAGATCAATTCCAAGCTTTGTAAATCTTTGGAAGGAATTACCCTTGTCTCCTTGGGCTGTGTGTTGTATTTTTTGGCCAAGGTTTTGTACTCCGTAAGTTGTTTTTGGGTTGCTCCTTGCAGAGGCGTAACAATGTGATCAACAGGAATGGTGTAAATAGCGTATTGAACACTATGGATATCCAACGGGGTCATTCCGGTTACATTTTTCCGCTCTATCGAACCATTTATTTCAGAAGCGTTGACAATTCGGTCATCGTTAATCGAAATTAAATCGTCTCTTGAATTTATTTGGATCAATCCCGTATTGTTTACCAAGTAGAGTGTATTATCTATTTCAAAAAGAATATGTTGATTGCCTTTTTTTGCCTCATCAATTTTTTTATCAAATTCAAAACTCGTTTTTACCAAATGAAAATTATCAAGAACGGAGCTGTAGGAAAGATTGCGAATAGAAGGCTCATATTGAGAAAATTCCGGTGTTTTGGATTCTTTTTTTTGTAGGCCATAATAATTTGTAAAGGCTATTTTGCCCTTGAGATTGCCCCAATGTTCTCGCTGCTCAAGGGTTTTATAGCCATCTTTGTGCAACGAAAATTCAAACTTTATTTCACCTTGGCCCAACTCATCAAATTGAATCCTGTAGTAACCGCGGGGGTCTGTTTTTGAGAGTATCTTACCATTTGAGCTATAAATTTCAACATTTTCAATAGGTTTCAAAGTTTCTGAGTCCAAAATTAGGCCAGCTAGTTCAACGCTTCGATTCGAAGTGTTTTCGGTATTTGAATTTGGATTACTTTTAGGGTTTGTTAGACCTTCTTCCAGCTTTAATCCACTTTCCCCAGTCCGTTTTTTTTCCAAGGTTACTATTTTAGTTTTGGTAAAGCCGTAAAGTAGAATTGCTAATAAAGGCAGCAATAAAAGGCTCCTCATTAAAATCGACTTTTTCGAGGTTCGTGTTTTCATGATTTTAAAACGTTTTTTGATTGATGAATACGATGAATAATTGATGGCATTGGCCATCGACGGCAGGTGGTTTTTGTACGATGCTGATGAGGCAAAGGCTAAAAGTGTATTTTGATAATCGGATGTGGCTGAACCTTGGTTTAGAACTGACTCGTCGGCTAGAAATTCATGGTTAAGCTTGATTGTTTTTTTAGCAAAATGAAATAAAGGGTTAAACCAGAAAACGATTTGCAATACTTCTACGAACAGAATATCTAAACTATGTTTTTGTCGGGCGTGGGTAGCTTCGTGTATCAAAACGTCCTTAGGAATACCGTTAACCTCGAATGTGGCGCGATGTAGAAAAATGTAGCGAAAAAAGGTGTGGGGGACAATGGCATCCCGAAGCAATACATAGATTACCTTATCAATTTTTAATTTGGGATTGATTCGAACGTTTACTGCTATTTTCCACAAGTTAATCAGGAATTTTAGGGAGAAAAGCACTACGCCGATTCCGTAGATTATCCAAAGTACGACGGGCCAGTAATTGGTTTCGGTTTCACTACCCATGGGTGAGGCAGTTGCTTTGTAACCTGTCATTGAGAGATCTGTACTATTATTTTCCAGCGGTACGCTTACAGATGGAATGGAGTCTGGCATTTCTTCGACCACCTTGAAGAATGTAATAAAGGGAATTGCCAATGAAATTACCAATACCGCCAGTAAATAAAATCGCTTAAAGCTATGCATTCGCTCATTTTCCAACAGCAACTTGTAAAACATTAAAAAGATGGCCAGGCAGGCACTCGATTTAAGTATGAAAACTATCATAGCTATCTTTTTTTAATTTCGTTGTCAATCAGTTTTTTCAAATCCTCAAGTTCCGATTTACTAAGATTAGTCTCTTGTGTAAAAAATGATGCGAATTGACCGGGACTATCATTGAAGAAATTTTTGATTAACGAATTGACTTGTTTCGAGAAATAGGCCTTCTTTTTTATCAGCGGATAATATTCTCGAGAGCGCCCTTGAGAAGTATAAGCAACAAAACCTTTGTCCGCCATCCGTTTTAAAAGTGTGGCCAAGGTTGTAGTTGCGGGTCTTGGTTCAGGGTAAATCTCTAGCAAATCTTTTAGGAAGGCTTTTTTGAGCTTCCACAAAATATTCATCAACTCTTCTTCCGATTTGGATAACGACATATAAACATCCTTTTAATTACTCTACAAACATAGAACAATTATTTGGATTCTACAACTGTAGAGTAATTATTAGGTGTTAAAATCCAAGGCGAGTTCACAGGGACGGCCTCCGGTGCATTAAAAATTAGTAAAGTCAAATAGTTTTAAAACAAAGCTGGCGTTAATACAGCGGATATTTACCAATGTCGTAAAAGGAAATGAAAGCCCAGATTACTACTGCAGAAATTAGAATTGAGATAATAAAATAATAAATAGATTTACGGCTTTCGGACTTTGCTTCTTCTTGTATGACCTGTTTTATGTGATCCATAGATGATTCTGAAACCTTCGGAAAGGTGTATTCGGTAATGATTCCGTTATTTTCTGAATAGATATTCTCTCGGTTGTCGCCTTTAAACTTTTTCCTTTTGGAAGTCTTGTTCTGTGCGATTCGGTTGACCATGTCAAAGATATGTCCGCTCATCACTGTATTATTTAAGAAAAGTTACAAAATAAAAATGATTTGTAAAATTGTTTTTTAAAACGTTCGACACTTGATTTTTGGCAAACCTACTGTACTCATGAGAAAATGGTATAAGTTTGTAGTTAACCCTAATATGGATACATGAATGTCTTAGCCCAATTACGTAAACGCAGCGGAGCAGTGTGCGAACTTTGCCGTTCGCCTGATAATCTTAATCTTTATGAGGTACCGCCCGTTTCCTCACGAGGCATTGATACATCTATTCTAGCTTGCGATACCTGCATTGGTCAAATTGAAGATTCCGATAGCGTGGAGCCGAATCATTGGCGTTGCTTGAACGAAAGTATGTGGAGCGAACATAAGCCCGTTAAAGTAGTGGTATGGCGTATGCTCTCACGTTTAAGGCACGAAGGCTGGCCTAAAGATCTTTTAGATATGATGTATCTTGAAGAAGACACCCTAGAATGGGCGAAGGCTACCGATGAAGTATTGGAAGAAAACGAGAAACTTATCCATCGCGATGTAAATGGCGTGATTCTAGAAGCCGGCGATAATGTTGTTCTAATAAAGGACTTAAAAGTTAAGGGTTCTAGTATGATTGCCAAACAAGGCACTGCGGTACGGCGGATTTCACTGGATCCAGACAACGCAACTTACATTGAAGGTAAGGTCGATGGACAGCAAATCGTGTTGATTACTGAATTCGTCAAGAAAACCTAATTCTGAAAGTTAGCTGCTTTTCATATCAGTAAAAAACCGATAAAAATAGGGTATGGTCTCTATGCCTTTTAAATAGTTCCACACTCCAAAATGCTCGTTTGGGGAATGTATGGCATCGCTATCGAGACCGAAGCCCATCAAAATGGTCTTACTCTCCAATTCTTTCTCGAACAGCGATACGATAGGTATACTGCCACCGCTACGTTGGGGTACGGGTTTTATGCCGAAGGTAGTCTCATAGGCTTTTGAGGCAGCTTGATAAGCCATAGTATCAATGGGTG
>DRGL01000068.1 GCA_011050085.1 Pricia antarctica | reverse complement strand
ACTTGCTATGGGGCGTAAAAGCTTTTTACTATGATCGCTATGTAACTACGGATGAAACCATACAAGATGTTAACCGAATAGCCTGTCAAAAAGGTTTTTTACAAGTTGGTGACATGCTTATCAGCTTAGCCGCTATGCCTATAAAAGATAAAGGAATGGTCAATACGTTGCGGGTATCGGAAATAGAAAGTGATGATTTTTAAGCGACCTCTTTTTCGTAGGCTATAAAATTGACCAATTGCCCGTTTGTATCGAATATCGGTTCACCCTTAATCCAACAGTTATAGGTTGAACCGTCTTTTCTGTAATTTGTAATTACTGCTTCGAAAGGCTCTTGGGCTTGAACTGCCTTACCAATATTAGTGGTTGTTATCTTATCGGTTTGAGTCCCTTGAAACATTTTAGGGCTTTTTCCAATAACTTCATTGGGGGAGTATCCGTTCATGACCTCTATGTTATGCGTTGCATGTACAATGGTCAACTGGGTGTCGGTAATTAAAAGTACTTGTTCCTTTCGGATTAAAGCCTCTTTGAATTTTAGGGAATACGACCACTTATTATCTTCCGATAAACGACGTAGGGACTCAACATCTTCGTAATTTTTGCATAATACGTCGAAATATGGGCCATAAATATCCCATGAGATTAGTGGTAGACTTTTCAAATCTAATGCACTATAATACCGGTAAGCAGCCTTATCGTACTCTTTCATGGGATTTTCCTGTTTGAATGTACTTACAAAGTTCTACAAAATAAAGCATTGTAAACTATAATAACGATACAAAATTCAATTTCGTTTAACAAATTTGATTGATTGTTTAACAGTTTACCTAAATGTAGGTACGCGTTTTAATTCTTTTTTGTGATTTGACAGCGTATTTTAATCCTTTCTAGTGGTATTTTCGCAGACTATTCTTATTTATGTTAGTAGATTTAATCATTGCTATGCTTTGGAGCCTTTCTCCCTTTGGAGAAGCAAAGGTTGGAATACCTTATGGTATGTTGAGCGGTGTCAACATATATTTGGTTTTTATTGGTTGTTTTTTGGCCAATCTATTGGTTTTTCCAATGATGATGTTTTTTTTGGAAAAAATCAATCGGTATCTATTACGTTGGATATTCTATAAAAAATCTGCCATTTTCGTAGCTAGAAGAGCTAAAACCGGATCAGGTTCGCAAATCAAACGTTTCGGTTTTTGGGGGCTGATTTTGTTCGTTATGATACCCTTGCCCGGTACCGGAGTTTACGCTGGAAGTATTGCCACTTATCTTTTTAAGATTGAAAAACAAAAAGCCTTTTGGGCCAACACTATTGGTATCTTCTTATCTTCCGTAATTGTTTGGTCGGCAACGCTCGCCACCATGAAAGGGATGCAATGAAACCTTATTTCGGCAAATTACGATACTTCTAAAATGCTTATTTCATCGCCATTAAAATTATAAGTGTCTCCAATAGATTTTGATAGTAATAATTGGCCGACAGGAGTTCTCGGAGAAATACAGAAGACTGTTTCACCTTCAACATTGCATGCGCCAGCGGAGATGGCCAAATAATAGCTACCCTTGCTTGTTTTAACCTTGTTGCCTAATCTTACCGTTTTTGATTTAGTATCCAACGGCACTTTCATCAATACCTGAACTACACTTTCAGCTTCGGCCAACTGATGCCCTAATTTTTCACGTTCAAGCTGTAGCATAGCCCGACCGGTCTCGTGCTTGTCGCCTGCGCTACTTTTTGTTTCCGAAGTCAAAGATTCCTGGACGTTTCGAATATCATTTTGAATTCGACTTATACGGTTTTCGATAAACGATAAACAGAATTCATATAGAAGTTTTTTGGAGGGCATATTTAGATTTAATTCTAATGTAAGTCCCGTTCCACCTTCGATCCCGAACCGCCAACCAAAAAATCAAGGTCAGCCCCACGTTCTGCCTGTTCGACGTGGTCGATATACATTTTGACATATCCTCGGTCGGCAATCGGATCTGGTAGTTTCCAAGACGCTTTCCGCTTTTGCAATTCTTCATCGGAAATATTAAGGTGCAGGCTGCGATTATCTACATCGAGTGCTATAGTGTCGCCATTCTGTACCAGAGCCAACGTACCGCCAACACTTGACTCCGGGGAAACATGTAAAATGACCGTTCCTGCAGCGGTACCGCTCATTCTTCCATCCGAAATACGAACCATGTCGGTAACACCTTCTAATATCAATTTTTTGGGAAGGTCAACATTGCCGACTTCTGGCATACCAGGATAACCTTTAGGGCCGACTCCCTTCAAAACAATTATACTATTCTTATCAATATCAAGTTCGGGGTCATCGATACGCTCATGGTAATCTTCCATACTTTCAAAGACAACAGCCTTACCACTATGTTTCATGAGTTCTTTAGACGCCGCCGAGGGTTTTATTACTGCTCCGTTCTCGCAGAGATTACCCTTAAGAACAGCGATACCAGACTCATTCTGAAAGGGTTCTTCTAGGCTTGCAATGACATCCCTGTCATAGCAAACCGCCTCGTTGTAATTGTCAGTAATACTTTTAGCGTTAACGGTAATAGTATTGGAATGCAGTCGTTCTTTTAATTCCTTCAAGACCACCGGTAGTCCACCAGCATAAAAGAAGTCTTCCATCAAATACTTGCCCGATGGCTTTAGGTTGACCAGTAACGGTACCTTACTTCCCAAAACATCAAAATCTTCAAGTTTTAGCTCCACGCCAATTCTACCGGCAATTGCCGTAAGATGTATGATTAAATTGGTCGAACCACCGACGGCCGCATTGGTAACAATAGCATTTTCGAAGGCTTGGCGGGTCAATATTTTAGATAATGTCAAATCTTCCTTGACCATTTCTACGATACGCCTTCCGCTTAACTGGGCAAATAATTTTTTTCTGGAATCTGCCGCGGGAATCGATGAAAATCCTGGAAGCGTCAGCCCTAAAGCTTCAACCATGGTGGCCATGGTTGATGCTGTTCCCATGGTATTACAGTGCCCGATACTTCGAGCGACGCAAACTTCGGCCTCCGTAAAATCTGCCGCGGTAAAGCCTTCTAAATTTTGTTTTTCCTTAATCATCCAGTTCATGGAACCGGAGCCTACTTTTTCGCCCCTAAAACGACCGCTTAACATCGGGCCGCCCGGAACAACAATGGTGGGTAAATCAACGCTACAAGCCCCCATTACCGTACTCGGAGTGGTTTTGTCGCACCCGGTTAATAGCACTATGCCATCTAAAGGATTTGCCCGAATGGATTCCTCAACATCCATACTAGCCAAATTTCGGAACAGCATGGTGGTAGGTCGCATCAGAGTTTCGCCTAGCGACATCACAGGAAATTCCATTGGAAAACCTCCCGCCTCAAGAATACCCTTTTTGACCACCTCGGCAAAATCACGTAGATGCCCGTTACAGGGTGTGAGCTCAGACCAGGTATTGCATATACCGATTACAGGTTTTCCCTGAAAATAATCATCAGGATAGCCTTGGTTACGTAACCAAGAGCGGTGCACGAAGCCCATCTTATCTTTTCCGCCGAACCATTCACTACTGCGTAGGGGTTTCTTTTTTTCCATTGTAATTTTAGATTATAAAATGTGTTTAAGATACTTATAATCGCCCATACCTACAAGGTAGGCCAACCCCTGAAATCACCTAAGTGTATTACGTTGGGAATTTTGGTAATGAATCTAATTGTCGCAGTTTGCAAATTTTTGAGAAATGAATGGATTTAAACCAAATTGGCCATTTCTTTTCCTACCAAACTTCCAATGGCGATACCCATACCTCCCAGACGAACCCCACAGAAAACTAGGTTGGAAACCTGTTTTACAATTGGCTCTTTTCGTTCCCCTACACCCATAACACCGCTCCACCTTTTATCGATTTCAAAAGGAGTGTCTTTAAGTATAATTTCCCTGAGTAATTTTACCAATTCATTTTGAATGAGTTCGGTCTCTTCGAATACCATCGTCTCCTCGGTTTTAAAATCAAGGTTCCTTCCCCCACCGAACAAAATACGGTCATCAATGTTTCTGAAGTAATAATAACCCTCATCAAAATGGAAGGTTCCCTTAATGCTAAGGTTTTTGATGGGTTTGGTAATCAAGACCTGTGCCCTTGCTGGTTTTACGTTTTCATTTAAAAGTTGAGATGCAAATCCGTTTGTAGCTATGAGCAGCCTTTTAGTTTTGAATTCAAAGTGGCCAGTTTTTATGGTAACATTCGATGAATTCTCCAAAAACTCCTCAACCACTATATTGTTCAAAACACTGATATCGTGATTTCTGACAAGCCGCAGTAATTCGCCCATCATCTCTCCGGTATCTAGTTGGGCTTCAAACGTATTGGTGATGTACCTGTTAACCACATTCTTGAACTTAAACCTATTTGGCTGTTCTTCAAATGCATCTCCGCCAAAAATAGGACTTAAAAGTGTATTGATATACCCTCTTTTTTCGTGACAAGCCTCGTATAAATCTATATGCTGGTTTAGAAATAATTCATGCCCGCCGAGTTGTTGAAAATCAAGAGCCCTATCACCCAATGTTTCCCGAAGGATTTGAATGCCGTTCCATCTTCTTTGCACAAGCTCGAAAACGTGTTGTTCCGAATGTTCTCTCAAATCGGCAATAATTTCAGAAATACTACCAAAACAGGCAAAACCCGCATTTTTTGTACTGGCACCCTGTGGTAGAAACCCCTTTTCTAAAACTAGAATTTTTGCTTTTGGAAAGCGCTTTTTAAGGTGCAGCGCGCAATTGAGTCCAACTATACCGCTACCGACGATTGTATAATCGATATTCGACAGCCAAGTTTTATATTCCCAATAGCTAAGGTTCATTTCGGTTCAGTTGGCCATTACAATGAACGTATATACTATCTTATTGTACCAATTTTGCTGGCCGACAGAACACATTTCATTACTCCTCCGCTGCAGGCTCCATTTTGAAAGTGTCCATGAAAGCCGTAGTATAGTTGCCCGCCAAATAGTCCGGATGATCCATTAATTGTCTATGAAAGGGTATAGTGGTTTTTATTCCTTCAATTACAAACTCATCAAGGGAACGTCGCATTTTATTGATGGCTTCTTCACGGGTCTGTGCTGTAGTGATAAGCTTGGCAATCATACTATCATAATTGGGTGGAATACTATAACCGCTATACACATGCGTATCCATTCTCACTCCATGCCCGCCAGGAATATGCAATGTCGTAATCTTTCCTGGTGAGGGTCTGAAATTGTTATAGGGATCCTCGGCATTTATACGACATTCAATCGAATGTAGTTTGGGAAGGTAATTTTTCCCTGAGATGGGAACACCGCCGGCGACCAATATCTGTTCTCGAATCAAATCGTAATCAATAACCTGCTCGGTAATCGGATGTTCAACCTGAATTCTTGTGTTCATTTCCATGAAATAAAAATTCCGGTGTTTATCGACCAGAAATTCTATCGTTCCGGCACCCTCGTATTTTATGTATTCAGCTGCTTTTACGGCTGCCCTACCCATATCTTCCCGAAGTTTGTCGGTCATGAAGGGTGAGGGTGTTTCTTCGGTCAATTTTTGGTGACGACGTTGAATCGAACAATCCCGTTCAGATAAATGACAGGCTTTTCCGTATTGGTCACCTACAATCTGAATTTCGATATGCCTTGGCTCTTCGATAAGCTTTTCCATATACATATCACCGTTTCCGAAGGCAGCAGAAGCCTCTTTAACGGCACTTTCAAATAGGGCATCCATTTCCTCGGGGACTCTTACGGCCCGCATGCCTTTACCACCCCCGCCTGCAGTTGCCTTAATCATAACCGGATATCCCATTTTCTTGGCGGTCTTTTTGGCATCCGCAAGATCTTTCAGTAATCCGTCAGAACCCGGAACGGTAGGTACTCCCGCTTTTTTCATGGTCGCCTTTGCCGAAGCTTTATCGCCCATTCTGTCAATATGCTCTCCTGAGGCTCCGATGAACTTTATTTCGTGCTCGGCACAGATTTTGGAGAATTTAGAATTTTCGGAAAGAAACCCATAACCCGGATGAATGGCATCTGCGTTTGTAATTTCTGCGGCTGCAATAATATTAGGTATTTTAAGATATGATTCACTGCTGGCAGCTGGGCCGATACAGACCGCCTCATCGGCGAAACGAACATGCAAGCTTTCTTCATCGGCCTTCGAATAGACCGCAACAGTTTTGATTCCCATCTCCTTACAGGTTCGAATCACGCGCAATGCGATTTCACCTCTATTTGCAATCAGTATTTTCTTGAACATGGTCTATTGGATTAAATTCCGTACTACCAATTTGACCCAGTAGATTTTTGGGATAGTTGGTGCTTCATCATCAATTTATGCCGAGCCTATCGGAAGTATATAGTTTTACAAAAATAAAACTTGCCCTTACGATGGATCGACCAAAAATAAAGGTTGGTCGAACTCTACGGGGGAGGAATCCTCGACTAATATTTTTACGATTTTACCGGAAACCTCGGATTCAATATCGTTAAAAAGTTTCATTGCTTCAATCACACAAAGTACATCGCCCTTTTTTATGTTGGTACCCACTTCTACAAAGGAATCCTTATCTGGAGAAGGTTTTCGATAAAATGTTCCAATAATAGGCGATTTGATGGTGATGTATTTCGAATTATCATCATTATCACCTGCTTTAGCACTGTCGGAAGCAGCCCCATCGCCAGTTTGCATCTGAGGTGGTGCGGCTTGGGTCATTTGAGGCTGACCCATGGGAATTTGCTGAATGTAAGTCGTCTCATGCTCCGTTTCGGCAGCACCGGTCTTAATCGTTATTTTAATCTCATCGGTTTCCAGTTTTACCTCTCTGGCGCCCGACTTTGCGACGAATTTTATAAGGCTCTGAATTTCTTTTATATCCATGGAATTTGAATTTGATTTTGTTGGATCGGTTTTGTTTATCTAATTATATGACCATTTTAAATATATCGATCCCCAAGTAAATCCGCCCCCAAATGCGGCAAATACGAGATTATCGCCCTTTTTAAGCTGTTTTTCATAATCGGCCAACAGAAGAGGTAAAGTACCGGATGTGGTATTTCCATATCGGTCGATATTCATCATTACCTTTGAGCTATCAAGGCCCATGCGATTGGCAGTTGCATCGATGATTCTCTTATTGGCCTGGTGTGGCACTAACCAAGAAACATCGTTATGGCTCAAATTGTTTTGCTCCATAATCTTTGCCGCAACATCGGCCATATTTGAAACAGCGAACTTGAACACGGTTTTACCTTCTTGATAGATATAATGCTTACGGTTTTTTACGCTTTCTTCTGTCGCGGGCATCAATGACCCCCCACCATCCATACCTAGATATTTTCTTCCATTACCATCTGCCCTTAGATATTCGTCTTGAAGACCAAGACCCTCCTTGTTCGGCTCAAAGAGAACAGCACCTGCGCCATCCCCGAAAATAATACAGGTAGTTCGGTCGGTATAGTCAATAATGGAAGACATTTTATCTGCCCCAATCAAAAGAATTTTTTTGTATCTGCCAGACTCGATATAACTGGCGGCGGTCGACATTCCGAAAAGAAAACTTGAGCATGCCGCTAACAAATCATAGGCAAAGGCCCTGGTCGCTCCAATTTCGGAAGCAACAAAGGCTGCTGTAGAGGCTACCAAACCATCGGGGGTTGCCGTAGCAATTATAACCAAATCAATTCCGGATGGGTCAATGTTTTTCTTTCGAATAAGGTCTTTAGCGGCTTCAATAGCCAGAAACGAGGTGCCTTGACCTTCTTCAGGTTTTAAGATACGTCGTTCTTTGATACCGGTTCTACTTACGATCCATTCGTCGTTGGTATCAACCATACCTTCTAGCATCTTGTTGGTCAAAACGAATTTCGGTACGTAACCACCTACAGCGGTAATCGCTGCCGTTAATTTACCCATTCTAAAATCGGTTTGTTCTAAAATCCATTAAAAATCCTTCAAAACTCGTGAAAATTAATCATTTTCCGCGAAAATAATTCCAAAAGGATAGTGTTTTTTGAATTTTTGAGGATTACTCCATTATTCAAGGCGAGAGTGGCCTTGAAATGTTAAATGGTATTGAAAGCATCGAAAACTGTAGGATTCAATCCACAAAAAAACTCCCGTTCGTACGAACGGGAGTTCAATTTCTGTGTATGCTTTAGGTTCGGCTTATGCTTCTGCCGCCTCGGTCTTGTCAATCAAAATCTGACCCCTGTAATATAATTTCCCCTCGTGCCAATGTGCCCTGTGAAACAGATGCATCTCACCAGTAGTAGGGTCGGTAGCTAAAGTAGGTGCAACCGCTTTATAGTGGGTTCTTCTTTTGTCTCTTCTTGTTTTGGAAATTTTCCTTTTAGGATGTGCCATTGTAATCTATTTATCCGTTAAAAGTTTTTTAAGTTCGTCCCATCGGGGGTCACTCTCTTTTTTATTTTCTTTGGGTCGCAGCTCTTCAAGTTTTTTCAACGCCTCCGATTGAAGACTACCATCTAAAACTCCTGGATGTACTCGTTTTTGGGGAACTCCCAAAACAAGCATTTCATATATATATTGAGCAATATTTACTTGATGTGATCCATGAGGAACAATCAATAATTCGTCATCTT
>DRGL01000067.1 GCA_011050085.1 Pricia antarctica | reverse complement strand
GAAACCGCCATTTTCAATTTGAAGCTTTATCCATTCTTCTTGAGCGGTAGTAATTGTCAATGATTTTCTGATTGTTGCCATAATCGTAAAATTTAATTACATACAATATACGCAATATAACATATTATTAGCGCATAAAGTACTCTGCTTTTTTCAAACTATAAATTTTGGGTTTTTAACAAGGGAGTAATTAATCCCACCTTATTTTAAACTTTTCTGAAGCGAATTTTAAAGTTCATTTTCGCATACCATTCAATAAACTTTCAAAACCAGTCTTGAGTTTACTTTTAGGGGTCATTTAAGCAAACTTCATTGCGATTATGTTAACCTCTGGGTTTATCAAATATAAAAAATAAACGATAAATCTTTTAAAATGAAAAATTCAGCAGTATTTAAAGTAGTCATGTTTTTATTTGGTATTGGTTTGTTATCAGGTTGCGCCTCAACAAAATTATTGGGAGGAAATTATTCGGGACAAAGTATATATGATCACCCAAATTTATATACAGCTCCACCAACAGGGGATAGGTTGTCTTGGATTGGCCCAAGTCACAATCCAAATTCATCATCAAACGGTTTATCCGTAGTGAATGATAGTACGTTAATGTATTTGATTACTCATGAACAATGGGATCAACAATCACGATTGGGATTTCATTCAAAACCCGAAACTTTGGATACTGGTTGGTACACGGTGCATTGGACAATGAAAATGCGTGGCGGCGGGCCAGGTTATAGCCCAAAACCTATTAATATTAGAATTACGAGCGGTACAAATTATCAAAACTGGATGTTTGATATGGTCTTGTGGCCTGATTTCGATAGTGTAGGATACACAAAAGAATATGGAAGTGCCGACCCAAACACCTTTCAACAGGTTAGACCACATGTAAGAGGACGACAAATGGAAGGACATTTGAATTATAGAGAAGATATACAGGTTATTTTCTATGTTAATATAACGACGAGAGAATATTATATTAATCTTCCTGGCATCATAAATGGACAGCCGGGATCATATGGTGAAATAGCACCAGCAAGCCTAGACTTATCGGCAAGCCCAACTTTATGGTTTTCCTACGGCGAAAAAGTCAGAGGCGGACGGAGCATGAATATAAGTAACGTTTCAATATATCGGGCAAACAACGAGGATGAAATGAAAAAATAGTTATGACAATAACCCCACGTTTATTTGGACTTTGCCACTAAAAGAAAAACTACCGATTTTGGCGACGGCCGAAGGTGATTATCCGGTAATTCCAGTCCGTCATTTTTAACGGATTCTCCCTAAATTTTCGTCCACATCCTTGTTTTTATAGTTGGGTTCCTTGATTTTCCCCAATGAATATTTTAGGGAAAGGGCAATTTCCCTGGCATCCGCGAAATAAATTCCCTGGGCATTGACGCCGTTGATGGAATAGCTTTCCCCGAAATTCTGGGCCTTGGTAATGTCGTTGAACCTAAGTGCACATTGCAGCTTCCCAAAAAAGGTCTTGGTAATCGCGGCATTGAAAGTCACGAGACCGTTTCTGTTAAAAATACCTTCGGATCTTTTGGTAAGGCCCCATCCCCCGAACGAAATCGTAGTATCCTTTCCCAGCTTAAATTGATGCTCGGTATAGAAATATAGATAGGGTCTTGAACCGTTCATTTCCGCCGTGGAATCTTCGACACGTCTTTTGAAAAGAATCACGGAATTGGTGGCCGTCCAAATACCTTTGGTGATCGGTACGTTGAGATCAATGTCGAAACCGGACTCCCTGTCCAGATTTTTCAATGAAAAAATGGCCCTTTCTGCATTTTTACCGTAACCGATGGTAAAGTACATGGGGTTCTTTCTTTTCGAATAGTTGATCGAAAGGGAACTGTTCTTGTACTGGAAGCCGGCCGAAAGTTCTTCGGTAAAGGTCGGAAGCAGGTTTACGTTCCCCGAACCCTCCAAAAATGGATTGATATATTGGCTGATCGAACTTGCCCTTGAATAATCGGGCCTTTCAATGGTCTTGGAATAATTGAGCGTCAGGCTTTTGGTACTGTCGATTTCAAGATTCAGCATCGCTTTTGGGAAAAAAACGGTATTTTCCCTATTTACCAAGGGAATAGTTTCGGTTTGCACCTCACCTTTTACGGTATTGTTCTCCAACCGAAATCCTGTGCTAAAATTCACTTTCTTGCCCATCTTGCCCGACAATTGCAAATAGGTCGCATAGGTTTTCTCGGTATAGCCATAATCGATATTCATGTTCGTATCGGTTTCCAATAATCGGATTTCCGTCAACGCATCGGCCCATGCCCCGCTGACGTTCGCACCGACTTCATATTTAAAGCCCTTCCCGAAAGTCTCCTCCAGATCAAAACGATAGGCAAGAACATCTATGCGGTACTTTTGTTGTCGGTCTTGGGAACCGACAAATGCGGTGGCGTTGTAGTTATTGGAAATATCCGTATCCAACTTTTGGGCAAAAGTGGAAAATTGCAGACCGGTAAAAATATTTATGGCCGGGCGTAGTCTTTTGTTGTAATTGAAATTGGCACTGACAAAATCCTTTGAGTTGTCGTTCCGCGTTCTGGTAACGATAGAATCTTCCTTCCCGCCCTGTCCCAAAAAGGTATCCGTATCTATGGGAAATCTATCCGTCTGCAATCTACCGTTGATGTCCATCGAAAAATAATCGGTTTCATTGATCTGGTAGTACACTCCCGCTCCGGTATTGATCTGTACCCGATCGTTCTTATCGACAAGTACCAGATAGTCCGAAAAAATATCCCGTTCCGGGACGGCGAACGAAAACGTATGGCTTTCCCACTGTCCTAAATCGTTATAGCCGAAGTTTCCTTTCAGGGTCAAACGCTTTTTTTTAAGACTGCCGTTCAGGTCCTTATAGTTGTTGAAGTTCCGTTTGAAGGACAACGTCTCCGATAGATCGATCTTTCCCCCTTCCGTATCGCTAATTTTTCTGGTGATCAAAAGGACGGCCCTTCCCTCGGCCTCGTATTTGGAGGACGGATTTTTAATGATCTCGATACTGCCGATATCGTCCACTGACAACGCATTGAGTTCCTCTAAGGAAATCCGTTGGTTTCCCATATAGACCAGGGGCGTTCCCTTTCCCACAACGGTCAAGGATTCCCGATCGGGACCCACCTGTATGCCGGGCAGTTTGGCCAACAGTTCCATCGGGTCGGGGATGGATGCGAAAACGGGATTCGTTATATCGATCTTTAGGTTTCCGTTCGTGTTGGTCAGTATCGGTTTGGCGGCAACTACCTCTACCTCGCCCAGATCGGTAATTTTTTCCTTTAGTTTTATTTCCAGGGACATGCTTTTGTCCACTTCAAGGACCTGTTCCACGGATTCAAAACCTAGGCACGATATCCGTAACCGGTAGGTTGCCTTGGGGATGTTCTCCAAAGAAAACCGTCCGTTTATAAGCGTGGCATATCTGAAGATCGTATCGTTTTCTTTCGGGAATAAAAGGACATCCCCTAGGGGAACCGTTTCATTTTTTTGGTCGGTCACTTTTCCGGAAAGGTCTATCGTGGCCTGTGCCCGTATAGAACAACTGGCAAGAAATAAAAATAGTAAGATCGGTTTTTGCATCGGAAACATTTTCGATGCAAGTAAATGGATAAACAAATTTAGGGTCGCTGGAAACGGTCGGATTTAAGTGCTAGTACCCGTACTAATCTTGAAATCGCCGCAACAGTTCCTGCCGGCCCGAAACTTTCAGTTTACCGTAGATATTGGTGATATGGGTCTTTACGGTACTAAGACTGATAAAAAGTTCATTGGCGATCTCTTTGGGGCATTCAGGTATATGGTTTCATATTTGACGCTTCTCCAGGGGCATTCTTTGAACACATTGTCAATGGCTCTTAGCAAAGGACGAGGTACCTCTCCCTCGAGGACCTGTCTAAGTCGAAATCAGGAGAGCTCTTGCGGTTCTCGTTGAGAAATTGCTCGAAATAGAGGTTGAGCCCTATGGCCCAGATATCCGTTATGCTGAGTGAGTAGCTTATAACGCTGTTCACCCCGCTGCCCCTTCCGACGTTCATAATGGCTATTATACATTATATCCCATGTAATGGGGAAATATACCGTGAAGTAGAGCTTGCCGATAACCATCAGTTCCCTTTCCATACGTTGCTCGGCAGCCGTGTTTCTATCACCATAAAGAAGTCCGTTCTCGGCCAATTCGTGGAGCAGCAGCATATCGCCCTGTTTACTTGCCCTATAGACCTTTTTGTTGCGTGGGACCGGAAAATCGAAACTGAAGCTGCACCAATACGCCAGCCTTTCCGCATTCCTGAGAATACCGGAATATCTCGAGAATTATTCGTCGAGATTTTCTAGATCATAAATCATTTTCAAAGGTTGGCAATGCGCATCCTCCATTAATGGGGATATTATGGTCGATACACCTGAGGTTCTTATGCAGTTCGAATTCAATTTCCTTGCAGATAAAAACGGTCCGGAACGCAATGGCACGTTTCAGCAACCTTTGGTCAATGGGTCTCACCAATTTGGTGGTCTCAATGGTGGTGACCCCCAGAAATTCGTTCTTTTCAAAACGGACAGGTACTTTGGATATCGGTTAGACGATAAAGGTGTTCTTGAACCTGGGGGCGATGATGGTTAAAGTTTTGTCTGACAGGTTATGTTCCGTCAAGAACTCGCATATCTCGCCAATGCCCTTGGTATTTCTGGCCAGACCGGTATTCAGAATCTGGTTACTGTTGCTGAAATCGATACCTACTATAGGTTTGATATTCCTTGTTTCGCAGTCATATATGCCCATAACTGTATTGATATAGGTAAGGCCAAGAATCTTGACCCCGAGCTCGGCTACCAATTCCACTAGCTCATCCAGCGGGACGGTACCATAACCCAGACTGTCATAGGATTGGCAGTTCAAGAACTTTTTCTCCGGGTAATTTTGTTTGTGATGGCCGATGACGTTCCAACGGCATAGTTACCGTACTTAATACGTATGGGTGTCCATAGCATTATAAAGGAAAAGAA
This sequence comes from Pricia antarctica, assembly GCA_011050085.1. GTDB lineage: Bacteria > Bacteroidota > Bacteroidia > Flavobacteriales > Flavobacteriaceae > Pricia > Pricia antarctica_A. The sequence goes on along the minus strand of DRGL01000067.1, from coordinate 15,184 downwards.
TTTCCCCGGCATCTTCAAAAAGATCGATTTGATTCAAACCTGAAATGATATCAGAAAAACGGATACCAACTTTGACCAGTCACATCCTTCTATGGTACAGTTTAGAAAACAGCTGCTGTATGTCCAGCTTAAGGGTATAATTCAAGGAAGTATATTTCAACCTGGACTGCTTGCTCTCCGCATCCAAACTATTCTATTTTACCTTTACGATAACCCTGGCCGTGACAAGATTGTCCTACCGGAGGCGAAAGGCCAACTGCTCCAACATTTCCATAAACTGGCCACCGATTGTCCCTAGGTCAATGCAGTCCCTTGGAAAATCATATTCAATATATCTCCATCTTCTCCGAATATGGTTCGACAGGTTCTAGGTCTATACAATTGGCCCTTTCCCAAATGATTTCCCCGCACTTTCCCATCATTTTAAGTAGAACCAACGTGGGCATCTCGGAAATCTTGACAATTTGTCAAATCCCGATTCTAGACAGCAGCTGAAAAGTGGTATCCCCGATGTTGTGCAATCTTTGAATGGGGAGCGGATTCATAATTGGCCTTACATGACCGGGCCATATATTTCGCGGTACCATTGGTAATGTACCGACCCATCCTATTTAGGATAAAGTCTTATTGACCTAGGGCGCCCATAAAGGGTCAAGGCACGATTCATGCAGCATATGGTTAGATAGCTCCTTTGTCCAATCATAACAACCGAAAAATCGGTCCATTCCCGTGATGTCAAAAAAGAAGGAATGGATAGAGGCTTTCTCCAATACTGTAGCACGGTCCCGGATGATTTAGGTCAGTTCTTTGGACTTGTTGCTGTATGCACCATTGCCCCCCTTTAACAGGACTCGTTTGGCCTTAATTTTAGGGCATACGCGTTAGGCATCGCTGGCCGGACACCTTACCTGACTGCCTCCCATAATGAGGAAGCGACGGTTCCCCTATTGGCTCCGCCAGATATTATTATAGGAGGGCCTTTCAAGGATGAATTGGACAACCATTCGCACTCGATATAGTAATAATGCAAGTCTGTATGTGCCATAGTTCTATCCATAAATTCACACAAATACGAGTAATCATTTGGTAAATTGGGTTATTTACAAATATATGGATTTATTCCAAGTTTGAAATAAATTCAACGGAGGGAATTTTAATTTCATTGAAATTTTTATAGCGCCCCCTGAAGACAATAGTAAACATCCATGTTATCTAAAATAAGACATGCAAAAATCTTTTTTTTCTTCTCCCTATCCACAAAAAAAGCGCCCGATAGGGCAAGAGCATGAGGGATTGCACGATAATCGAGAACAGTTGGCCATTAAGCTTTGCTGGCTAAAAAAGGGATAACTTAGTTCTTTAAGCTTAAGAATAAAAAAATGTCGGTATAGCGGACCTGCATCGCCGGCGGGGAGATAAACCGTACAACGCCAAAAAAATCACAATGAAATATTATGATTTCTCTGGGTCCTTTGAAGTTTTATCGTTTTTGAAAGGGGTGCTTCTACCTCTTCTTTAGGTTCCGCATCGTACTTTTCATCCAAATCAACATTAATTTCCACTAAACGTTTTTGAATCAGTTCAAGTTTTTCAGTTTTATCGAAATCAAGTTCCAAAATCTTTTTGTTAGCATTTACCGATTTTTTGTAATCAAAGGCCAAATCTTTTTGTGTAGAAAGGGATTTGGGTATTTTGGATAGCGCATTGTATATATAGTCCGCCAAACTGTGCCAATTCGTAACGATTCTTTTGGAACCATAGCCATATGACGCGTTCGGTGTTAATACCAATAGCTGATGTTGTAGTTTATCCTCCACTTCGACAACCAACTGGGCGCTGTCCAATGAAATTATGGTATGCACTCCTACTACTTCCTTTTTAGATTGCAATTTGTTGTTCAGAATATCGCCCAATATCAAAACATCCATAGCATCGGGAGTTTCGAGAACCGTTCTTAATGCAGCATAATAGTACTCTTTCTCGGACAACTTTTTCCATAGGGGCAAATCTTTTTCAAGTTTGGCAATACTCTTCTCCGTCCGGGCCTGTTCCGTCTCATAAAACGAGATATTGTTCTTGGCCTCCAATCGGTTCTTCTTGAAGATGGATTTTTCAAGTTCCAATTCGTCCAATTCTTTGGCCAGTTCTTCCTTTTCCAGATATAGCGGGTCATTTTTAGCGACCGCCAACAAGGTCTTATAATCGATGGAGCCTTCATCGTTGACGGCTCCTGTATCAAGCCGGTTGAACTGGATGGTACCGTTGGTCAATTGTTCGATAAAATTCTTTTTGATGTTGACGTTATTGAGCATTAACGCATCCGTGCAGTTCTCCACAATGTAGAAGGATACCACCACTTTATTTCCATAATTTTCCTTGGCACCGATATTGCCCTTGCGCACTCCCCTACCATTGCGCTGGTCTATATCAGTCGGCCTATAGGGAATGTCCACGTGGTGTATGCGTACTAACCGCTTTTGAATGTTTGTACCAGTACCCAACTTTTCGGTCGAACCGATGATAATTCGATACGAACCTTCGTTTATTTTTTTAAAACATTCCAATCGTTTGGTATCGGTCTTGAAATCATGGATAAATACGACTTCCTCCTTTGGTATATCGAACTCTTCCGTTAGGATACGCTTCAGTTCATCGTAAATATTGAATGTATCCTTCGGGACGCCCAAATCCGAAAATATAGCCTGTGTTCCCTTAAAGAAATTGGTTTCCTTATAGGTTTTATAGACTTCCGAAGCGATTATTCGCAACTTGGCCTCGCCGGAATCATCGAGATCTTGATTCAGCATCCTCGGATCGATAGATGCATTGCGCATATGATGCAGCGCAATCAATGACAAAGCGCTTTTTTGGTCTTCGTTATAGTCTTTATTGCCATATAACAGGCTACTATCACCTGTTTTCAGAAACTCCTTTATTCGCTCAAAATATTCCAATTGTCCCTGAGTGGGTTTGAGGGTATGCACATCCAATTGCATTTTGGGCCGATCGATCTGATGCGTAGTGCCGTTGACAATAATGGAAATCTCGTTGTACAAAGATGACAACAGTTTCATTTTTTTGAACGACCGGAAACGCTCCCGAACTTTATAGTCCCCCGATACCGTAGGTTCGAATTCGTATGATTTATTTGCAAATACCTGTGCCCATTGATCGAAAGAGGTAATGTTCATCTGCTTCATCCGATGCGGGATCAGATACTTGAAAAGCACATAGACTTCCGTAATGGAATTGGATATCGGCGTGCCGGACAGGAATGTGGTCTGAAAATCCCGCTGTTTTCCCTTCTGCAAAGTGCGTATGGCCACCAAAAGATTCTTACTCCGTTCCGAGCCTTTGTTGGTGTTCAGGCCCGCGACCCGATTATGTCGGGTGGTATACATCAGGTTCTTGAACTTATGGGATTCATCGACCATAATATGCTCAAAGCCCATACGTTCGAAATTCAGGGCATCGCTCTGTTTGCTCCCAATCTGAAAATAGACCTGTTTCAGGTCGGCGGTAAGATTTGCCTTGCGCTGTTCCAAAGCTTTTAAGGCCCTTTTTCCGATGTCATACTTATCCTCCGAAATAACACTTAGGTCACGTTCAAGATTGGTCAGCTCCTCGGTTATAATCTCATGGATGATTTCGGGGGATTGTGGTATAAATTTGAACGTGTCATGGCTCATCAGTACTACGTCATGTCGGTCGTCCCTGATCTTTCTAAAGAACGTTTTCCGTTTTGCTACCCCATACACGACCTTGTCACTTGCGACCAAGAGTTTCATTGTCGGGAACGCGTTCAAAAGTTCCCTTTCCAGCTGGATTATGGTGGAACGTAGACCGATTACCAAGGTCTTTTTGGACAGTCCGAGCTCCTTCAGTTTTTGAACGGTCAAGGCGATGTCAAGGGTCTTACCAAAGCCGACCTCCTTGTTGACCAACAAGCCTTGGTTGACGATAATACCGGCCACAGTATCCAGTTGGCTTTTATAGGGGGTAAAATGCCTCAGGCCCTCAAAATGGAGATAATCGCCATCGTATTTGGGATGCACCTGCGCATCATAGGTATTATAAAAAATACGCTCCAACTGCTCTTTAAGGACAGGTTTACCAATGATATACGTATTGAACTCCCTGTACATCTGGTCGAATTTGATGCGTATTTCCTGCATTTTGGCCTTGTCCGTACGCTTATATTGTTTCGAGCCTTTGGTTATATAGGGTATGGTGGAATTCAACGCGCCTTCCAGAATTTGCCTAAAACCATAATAGCGATGTTCGGCCTGTACCGTAAATTTTTTGATGTACTCGGCGTCGGCCTTCTCGATCTTGACCATATATTTCGAGGTACTATCGTTGTAGGCGATATGGGCCAAGGAGTTGTAGGTATCGAAAATGAAGGCCTGCGTATATTCGATGGGGAACCAAGGCTCGTGCAATTTGATGTCCAGGTCCTCGAACGGGGTCATGGGAGGTTTGACCTTTTCCAAGGCCATAATGCTCCGGTCGATATAGGATTTGTCGACATAGGAACGATAATCGCCGAAATCATTTTTGCGATAGGCGTTCAGCTTTTCATAAATGGTACCGGATAAGAACAGGAACTTGGGGGCCAGTTCCCAACCTACTTTCACAGGGTTTAAAAATAGGAGCTGCGCATCTAATGCCTGTTTGATTATCTCATCTTTGGCTACTCCCGTATTTGAAACAAGGGAATCGACATCGATACGATTGAATCTGTTCAGGGAATAGTAAATCGCATCGTCTAGGCTCAGGATCTTTATCGATTCTTCCAACTTAATATCTGGACTATCCAGCTCAATGGAAACATTGAAAATATCGGACTTTACAAATAATCCATCCTTAGGGGTTTCCAATCCCAAAACCATCGGACCTTGAATATCCAAAGTGACGAAGGGATAGTTCGCCTTGTCGTTCAGCTGTCCATACTGAAAAACAAACGCATCATATTGGTAATCGAGTTCATCTCTGACTTTTTCTTTCAGTTCGTCGGGACTATCCAACATTCTGAGATACGTATCCCTAAGTGCTATAATTTTTGAAAGCCTATCGAACTCCCGAGGCTTTACCTTTAATAGTTGAAGTTCATTATCTTGATCGACTTTATAGAGCTTTTGCCGCTCAATGGTCAAGTTACCCGGTTTCAGGCCCCCCGAACTTTTCGTTTCGGATAGTAATATATCGGTATCGGGCTTGGGAATTGCTTCAAAGGATGCTTTGACTATCGATTTACTTTTTGCAATTTCAAGTTGTGGCCGAATCTCGAAATTCAATAATTCCTTATGTATTTCGCTGGCCAATCTATCAAGGGTGTAGTCCGATTTTACGGTATAGTCGCGATTGTTATAAAGTCCGCCTTCGGTAAGAGTACCCAATATATGGTCGGGACGGGATAGGTAATATTCGTTCATCTGTACCGGATTGGCCCCTAATATCTGTTCGGTAGTTCTGGCGAACAGGGAGTTGATTTCCTTTTGTTCGACAGTGGTCTCAATCCGTTGATTATTCTGAAAAAGAAGGATGTCGGTAACTATGGCCGTGTTTTCCTGCGCAAAAGCGGAATCCGGTAATCGAAGGCCTCCCAAAAAGTTATTGGTAAGCATCAGCTCCTCCCGAATGGGTACATACCGCTGTTTGTCCATGAAATTCTTGGTGCAGACCAGAATGGAGACGCCGGACGGTTCCAGAGATGCCAAGCCTTTATGGATAAAATAGGAATGGATGTTCTTGGTTATTTGGGATTGTAGGGGATGTCCGTGTAGTTCGGGGTCGAATACTTTGTTCGCCCCGAAAGGTATATTGCTTATGGCCAGGTCATATTTTTTGGCCGCATCGGTCCGGGCGATATTCTCAAAGGGAACCCCATAAACCTGAACGTTCTTATTGTATTTAAAATTATGTTCCAGGATACGGACCGTGAGCACCTCTTTTTCAAAGGCGGTGAATTTTGAGGACGGATAGATCTTCGCAAGACTACGGATGAACAGCCCGTTGCCCGCACTCGGCTCAAGAATCGATTTGGGCTGAAAGCAATCCTGGGCCTTTAGGTAATTAGATATGGCCCAAATAATAGGCTCAGGGGTGTAGAACGAGTTCAAGGAACTTTGTTGCAGGCTTGTCATAATGGTATGGGTATACGACATACCTCCATATTCATCGAGTTTTTCGACAAGTTCCTTGCGGTACCCCTTGTTTTTTAGGATATCGAAAATATTTCCAAACCCCGGGTTGTTTATAAAAACATGGGGGCCGGAGCCTGAGGCCACAAGTGCGTCGATGGTCCGGAGCATATAGTCCAGATACTTCTTTTTTGAGTATGTCATGAGTGAGTGGGTTATGGAATTTGATGGGAGAGGTTTTACCCTCGGTTCTGTGCTATATACTCATCCTGTTTTTGGCCGATTCGTTCATAAATCCGTGTTTTGTTCAGTTGTGTTTCCTCTATGTTCGAGAAAAACGCTTTTAGGACAGTCCGTTCCGAATCCGAAATTTGAATTGTAAAGGCATTTTTCATACTTCCTTTCTTTACGCCCGAATTTAAAAATGGCAGCTTTTGATATAATTCCATTTTACTATCCATATGAAATAGGTCCGATAATAAGGCGGTGCCCTTAGGGTCTGTGATACTGATTATGAATAGCATAGGTCTAAAGTTGAATGGTCTGTTGGTTTGTATACTTCTTGATTCTTGCAATGGCCTTATTGAAATTCTTGCAATGGCCATAATGGTCCTGGATATTTTTCAAGGCTTTTTTATCGATAGGCTTAAATCGGAGCTCCTGCGAAGGGTTATTGCTCTCGGCAAAATGCCATTGTCCCGTACCATAATGCTTTTTCAATTGTGCCGTTTTGATACCGGATTTTAGTAGAACGGCATCTTTTTCGACCAAAAAGTTCTTTTTGGTAATGACCTCGTTCGACAGGTAATATTTTTCCTTGGCCGAAAACATACTGGAAGCTATACGGTTCTCGAAGCTTTCCCATCTAAGCATATCTTTACTTTCCGAACCATCTAGTTTGCCTATCTGTAGTATGCCGTTGCGTACACCCAACCGGAGGTTATGTTTCAAATGGGCTATAAGGGTAATACCACTATCAAGAAAACGCTCTTTAAACTCCGGTCGGTCGAAATAAATGGATTCCGGTTCGGGCGCGGATTTTAGAAACGATTGGAAGACAAAGTAGCGCTCCGTAGCTTCCGTCAACGTCATCAAGGAACTTTCATTTTTTGATATTGACAAGCGGAAGGTTTCACCGACAAACTTTTTGGCATCTAATAGTATCTCCTCTTTTGGGGTTAAAACAGAGGCCTTGAAATATGGATTGGTCCGAAAGGAAAATACGACGGTCTCATTATAGAATTTACATATCGCGTCTTTATCTTCCTTGGAGCATTGCGATACGTCCATTTCAAAAAAGGTGTGCTTTAATTGAAGGGCATTTTCCATGACCGGATGCACGGCCGATAGGTATTCACGTAATCTTAAACTGTTAAAGGATTTCCATAAAGGTATATTTTCATGGTTGCGACCGGCCATAAAAAAGGTTTTGCCGACCGCTTCGTACCCCAATTGTATCAGGCACAGAGGGGTTTGGTTTTCAAAAACTTTCAAATTGGCGATGGGGATAATAGTATGGTCTTTCCGCATCAAACGTTCCTTTTCCCCGAAATGGGACAAAAGCTTTTTGAGGTCCGTGTTGATGTATCCCTTTTGGGCCAAATCCAATTTTTTGATATATCGGAGCCGTTCAAGGTCGCCCACTTCCTCGGGCCGCACCTCCGCATATTCCAAAAAGCTGAATTCCCTGAAATCGGGATTATTTGCCTTTATCCGATAATTGTTCAAGGAATGGTACAGCCGTCTTATCGAGCGCACCCCTTTTTGCCATACTTTTCTTTTATTTCCTTCCATCGTTTTCCGGTTTTGGTTCGATTAAATGCGTATAAATGGTCTTCTTCAGGTTCAATGAAAGCATTGGATCTACTTGGATCTCGTTCTTTAAGATCTCGTAATGCAAATGATATCCCGTGGAACTTCCCGTACTGCCCACGGTACCTATAAGTTCGTGCTGTTCCACGCTTTGGCCTTTGCTTACCAGTATTTTGCTCAGATGTCCGTACAACGTCCGGAAGCCGAAGCGGTGCTTTATAATGATATGCATGCCGTAGCCGTTTTTGGAATGGACGATATCCAAGACTGTGCCCGAGGCCGATGCGTAAACGGGTTTGCCCAAGGGCGCCGCCATATCGATACCGAAATGCTTTTTTGATTTTCCGGAAATAGGATGCGAGCGGATGCCGTAGGAACTTGAAACAAAATAATCGCCTTTCTCCAAGGGCACCGCGGAGGGAAACTGTTCCAAAAGCTTCGGCCGGAACCGTAGATAGGTTTTCAGGGAATTGATATAGGAATAATCGGGGATTCGGTAGAGATAGGTCACTATCCGTTCCTCGATGGCCGTCAACAGCTGTTCGCGTTCCTTATTTATCACGATGGTGTCGGGGAGGACCGAGCCCATGTTCATGCGCAAACTTTCTCCGTACCCTTCCATCGCCACTTTAGTATCGAGCAACGGCTCCCCCGAAACGGAGGTACCGTACCGCAAAGCATAGAACAGGGATATCAGGATCAGAAAAAGCAGATAGGCCAGATTCTTTTTTCCAAGACCGGTCGGCCGCTTCCGGTCGGCCGTTAGATTTTTTTTTCGCCAAAATGTTGTGATTCCGAAATAATTCATATATTTGTATTTATAAGCAAATATATAATTTAAAAGCAAATATTAAAATATTTTTGGAATATGATTCGAAATTGGCTGACAGAAGACCATCTCATAGACCTCCCGAAACTCTTCGCGCATTTGGGGTACACGTCCATTTCGAAAGAAAGGACCCACCATATCTTCGAGAAGGGCGGATTATATTATGTCGTCATCCGAACCGAAAACGGTTTTCTATACTATAAGGTACAGCGGCCCCAGGAGAAAATGGCCGCCTCGGACCTGATCACAGAAAATGTATCCAAGACCGAAGGGGGCAATAAGGAGATGATCTGGGACAAGGTAGATTCGCTATATACGGAGATACTTGAAACAAAAGGTCTGATGTTGGATGACCAATCGAAAGGTCCGATGGAAATCGTACCGAAAGACTTCAACCATTTTAGCTCTTATGGTCTTACCGTCCAACAGGCCGCCGATCCGCTATTTACCGACTTGGAGGATTTGGACGCCTTTTCGGGAAGGATCTTTCAAAACGAAGCAGGGGAAGTGCTCTTTCCCCTGTTCAACATGCAAAACGAGGTATGTGGCTATTTTGTAGATACGGACAAGGGGGTACTTCCCTATAGAGAATCGGCTATAAAGCACTCCCTCTGGTACTCCAACATCCCTAAAAAAATCGAAGGCCTCTTTCTCTTCAAGGACCCGAAAGAGGCCTTGGCCTTCCATAGAAAGTTCGGATTGAAAAATGTGGTCTATATGGCCTTGGGCGAAATCAATTCCCGAACGGCCGAGATACTCTTTCAAATAAAACGCCTTGTAAAAGTGGACAAACTCTTTCTAAGCTTTACCGGGAAAAGAAAATTGGAAGGGTATCTACGGGACCTACATTTTATATCCTTTATAAACGGTTCGGATTTCAAGTTGAACCTGACCGATCGGGATATGCTGTTGAATTTCCCCATGGGTGAGGAGAAAGCGTTCTCACGTTTTTATGACCACACCAGACGCTTCAACAAAGAACTGACCAAAAGCTTTTTGGCATATAACAAGATCATCGACCAGAACAGATTGAACCGGTACAGCATTTCGGTCACCAAGGACAAAGGACGGATACAGGTCCGCCTGCCCTTGGAGACCAATGCCATCAAACTTTTGGTCTGGTCGTATTATAAGAACTATCTGGACAGGACCATCGAGATCCTAAAACCGACGACCGGAAACTGGTATTCGGAACGGGAACTTATCGAAGGCCAATCGGAAAAAAGAAAGGAGGTGCAATGGAAGGATTATAGAATCGCAAATTAAAATGGAAAAAGGGCGCTCCCGCCCTCTTTCCTTCAAATTCCGTAACCCGTAAATCACTCCTGATTTGCAGGTTATCAATTTCAAAAGTAAACAATTTCAAATTCCGTAACAATTCAAAATCACTCAAAAATGAAACAACAAGTAGAAAAAAACATCGAAAAGGTGTTCGTAAAATTAAACCAGGCCTGGTCGAAAGGCGAAGCGGTCGCCATCAGCGACACTGCATATAAGGTAACGACCTCGGACAACATCTACTTCGAGATAGAAAAGGACAGTAAGTTTCTGGAACCCCAAAAATTTCCCGCGCAACGTTTTGCGATGGGCGAGGTCAAGGAACGGCTGGAAGGGGCCTATATCAGTTTCGACAAGTTGCCGGAGAACGTTCAGGATTCCGTGGTAAGAGGTGAAGAATATCTCCATAGCTCGGCCTATCCCAAGGACGGGGTCATCAAGGAGAGCGTTAAAATGGTACAGATGGTCTACAGCCCGAACTCTGGTTCGCGATTGGACGTGCAGATCAAGCGAAAGGAAATTGTAAGCCAGGACCAGGCCAAGGCCTACAACCATCAGTTTACTCCGGTCGAGTTCAAAAAAATGGTCGACGAGGGCAAGCACGTAGCGTTCGAGGGACGGTCCAACGATGGGGAGCTGTTCACCAAATTGGCCTATTACGAGCCAAAGTTGAACGACATCCGGACCAAACCCGCATTATCGGCCAACACTTATCTGTACGGTCAGCAATTGACCCGGCCACAGGCGGATGCGATGAACAAGGGCGTCGAGACGAAGATCACCATCGAAAGGACCAAGAAAGGGCCCTTGACCTATATGGTGAGCTGGAGCCCCAAGGCGGAACGCTTTATCACCAAATCCATGGAAAAGGCAAAGGCCAAGGAAACGGGTACCGAGAAAGCGATCGAAAAAAGTGGCGAAAAAAAAAAGAGACAGCCTAACAACGCCATAAGTATGTAAACGATTATTCGCTAACTCATACTAATGGCCGATATGCTTTATATATCGGCCATTTTAAAAATCTCCCATGAAAAGTCCGAACTACGGGGAAGATCCCCAGCACTATAAAGAATTGATCGCCAAGATCAATGACGGGTCCGATTTCCCTATGTACCTACACCGGAACGGATACAGATTGGTGAAAAAAAGTGCGGGGTCCATGGAATTCAAGAACGATCGGGATAGCATCGTGCTACAGACGTCACGTCGCCCCGTAACCTATTTCAACCGCAACGATTCCCTTGACAAGGGACTTTTCTTCAAATATCTCTTGCGCCGCAGCGCCAATTTTTACATGGCCATAAAAAGCGGTCTGGAAATCATGGATCGTAGCTATAACCTGCAAAACACGGAACTTAAGATCCAGCGACCCGGGACATCCCCAAAACCCTTGGAGGACAACTACAACATCGTTCCGTTACGGAACTCTGATTATTTACGCTCCGAAAGGTCCATATCGGAATCTACAATTAAAAGTATCCCTTTTAGCGGCCGTATCTTCAATGCCTACCACCACAGGGACAATGGCGGTACGATCGCCAATATCGCCTTCCCCAAGTACGACCTTGAGGACAGTCCGAAAAATTACATCCTCTACAACAGGCCCTATCACAGCAAAAAGGACAAAGAGCTGAAAAAATTTCGTTTGGTACTGAACCGTAAGGACCATTTTCTATTTCATTCCAAGCCGATAAAGAATCCGGCGAAAATAGTTTTTGGGGAAAGTGGCATCGACCTCCTCTCCTATCATGAGCTTCATGGAAGACCCGACAATTTTTATATATCCTTCGGGGGAAACGTTTATGACGAAAAATTAAGGTTCTTCGGCCAACTTATCGAACCTTACCTAAAGACCGGGGAGACGGAGCTGGTATCCATTATGGACAATGATGTCAAAGGCCAGGAATACGACCTAAAGGTTTTTGGAAGTTTGATCAATAGTTACCGTCCCGATATTTATATCGAAAGTTCTTTTCGGAACGGGAATGTCCGGTTGAACATCCATTACACCGAAAAAATTAGGGATCGCCTGCCACATCACAAAAACATCCTGATGGAGAATTTGGCATCCGACCGCCGAGATGGGAACCTAGGTCTCTGTCCTATCCAATGTGCGGAATTTTCGGACAAGATCGTTTTCGAATATAAAAATAATCTGACCGCCGACACGAACGATACCGAGCGGAAAGGGACTGCCTTCAAAACCTTGCTCCGTGCCGTTAACGGACTTTATCTGCCGTTCGCGACCGATATCCATAAATCCAACGGGAAGGACTGGAACGATGACCTCCGGGCATCCAAAAAGGCAAAGTTCCATAAGATTGGGGCGATTCTGCCCGATGCTATGGCCATCGGTGATAAAATAGAACTGAGGGCACCAAAAGGCCCCGAGGGCGCTACCAATGTAGGTGTTATCAAAGGGATTTCCGAAAAAAGTGTGGAATGTGATTTTGGGCTGAACTATACCTATGCCATCCCCTACCCATCCATACGGGAACATTTCCAAAGGAACATTTCCCCAAGTCCGGAACGGGGTAGGGAAAATCAAGGAATACAGCGAAAAAATAATAACTTACAGAACACTTTATAATGAAGACCATGGAACCCTTATCCGAAGAACTGAAGGACAATCAATATTACGTCGAACTTTTGGACGCACTTGTCGAGGAAAACGATATGCAGTTGAAGCACCGATTGCAAAAAGCGGATACCTATGCCCGCTTTATCAATGAACAGGCAGGCCTTTTGATGGACGAGACCATAGAATACATCAGGGAAAGGGAGGTCGCTTTCCCTGTCGCTTCAGAAACGGTCGTTGCCCAATGGAAAGAGCGTATGTTCCATTGATCTACCGAGAGTCCCATTAATTCCGTGGATATATCATGAAAGACAAGAACCTTGCCTTCTCGGCCATGCTGCTTTCGGTAGCCTTTTTCGCGGTGATCGGCTTTATGGCCTATTATCCGATACTCCAATATCAGGGGATGGATTCGAGTGTTTTCGATATCGTCCATAACTATCTGCTTCGGTTCGATGCGTTGCAAAGGCCCCTGCACGGTAGGGGAATGTTGTTGATGTGTATTTTGGGGGCGGTCATGCTTTACGATCCCCGGAAAAATGAGAAAAGCACTTTGGCCTCAGGCCTTATATACGTTGGCCTGGGGGCAATGCTTTTATTGATCACTGGCTATTTCCCCGTATCCGATATCGGGCTATTTTGGGTCTCCGCGACCCTTTACTGCCTTGGCTTTCTCTTCTCGGTCTCCGGAGCGGTTCATCTCTTTCAGGTCATGGACTATGGCAATGCTGCCGACAAAGATCCGTTCAACGAGGAGAACGAGACCTTCCGGCAGACGGAAAAGCGGGTGGATACGGAGCACTCCGTGAATATCCCCTACGAATACCGCTACAAGGGCAAGCTGCGAAAAGGGTGGATAAACTTTGTCAACCTCTTCCGGGCCCTTTTGATCATCGGAACCCCCGGTAGCGGAAAATCCTTCGCGCTTATCGAGGAGATCATCGAGCAGATGATTGAAAAGAACTTTACCCTGCTTATCTACGACTTTAAGTTCGATACCCTGAGCAAGATCACCTATAACTACTGGCGTAGAAAAAAGGAGCGTACGACCGATCCCGAAGAACTGTCCAAAATACCCGAATTCTACACCTTGAGCTTTGACAATATCAAAAACCGCTGTAATCCCATCGACCCCTATCTAATGACCAGCCAGACCGATGCCGCCGATGCCGCGACCATTATCATGAAAAACCTCAACAAGGATTGGATCAAGCGCAGCGATTTCTTTTCCAAGAGTGCCATCAGTTTTGTTTCCGGTCTTATATGGTACCTTAAAATCAAGGCGGAGCAGACCGGCAAGAACATCTGCACCCTGCCCCATGTCATCACGCTATCAACGGTCAATATCGAATATCTGCTGGAAATCATGATGCAGGAGATAGAGGTACGTAGTCTTATGGTCCCGTTCAAGGATGCAATGGAACGACAGGCAGGCCAGCAATTGGCCGGGCAGACGGCCAGTGCCCAGATCTCGCTCTCCATGTTGGCCAATAAGGAAATCTATTATGTCATGACCGGCAACGACTTCCGGTTGGACATCAACAATCCGAAAAGGCCCAAGATCGTCTGCATACAGAACAACCCCGACCGATCCGAAATCTATGCCGCACCGATCGGGCTGTACATCAACAAAATTCTGCAGGTGGTCAACAGGCCGGGGTGCAGGCCGTTGGGACTGATCTTGGACGAACTACCCACCGTATTCATCATGGGGCTGCGCAAGATCATCGATACCGGAAGGTCGCACCTTGTGGCCACGGTCCTGGGCGTTCAGAGCATCACCCAATTGACCGCGGACTATGGCAGGGAACTTGCGGAGGTCATTTTCGACAACTGCTCCAATGTGTTCAGCGGTGCGGCCAAGGGGGAGACGGCGCGGCGCATCAGCGAGATATTCGGGCGCATCCATCAGGAGAAAAAGAGCAGGACCGTATCCAGCAACGATAGCACGGTCAATTTCAGCACCATCCACTCTGAACTCCTCCCGAAAAGTAAGATAACGAGCATGTCGACCGGTCATTTCGGGGGAATCGTGGCCGATACCTTCGAGAACCCTATCGAGCAGAAACTCTGTTTCGGGCTATTGAGGCCGAATATGGAGTCAAAGAAGATACAGGGCCGTTACGAAATACCCGTACAAACAGATTTCAGAAAGCAGAACCACAACGATCTTGTTTCCGATAAACTAAAGTTGATGTGGACCTTGGACTTTTTCGAGACCGTGCAAAAAATTGATTGCAACCATCCGGACTATCTCGGTTTCTATAACATCTATCTCAAGGAATTCGCGGCCGAACAGTACACCAACCCGATAAAACGCATGCAGTTCATACCTTTGGTAAAGGAACTGAAACTGTTCGACCATTTACAGAATCTCGAAGAACTCATCAGCAAGGATGAAAATCTTACAGGAAAACTACAGTCCTTTTTTGCCGAACTGGTCGACCGTATGTTCATCGACAGGGAAATCGAGCGCGTATTGGATGCCAATTTCCTGAAGGTAATTACCGATATCGATACCCTGGTGCAGGACGAATACGTCAG